>DASUZE010000021.1:0-16030 GCA_036377015.1 Piscinibacter sp. | reverse complement strand
CCCGCTCGGGGCGGCGTCGTCCGGCCGACGCAGGTCGGCCGGTGCGAGGAACACGCTTACTGCGCGCCCTCGCGGAACAGCACCACGCTGACCGTCTCGACCAGCACCAGCAGGTCCAGGAACAGCGAATGGTTCTTCACGTAGTACAGGTCGAACTGGTGCTTGCGGCGTGCGTCCTCGACCGACGCGCCATAGCTGTAGCGCACCTGCGCCCAGCCCGTCACGCCCGGCTTCACGCTGTGGCGGATGTCGTAGAACGGGATCTCCGACTGCAGCTGCTGCACGAAGGACGGACGCTCCGGACGCGGCCCGACCAGGCTCATCTCGCCGCGCAGCACGCTGATCAGCTGCGGCAGCTCGTCGATGCGGCACTTGCGGATGAAGGCACCGACGCGGGTCACGCGCGAGTCGTTCTTGGTGGCCCAGCGGGCGACGCCGTCCTTCTCGGCATCGACGCTCATGCTGCGGAACTTCAGGCACATGAAGGTCCGGCCGCCGAGGCCGACCCGCTCCTGGCGATAGATGATCGGGCCGCGGCTGTCGAGCTTGATCGCCAGGGCGGCGAGCAGCATCAGCGGCGAGGCGATCAGCAACAGCACCGACGACATCACCAGGTCGAAGGCGCGCTTGACCGCGGTGCGCACGCCGTCCTGGACGAAGCCGTGGCCGTAGACCAGCCAGCTCGCCTTCAGGCTGTCGGTGGGCACCTCGCCCTTGGCGCGCTCGAAGAAGCCGGCCAGGTCGAGCACCGGGATGCCGCGGATGCGGCACGCCAGCAACTGGTCCATCGGGACGCCGCCGCCGCGCTGCTCGCGCACGGCCACGATCACTTCGTCGACGCGGTGCTTCTGGACCACGTCGTCGATCGACAGGCCCTCCGGGAAGATCGGGGCGGGGATGCCGTTCAGCGATGCGGCCGATGCGTCGGCGCTCGTCGGATAGAAGCCGACCAGCAGGTGGCGAGCGGCGCTGTCGCGGGCCAGGTCGCTGGCGACGCTTTGCGCTTCGGGGCCGGTGCCCACGATCAGGACGCGGCGCGCACCGACGGCGGCGCGGCGCGCCAGGTAGCCCACGCTGCGCACGGCGATGACGCCCACGGCCATCACCGGCACCGAGTACACCAGCAGCAGGAGCGCGTAGTCGCGGTTGCCCTCGGCCTGCAGCGCGACATAGGCGATGCACGAGCCCATCGACAGCGCGACCAGGCCGCGACCGAACAGCGCACGCAGGCTCACGCGGATGGCGCCCTGGCGGTACAGGCCGACGAACGAATACAGCAGCGCCATGAAGCCGGCGAAGCCAGCGGCCCACAGCAGGACATCGGGAGACGGGAAGGCGTGGCGCTGCGGATCGAACGGGCCGCCCGGAAGACGGGCAGCGGCCATCAGGACGGCCACGAAGCACAGCAGGCTGTCGGCGACGAGCTCGAGCAGCGACCACATCGGGATGTGATGCTTAAAGATCTTCAACATCACAGACCCCCCTTTTGAAAGCTGCCGCGAGAGCGCGCGGACTTGCGAAAGCGTAAGAATTGCGTCGAAACGCTGTATTCCCCTCGGAGCCCGCAGTCTACGCAGCGGCCCTTTTGAGTGAATCCCGCACCTGAGGGGGGCATTTTTTGAGGTGTGCAACATTCACGCTTTCGGAGCACTTACTTACGAGTGCAGTCGCCAGAAACGTGGTTGCGCTTGACGGGCACGGGTTTGTTCGCCCCCCTGGCTGGCGGCCCATGCCGCGATGCAGCACTGCTACGACGCTTCGTGGTGCTCCGAAGGCGTCACCGGCAGCCAGGCGCCGAGGTAGCCGGCGATGCGCGTGGCCGTCTTGCCGTCCCACAGCTCGGGCACGCGACCGCGCTTGCCCCCGTTGAAGATGCACTCCCAGACCGCGCGCGTGGCGAGCGTGCGGTTCTTGCCGACCGGCACGTTCGAGCCGATCGACACCGTGATGGCGCGCTCCGGAAACGCCCCCAGCGTGAGGCAGGGCACCCCCAGCGCGGTTGCCTCTTCCTGCGTGTTCCATGAATCCGTGAGGACGCAAGTCGCCCCGCGCATCAGCGACACGTAGTCGGGATAGCTCTGCGCCGGCAGGCGCACGATGCGTTCGCCGCTGACGTCGAGGCGGAACTTCTTGAGCTGGCCCTCGATGCGCGCGTGCATCGGCCACAGCAGCGGAATGTCGCGGCTGATGTCCCGCAGGATGGACAGCAGCTCCACCAGCGAATGGCGGTCGCCGATGTTCACCGTCTGCTTGAGCACCACGAGGGCATAGCCGTTGCGGTCGGACAGGAAGGGCTCGGCCGGGTTCGCACCGGGCCGGCTCAGCGTTGCGCTCCCCACCGAGCGCATCGCGATCTGCATCGCGTCCATCAGCAGGTTGCCGACGCAATGCACGCGCTCGGGCTCGATGCCCTCGTGCGTCAGCGTCTCGCTGGCCAGCGCGTCGGTGGTGTAGAGCAGGTCGGCCAGCTCGTCGGTGGGCCGGCGCGTCGACGGGACGGCGGCCGCACCGTCGCCCGCACGCAGGCCGGCGCCGATGTGCACGATGGGAATCTGCTTGTCGTGGGCGACGCGCGCGCAGGCCAGCGCCGACTCGGTGCCGTCGAACACGATGACCGCCTTGGGCAGCACATGGTCGACGACGAACTCGAACACCTTCATCAGCTCGATGGCCTGCTGGTCGGGCGCGCTCTCGGCGATGCCCAGGCTGATCAGGCCCTTGTTCACGTCGAGGCCGGCGAACAGGGCGCGGCTCAGCTCGAGCGCATCGTTGTTGTGGACGCGCACCAGCTTGGCCGCCGGCAGGTCCGCACGCGCCGCGAAGGCACGCATCAGCGCCGCCGCCTTGATGTGGTCGCCATGCCCGGCGACCACGCACAGCAGCGGGCCGGGCTCCATCGGTGCGACCAGCGGCGTCTGCAGCCGGGGCGCACGGATGAGCGGGGCAGCCGACGCGGCCGACACCGTCTGGTCGTCCACCTGCGCCGCCGGTGGCTCGCCGCCCGGCTCGCCGATCTCGGCGCGCAAGTCGCGCGCGGTCTCCGTCACGGTCGCCACGTCGATGATCGTTTCCGACGCGAGGAAGCGCGACAGCATGAGCCGGTTGCACAGCAGGTTGATGCGGCGCGGGATGCCTTGGGTCCAGCGATGGATCTCGTCGAAGGCGCCCGGCTCGAAGCGCGGCGTGCCGGTCCAGCCCACCTTGCCGAGCCGGTGCTCGATGTAGGCACCGGTCTCCTCGCGATCGATGGGCCCCAGGTGGCAGGACACGCTGACCAGCGAGCGCAGGCCATGCAGGTCCTCGGTCTCGATCATCGATCGCAGCTCGGGCTGTCCGACCAGGCAGACCTGGAACGGCAGGCGCCGCGGTCCGCGCCGGGTGGCGATCGCCACCAGCTGGTCGAAGGCCTCGCGATGCAGGTTCTGCGCCTCGTCGATGATGAGGACCGCCCGGCGTGCTTCCTTGTCGACCTTGACCAGGAAGCGCAGCAGCTTGGAGGCGAGCTGCTCCGGCGTGGCGTCGTTGGCCGGAACGCCGAAGCCGATCAGCGCCGCGCTCAGCAGCTCGGCCGCATCGAGCTGCGTGCTCACCACGTGGGCGACCGCGAGCAGGCTCGGATCGAGCTCGCCGAGCAGGGTGCGCACGAGGGTGGTCTTGCCGGCGCCGATCTCGCCGCTGACGACGATGAAGCCGGTCTCTTCGCTCAGGCCACGCCGCAGCTCTGCCAGCGCGCGGTGGTGACCGCGGCTGTCGAAGTAGAAGTTGGGATCGGGGCTGAGCTGGAAGGGCGGCCCGCTGATCCCGAAGCGGGTTTCGTACATGGGGGTCGGAGTATGCCAAGCGGCTCGCGGCAACTTTGCGCAGGCCGCGGCCGCAAGCCTTCCGCCGATGGCACGACCCCTAGAATGAAGGGATGCACGACGCCCACTCACTGCAGCGCGCGGTCAGGCGTGCGGCGTCGCCGTGCTGAGCCCCCCGCTTCCCCAGGTTCTTCCCACGCTTCGCACGCGCTGGCCGTGGTGGCTGGGCGCGTCGATCGCCTTCGGCGCCGGGGTGTTCGTCGCGGCGCATCACCCGGTGTGGCACGGCCTCGCGGTGGTCGTCTTCGTCGTGTGGACCCTCGCTGCGGCGCGCGTCGACGGGCTGTGGCTGTTCGTCCTGCCGGCCGTCTTGCCCGCGATGGACTTCGCCCCATGGACCGGCTGGATCGTGGTCGACGAGTTCGACCTGGTCGTCGTCGGCGCGCTGGCCGGCGGGTACATGCGTCTGGGCCTCCAGCCACCGCAGGCGCCGGCGCCCGCGCGGCAGTCGGTGCTGCTTCTGCTGTGCGCCGCGGCGATCGCGCTGTCGCTCGCTCGCGGCTTGCTCGCGGCCGGCCCGCCGGCGTGGGACTGGTACCAGGACGAGACCGGGCCGCTCAACGCCGTGCGCATCGCCAAGGCGGCGGTCGCCGCCTTGCTGCTGTGGCCGCTGCTGCGTCACGAGGTGAGCCAGTCGGCCACGCGCACCCTGGCGCGACTGGGCGCCGGCATGCTGGCCGGCAGCGCCATCGTCGTCGCCGCAGTTCTGTGGGAGCGCGCCAGCCATCCGGGGCTGTTCGACTTCGCCGCGCCGTATCGCACCGTGGCGATGTTCTGGGAGATGCACCTCGGCGGCGCGGCCATCGACGCCTACCTCGCGATGGCCGTGCCCTTCGTCGCGTGGGCCGTCGCGACCGCGCCCACGCCGGTCCGCTGGCTGCTCGCCGCCGCGCTGGCCCTGCTCATGGAATACGCCTGCCTGACCAGCTTCTCGCGCGGCGTCTACCTGGCGGCGGCCGTCTCGCTGATCGTGTCGTGGCTGCTGTCGCGCGGCCGGCTCGCGGCCCCGCCATGGCGGCGGCGGGCCGCCATCGGCCTGGTCGCCGTGCTGCTGTTCGAGGCCGCCGCCGTGCTCGGGTCCGACTCCTACATGCTGGCGCGCATGCGGCACAGCACCCAGGACTTCGGCAGCCGCCTGGCGCATTGGCAGCACGGCGTCGAGCTGCTGCACGGCCCGCTGGACTGGGCCTTCGGCAAAGGCCTCGGGCGGCTGCCGGCCGCCTACAGCGCGGCGGTGGCCGAGCACGAGCTGTCGGGCTCGGCGCAGGTCGTGACCCGCGACGGCGAGCGCTTCCTGCGTCTTCAGGGACCGCGTCGCATCGAAGCCCTCGCCGGCCTGCATGCGCTCACGCAGCGCATCCCGTTCGCGCAAACGGGCGCGTACCGCACGAGCTTCGACGCCCGCGTCGAGCGCGCGGTGCAGATCAACCTGAGCGTGTGCGAGATCCACCTGCTCTACGAAGAGCGCTGCCAGCACGGCTTCAAGCGCCTTTCGCCCGACGGCACGCGCTGGCGCCACACCGAGCTGGTCCTCGACGGCCCGCCCCCCGCAGACGGGCGCCGGCCCCCACGAATGAAGGTGTTCGCGCTCAGCGTTCTCGATGCCGGCGCGGTCGTGGAGCTGGACAATCTGGTCCTGCGTGACACCGGCTCGGCCAACCTGCTGCGCAACGCCGACTTCTCGGATCGGCTTGCGCGCTGGTTCCCCGCGGCGCAGCACTACTTCGTGCCCTGGCACATCGACAACCTCACTCTCGAGCTGCTCATCGAGCAAGGCATGGTCGGCTTGGCGATATTCGCATCCCTGTTCGCGTCGGCGGCGGCCGGCTTGCTGTCGGCCAGACGCCGCGGCCTCGCCGCCTCGGCCTGGGTGCTCGCGGCCTTGGCCGGCGCCTGGACGGTCGGCCTGGTGAGCAGCGTCCTCGACGTGCCGCGCGTGGCCTTCCTGATGCTCTTGCTGAGCGTGCTGGCGCTCACCCTGGCCGAGGCGCGACCGGCCTCCGAACGCGGCTGATGCGTGCCACCGGCAGCCGCCGCCGTGGCGCGGCCACCCATCCCCGTGCCGGCAGCCTCTGGTTGCCGCTGCTGGCGCTGGCCGTGCTTGCCGCCGCGACGGCGATTGCCGCGATCGCCACGACCCTCGAAGTTCCGCCCCGCGTGCTCGCACCCTACCTGCGCCAGCGCGCCGCCGACCACCATCCGCTGCTGGCCGCGACCGGCGACTGGGCCGCGCGCGTGCTCACCGACCTCGACCGCGGCGAGTGGCGCCTGCCGCGCTCGGCCGGCCTGCACATCGCCGCCGCGTCCGACGCGCCCGTCGTGGGCAAGGTGGTGTCGGTGGCATCGGCCGAGCACGCGATCGAAGCCATCGCGCGCGCGCACGCAGGCGACGTCATCACCTTCGAGCCCGGCATGTATCGTTTTGCGCTCGGCATCGAGGCGCGCGAGCCCGGGTCGGCCCAGGCGCCGATCACCGTGCGCGCCGCGCAGCCCGGCACCGTGGTCCTGGAGTTCCAGATGAGCGACGGCTTCGTCGTGTCGGCGCCGCACTGGACCTTCGAGAACCTGACCATCCGGGGGACGTGCGCCCAGCACAGCGAATGCGAGCACGCCTTCCACGTGGTCGGCGGCGGCCACCACTTCACCGCACGCCGCAACACGCTGACGGACTTCAACGCTCACGTGAAGGTCAACGGCCAGGACCGCCGCTTCCCGGACGACGGCCTGATCGAGGACAACACGCTCACCAACAGCCGTCCGCGCGAGACCGAGAACCCGGTCACGCCCATCGACCTGGTCGCTGCCAGCCGCTGGACGATCCGCGGCAACCTCATCACCGACTTCGCCAAGGCCCAGGGCGACCGCGTGAGCTACGGCGCCTTCGCGAAGGGCGGCGGATCGGACAACCGCTTCGAGCGCAACGTGGTGCTGTGCGAGGTGCAGCTGCGCGGCTCGCCGGGGTGGCGCGTCGGCCTGTCGCTGGGCGGCGGCGGCACCGCGGTCGAGTACTGCCGCGACAAGCGCTGCATCACCGAGCAGGACGGCGCGGTGCTCGAGTCCAACCTCATCGCGTCGTGCTCCGACGACGGCATCTACCTCAACCGCGCCGCCACCAGCCGCATCGTGCACAACACGCTGCTCGACACCGCCGGCGTGTCGGTTCGCTTTCCCGAGAGCAGCGCCGAGGCCGAGGGCAACCTGGTGGACGGCGCGATCCGCAGTCGAGACGGCGCGCTGCTGCACGAGCGCGACAACCTCGAGACCGATGTCGCCTGGCTCTACGTCGGTCGTCATCCGCTGCGCGGCCTGTACCACGATGCCGGTGGCCTCGACCTGAGCTGGAGCGGCACGCCGCCGCGCCGGCGCGTCGCCGCCACTGCGGCCGACCTGTGCGGCAGCACGCGTCCGGCCACGCCGGCGTATGGCGCGTTCGAAGACTTTCGCGCCTGCACCCGCGCTCACTGAGGGAAACCCCGTAAGGCATCGGCGAGTCGGGCACTCACCCAAGGGGTGCGGGGTTCGATTTCCCCTTGAACCGGGGGTCGGAGGCTCTGGCGATTTCAAGAGGCGCTGTGGCACATTTTGTGACAGAGACATCCACAAGCCTTTTTACGGGAGTCCCCATGAAACTGAAGACCCTCGCCCTGGCCCTCGCACTGTGTGCATCGGCGCCCGCCATGGCCGCGTCGTGCACCAGCACGTTCTCCCTCGGGACCCTGGGACCTTCCAGCATCGCCTTCTTCGGCAACAACTTCGGCTCGACCCAGTCCTTCGCCGACTGCTACACCTTCACGCTGAGCCAGGCGCCCAGCAGCGCCACGACCACCACGGTGGAGTGGGACTGGTCGCAGCGACTCAACATCGACCTCACCGCGGTCACCTTGTCCGGCGGCACGCTGCTGAGCCAGGTCAACGACCTGTTCTCGCAGAGCTGGACCTTCGGCGGCCTGAGCTCCGGCAACTACGTGCTGCAGGTCGCGGGCAACGTGATCGACACCGGCAGGGGCAGCATCGACTTCGGCGTCGGCTACGGCGGCATGCTGACCACCAGCGGCGTCGTGACGCCGGTGCCGGAACCCGAGTCGCTGGCCATGCTGGCGCTGGGCCTGGCCGCGGTGGTGTGGGGCGCGCGACGCAAGTCGTGAGGGCCGCGACGCGGGCGCTGCAACGGCGGCCCGCGTCTGCAGCTTCCAGGCCCCCGGCGTGGCGAGCCCTTGTGCGCTTTGCCACGCTTGCCCCGATGGCATGAGGCCGCGGCGCCCGCGGCAGCGCCGCCCCGGCGCCGCTGCGTGATACTCGCGCACCTTCGCAGTCCCGTGCACAGCCGACCGGCTCGACGCACCTCAACGCCAGCCATGCACACCCGACGCCGTCTTCGCTTTCCGGCCCTCCTGCTTGCCGCTCTCGCCGTGACCGCGCTGCCCGGATGCAGCCGCGTCGGCGGCGACTCCACCCAGGTGGCCGCCAAGGTCAACGACACCGAGATCTCGCTGTCGCAGCTGCAGCACGTGCTGCAGCGCCAGCCCGCCCCGACGCCCGAGCGTGCCGATGCGCTGGCGCGCCGCGTGCTCGACGGCATGGTCGACCAGGAGCTCGCCGCACAGGGCGCGCGCGGCCAGGGCCTGGACAAGGACCCGCGCGTCGTCCAGGCCATCGAAGCGGCCAAGCGCGACATTCTTGCCAAGGCCTACCAGGACGCCGTGGCCGAGAAGGCGCAGCTGCCGTCCAGCGACGAGATCGATCGCTACTACGACGGCCAGCCCGCGCTGTTCAGCCAGCGGCGCTTCTACGCGCTGCAGGAGATCGCGGTCCAGGGCGCGCCGGAAGAGCTGGTCGCGCTGCAACCCAAGGTCGAGGCCGCGCCCGATGCGGCGCGCGCCGCCGACATGCTGCGCGAGGCCAGGCTGAAGTTCAGCAGCCGCCAGCTCACGGTGTCGCCGGAGGACGTTCCGCTGGCCCTGCTCGGCCGGCTGTCCGAGCTGCGCGACGGGCAGTCGCTCATGGTGCCCCAGCCGGGCGGCGCACGCGTGCTGACCATGGTCTCGTCGACCGCCGCGCCGCTCAGCCGCGACGCCGCGCGTCCGGCGATCCAGGCCTACCTCACGAACGAGCGCAAGAGCCAGGCGGCGCACCAGGCGCTGAAGGCGCTGCGCGATGGCGCACGCATCGAATACAAGGGCAAGTTCGCCCAGGCCGCTTCCGCGCCGGCTGCCGGCGCGTCGGCCGCGCGCTGATGCATCCATGAACGGCGTGACCACCGCCGCCACACCCGCCGGCACTCGCGGCGACCGGCTGTGGCTCGCGCTGGTGGTGGGCGCGCTGGCGCTGGCCTATGGCCCGACCTGGTGGGACTTCACCGTCGGCCGGACGGCCGCCGATGCCCAGGGCCACGAGCTGCTGGTCCTGGTGATCGCGGCGTGGCTGTTCTGGCGCCACCGCGGCGACCTCGCCGCCCTGCCCGACGCGCCGCGCCACGGTGCGGCGATCGCCTTGCTCGCGACCGGCGCGCTGATGTACGTCTTGGGACGCAGCCAGCAGTTCCTGCGCGTCGAGCTGCTGTCGCAGCTGGTGGTGCTGGCCGCGCTGATGGTGGGCTACAAGGGCTGGGCGGCGCTGCGCACGGTGTGGTTTCCGCTGTTCTTCCTGCTGTTCGTCATTCCCCTGCCCTACACCCTGGTGATGGCGGTCACCGGTCCGCTGAAGGCCGGCGTGTCGGCCGTCACCACGCAGCTGCTGTTCTGGGCCGGCTACCCGATGGGCCGCTCGGGCGTGGTGATCACCATCGGGCAGTACGAGCTGCTGGTGTCGACCGCGTGCGCCGGCCTGCAGACCATGTTCACCCTCGAGGCGCTGGGCCTGGTCTACATCAACCTCAAGGGCTGGCGCTCGCCGCTGCGCAACACGCTGCTCGCGCTGCTGATCGTGCCGGTGTCGTTCTGCGCCAACGTGATTCGCGTGACCGTGCTCGCGCTCGTCACCTACCACCTGGGCGACGACGTCGGCCGCGGCTTCTTCCACGGCTTCGCCGGGCTGGTGCTGTTCCTCGCGGCGCTGCTGCTCATCATGGCGGTCGATCGGGCGCTCACCAGCGTGCTCCCGCCGAGGTACTCGCGATGAGCGCGATGCCCAACCGCCGCAAGGCGATCGTGTTCGCGGCGACGCTCGCGACCAGCGTGGTGCTGGCCGAAGCGGCCCGCCCGCGTCGTCGCGACGACGCACGCGCCAAGCAGCCGCTGGCCGACATCTTCCTGCGCCAGTTCGGCGACTGGCGCGCCGACGACACGGCGCAGGCCTTCGTCCAGCCGCCCGACGATCAAGGCAAGGTCTACGGCTTCTACGACCAGGTGCTGCAGCGCGCCTACCTGAATCCGCAGGGCGAGCGGATCATGCTGTGCGTGGCCTACGGCAGCGAGCAGTCGCCGGCCCTGCAGGTGCACCGGCCGGAGATCTGCTATGCGTCCAGCGGCTTTCGGGTCGGACCGACGCGCAAGACGACGATCGCCGTCGGCGCCCACACGCTGCCCGCCACGCAGCTGCACGCCGTGATGGTCGGGCGCTCCGAAGCCGTCACCTACTGGACGGTGCTCGGCGACGAGGTGGTGGGCGATGGCAGCTCGTTCCGCTGGCGCCAGCTCGCCAGCGGGCTGCGCGGCGAAGTGCGCGACGGCATGCTGGTGCGGGTGTCCTCGCTCGGGCAGGACGTCGATGCCGGCTACCGGCTGCACGAGCGCTTCGCGCGCGAGCTGCTGCAAGGCGTTCCAGCCCGCCACCACGCGCGGGTGTTCGGCGCGCCGAACGCGGCTTGACTCAGCCGCTCTGGCCGCTGCCCACCGCGCTCGCCGGCAGGCGGCGCTGCAAACGACGGGGCACCAGCGAGAACGGGCGCTCGATCGTGAGGAACAGGATGGCCGACGGCACCAGCGTGAGGACGAACATCGCGGCCATCAGGGCCCAGAAGAAAACCGGTCCGCGCGGCGACGCCGGCAGCATCGCGCCGAGCACCAGGAAGCCGGCCTTCAGCGTGAGCCCGTGGATGAGGTAGTACGAGTAGCTCATGTTGCCCAGCCAGCGCACCGGCCGCCACGAGAAGGCGCGCGGCAGCCAGCCGGTGGGCCTGGACAGGCAGGTCCAGGTGAGCAGCAGGAAGCAGAAGAAGAGGACGCTGATCTTCAGCGTGAACCCGGCGGAGCCGCTGGTCGGCAGCAGCTGGCACAGCAGTCCGGCGACCAGCGCGGCCAGGCCCACGCCGCTGCCCGGCGCCCGCGGGCGGCCTTGGGTGACGGCCTCGAACAGGAGGATGCCCGAGATGAACATGATGAGCCGGACATGCCCGCCGTAGAGCGCGCCGGCCAGCGCCAGCGCCACGGCGGCGGCGGCGAACAGGCCGACGCGCCACTGCGGGGTGCGCTTGCGCAGGCCCAGCGCCACGATCACCAGCGGGATCGCGAGGTAATAGAGCATCTCGTAGCTGAGCGACCAGGCCACCGTGATGAGCGGCTCGATGGGGAACAGCCCCGGCAGCAGCAGCAGGTTCTCGACCAGGTACGCCAGGCCCGGCCCCAGCGCCGCCGGGATCTTGCGATCGGCGGTGAAGGCGAAGGACAGGCCGACGTAGATCACGAAGACGACCAGGAAGGCCGGGTAGATGCGCTCGACCCGCCTCGACATGAAGCGCAGGAAGGGCTGGTCGCGGCTGATGAGCGAGCCATAGATCAGGTAGCCGCTCAGAACGAAGAACAGGTCGACGCCGGTGTTGCCCATGGCGTGCAAGGCGCCGGAGAATCCGCGCAGCGCCGACGAGGCCGGCACCCAGGGCGCGACCAGCGTCACGTAGTGGACGAGAAACACCAGGAACACCGCAAAGCCGCGCAGGCCCTCCATGGCGCGGATGTCATGTCCACTGCCGCCCCGAGACAGCTCGAAGCGCTGCGTCAGCCAATTCAAATGAAGTTCCTCCAGACCCGATCCCGGATTGTCCGGGTCCTGTGACCGATTCGCCAGCGTTCTGACCCCCTCGATGCCCATGCCCCCCCTGAATCAACGACCCGCCCTGGCCGTGCTGAGCACGCTGTTCCCCTCGGCCCCCGAGCCGGTGGCCGGAATCTTCATCAAGGAGCGCATGTTCCGCGTCGCGCGCCACCTGCCGGTCACGGTGATCTCGCCGCAGCCCTGGTTCCCGCTGCTGTCGCTGGTGCGCCGCTTCCGTCCGAACTACCGGCCGGAGCGTGCGCGCTTCGAGCAGATGGATGGCATCGAGGTGCATCGCCCGCGCTTCTTCGCACTGCCCGGCGTGGGCCGGCAGTTCGACGCCTTCGCCATCGCGCTCGCGGTGCGCGGACTGCTCGGGCGCCTGAAGCGCGAAGGTCGCGCCGACATCCTCGACGTGCACTTCGGCTATCCCGACGGCTACGCCGGCCACCTGCTCGCGAAGTGGCTGAAGCTGCCCTACCTGATCACGGTGCGCGGCAAGGAGGAGCGCCTGAGCCGCCAGCCGCCGTTGCGCGAGCGCATGCAACGCGCGCTGCGCGGCGCCCACCGCGTGATCTCGGTGTCGTCGTCGCTGCGCGATGTGGCGATGGGGCTCGGTGCGGCGCCCGAGCAGGCGATCTTCGTGGGCAACGGCATCGACCTCGACAAGTTCTACCCCGTGCCGCGCGACGGCGCGCGCCGCAGCCTGGGCATTCCGGACGACGCGCAGGTGCTGGTGTCGGTGGGCGGCATCGGCGAGCGCAAGGGCTTCCACCGCGTGATCGAGTGCCTGCCTGCTCTGGTCAAGGCGCACCCGAAGCTGCTGCTGCTGATCGTCGGCGGGCCCAGCCCCGAGGGCGACTGGACCGAGCGGCTGCGTCAGCAAGTCGATGCACTGGGCCTTCAGTCGCATGTGCGCTTTCTCGGGCCGCTGCCTCCCGACGGCCTGCGCGTGCCCTTGTCAGCGTCCGACCTGTTCGTCCTGGCCACCAGCTACGAGGGCTGGGCGAATGTGTTCCTCGAGGCGATGGCCTGCCGTCTGCCGGTGGTCAGCACGCTCGTGGGCGGCAATGCCGAGGTGGTCTGCCGCGGCGACCTCGGCATCCTCGTGCCCTTCGGCGAGCCCGCCGCGCTCCAGGACGCCATCGCACGGGCACTGTCCATGACGTGGGACCGCGACGCGATCCGCCGCCATGCCGAGGAGAACACCTGGGACCAGCGGGTCGAGATGCTCCTGCGCATCTTCAGGGCCGTCGACGAGGAGGCGCGGGCGGCACCGGTGTCTGCCGGCGCCGCTGCGGCCAAATGACCTAGTTGCGGGTGCGTGGCTTCACGCCCCAGATCGGCAGGTCGTTGAAGTTGGCCTTGTTCGGCGCGTAGTTCGAGGCGCCGGTCAGGCGGTCCCAGGCTTCGTTGGCGCCGCTCGCGCCATGGTCGACGGCGTAGGCGATGGCCGGGTGCATGTTGCCCCAATAGCCGATCTGCATGCCGCCCGGGTCGGAACCGGACGAGCCTTGCAGCGAGGTCTGGCCGTTGGCCACCGGAATGCTCTGGGCCACCGCCGCGGCGCCCCAGTTCGCGTACCAGGGGCCGACGCCGGTGTTCCAGTTGGCGTCGTTGCGCGGCGCGAAGTACATCGTGTAGGCCGCGGCGTAGCGGTAGTTGAAGGTGCCGGCCGTTCCGGGCCCGAGGCGATCGACGATCGCCTTGTACTTCCAGGCCAGGAACTGGTCGAACTTGGTCGCCACCGAGCTGCTCGTCACCTGCAGGTCCTTCAGGTAGCCGAAGCTCTGCGTGACGAAGTCGTCCTGCCAGATGTGCGCCTGCCACGGATTGGCCGTGGTGTTGTCGTTCATGTGGTCCCAGGGCTCGACCAGGCCCAGCGGGTTGTTCGAGATGGCGACGTAGCGGCCGTGGTAGTAGCTGACGTTCTCGGTCAGGCTGTTGGTGAGCTCGTTGCGCAGCGCGGTGTCGGCGTCGGGCGTGATGGTGGCCGCTTGCGACAGCGAGCGGATGCCCCAGGCGGCGCCGCGCGGGATGTTGGTGCCCGAGGAGCTCTCGAAGATGCCCTTGGCCTGCTTGCGCACGCCGCTGCTGAGCTTGAGGTAGTTGGCCGTGGCCAGCAGCTGGTTCTCTTCGAGGAAGTAGTTCCAGCCCGTCACCAGGTAGGCCATGTAGCCCATCGACGGGTGGTGCGGCGAGTCGTACAGCGGCGGCGAGCCGCCGCTCGCGTTCGGGGTGTAGGTGCCGGTGTCGGAGCCGCCCACCGCGTTGACGTTGGAGCCGTCGCCCATCACCAGGTTGGGGTAGCTGGAGAACAGCAGCGGACGGTTGGTGGTCTCGTCGCGGAAGTGGGTGCCGTAGCGGCCGGCCGCGTAGGCGTTGATCATCACGGCGCGCAGCGCGCGCGGGTCGCCGCCCGAGCTGAGGTAGACCACGTCCCACAACGGCAGCAGGCCGATGCCCGGCGCGTAGCCGGTGGCGCTCATGTCGGTCTCGTAGTTGGCCTGCGCCAGCGGGGTGTAGCTGCTGGCCAGGCTGCTGAACACGGTGCTGCCGGAGCTGGTCACGCCGAAGTAGTTGGGCACCAGCTTGGTCAGCATCAGGTAGCCGGTGTTGTGCCGCGGCGTGACTTGCGGATCGGCGCCGCCGTACCAGTGGGTCAGCGTGGTGCCGCTGGCCAGCACCGCGCGCTGGTGATTCATGAGCGCCAGCGACTGCGAGAAGCGCTGCGTGCCGCCCAGGGTGAAGGTGGCGGTGCCGGTCTTGGCCGTGGGACTGGCCACACGCAGGTAGCCGTTCTCGATCCAGGGCATGACCTCGACGCGGCCGCCCTTGTACGTGCGCACCTCCAGCCAGGCGACGAGATGCGCGTCGCTGCCGATGGGCTTGCGATAGGTGAAGGCCGACATCTCGGGCCCGCTCACCACGGTCTGGGCCGGCGACGCCCAGTCGCCGGCGTTCCAGGTGGCGGTGCCGAAGGAGCCGTACTGGATGCTGGCGGTGACGCCCGTCGCCGCGAGGTCGGCGGTGCTCAGGGCCGTGCCGGTGGCAGCGGTGGTCGTGACGCTCAGGCCGATGGTCTTCCAGACGTTGGCCGTGAGGTCGGTGCGGCCGGACATGATCGCGAACTTGGCGCTGCCGTCGGGCCAGCGGTTCTTCACGACGAACTGGAAGTTGGGAATGTCGGCAGCCACCGTCGAGCCGGAAGGCACCTGTCCCTGGACCAGCGCCTGGCCTGCCGTGAACGGCAGGAGCGTGCCGCCCTGGCTGCTGGCAACGTCCAGCCGCAGGCTGCCGGCGGGCACCGGGGCAGGCGGAGGAGGCGGCGGCAGCGTGGGGGCCGGTGCCGGCGAAGGCGTGGGGGCCGGCGAAGGCGCAGGCGACGGTGCCGGCGAGGGCGCGGGTGCTGGCGAGGGTGCTGGTGCCGGCGCGGGAGTGGGGGCCGGCGCCGGCGTCGGGGCCGGGGGCGTTCCGGCGGCCGGCGGCGCGGCGCTGTCGGACGAGCCGCCACCTCCGCACGCGACGACCACCAGCGAACCGAACAATGCCGCTGCGATGCGCAGCGAGCGGCGGCTGTCGCCGCTCAGGCGGACAGCGCGATCAGCGAATTCTTTGGACATGAGAGCTGCACTTCCGAGACCGCGCCGCCGCGCCGCGGATGAATCACTTGACGGAGATCTGCGCCGGCGCGGCCGGCGGCGTGGTGTCGACCGGAATGGCTTGCCCGCTCGCGTGGCGGTACAGCATGACCCGCGTGTCGGTGTCGCCGCCTTCGGCCAGGAAGGCGATCACGCCGTAGGTCGAGATGGGGATCGCGATGCGCCACATGATGCGGTTGCCGCTCGCATTGAACATCGGAATGCTCGCGTTGGGCAGCGTGCCCCACTTGTTCGTGGCGACGTCGTACTCGTAGACCAGTCCGGCCGAGGTGAACAGCAGGTACTTGCCCGAGGCCGGGTCGGCTGTGAACACCGATTGCAGGATGCCGATGAGGGCCGGCGCGTTGGCGATCGCCGTGACCTTGCCGGTCGCGTCGAGCTTGTACAGCTGCGCGGAGTCGTTGCCGCCGCCGAACAGCACGATCTTGTGCACCGGGTTGTAGATGGCGATGTTGTGGTACGGGCCCATGCTCAGGCCGGTCGCCAGCGTGCTCCAGCTGTTGGTCGATTCCTTGTACAGGTAGGCCGAGCCGCCGCCGG
>DASUZE010000020.1:0-42569 GCA_036377015.1 Piscinibacter sp. | reverse complement strand
GACCTGAACCCGCCCATGCTGGACCGTGCCGCCGCGGTCGGCACGGCGCGGCCGGTCCAGTGGAAGCAGGCCGACGCGATGCGGCTGCCCTTCGACGACGCGAGCTTCGACGCCGTGGTCTGCCAGTTCGGCGTGATGTTCTTCCCGGAGAAGGTGCGTGCCTTTGCCGAGGTGCGCCGCGTGCTGCGGCCCGGCGGCGCGCTCGTGTTCAATGCCTGGGACCGCATCGAGGAGAACGAATTCGCCGACATGGTGACGGCCACGCTCGCCACGCTGTTCCCCGCGGACCCGCCGCGCTTCATGGTGCGCACGCCGCATGGCTACTTCGATCGGTCGCTGATCGCCCGCGACCTGGCGGAAGCGGGATTCACCGCACCGCGCATCGAGACAGTGGCTGCGCGCAGCCGAGCGGCGTCGGCCCGCGTGCCGGCGATTGCCTACTGCCAGGGCACGCCCTTGCGCAACGAGATCGAGGCGCGGTCGCCGGGAGGGTTGGTCGCCGCCACATCGGCCTGCATCGCCAACATTGCGCAGCGGTTTGGCGACGGGCCGGTCGACGCGAAGATCCAGGCGCACGTGATCGTGGCGCCGCGCTGAGGATGGTGCGTCAAACAGTGCCCTGGATCCGTGAGTGCGTGTCGTAGTCGTAGCCCGGGTGCAACCCGGGACACCCGGCCGCCGACGCAGCTCCCGGGTTGCACCCGGGTTACGGATGCACCCTCACCGATTGCCGACCAAGCATCCGGCCGGTGATGACGTAGCCCGGGTGCAACCCGGGACGCCCGGATGCACCCTCACCGATACCCGATCAAGCGTCCGGCCGTGATGACGCCGATCCACAGCAGCAGCGACGCCAGGGCCGCGACGCGCCATGACGGCGGCACCGTGCCGCCTGCGCTCACGCGCGCCCAGCGCCATTGCGGCGACAGTCGCAGCACCAGCGCGTTGATCAGCGCCGCGCACAGCAGCGCCATCTTGATGGCGAACAGCGGCTCCACGATGTAGTCGAGCGGCCGCGTCGCGAAGAGCAGCGAGCCGGTACCCAGGGCGAGCAGCAGGCCGGCGATGGTCACCGGCAGCAGGGCGCGCGGCAGGTGATCCAGCGGCACGCCGGACCAGCAGCCCAGCAGGCGCAGGTCCAGCGGCACGATGGCGCCGAACAGCAGGCCGATCCCGATCACGTGGCCGGTGTTGATGAGCGGGTAGAGCCAGATCGACGCCCGCAGCGTGTGCGCCAGCTCGCTGGCGTGCAGCGCGGCGGCCAGCGTCTCCAGGGACATCGGCACGCGGGCTCAGTCGCGGTCGGGGTACAGGTCGAACTTCCTGCCGTCGATGAAGACGCGCTCGGCCTTGAACACCTTCTTCGCCGGATCGGCGTGACGGTGTCCGACCACCTTGAGCTTGACGCCCTTGACGAGCATCTCGTCCTTCAGGCCGGCGCGCTCGTTGCGCCAAGGCTGGCCGACCTCGACGATCCAGGTCTCGCCGTTCGCGTCGAGCTTGAGCTCGCCGTGGGGATTGCCGAGCTTGACCGCGGTGATCAGGCCGCTCAGTTCGGAGTTGGCTTCTTCGGCCCAGGCCCATCCGTGGTGGGCGGATGCGGGCAGGGACACCAGCGCCGCGATGGCGGCGCCCAGCACGAGGCGCAGCACCTGCTGCAGGAGGGAAATTCGGATCGATGCCATGGCAGCCTCCTTGCCGGAAGATGGTACCTCGCGGTCGACACAGCCGGCTGAGGACTACGCCGCCTGGGCTGCGCTCGGACGCCCGAAGCGCACCGCCGCCACCACTTCGGCCGGCGCCGAGGCGGCGAGCTGCCAGTCGGGTTGTGCACCGAGCGCATCGTTGACGGTCGAGAACGCCAGCCGGAACGCCACGAACAGGGTCGCCTCGGCGATCTCCTTGTCGCCCAGGCCGGCGTCGCGAAGCCGCGCGACGTCGGCCGCGGTGGTCTCGTTGGGCTGCGTCACGACCTTGCGAGCCCAGGCCGACAGGGCCTGCTCGCGGGCGCTCAGGTCCGCCGCGTTCACGCCTTGCAGCACCGCGGCGGCCGAGGGTGGATCCGACGCGCCCGCCAGCGTCTTGCCCCAGGCCAGCGCGCAGTACGAGTCGCCGAGCGCCGCGGCCATGGCGCACACCAGCACCGCGAACTCACGCTTGCTGAGCGACGAGCTGCCCATGAGCTGGGCCCGCAAGGCGGCGAAGCCGTCGAAGACATCCGGCCGCCAGGCCCAGATCCGGGTGAGGTTCATGATGAAGCCCTGGCTGTCGAAGCTGGACTGGTAGACACGGGCGGTGGCTTCGGAGTCGGGCGGTGCGGAGATGAACATCGAAGGGCCTCGGTCAGGGATGAGCGGTGGATTCAGCTTGAACCGATCGGCATGTCGGCGCAACCCAGCGGACTGACAGCGCAAGGAGCCCCCGATGAGCAGCCAGCCCATGTCCTCGATCAGCGGTGCGATGAACGGCCTGCGGATCGCCGCGCCGCAAGCGCCGGCCCACGGCCACGCCGACGAGCGCGCGCAGCGCTTCGACGACGCGGTGCGCTTCATGCAGGAAGGCTGCTGGCACACCGCCTTCATCGAGCTGTCCGAGCTCGCCGACGGCGGCCATCCGCAGGCGGCGCGCATCGCCTTGCTGTTCGTGCGGCGCGGGACGTCGCTGTTCGGCGGGAGCTTTCACGCGAGCGACAGTCAGCGCCACAACTGGCAGCGTGTGAGCGACTGAGGCAGGTCGCCCGGTGCAAACCCGGGTTGCACCCGGGCTACACAACTAGGGAGACGTGTCCGCTTTGGGTCGCGCTTTTCGATAGTGGAGATGTAGGCGGCGAGGCCGCTGGCGAAGGAGCCCTCATGCACCCGCACCGTTTGTCGAATCTACACACTGCCGCCTATGCGATCGGCGCCGTGGCCTGCCTGGTGATCCTGGGCTGCGGCGACGGCCAGCTGGCCGATGCGGTGGCGGCCGGTCACTTGCAGCAGGCGCCATCGCAGCCGGTGCTCGCCGAGCCCGCCCCGGCGCCCGCGCGCGCCGCCGCGACGGCAGCGCGCGAACCCGCGGCCCGGCCGTCGGGCTCGGCCGCGCTGCACGACTATCGCCAGGACGTGGACGTGAGCCACGCCGCGATCGCCAGCTACTTCGATTGAGGCAGCGCGGCGAGCAGCTCGCTCGCCGCACGGGTGTCGGGATGGTCCGCGCCCAGCGTCGCGCTGAGCTCGGCCTGCGCCGTCGACAGCGCCTCGCGCGTGCGCGCGAGCTCGTCACCCTTGCGCAGCGCGCGACCCAGCGTCAGCGAGGCGAGGCCGGTCAGGTCGGAGTGCGGGTTGGTGCCCTGCAGGCTGCGCGCGAGCGCGAGCGCCTTGCTCGCATCGGCCAGCGCCTGGGGCGCGTCGCCGCGCAGCAGCGCGGCCTCGGCGCGCAGCCGGTGCGCCTGGACCAGCGGCGGCGTGGCCGCCTTCTGCGCCGCCAGCAGCTCGATCACCGTGCCGAAGCGCGTCGCGGCGCCGGCGGCGTCGCCGCGCGCCGCATCGATGCGCCCCTGGACCAGGCTGTGCCGCACGCGCGCCGAGTGCGCCGGCGGCAAGGCCTGGAGCAGGGCGCTGGCCTCGTCGAGGCTGGCCTGCGCCGGCTCGATGCGCCCCAGCGCCGTCAGCACCGAGGCACGGCCCACCAGCGCATAGGCCTGGCCGCCGACGAAGCCGTTGCGCTGCGACGCGTCGAGCGTGAGCGCGTAGCCGGCCAGCGCGTCGTCGTAGCGCCCGAGCTGCTCCAGCCCGAAGGCGCGGTTGGCCACGATGCCCGGCGGCAGCACCGAGCCGCCCTGGCGCTGCGCGGCCTGCAGCTCCTGCTCGAACAGCGCGAGCCCGCCCCGGTAGTCGCTCATCGAGTAGAGGATCACGCCGCGGTCGACCGACATGCGATGGGCGTCGAAGCTGTCGGCGCGGCCGAGCTCGCGCAGGCGGTCGAGCGCCGACTGGTAGGAGCGATCGGCCTCGGCGTTGCGGCCGGCCAGGTGCTGCGCGAAGCCGATGTCGCCCAGCAGCGTGGCTTCGAGGCGCGGTGCGCGCGTGGTGGGTGAGTCGCGCAGGCGCTGCAGCGCGGCTTGCGCATGGCGCAGCGCGCCGGCCGCGTCGGCGGCGTTCTGCGCCAGGCGGGCGCGGGTCTGCAGGCAGGTGGCGGCGACGCCGGCGTCGATGTCGGGCTCGGCGATCCAGCGGTCGAGCAGGCGCGTCGCCTCGTCGATCTTGCCCAGCAGCGAGCCGGCGCCGGCCTGGTCGCAGTCGAGGCGCGCACGCAGCGAGCGGTCGGGCACCTTCTCGACGATGCCGCGTGCCCGCGTCAGCAGCTCGAGCTGCTTGTTGGGCAGGCTGAGCGCCGTGTAGTACGACGCCAGCACGCGAAGCACCTCGGCCTGCTGGGCCGGCTGGCCGGCGAACGCGCTGTCGATGAGGGGCTCGCTGCGCTCGAGCATCTGCTGGATGGCCGCGGCCTGGCCGGTGGGCAGGGCGTCGGTGAACATCAGGCCGACGAAGTCGGCGATGGCCTCGTTGCGGGCGAGCAGCGCTTGCGCCCGGTCGCGCTGCTGCAGCGCCTCGGCGCGCTGGCGCTGCGCCTCGATCGCCTGCCAGGTCGTGCCGACGATGCCGGCGACGAGCACCCCCAGCGTGACCGCCGCCGCGCCCACGGCGAGCCGGTTGCGGCGCACGAACTTGGCGGCTCGGTAGGCGAGCGAGTCGGCGCGCGCGCTGACCGGCTCGTCGGCCAGGTAGCGGCGCAGGTCGTCGGCCAGCGCGTCGGCGGTGGCGTAGCGCTCGGCGGGTGCCTTCTTCAGCGCCTTGGCGCAGATGTTGTCCAGGTCGCCGCGCAGCGCGCTGGCGCGTGTCGCGGCGGCATCGCCGCGCGAGGCCGCGTCGGACAAGCGTTGCGGCTCGGTGTCGACCACCGAGCGCAATCGCTCCACCGGCGTGTCGGTCGGCCTGGCCGTGGGGTGCACGCCGCCCAGCAGCAGGTACAGCAGCACGCCCAGCGCGTACACGTCGGTGGCGGTGGTCACGTCGCCGCCTTGCACCTGCTCGGGCGCTGCGAAGTCGGGGGTGAAGGCGCGCCCGGCCTGCTCGGTGAGCGCGGTGGGTGCGGCGGCCTGCGCCTGGTCGTCCATCAGCTTGGCGATGCCGAAGTCCAGCAGCTTGACCTGGCCGTCCTCGCTCACGAGGATGTTCGCCGGCTTCAGGTCGCGGTGCAGCACCAGCTTGCTGTGGGCGTGGGTGACCGCCGCGAGCACGTCCAGCACCAGCCGCACGCGGCCGGGAATGTCGATGGCGCGCGCCTCGCACCAGCGGTCGATGGCCAGGCCTTCGACATGCTCGATCACCAGGTAGGGCTGGCCGGTGGCGGTGACACCGGCATCGAGCAGGCGGGCGATGTGGGGATGCGTGAGCCGCGCCAGCACCTGGCCTTCGCGCGCGAAGCGCTCGGCGCCGCCGTGTCCGAGCAGCGCGAGGTTGAGCAGCTTGACGGCCACCGCGCCCTCGTAGCGGCCGTCGCTGCGCCGCGCCAGCCACACGCTGCCCATGCCGCCCGCGCCGAGCGGGCGCTCGAGCGTGTAGGCGCCCATGCGCTGGCCCGCCAGCGCCTCGTCGAGCCGGCCGAGGGCGGTCCCTTCGAGGAAGCCTTCGCGGTCCATCCCCGTCTGCTGCGCGAGCAGCGCGGCCAGCTCGTCGGCCAGCGCCGGGTCGGCGTCGCGCATCTGCGCCAGCCGCTCGGCGCGCTCGGGCTCGTCGAGCTCGAGCAGCTCGTCGAGCTGGGCCGAGACCTCGTGCCAGCGGGCGGGATGGACCGGGTGCACGTCAGTTCTCGTCAAGGATGCTGCGATGGAGATACATGCGCGCCTTGCGCCAGTCGCGCTGCACGGTGCGTTCCGACACACCGCGCATCGCGGCGATCTCGGCGAAGCCGAAGCCGCAGAAGAACTTCAGCTCGACCACCTCGGCCAGGGCCGGATCGGTGCTCGCGAGGGCGTCGAGCGCCTGGCCCAGCGGCCCCAGCTCGTCGACCTGCGGCAAGGCGTCGGCGAGGGTGGTGTCCAGCGAGGTCAGGTGGAACTCGCCGCCGCGCTTGATGGCGCGGCGCTCGCGCACGTAGTCGATGATCAGTCCGCGCATGGCCCGCGCGGCGTAGGCGAAGAAGCGGGCGCGATCCGGAAAGTGCAGGCCGCGCTGGCTCAGGTCGAGGTAGGCCTCGTGCAGCAGCGTGGTCACGCCCAGCGTGGCGTTGGAGGCGTTGGCGCGCAGCTGCCGCCGTGCCATCTGGTGCAGCTCGCGGTACAGCGTGGTGAACAGGGCCGCGGTGGCCGCGACGTCGCCCCGCTCGGCGGCGGCCAGGCGGCTCTCGAGCGCTCGCACGTCATCGTCGTCGTCGGTCATTCCCCCTCCTGTCGATGCGGTGCGATTGTGCGCTTGCGACCTGCTCGTCGCGGCCACCTCCTATGAACGTGGGATGCGCTGCGTCGCTCCGGCGCCATGCCCTCGTATCTCCCCGCATGGCCAACCGGAGGACCTGCATGGACCCGTTCATCCCCTCGCGCCGGCGCGCTCGCGCCGCATTCGCTGCCGCCTTCGCGGCGTGCCTGACCCTGTCCGCCTGCGGTGGCGGCGGAGGCTACGGCGACAACCCGCCGCCGCCCCCGCCGGCGCCGCCGCCCGCACCGGCGGTGACGGCGCCCGGCCCGCAGAGCTCGGGACCGATCCAGATCAGCCCCGACGACAAGACCGTCTGGGTCGCCAACCCGGAAACCAACACTGTCGCGGCACTGAACGTCGCCAGCGGCGCCCACCAGCTGATCGCCGAGATCGCCGTCGGCAAGGAGCCGCGCAACCTGGCGGTCTCGCCGGACGGCAAGCGCGTGGTCGTCGCCAACGCGGGCGACGACACGCTGACCGTGCTCGACGCGAGCGCCGCGCCCTATGCCCGCATCACGACGGTGAAGGTCGGCACCGAGCCCTACGGCCTGGCGTTCACGCCCAACGGCCGCCGCCTGTATGTCGCCAATGCGCGCTCGAACACCGTCTCGGTGGTCGACGCCGCGAGCTACCAGGTGCTGCGCACCATCACCGGCGTCGGCCAGGAGCCGCGCGGGGTGGCGATCACCAACAACGGCGACGCGAACGACGACGACGAGAAGGTCTACGTCACGCAGTTCTTCGGCGTCGACCGCGCCGGCGTGCTGATCGGGGCCGACGACTACAAGGAAGGCCATGTCGCGGTGATCTCGGCCGGCACCGACACGGTGATCAAGCAGGCGGTGCTGAACCCCTTGGCCGACACCGGCTTCAAGTCGAACGGCTCGGCGCTGAAGAAGCTCGCCCCCAAGACCGACGCCGCGGGCAAGCCGGTGTTCGACGTCGTCACCGGCGCCTTCCCGAACATGATGCAGTCGGTGGCGATCAAGGGCGACCGCGCCTACCTGCCCAACACCTGCGCCTCGCCCGACGGGCCGGTGCGCTTCAACGTCAACGTGCAGTCCTGCCTGTCGGTGCTCGACACCACCACCGATGCCGAGGGCACGGCCGGCGGCGCGGCGCAGACGCTCAACATGAACCGCGGCATCAACTTCGAGGTGGGCGACCCGGCGGACGAGCGCAAGCGCCTGTTCCTCGCCGTGCCGTGGGCGGTCGCGTTCAAGGCGCATGCCGCCGAGGGCTACGCCGTCTCGATGTCGTCCAACGTGGTCGTCAAGGTGGTGCTCGATGCCGACGGCACGCCGAGCATCAACGCGCCCAAGGCCGCCACCGATCCGGGCGCGATCGTGCGCATCCTCGTCGGGCAGGGCCCGCGCGGCATCGTCATCGATTCGACCGACACGCGCGCCTATGTCGCCAACGAGAACTCGCGCAACGTGTCGGTGATCGACCTGGCGACCGAGCAGGTCATCGCCACCGTTGCGACCGCGTCCCTGCCGCAGGCGGGCACCGACGAGGCGAAGCGCCTGATCGGCAAGGCGGTGTTCGACAGCTCGACCGGCGTGGACCTGCCGGGCCTGTCCTCGGCGGACCTGTCGGGCGTGGTCCAGCGCTTCCCGGCGCGCCTGTCGAGCGAAGGCTGGAGCTCCTGCCATGCCTGCCACGGCTTCGGCCGCACCGACAACGTCGCCTGGGTCTTCGGCAGCGGGCTGCGCCGGACCTCGTCGCTGCACGCCACCTTCAACCCGAAGGACGCGAACGACATCAAGCTGCTCAACCACTCGGCAATCAACAACGAGGTGCAGGACTTCCAGAACAACATCCTCGACGTGTCGGGCGGCCTCGGGCTGATCGTCGATGCCGCCGGCAACACCGCCGGTGGCGCGAACGGCGCCGGCCCCGGCGGCAGCAAGCCGCCGCTGGACGTGAAGAACGCGGGCCGCAGCGCGCAGCTCGATGCGCTCGCGTTCTACGTCGCCACGGGCATCGGCACCCCGCGCTCGCCGCTGGCCGCCGAGCCCGCCGGCACCGCGCTGGGCCTGAAGATCGGGCGCGGCAGGCAGCTCTTCGCCGACGCGAACTGCGCGTCCTGCCACGGCGGGCCGGGCTGGGCCTCGGGGCGCTTCAACCGCCTGCCGGCGCAGCCGACCATCTCGCTCGACCAGGGCGTGCCGGTCACCTTCGACGTGCTGCGCGACGTGGGCACCTTCATCGCCACCGACCTCAACGAGATCAAGCAGAACGGCACGCCCGGTGCCGGTGCCCTGGGCTTCAACCCGCCCTCGCTGCTCGGCACCTTCGCCCTCGCGCCGTACCTGCACAACGGCTCGGCGCCGACGCTGCTGGACGTGATGACGCTCAGGAAGCACCGCACCTCGGGGCTGCCGGTGGGCGCGATCGATCCGTTCGACGACGCGGGCAAGCTGGCCGACATCGTGCAATTCCTGCAAACGATCGACACCAGCACCGCGCCCTTCGACATCACCCCGGGGCCCTGACAGGCTGTTGAAAAACAACTCCATCAACGCAGAGACGCGGAGATCGCAGAGGACCGCAGAGCAGTCAGCTGGCTGTCTCTGCGGTCCTCGGCGCCTTCAGCGCCTCTGCGTTGAAGAATTTCAACAGTCTGCTGACGCATCAGCCGCCGACCCGCACCGCATCGTCGCGCAGCCGCCGCAGGACCGACCACCGGTCCTCGGCGGCGATGCGCTGGCTCTATCGACGCAGGGGTGATGCCTTTACAGGCACGGCCCTTCGGGCGTACCTTTCGCCGCTCTGTCATCCGCCCGGGTGGCAATGCACCATCGCCACCGAGCGTCCAACCGCTGGAAAGGGATCGCGATGCGTGCATCTGACCGGTGGCTCGTCGCCACCTTGTTCTCCCTTGGCATGTCGTGCATGACCGCGCCACACGCGGCGCCTGTCGTGCGAACCATCCCGAGCGCCGGGGTGGCCCAGTTCAGGTCCTCCACCACCGGCGTCGACGGCGTGCAGTTGCCCGAGCTGTCGCCGACGCTGGCCAAGGCCGATCTCCAGGACGGCCCGCGGGCGGAGGCCGCGACGACGCTCGCCAAGCCGCGGATCGCGCGCAACCGCATGGTCAACCGCAGCATCGCCAAGGCGCGCGGCCCGGGCGAATTCGCGCTCGAGGTCGAGCGCGCGCAAGGGGGCGATGCGCTGCGCAGGAGCTTCGACGGCCTGACCATGCGCGACTCGCGCCTGGCCGACGGGGGCAATGCGTTCTCCGTCGAGCCGCCCGACCAGGGCCTGTGCGTGGGCAACGGCTTCGTCGTCGAGTCGGTGAACGACGCGATCCGGGTCTTCGACCGGCGCGGCAATCCGCTCACCGGCGTGACCTCGCTCAACACCTTCTACGGCTACGCGCCGGCCATCGATCGCACCACCTTGACCTTCGGCCCGTCGCTCACCGACCCGAGCTGCTACTACGACCCGAGCACGCGGCGCTTCTTCCACGTGATCCTCACGATCGAGGTCGAGCCGGCCACCGGCGACTTCACCGGCGTGAACCACCTGGATCTCGCGGTGAGCACCAGCGACGATCCGCGTGGCTCGTGGACCATCTACCGCATCCCCGTGCAGGACGACGGCACGCAGGGCACGCCCGCCCATGCGAATTGCCCCTGCCTGGGCGACTATCCGCACATCGGGGTCGATGCGCACGGCGTCTACCTCACGACCAACGAGTTTCCGTTCAGCGGCGGCTTCAACTCGGCGCAGCTCTATGCGCTGTCTAAGAAGGACCTGGTTGGCGGTGCGGTGTCGGTGACGCTGGTGCAGATCGACACTCTCGACCATCTGCTCGACGGCAACCCCGGCTTCACCGTGTGGCCGGCGGTGTCGCCCGCCGGCGACTTCTCGCGCGAGAACCGCGGCACCGAGTACCTGATGAGCTCGGTGGCGGTGTTCAACGATTCGGGGACGGACAACCGCCTGCGCGTCTGGGCCATTGGCAACACCCGCTCGCTCGACACCAACAGTCCCGATCTCACGGTCACCGACACGACGGTGCGGGTGCACCGCTACAGCGTGCCGCCGCCGGCGACGCAGAAGAGCGGCCCCACGCCGCTGGCCGACTGCCTGAACGACGACAGCCTGGTCACGCCCTTCGGCACGGGATGCTGGACGGTGTTCTTCGACGAGAAGCCGCCGCCCGCCGTCGCGCCCGAGCCGGTCGACTCCAACGACTCGCGCATGCAGCAGGTCTTCTATACCGGCGGGCGGCTGTACGGCGCGCTCGACACGGCGGTCCAGGTGGGCGGCGAGCAGCGGGCGGGCATCGCGTACTTCGCGGTCCGGCCGTTCTCGTTCTTCGGCTCGCTGTTCGCGCTGCTCGACATGCAGGGCAGGATCGCGGTGCGCGGCAACGACGTCACCTACCCGGCCATCGCCGCGCTGGCCGACGGGCGCGGGATCATTGCCTTCACGCTGCTCGGTCGCGACGAGTTCCCGTCGGCCGCCTTCGTGCAACTGGGCCGCTTCGGCCACCAGGGGCCGGTGCGCACCGCGGCGGCCGGCAAGGGGCCCGACGACGGCTTCAGCGGCTACGCCGCCTTCGACGGCGACGTCGCCCGGTGGGGCGACTACGGCGCCGCGGCGGTCGACGGCGACGACTTCTGGATCGCTTCCGAGTACATCGGGCAGACCTGCACCTTCGCCGAGTATGCGAACTTCAGCGCGTTCGGCAGCTGCGGGGGGACGCGGATCAGCCTGGGGAACTGGTACACGCGGATCAGCCGCGTGCGGCCGTGAGCTGATCGACGGGCTGCTGGGGGACGAACGCGTCCTCCATCGCCCGCCGCGTCCGACAGGCCAGGGTCGTCGTGTCCATCGCCACGTCGGACCACGCGAGGCTGCGCCCCTTCTTCACCTCGCGCACGACCTTCACGTCGTGCGCGAGGCCGAGCGGCAGTCCACCCATCGCCGCCGATGTGGCAGCAGGCAGCAGCTTGCCCCACACCGTGGTGCCGCCTTCCCCGTCCAGGCGATCGCCCGGCCGCAGGTCGCGCTTCGCGGTGGCCACCACGTCCGCATTCCAGGCCGTGGCGACGCCGGTCGGCTCGCCGCGCAGCGCCACGCTTGCTACCGACACGCCGACCTCCAGCCCGATCAAGTGCCAGCGCTTGTAGAGCGTGAAGTAGCGCCCGCTCGGGTCGGTGTGGGCGTTGTATTCCTCGAAGCAGTGGCGGATGTAGTCGGTCTCGCCCTCCACCGTGACCCAAACGCCCATGCGGATGTCGTACGGGATCGGACGGCCGTCGAGCTCGAGCGAGGAGATCACCTCCACCATGCCCTTGCGCTCGAGCACGCCGCCTTCGTCGATCGGCCGCGTGACGCAGGGGATGTCGGCGATGCTGGCCGGCGGGTAGCGCAGGCCGTCGCTCGGCACGCCCAGGCCGGTCGCGTTGGCGACGGCGGTGGATTCGATGGACGGCTTGGAGCCGTCGAGGAAGCTGTTGAACATCTTCGGATTCAGCCCGCCGCGCTCGGCCTGCTCCGGCGTGAGGCCGTAGTGGCCCCAGACGGTCTCGGGCGTCGATTCGCAGAAGTGCGGCAGCCACTTGTGGCCGCGGCCCGCGGCGACGACCGGGAAGCCGCAGGTGCGTGCCCAGTCGACGAGGTCGCAGATGAGCGCGGGCTGGTCGCCGAAGGCCAGCGAATAGACGACACCGGCCTCGGCGGCGCGGCGCGCCAGCAGCGGGCCGCAGAAGGCGTCGGCCTCGACCGTCACGTTGACCACCGGCTTGGCGTGGCGAAAGGCCTCGAGGCAATGTTCGACCGCGGCAATGGGATGGCCGGTGCACTCCACGATCACGTCGATCGCGGGGTGGCGAACCAGCGCGGTCCAGTCCTCGCCGACGTGGGTGCTGCCGTGGCGGATCGCCTCGTCGAGCGAGGCGGCCGTTGCGCGCTCGGCCGGCCAGCCCACTCGCGCGAGGTTGCGCCGCGCGGCGTCGGGCGACAGGTCGGCGATGCCGGCCAGGTGCATGCCGGGGATGCGCGAGACCTGCGCCAGGTACATCGAGCCGAACTTGCCGGCACCGATGAGGCCGACGCGGATCGGCCGGCCTTCGGCGGCGCGCTTCTGGAGTTGCGCGTGCAGGCTCATGTCGTTTCCTTCAGCGGTTCGCAGGACGTGACGAAGGCGCTCGCCGGCACGCCGTCGCGCCATGGCAGCTCGACCGGCGGCGCGGCGAGCAGGCAGTCGTCGCGCAGGCACTCGATGGGCGTGAAGTCGCGGTGGGCGATGTACTCGGGGCGCTGATGGCGCCGGATGTGGTTGCCGACCGCGCACAGGCTCAGGTACACGCTCACCCGGTTCCACGGCGAGAGGTTGCTGCCGGAGGCGTGCACCAGGCAGGAATGGAACAGGATCATCGAGCCCGCCGGACCCAGCGGCGAGACCATCCCGCCCGCCCGGCCGCCGGCGCGCTCGACCAGCTGCGCGATGAGCGCGTGATCGATGGTCCACAGCGGGTAGCTCGTGGTCGTGGTGTCGTGGCGGGCGTCGATGACGCCGCGGCGGTGGCTGCCCGGGATGAACATCAGCGGCCCGTTGAAGGCGTCGACCTCGTCGAGGAAGATGGCGACGTTCATCGCCCGCGGTCCGGGCATGAGGTCGTCGTTGCGCCAGGTGCCGTAGTCCTGGTGCCACTGCCAGACGTCGCCCTCGAAGGCCATCTTCCCGTTGATCTTGAACTGGTGCATGTACAGCGCCTCGCCCAGGAGCTGCTGCACCGGCTCGACCATGCGCGGGTGGCGCGCCAGCCGCGCGAAAGGCGCGCTGTACAGGTGCGCGGCGAAGTTCGTCCGCACCGCGTCCGAGCCCTTCTCGCGCACGTTGATCGCCTCGCGCCGCTCGTACAGCGCGGGCACCGCGTCGAGCAGCACCTGCACCTCGCGCGGCGAGAACAGGGCGGGAAAAAAGAGGTAGCCGTCGCGCTCGAAGGCGGCGACCTGGTCGGGGGTGAGTTTCATGCTCGGTGCTCCCGCGGGGCTCATTCCGGATTCCAGCGCATGAGGCCAAGCCGCGAGCGGGGCAGGGGTTTACGATGCCCCGCATGAAAATCGCGACCTTCAACGTCAACGGCATCACCAGCCGCCTGCCCCGGGTGCTCGAGTGGCTGGCCGAGTCCCGGCCCGACATCGCCTGCCTGCAGGAGCTCAAGACCTCCGACGCCACCTTCCCCGAGCAGGCCTTCCAGGAGGCCGGATACGGCGCGGTGTGGCATGGCCAGAAGGGCTTCAACGGCGTGGCGGTGCTCGCCCGCGGCGCCCCGCCGCAGGATATCCGCCGCGGACTGCCGGGCGACCCGGACGACACCCACAGCCGCTACCTCGAGGCGCAGGCCGGCGGGCTCACGGTGGCGTCGATCTACCTGCCCAATGGCAATCCGCAGCCCGGCCCGAAGTTCGACTACAAGCTGGCGTGGTTCGAGCGCCTCATCCAGCATGCGGCCGAGCTGTGCAGCCGGCCCGATCCCGTGCTGCTGGTGGGCGACTACAACGTCGTGCCGACCAACGACGTGGGCGACATCTATTCGGCCAAGTCGTGGCTCAACGATGCGCTGCTGCAGCCGCAAACCCGGGACGCCTGGCAACGCCTGCTCGCACAAGGCTGGACCGATGCCATCCTGAAGCTGCATGCCGGTGCGCCGATGTACACGTTCTGGGACTACTTCAGGAACCGCTGGGAGCGCAATGCCGGGTTGCGCATCGACCATCTGCTGCTCAATGCGCCGGCGGCTGCACGGCTGGACAGCGCCGGCGTGGACCGCGAGGTGCGTGGGCGCGACAAGCCGAGCGATCACGCCCCGGCGTGGGTGGTGCTGCGGTAGCCCGGGTGCAACCCGGGTTGCACCCGGGCTACTTCAACACCGCGACTTCCGCGTCGAACAGATAGCCCGCACCCCGCTCCGTCCGGATGTACTCCGGATGCGCCGGATCCACCTCGATCTTGCGCCGCAGACGCAGGATCTGCACGTCGATGGACCGGTCGTACACCTCGGCGTTGTGCAGCCTTGACAGCTCGAGCAGCTGATCGCGCGTCAGCACGCGCTGCGGTGCCGAGAGGAAGGCCGTGAGCAGGCTGAACTCCCCGTTGGTCAGCTCCACCGCCTGTCCCGCCGACGACTTCAGCTTGCGCAGGCCGACGTTCAGCTCCCAGGCCCCGAAGCGGTAGCCGCGCACCTTCGAGATGGTGTCGGCGACGGTGGACTGGGCCTTGGCGCGGCGCAGCTGGGCGCGGATGCGGGCCAGCAGCTCGCGCGGGCTGAACGGCTTGGTGAGGTAGTCGTCGGCGCCAAGCTCCAGGCCCATCACGCGGTCGGCCTCCTCGACGCGGCCGGTGAGCATGAGGATGGGAATGCTCGACTCCTCGCGCAGCCGGCGGGCGATCTGCATGCCGTCTTCGCCCGGCAGGCGCAGGTCGAGGATGACCATGTCGACGGTCTCGCGCGCCATCACGTCGGCCAGGGCGCGGCCGTTGGCGACGGTGGTCACGCGCAGCTCGTTCTCGGTGAGGTAGTCGGCGATGAGCTCGCGGATGGACGGGTCATCGTCGAGTGCCAGCACGTGCGGCTGCAGGTTCGCTACGACTTCCATGGCGTGTCCCCCTCGCGGGCTCCGCGGGCCCGGAGCTCATCCACGGATCGTAGCAATCACCGCAGCGCGGCGACAGCCCCAGGACGGCCCGGGGACATTGCAGATGTAATCGCCGCCCGGCCGGGCTGACATGGGACTGCAACCGCGCGGCGGCGCAATGACGCACCGCGAATCACATGGAGTTCTCGATGCGCCTTTCCCGCAGCCCCTCACGCGCGCGCGCCCGGCGCGCGGGCGCATGAGCGTCCACCGGGTGCTCATCGTGGGCGCCGACCCGGCCACTTTTGCCTTGCTCGACGAGTGGCTCGCCCAGGCCGGCTGGCGCGTGTGCGCCGACGCTGACCGCGACGGCTACGCGCTCATCGTGGTCGACGTGCCCTATCCGCGCCGACCCCCGTCGGACGTGCTGCGCGAGCTCGCCGCCCGCCATGCCGGCACGCCGGTGCTGGCGATGTCGGCCACCTTCCATTCGGGCATCGACGTGAGCGGCGAGGTCGCCCGCTCGCTGGGCGTGGCCGGCGTGCTGCCCAAGCCGCTGCGCCGCGACGCGCTGGTGTCGGCCGTTCGCCGGCTGGGACGGGCCGCGTCGTGAAACTCGCGGCGACGCTCGCGTCGTGGCGCCCGCAGCGCTCGATGCGGCGCGCCGTTCCCTGGCTGGGGGCGATCTTCATCGCCGCCATCGTCGCGATGGCGGTGTTCGACATGGTGCGCACGCACCGCGAGGCCGTGGCCCAGACCGGTCGCGAGCTGGTGACGCAGGCGCGCATCATCGCCGAGCAGACGGCGCGCAGCGTGCAGGCGGTCGACGTGGTGCTGCGCCACATCGAGGAGCAGCACCGGCAGGGCCGGCTGGACGGCATGGACTCGACCGAGCTGCGCGACTACCTGCGCGAGCAGGCCATCGGGCTGGTGCAGATCAACGGCCTGATCCTGTTCGACGCCGACGGCACGCCGCGCGCCAACTCCTTCATGCCGCTGCCGCCGCCCGGCGTGAACGTGGCCTCGCACCCGCTGTTCCCCGTCCTGCGCGACGACGGCAACGCACGCCTGCTGGTGGCGGGCACCACGCGCGGCATCGACGGCGAATGGGTGTTCCCGGTGGTGCGGCGGCTGACCTCGGCGACCGGCGCCTTCGCCGGCGGCGTGGCCGCGCGCGGACGGGTCGACTATTTCCAGACCTTCTTCCGCGACATCCAGCTCGATCCCGGCACCAAGACCACGCTGATGCACCGCAACGGCACGCTGCTCGCGCGGCACCCGCCGGCGGAGTCGGCGCTCGGGCAGCGCTTCCCGCTGCTCGACGACCTGCTCGCAGCGAACGGCGCGGGGCGCGGCGAGCCGCTGCACAGGGTGAGCCCGATCGACGGCGTCGATCGCTACGCCGCGGTGCAGGTGGTGCCGGACTATCCGCTCGCGGTGGTCGTCACCCGCGACGCCGACATCGCGCTCGCGCCATGGCGCCAGCAGGCTCTGGGCTCGGCCGCGCGCACGCTGGCGCTGGCGGCGCTGGCGGCGGTGATGATGGCCTTCGCGATGCGCCAGTTCTCGCGCCTGGATGCCAGCAGCCGCTCGCTCGAGGCCGCCAAGGAGCGCTTCGCCCTGGCGGTCCAGGGCTCGGACGACGGTATCTGGGACTGGGACCACGTCGGCGGCACCATGTTCGCCTCGGCCCGTGCCCGCGAGATCCTCGGCATGGTGCCCGGCCCCGAGACCGAGGAGGCGACAGCCTGGTTCCAGCAGGTCCACGTCCATCCCGACGACGAGGCTCGACGGTGGCAGGCGCTCGATGAGCACATGGCCGGTCACACCGCGGCCTACGAGCAGGAGTTTCGGGTGCGCCAGCCCGATGGCCACTATCGCTGGGTGCGGGTGCGCGGCGTGGCGGTGCGCAACGGCAGCAGCCGGCCGGTGCGCATGGCAGGCTCGGTGAGCGACGTCGATGCGCGCCGCGGCGCCGAGGAGGCGCACATGCGAATCGAGCGGGCGCTGCGCCAGTCGGAGGAGCGCTACCAGCTGGCCGTGGCGGGCTCGAACGAAGGGCTGTGGGACTGGGACCTGAAGCACGACATGCTGTTCCTGTCGCAGCGCGCGCAGACCCTGATGGGGCTGGACCCGGGCGAGCCGCTGCGCGCACGCCGCGACTGGATCGCGCTCACCCACTACCACCCCGAGGACCGCGCCCAGGTCCGCAGGGCGATCGGCGCGCACCTGCGCGGCGTGACGCCGACATTCGAGATCGAATACCGCCTCTGGCATCCGTCGGGCGAGTGGCACTGGTACCGGCAGCGCGGCATCGCGGTGCGCGACGACGGCGGAAAGCCGCATCGCATGGCCGGCTCGATGGAGGACATCAGCCGGCGCCGCCACGCCGAGGCCGAGCGCGAGCGCCTCGAGGTCCAGCTGCGCCAGGCGCAGAAGCTCGAGGCCATCGGCACGCTGGCGGGCGGCATCGCGCACGACTTCAACAACATCCTGGCAGCCATCCTCGGCTACGGCGAGATGGCGCAGAAGGGCGCGGCCGAAGGCACGGCGCTGCGCCGCCACATCGACGCCGCGCAGGCGGCCGGCTTGCGCGCCAAGTCGCTGGTCGAGCGCATCCTCGCCTTCAGCCGCAGCGGCGTGGGCGAGCGCGTGCCGGTCCACGTGCAGTCGGTGGTGGGCGAGGCGCTGGACCTCGTCCAGGCCTCGCTACCGCAGGGCGTGACCCTGGAGCGCAGCCTGGAGGCCGGCGACGCCGCGCTGCTGGGCGACCCGACGCAGATCCACCAGGTGGTGATGAACCTGTGCGCCAACGCCGTGCAGGCGATGAAGTCGTCCGGCACGATGGTCGTGCGCGTCGGTACCGAGGTGCTGCAAGCGCCGCGCACGGTGTCGACCAGCTGCCTGCCGGCCGGCGACTACCTCCGGCTGGTCGTGCGCGACACCGGCATGGGCATCGCGCCGCAGGTGCTGGAGCGCATCTTCGACCCGTTCTTCACGACCAAGGAAGTCGGCGTGGGGACCGGGCTGGGGTTGTCGCTGGTGCATGGCATCGTCACCGACCTGGGCGGCGGCATCGAGGTCGAGAGCCGCATGGGCGAGGGCTCGGCCTTCACCGTGTGGCTGCCCTGGCAGCGCTCGCTGGTGGCGGCAACCTCGGTCGAGGAGCCGCTGCAGCTGGGCGACGGCGAGACGGTGCTCATCGTCGACGACGAGGAAGCCCTGGTGCGGCTGGGCGAGGAGATGATGGCCGAGCTGGGCTACGAGCCGGTGGGGTTCGCATCGAGCGCGGCGGCGCTGGCGAGCTTTCGCAGCACGCCGCAGCGCTTCAGCGCCGTGCTGTCGGACGAGTCCATGCCCGAGATGACCGGTTCCGAGCTGGCTCGCGAGATCCGCAGCATCCGCGCCGACATCCCCATCGTGCTGATGAGCGGCTACGTGACGCCGGCGCTGTCGGTGCGTGCGCGCGAGGCCGGTGTGCGGGAGGTGCTGTCCAAGCCCATCGTGATGCGCGACATCGCGCGCAGCCTGGCGAGCGCGCTGCGCCGCTGAGGGTTGCAACTGAAATGGCGTTGCGGGGCGCTGAAACCCCGTCGCAACGGCGCCCGCCGACCATGTGCACACAGCAAGCCCTAGATGGAGACGCACATGGAAACCTTCCGCCAATCCTCGCTGACCGAGCTCGGCCGCGGCGAGATCCTGCGCATCGAAGATGGTTGCGGCCACGACATCGCCGTGTTCGACGGCATGCTTTGGGTCACGCAGGACGGCGACGAGCGCGACCTGTTCGTCGGCAACGGCGACAGCCTGCGCCTGGACCGCAACGGCCTGACCCTGGTGCAGGCCATCGCGCGCACCCGCCTGGTGGTGAGCGCGGACCGGCGGCGCCGCCCCCAGCGCTTGCAGCTGCCGGCGGAGTGCCTGTGATGGTCGCGCCGCGCTTCATCACGGCCCTGGCCGCGCTGGTCGCCGTCGGCTCGTGGGTGGTCATCACCACGCTGGGCGGACTGCTGGTCTGAGGCCGCGATGCGGGTCCTGCTGCTGTGCCTGGCCTTGCTGCTGGGCGGCTGTTCGACCACCCGGCCGTGGACCAATGCGCCGCTGCCGGCCTCGGCCGCGCCGGCGCGCGACCCGGTCCAGTCCATGGCCGCCGAGCGCCTGTCGCTGTTCGGCGGGGTCGCGCTGTCGGGCGGCGGCGCGCGGGCGGCGGCCTTCGGCTACGGCGTGATGCTCGAGCTCAAGGCCACCACCATCACCTGGGAGGGCCGCACGACCACGCTGATGGACGAGGTCGACATCGTGAGCGGCGTGTCCGGCGGCAGCATCATCGCCGCCTACTACGCGGCGTTCGGCGACGCGACCTTCACCCGCTTCGAGCGCGAGTTCCTGCGCCAGGATTTCCAGCGCTCGCTGATCTACCGCTCGCTGCGGCCCGACAACCTGCCTCGCCTGGGTTCGCCGTGGTTCGGCCGCGGGCATGTGCTGGCGCAGCGTCTGGACGAGCTGTTCGAAGGCAAGACCTTCGGCGACCTGGCCGATCACGCCGGACCGCAGCTCAAGGTGACGGCCACCGACTTGTCGCTGGGGATGGCGTTCGAGTTCTCGCCCGAGCAATTCGCGCTCATCTGCTCGGACCTGTCCAGCGTGCCGCTGTCGTTCGCGGTGGCGGCGTCGTCGGCGGTCCCCATGCTGCTCGCGCCCATGACCTTGCACAACCACGCCGGACATTGCCCGCGGGCGATGCCGCCGCTGGAATCGCTGGTCGGCTCGCACGGCCACCAATCGACGCTGCTGCTGCAGCAGGCGCAAAGCTACCTCGACGCCGAGCGGCGGCCCTACATCCACCTGGTCGACGGCGGCGTGGCCGACAACCTGGGGCTGCGCCGCGCGATCGACGTCGCGGCCGCGCGCGGCGGCATCACGCGCGGGCCGGGCGAGCTGCCGGCCCACGCGGTGCGCAAGCTGTTCGTGATCGCCGTCAACTCCGAGCGCGAGCCGGGCTACCGCATCGACCTGAGCGACCGCACGCCGTCGACGATGCAGGTGCTCGACGCGATGCTGTTCGGCAGCGGCGCCCGCGCGACCCGCGAGACGCTGGTGGTGCTGCAGCACACCATCGACCAGTGGCAGCGCGAGATCGACTCGCGCGCCGGCGATCGCGACAGCCCCTTCGCGCCCGACTCGCAGGTGCACGTGATCCATGTCAGCCTGGGCGACCTGAAGGAAGAAGGCCTGCGGCGACTGCTGCTGCACGTGCCCACCGCCTTCACCATCGGCGACGAGGACGTCACCCGGCTCATCGCCGCCGGCCGCCAGGCGCTGCGCGATTCGCCCGAGTTCCAGGCGCTGCTGCGCTCGCTCGAGTCGCCTCGCTACGCGTCGAAGGGGAGCGCGACGAACTGACGCAGAATCGCCGGATGAACAGCACCACCACTTCGCGCGGCATCGTCATCACCGGCGCCGCGGGCGCCCTCGGCCAGGCCGTGGCACAGCACTTTCTCGACGAGGGCGCGCGGCTCGCGCTGATCGACCAGGGCCTGGATCGATTGCGCCAGGTCTTCCAGGGACGGGCCGATGCCGCGCCGCACCTGCTGCTGGCGGCCGACGTGAGCTCGGACGAAAGCATGGCCGACGCAGCCCAGCGCATCGAGGCGTCGGTGGGGCGCATCGACGTGGTGGTCCACGTGGCCGGCGGCTTCGAGATGGGCGAGCCGGTGCATGGCCTGTCGCGCGCCGCGTGGGACCGCATGATGAACCTCAATGCGTGGTCCTTCGTCGCGGTCACCAAGGCCTTCGTTCCCGCCATGCTGGAGCGCGGCGCCGGCAAGGTCGTGGCGGTGTCGGCGCGCTCGGCCGAACGCGGGCTGGCGCAGATGGCGGCCTACTGCGCGTCCAAGAGCGCGCTGCAGCGGCTGGTCGAGGCCCTGTCTCAGGAGGTGCGCGGCAAGGGCATCAACGTCAACAGCGTCGCGCCGACCATCATGGACACGCCCGCGAATCGGCAGTCCATGCCCGACGCCGATCGATCGGCCTGGGTGCCCACGGCGGTGGCGGCGCGCAGCATCGGCTACCTGGCGTCCGACGCCGCCGCGGCGGTGCACGGACAGCACCTCGTGCTCGGGGCATGAAAAAAGCGCGCCTCGGCGCGCTTTTCATGTGGGAGAAGGGCCTCAGCTCTTCGAGCCGGAGGGCACCACGACGGGCGCCCGCGACACGCGGGTCTTGCCGCCGGTCGACACCAGGATGACGGCATCGCCGGGCTGCAGGGTCTCGTTGCCCTTGGCCTGGACGATGGCGCGGCGCTCGCCGTTCTTCAGCTGGACCAGGATCTCGACCGCTTCCTCGCGGGTGCTCATGCGCTCGACCGCATTGCCGACGACGGCACCGGCCACCGCACCCAGCACACCCACCACGGCACCTTCGCGGCGGCCACCGACGGTCGAGCCGGCCACGCCGCCCGCGACACCGCCGGCTGCGGCGCCGACACCGCTCTGGCTGCCTTCGACGACGACCGGCCGGATCGACAGCACCGTCCCGTCCTGCACCTGCGACAGGCGCTGCGCATCGCCTTTCTGGATCACGTCGGGGCTGGTGGTGGTGCAGGCAGCCAGCGCGGCAACGGCCAGGGCGGCTAGGGCTCTCTTCATGGTCGACTCCTCAGGGACGGTGTTCGGCGAACGGTTCGCGGGCGCGCCGGGTTGACGCGCGTAACCGGATATTGAACACCTCGGCACGACGGAAGTTCCTGGCGGCTTGTAAAGATTCGGAAAGGCGGCTTACTCAGCCGTGCAGTCGGCTGTGGCGCGGCACGCTGGCGAGCAGGAACTCCATCTGGTCGGCGAGGATGCGGCGGCCGCGCAGGATCATGTCTTCGTGCAGGTTGGGCACGTAGGGCAGGAACAGCAGCGACATGTGCGCCTCTTCCGGAAGGCGGTTGCCCTTGCGGCCGTTGCAGGGCCGGCAGGCGGTGATGCAGTTCATCCAGGTGTCTCGCCCGCCGCGCGAGGTGGGCGTGATGTGCTCGCGGGTCAGGTCCTCGAGGTGGAAATGACCGCCGCAATAGGCGCAGAAGTGGCGGTCGCGCGCGAAGAGCTTGGGGTTGGACAGCGCGGGCGTCTGCCGCCATGCGCGGCTGGGGACGGCGCCGCGCACCGCAATGATGGGATGGACTTCGATGCGCGATTGCAGACCCGTGCGCCGCTGCATGCCCCCACGCAGCACGTAGAAGGCGTCGCCCAGCGTCCATGCCACGCCGTCGCTGGCGTAGATGCAGGCAGCTTCCTTGGCCGAGATCCAGGATTGAGGGCGTCCGGAGACGTCCAGTTGAAGGACTTCCACGCGCAAAACTCCTTCCTGCGAGCGTAATCAATCCGTGGCGCCGACTCAATAGGCACGCAGCTTGCGGGCGCTCGGCGCGGCAACCGCGCCACGATTCATGGAGTTGTCGAAATCGTCGCGGGTTAACCCGTGCGATTTCTCTCGTTCTGTCGCGAACTAGGCACGGCTGCCTAGAAAAAGCAGGGCCGCCTCGTGCGCCTTCCTGCGGAAATCTGCAAAATAGAACGATCGTTCGATTTTTTGCGTCGACACCCGTGAGCGACCACAACGTCACCCCACTTCGCGACTCGCAAGGCCCGCAGCGCACGCTGTTGAAGGGCCAGCAGACCCGCGCCGCGATCCTCGAGGCGGCGCTCGGGCTGGCTGCCAACATGGGGCTCGAGGGGCTGTCGATCGGCGCCCTGGCCGAGGTCACGCAGATGAGCAAGTCGGGCGTCTTCGCCCACTTCGGCTCGCGCGAGGAGCTGCAGATCTCGGTGGTGCGCGAGTATCACACCAAGTTCGAGGAGGAAGTCTTCTTCCCCGCGATGCGCGAGGCGCGCGGCCTGCCCCGGCTCAAGGCGCTGTTCGAGCGCTGGGTGCGACGCGTCTCGATGGAGCTCGACTCGGGCTGCATCTACATCAGCGGTGCGGTCGAGTTCGACGACCGTCCCGGGCCGGTGCGCGACGCGCTGGCCACCATGGTCCAGGCCTGGCAGGCGGCGCTCGAGCGAGCGGTGCGCACTGCCGTCGAGGAAGGCCACCTCAAGCCCGACATGGAGCCGCTGCAGATGGTGTTCGAGCTGCACGGCCTCATCCTCGCCCTGCACCACGACGCCCGCTTCCTGCGCAACCCCGGTGCGCTCGAGCGGGTGCGCACCGCCTTCGAACGGCTGGTCGGCTACTACGCCACGCCAGCCGGCCAGCAACTGATGAGCGGCGCCCCGCGCGCCGCCGCCAAGCCGCAGCGCAAGGCGCGCGGCTGACCCGACAACGCTTTCGATTCCTTCAAGGAGCTTTCACATGGCCCAGTACACCCCTCCGCTGCGCGACATGCAGTTCGTGCTGCACGAGCTCTTCGGCGTCGTCGACGAACTGAAGGCATTGCCCGCGCACGCCGAAGTCGACGCGGACACGATCAATGCGGTGCTGGAAGAAGGCGGCAAGTTCGCCTCGCAGGTGACGGCGCCTCTCAACGGGATCGGCGACGAACAGGGCTGCACGCTCGACAAGACCACGCACGAGGTGACCACGCCCAAGGGCTTCAAGGAAGCCTACATGCAGTACGTCGAGGGCGGCTGGCCGGCGCTGTCGTGCGATCCGGAGTTCGGCGGCCAGGGCCTGCCCATCGTCGTGAACCAGTGCCTCTACGAGATGCTCAACTCGGCCAACCAGGCCTGGACCATGTACCCCGGCCTGTCGCACGGCGCGTACGAGGCGCTGCACGCCCACGGCACCGACGAGCAGAAGAAGACCTACCTGCCCAAGCTGGTGAGCGGCCAGTGGACCGGCACGATGTGCCTGACCGAGGCGCACTGCGGCACCGACCTCGGCCTCCTGCGCACCAAGGCCGAGCCGCAGGCCGACGGCACGTACAAGATCACCGGCAACAAGATCTTCATCTCCGCCGGCGAACACGACATGGCGGAGAACATCGTCCACCTGGTGCTCGCGCGCCTGCCGGACGCTCCCAGCGGCTCCAAGGGCATCTCGCTCTTCGTCGTGCCCAAGTACCTGGTCACGCCCGAGGGCAAGATCGGCGCGCGCAACGGCCTGTACTGCGGCGGCCTGGAGCACAAGATGGGCATCCACGGCAATGCCACTGCGCAGATCGTGCTCGACGGCGCCATCGGCACGCTGGTGGGCCAGCCCAACAAGGGCCTGCAGGCGATGTTCGTGATGATGAACGCCGCGCGCCTGGGCGTGGGCATGCAGTCGCTGGGCTTGACCGAAGTGGCCTACCAGAACGCGGCGGCCTACGCCAAGGACCGCATCCAGATGCGCTCGCTGTCCGGCCCGAAGGCGGTCGACAAGCCGGCCGATCCCATCATCGTGCACCCCGACGTGCGCAAGATGCTGCTCACCGCGCGCGCCTTCGCCGAGGGCGGCCGCGCCTTCGCGATCTGGACCGCGCTGCAGATCGACAAGGAGCTGTCGTCCACCGACGAGGACGAGCGCAAGGACGCCGCCGACCTGGTCGCGCTGGCGACGCCCATCGTCAAGGCCTTCCTGACCGACAACGCCTGGCTGGCCACTTCGCACTGCATGCAGGTGTTCGGCGGCCACGGCTACATCAAGGAGTGGGGCATGGAGCAGTTCGTGCGCGATGCCCGCATCAACATGATCTACGAGGGCACCAACACCATCCAGTCGCTGGACCTGCTGGGCCGCAAGGTGCTGGGCGACAACGGCGCCAAGCTGAAGAAGTTCGGCAAGCTGGTGCGCGACTTCGTCGAGGAAGAGGGCGTGAACGAGGCGATGCAGGAGTTCGTGAACCCGCTCGCCGACCTGGGCGAGAAGGTCACCAAGCTCACCACCGAGATCGGCATGAAGGCCTTCCAGAACCCCGACGAGGTGGGCGCCGCCGCGGTCGACTACCTGCGGGTGTGCGGCCACCTGGTGTTCGGCTACTTCTGGGCCCGCATGGCCAAGGTCGCGCTGGCCAAGGCCGCCTCCGGCGATCCGTTCTACCAGGCCAAGCTGGGCACCGCGCGCTTCTACTTCGCCAAGCTGCTGCCCGAGACCGCGATGCTCATCCGCACCGCGCGCGCCGGCGCCAAGCCCCTGATGGACGTCGAAGAAGCGCTGTTCTGATGCAATGCCGCCGTCATCACGACGATCCAGGAGGAGCAGCATGCTGAAGACATTTCTCGCGGGCCTCGCCTTCGCCGCCCACGCGATGGCCTTTGCCCAGGCCTCGCCGGTGGGCCTGTGGAAGACGATCGACGACGACGGCAAGACCGAGAAGTCGCTGGTGCGCATCAGTGACAGCGGCGGCGTGCTGACCGGGCGGATCGAGAAGCTGCTCGATCCGACGTCCAAGCCCGACGCGGTCTGCGACAAGTGCACCGACGAGCGCAAGGGCAAGCCCATCGTCGGGCTGACCATCCTGCGCAACCTCAAGCGCAGCGCCGACGACGCCGAATGGTGGGACGGCGGCGACGTGACCGACCCGAACAACGGCAAGGTCTACAAGGCCCGTGTTCGCACCATCGAAGAGGGCAGGAAGCTGCAGATGCGCGGCTACATCGGCCCCTTCTACAGAACACAGACCTGGATCCGCGCCGAATAGCGCAACCCAACAACCAAGGAATGACCATGAATCGATTCCCCGTGCGCAAGGTCGCCGTGCTCGGCGCCGGCGTGATGGGCGCGCAGATCGCCGCCCACCTCGTCAACGTCAAGGTGCCGGTGGTGCTGTTCGACCTGCCGGCCAAGGAAGGCCCGAAGAACGGCATCGTCACCAAGGCGATCGACAACCTCAAGAAGCTCAAGCCGGCGCCGCTGGGCGTGGCCGAGGACGCCGCGCTGATCGAGCAGGCGAACTACGAGGAGCACCTCGACAAGCTCAAGGAATGCGACCTGGTCATCGAGGCCATCGCCGAGCGCATGGACTGGAAGCTGGACCTGTACCAGCGCATCGCGCCGGCGCTCGCGCCGCATGCGATCGTGGCGTCCAACACCTCGGGCCTGTCGATCACCAAGCTGTCGCAAGTGCTGCCCGAAGAGATCAAGCCGCGCTTCTGCGGCATCCATTTCTTCAATCCGCCGCGCTACATGTCGCTGGTGGAACTGATCCCCACGCCGACCACGCGGCCGGAGATCCTCGACCAGCTCGAGGCCTTCGTCACCAGCGCCGTCGGCAAGGGCGTGGTGCGCGCCAAGGACACGCCCAACTTCATCGCCAACCGCGTGGGCATCGCCGGCATGCTGGCGACCATCAAGGAGGCCGAGAACTTCGGCCTGACCTATGACGTGGTCGACGACCTCACCGGCAAGAAGCTCGGCCGCGCCAGCTCGGGCACCTTCCGCACCGCCGACGTGGTGGGCCTGGACACCATGGCCCACGTCATCAAGACGCTGCAGGACAACCTGGGCAACGACCCGTTCTTCCCGAGCTACGCCACGCCGCCCGTGCTGTCGGCCCTGATCGACGCCGGCGCGCTGGGCCAGAAGAGCGGTGCCGGCTTCTACAAGAAGGTCGGCAAGGACATCCTGCGCCTCGACCCGGCGAAGAAGGACTACGTGCCCGCCGGCGGCAAGGCCGACGAGCTCGTCGCGCGCATCCTCAAGAAGGCCCCGGCCGAGCGCCTCAAGCTGCTGCGCGAGTCGACCAACCCGCAGGCGCAGTTCCTGTGGGCCATCCTGCGCAACAGCTTCCACTACGTCGCGGTGCACCTGGCCGACATCGCCGACAGCGCACGCGAGGTCGACTTCGCGATGCGCTGGGGCTTCGGCACGAGCCAGGGCCCGTTCGAGCTGTGGCAGCAGGCGGGCTGGAAGCAGGTGGCCGAGTGGGTCAAGGCCGACATCGACGCGGGCAAGGCGCTGTCGAAGGCGCCGCTGCCGGAGTGGGTGTTCGACGGCCGCGAGGGCGTGCACACGCCCGAAGGCTCGTGGAGCCCGGCGCAGAAGCGCTACATCCCGCGCAGCCAGTTGCCGGTGTATGCCCGCCAGCACTTCCCCGAGAGCCTGGCCGGCGACGGCTCGGTCGCGCCGCTCAAGGCCGGCCAGGAGCTGTTCAAGAACGACGAAGTGCGTGTCTGGACCCTGGACGGCGAGGTCGTCATCGCCAGCATCACCGCCAAGCTGCACCTCATCAGCCCGACCGTGAGCGAAGGCCTGCTCAAGGCCGTCGAGCTGGCCGAGCAGTCGTACAAGGGGCTGGTGATCTGGTCGCCCGACGACGTGTTCTCCGCCGGTGCCAACCTCGAGGCGCTGATGCCGGTGTTCATGAAGTCCGGCGGCAAGGGCATCGCCCCCGAAGAGAAGAAGCTGCAGGACCTGATGCTGCGCCTTCGCTATGCGCAGGTACCGGTGATCTCCGCCATGCGCGGCATCGCGCTGGGCGGCGGCTGCGAGATCGCGGTGCACTCGGCCAAGCGCGTCGCGGCGATCGAGAGCTACGTCGGCCTGGTCGAGGTGGGCGTGGGCCTGATCCCCGGCGGCGGCGGCCTGGCCTACATCGCGCGCCGCGCGGCCGAGATGGCCAATGCGGGCAACGCCGGCGCCGACATCTTCGCCTTCCTGAAGGACGGCTTCACCAACGCCGCGATGGCCAAGGTGGGCACCAGCGCGCACGAGTCGCGCAAGCTGGGCTACCTGCTCGACACCGACACCCTCGTCGCGCACAAGGACGAGCTGCTGTACGTGGCCAGCCAGGAAGCGCGCGCGATGTTCGAGGCTGGCTACCGCCCGCCGCTCAAGCGCCTGTTCCCGGTGGCCGGCCGCAACGCCAAGGCCACCATCCAGGGCCAGCTCGCCAACATGCGCGACGGCGGCTTCATCAGCCAGCACGACTTCCACATCTCCTCGCTGATCGCCGACGTGGTGACCGGCGGCGATGTCGACGCCGGCTCGCTGGTGAGCGAGGAATACCTGATGTCGCTCGAGCGCAAGCACTTCTGCGCGCTGCTCGACCACCCCAAGACCCAGGAACGGATCATGGGAATGCTGCAGACCGGCAAGCCGGTGCGGAACTGATCGGAGCACAGAACATGAGCAAGCAAGTTCAAGACGCCTACATCGTCGCCGCCACCCGCACGCCCATCGGCCGCTCGGGCCGGGGGTACTTCAAGAACACGCGGCCCGACGACCTGCTGGTCGCCGCGGTGCGCAGTGCGATGACGCAAGTGCCCTCGCTCGATCCGAAGGCCATCGAAGACGCGATCATCGGGTGCTCCTTCCCCGAGGGTGAGCAGGGCATGAACATGGCGCGCATCGCCATGGCGCTGGCCTTCCCGCACCCGGTGGGCGGCGTCACCGTCAACCGCTTCTGCGCCTCGGGCGTCACCGCCATCCAGATGGCCGCCGACCGCATCCGCGTCGGCGAGGCCGATGTGCTGATCGCCGGTGGCGCCGAGTCGATGAGCCTCGTGCCCATGGGCGGCAACAAGCCCTCGTTCAACCCCGAGGTGTTCGCCAAGGACGAGAACGTCGGCATCGCCTACGGCATGGGTCTCACGGCCGAGAAGGTCGCAGCGCAATGGAAGGTCAGCCGCGAAGCGCAGGATGCCTTCGCGCTCGAGTCGCACCTGCGCGCGCTGAAGGCGCAGGCGGCCGGCGAGTTCACCGACGAGATCACCCCGATCGACGTGGTCGAGCGCTTCCCGAACCTCGCGACCGGCGAGCAGGGCACCAAGACCCGCACCGTCTCGCTCGACGAGGGCCCGCGCCGCGACACCTCGCTCGAAGGCCTGGCCAAGCTCAAGCCGGTGTTCGCCGCCAAGGGCAGCGTCACCGCGGGCAACAGCTCGCAGACCAGCGACGGCGCCGGTGCGCTGATCCTCGCCAGCGAGAAGGCGATCAAGCAGTACGACCTGAAGCCGCTGGCGCGCTTCGTCAGCTTCGCCGCGCGCGGCGTGCCGCCCGAGATCATGGGCATCGGCCCGATCGAAGCCATTCCCGCGGCGCTGCGCTATGCCGGCCTCAACCTGGCCGACATGGACTGGATCGAGCTGAACGAAGCCTTCGCCGCGCAGTCGCTCGCGGTGATCAACAGCATCGGCCTCGACCCCGCCAAGGTGAACCAGATGGGCGGCGCGATCGCCCTGGGCCACCCACTCGGCGCGACCGGCGCGATCCGCGCGGCCACGGTCGTGCACGCGCTGCGCCGCCACAACCTGAAGTACGGCATGGTGACGATGTGCGTCGGCACCGGCCAGGGCGCGGCCGGCATCTTCGAGCGCGTCTGAGAGAGAAACGCCAGGCCGCCACCCGCGCGGCCCGGCGGGCCGTCACAAGCGGCCTTCGATTCGTGCAGTCGTCAGCAGGAGGGTCAGCGATGCAGCCATGTGTGCTCACCTCGACCGGCGGCGCGCCCGTCGCGGCGCGCTTCCATGCACCGCCGGGTGCCGTTCGCGGGGCCGTCGTCATCGGCGGCGCGATGGGCGTGAAGCAGGACTACTACGCCCACTTCGCCCAATGGCTGTCCGAGCAGGGCTACCTGGTCGCCAGCTTCGACTACCGCGGCATGGGCGACTCGCAGCGCGGTTCGCTGCGGCGGCTGCGCGCCGACCTGTTCGACTGGACCGACGACTTCGACACCGTGATCGCCGAGGCGCTGGCGCGCAGCGGCGGCGCACCGCTGTACCTCATCGGCCACAGCCTGGGCGCACAGCTGCCCGGCCTGCTCAAGCACCGCGACCGCGTCGACGGACTGCTGTCGGTGGCGGCGGGCAGCGGCTACTGGCGCGACAACGCGCCGCAGCTCAGGCGCATGGTGCTGTACTTCTGGCACGTGCTGGTGCCGGTGGCGACCCGGCTCTTCGGCTACTTCCCCGGCCGCAAGCTGCGCAAGGTCGGCGACCTTCCGGCCGGCGTGGTCATGCAGTGGCGGCGCTGGTGCATGAACCCGCGCTACCACGTCGGCGCCGAGGGCGCGCCGGTGCGCGAGAAGTTCGAGGCAGCGCGCTTCCCGGTGGTCGCGCTGTCGATCACCGACGACGAGTTGATGACCGAGCGCGGCACGCAGGTGCTGGTGGATTGCTACGCGAATGCGCCGCGGCGTGTCGAGCGCATCGCGCCGGCCGACGTGCAGGCGCGGCGCATCGGGCATTTCGGATTCTTCCGCGACCAGTTCCAGAGCTCGTTGTGGCAACGCGCCTTGACGCAGCTGCAAGCTTTCCGTAGCCCGGGCGAAACCCGGGATCCTGCCGACGGCATCTCGTCCCGGGTTGCACCCGGGCTACTGACGGCGCACTGAACACAAGGAGATTTCATGAGCATCAAGACAGCGACCCTCAACGGCGTCGCCACCATCGAGATCGCCCGCCCCGAGAAGAAGAACGCGATCACCGTCGACATGTACGCCGCCATGGCCGACGCGCTGCGCGCCGCCAATGCCGACCCCGCCGTGCGCGCGGTGCTCATCACCGGCCAGCCCGGCATCTTCACCTCGGGCAACGACCTCGAGGACTTCATGCGGCGCTCCGGCGGCCAGGGCATGGACTCGCCGGTGTTCCAGTTCATGAAAGCCTTGTCGGGCTCCGACAAGCCGGTGGTGGCCGCGGTCACCGGCGCGGCCATCGGCATCGGCACCACCATGCTGCTGCACTGCGACCTGGTCTACGTGTCCGACGAGGCGCGCCTGGCCATGCCCTTCACCAGCCTGGGCCTGGTGCCGGAGTTCGCGTCGAGCCTGCTGCTGCCGCAGCTGCTGGGCCATGCGAAGGCGGCCGAGAAGCTGCTGCTGGGCGATCCGTTCACGCCGCAGGATGCCGTCGATGCGGGCCTGGCCAATGCCGTGCTGCCGGCCGGCGAGGTGGTGAACCATGCGCGCCGCGTGGCCGAGCGCTTCAATGCGCTGCCGCCGGGCGCCGTGCGCGACAGCAAGAAGCTGATGCGCCGCGCCAATGCCGACGCCGTCCTCCAGACCATCGCCATCGAGGGCGGCATCTTCGGCGAGCGCCTGTCCAGCCCCGAGGCCCGCGAGGCCTTCAGCGCGTTCTTTCAGAAGCGCAAGCCCGACTTCTCGCAGTTCTCCTGATGTCATTGGCGCTCAAGCTGGTGCTGTCGCCGCTGCTGGTCGCGCAGGCCATCGGCACGCGCCGGCGCGCGCCGGTCTTGCCCGAGGCATCGGGCGAGCGCCACGGCGTGATCGGCAGCGGCGAGCCGCTGCGCGTGCTGATCGTCGGCGACTCGTCCGGCGCGGGCGTCGGCGTGCCGACCCAGGACCTGGCGCTGGCCGGCCACCTCAGCCGAACGCTGGCGCGCGAGGCCGGCCGACAGGTGCATTGGCAGCTGGTCGCCCAAAGCGGCATCACCTCGGCGCAGGCCCTGGCCATGGTGCGACGCGAGTCCCTGCGCCCGGCCGAGGTCGCGGTGGCCGTGCTCGGCGTCAACGACGTGATCGACCAGGTCCCGTCGATGCGTGCGGTGCAGCATCGCGCCGCGCTCGCCGACTGGCTGCTAGCGCACGCCGGCGTGCGCCACGTGGTGTTCGCGCCGCTGCCGCCGGTGCATCAATTCCCCTTGCTGCCGCAGCCGCTGCGGTGGATCATGGGCCGCGATGCCCGGCGCCACGACGAGGCGATGGCGCGCTGGGCCGCGACGCGGCACGACGTGTCGCATGTGCCCATCGCGATCCGCCTCGACGCCAGCTGCATGGCATCGGATGGCTTCCACCCGGGCGAGCCGGTGTACCGGGCATGCGGTGAGGCGCTCGCCCGCCACATCGCGACAACAACGACACTGAGGTGACCCCATGACGCTCAAAGGCAAGACGCTGTTCATCACCGGCGCCTCGCGAGGCATCGGCCTCGCGATCGCCAAGCGCGCCGCACAGGACGGCGCGAACATCGTGGTCGCGGCCAAGACGGCCGAGACCAATCCCAAGCTGCCCGGCACGATCTACTCGGCCGCCGAGGAAATCGAGGCCGCGGGCGGCAAGGCGCTGGCGGTGCAGACCGACATCCGCGACGAGGCCAGCGTCGACGCGGCGGTGGCGAAGGCGGTCGAGGCCTTCGGCGGCCTCGACATCCTGGTCAACAACGCCAGCGCGATCAGCCTCACGCCCACGCCCGACACGCCGATGAAGCGCTTCGACCTGATGTTCGGCGTCAACGTGCGCGGCACCTACCTCTGCACGCAGAAGTGCCTGCCGCACCTGACGGCCGCGGCGAAGGCGGGCCGCAACCCGCACGTGCTCAACATGTCGCCGCCGCTGTCGATGAAGCCGCACTGGTTCAAGAGCCACGTGGCCTACACCATGGCCAAGTACGGCATGAGCGAATGCACGCTCGGGCACGCGGCGGAGTTCAAGGCGCTGGGCATCGCGGTGAACAGCCTGTGGCCGAGAACGGCGATCGCGACCGCGGCGTTGCAGATGATTCCGGGGGCCGACCTGAACCGGTGCCGCAAGCCGGAGATCCTGTCTGATGCCGCGTACCTGGTGCTGACCAGCGATGCGAAAGGCACGACGGGGAACTTCTTCATCGACGACGAGTTGCTGGCGAAGCACGGCATCACCGATCTGGATCGGTATGCGGTCGTGCCGGGGACGACGGACCTGATTCCGGACTTCTTCGTGGACTGACGACGATCCCGGGTTGCACCCGGGCTACCCGTAGCCCGGGTGCAACCCGGGTTCAACGCCCCGAATGCGCAGCGAGGATGGCGAGCACCTCGTCATCCTCGAGCTGATGGAAGTCCTGGTAGTGCAGCCCGATCGCCCGGAAAGGCTCCGGCGTCTCGAGGCACACGATCGCATCGACCAAGCGCGCCAGCTCGCGCACCGTGTCCGGCGGCGCCACCGGCACCGCCAGCACGAGGCGATCCGGCGCCCGCCGGCGCAGGGCGAGCAGCGCGGCGCGCGCAGTCGTGCCGGTCGCCAGCCCATCGTCGACGAGGATGACCGTGCGGCCCGCCACCGCCAACGGCGCGCGTCCGGCCATGTACACGCTGCGCCGCCGCTCGATCTCGGCGACCTCCTCGCGCGTCGCCTCTTCCAGCTGCGCCTCGGTCAACGGCTCGAGGCGCGCCACGTCCTCATTGATGACCACCTCCGGCGGCGTGCCGTCGACCACCGCCGCATAGGCCAGCTCGCGCTGCCAGGGCAGGCCGATCTTGCGGACGAACAGCAGGTCCAGCGGGGCGCCGAGCGCGGCCGCGATCTCGACCGCCACCGGCACGCCGCCGCGCGGCAAGGCCAGCACGACGGCATCGCGGTCGCGCTCGCCCGCCAGCCGCTGGCCCAGCCGGCGTCCGGCTTCTTCGCGGGTGGAGATCACGGCATGCACCCTGGATGAGGGCCACCATTTTGGACCTGGCGGGGCGCCGGCGGGCGCCTGTTTCGACGCCTCAGGGTCGCGGGATGAGCCGGGGCTGGCCGTCCTTGTCGATGGCGACGAAGGTGAGGTTGGCGTCGGTCACCTTGACCACGTGCAGGTTGGCCGGATTGCGCTCGGCATAGACCTCCACGTGCACCGTGACCGAGGTGCGCCCGATGCGCTCGACCTTGGCGTAGAAGCTGAGCAGGTCGCCCACCGACACCGGCTGCTTGAACACGAACTGGTTGACGGCCACGGTCGTGATGCGGCCCTTGGCGATGCGCGCCGGCAGCACGCTGCCGGCCAGGTCGACCTGGGCCATGATCCAGCCGCCGAAGATGTCGCCGTTGCCGTTGGCGTCGGCCGGCATGGGCATGACACGCATCACCAGCTCGCGGTCGGCCGGCAGCTTCAGCGGCGCCAGCGAGTCCGGAATCAGGTTTTCGGAGTCGCTTGTAATCTCGGGCATATTGCCTCACCTCCTCGGGGTCCAGCCCCATTCTTTCACGATGCGCCGCGCCAGCTTCGATTCCTCCGCCATCGCCGTGCCCGGCGCGGCCACGCCGCCGCGCGCCCACACCGACGGCCAGACCCTGCGCAAGCTGCTGCCCTACCTGTGGCGCTACCGCTGGCGGGTGGGGCTGGCGCTGGCGTTCATGATCGGCGCCAAGCTGGCCAACATCGGGGTGCCGCTGCTGCTGAAGAACCTCGTCGACAGCCTGACCCTGCCGGCGGGCGACGTGCGCGCGGTGCTGATCGTTCCCATCGGCCTGCTGCTGGCCTACGGCGCGCTGCGCCTGTCGACCTCGCTGTTCACCGAGCTGCGCGAGCTGATCTTCGCCAAGGCCACCGAGGGCGCGGCGCGCAGCATCTCGCTGCAGGTGTTCCGCCATCTCCATTCGCTCAGCCTGCGCTTCCACCTCGAGCGCCAGACCGGCGGCATGACGCGCGACATCGAGCGCGGCACGCGTGCCGTGCATTCGCTGATCTCGTACTCGCTGTACAGCATCGTGCCCACGCTGATCGAGGTGGTGCTCGTGCTCACGCTGCTGGGCGTCAAGTTCGACGCCTGGTTCGCCTGGATCACCATCGTCGCGCTGGTGATCTACATCGCGTTCACGATCACGGTGACCAACTGGCGCACGCAGTTCCGCAAGCAGATGAACGAGTTCGACTCGACGGCGCACACCAAGGCCATCGACTCGCTGCTCAACTACGAGACGGTCAAGTACTTCAACAACGAGGACTACGAGGCGCGGCGCTACGACGAGAGCCTGGAGCGCCTGCGCAAGGCCACGCTGAAGTCGCAGACCACGCTGTCCATCCTCAACAGCGGCCAGCAGCTCATCATCGCCACCGGCCTGGTGCTGATGCTGTGGCGGGCCACCGCGGGCGTGGTGGCGGGCCACATGACGCTGGGCGACCTGGTGATGATCAACGCCTTCATGATCCAGCTGTACATCCCGCTCAACTTCCTCGGCGTGATCTACCGCGAGATCAAGCAGGCGCTGACCGACCTGGACAAGATGTTCACGCTGATGGAGCGCGAGCGCGAGGTCGACGATGCGCCCGGTGCGACGCCGCTCGTGGTGCACGACGGTCGCATCGCCTTCGAGCACGTGAGCTTCGCCTACGAGCCCTTGCGGCCCATCCTGCGCGACCTGAGCTTCGAGATCCCGCCCGGCAAGACGGTCGCGGTGGTGGGCCCCTCGGGCGCCGGCAAGAGCACGCTGGCGCGTCTGCTGTTCCGCTTCTACGACGCCACCGGCGGCGCCATCCGGATCGACGGCCAGGACATCCGCCAGGTGACCCAGGCCAGCCTGCGCCAGGCGATCGGCATCGTGCCGCAGGACACCGTGCTCTTCAACGACACCGTGGCCTACAACATCGCCTACGGCCGCGCCGGCGCCAGCGCCGCCGAGGTGGAGGCCGCCGCGCGCGCCGCGCGCATCCACGAGTTCATCGCCGCCACGCCCAGGGGCTACGACACCATGGTCGGCGAGCGCGGTCTGAAGCTCTCGGGCGGCGAGAAGCAGCGCGTAGCCATCGCCCGCACCTTGCTCAAGAACCCGCCCATCATGATCTTCGACGAGGCCACCTCGGCACTCGACTCGGCCAACGAGCGCGCCATCCAGGCCGAGCTGCAAGGCGTGGCGCGCAACAAGACCGCGCTGGTCATCGCCCACCGACTGTCGACCGTGGTCGACGCCCACCAGATCCTGGTGATGGACCAGGGCCGCATCGTCGAGCGCGGCACGCACGGCGAGCTGCTGGCCCGGGGCGGGCGCTATGCTGAGATGTGGCGGTTGCAGCAATCAGGGGACGACGACGAAGCGGCACGGCAAGAGATGCTCGCGGCGACATGACGACCATGCATGGAAACCAAATGGCTTGAGGACTTCGTGAGCCTGGCCGAAACGCGCAGCTTCTCGCGATCGGCGCAATTGCGGCACGTGACCCAGCCGGCGTTCTCGCGCCGCATCCAGGCGCTGGAGGCCTGGGCCGGCCTGGACCTGGTGGACCGCTCGTCCTACCCGACGCGGCTCACGCCGGCCGGCGAGACCTTCCACTCGCAGGCGCTGGAGATCCTGGGCGCGCTGCAGGCCACGCGCAACATGATGCGCGGCCACCAGGTGGCGGGCCAGGACATGATCGAGTTCGCAGTGCCGCATTCGCTCGCGTTCTCGTTCTTTCCCCACTGGGTGATGGACCTGCGCAAGCGCTTCGGCGCGGTCAAGAGCCGGCTCATCGCGCTCAACGTGCACGACGCGGTGATGCAGCTCACCGAAGGCAGCTGCGACCTGCTGATCGCCTACCACCACGCCTCGCAGCCGCTGCAGCTGTCGACCGACCGCTACGAGATGCTGAGCCTCGGGCACGAGTCGCTGGCGCCCTATGCCAAGGCCGATGCCGATGGCCAGCCGATGTTCCGCTTGCCGGCGGCGGCCGGCACCAAGGTGCCTTTTCTCAGCTATGCCTCGGGCGCCTACCTGGGGCGCCTGGTGGAGCTGATCGTCAAGCTGTCGGCCGCGCCGCTCAACCTCGACCCGATCTACGAAACCGACATGGCCGAAGGCCTGAAGGCGATGGCGCTGGAGGGGCACGGCCTGGCCTTCCTGCCGGGCAGCTCGGTGAAGAAGGAGCTCAAGCGCAAGCAGCTGGTGCGGGCGGCGGCGCCGGATCAGTTCGAGCTGGCGATGGAAGTGCGGATTTATCGGGAGCGGCCGGAGATGACGCGGCATGTGAAGCCGGGGGCGCAGGCGCTCTGGGAGTTTCTGCGGGACAACGCTTGAACCCCGGGTTGCACCCGGGCTACGGGGAAACCCTGCACTGCTATGCATGGAATGCATGGGGGGGCCGCCAAACAGCATTGGTCATGGGCGGCACACGCTCGTACAGTGCCGGCCCAACATGCCCACCGACACCACCCCCGCCACCCGCGTCGAACGCGACTTCCTCGGTCCCCGCGAGATCCCGGCCGACGCCTACTGGGGCGTGCACACCGCCCGCGCGATCGAGAACTTTCCGATCAGCGGCCAGGCCATCGGCCAGTGGCACGACCTGGTCTGCGCCCTGGCCTATGTGAAGAAGGCGGCGGCGCGCGCGAACGAGCGGCTGGGCGTCATCGAGCCGCGCCTGGCCGATGCCATCGTCTTTGCCTGCGACGACCTCATCGCCGGCCAGTTGCACGAGCAGTTCGTGGTCGACGTGATCCAGGGCGGCGCCGGCACCTCGACCAACATGAACGCCAACGAGGTGATCGCCAACCGCGGCCTCGAGCACCTGGGCTTCGACAAGGGGCGCTATGACGTCCTGCATCCGAACGACCACGTCAACGCCTCGCAGAGCACCAACGACGTCTACCCGACCGCGCTGCGCCTGGCCGCCTGGTTCGGCATCGTGCGATTGCTGGCCGCGATGGCCGACCTGCGCGGCGCCTTCCAGGCCAAGTCGGACGAGTTCGCCGGCGTGCTCAAGATCGGCCGCACCCAGCTGCAGGACGCCGTGCCCATGACCGTGGGCCAGGAGCTGCTGGCCTTCGCAATCATGATCGGCGAGGACGAGGCCCGGCTGCGCGAGGCGATCGCGTTGATCAGCGAGGTCAACCTGGGCGCCACCGCCATCGGCACCGGCATCAACGCACCGGCCGGCTATTCGGAGCTGGTGATCTCGCTGCTGGCCGAAACGAGCGGCGTGCCGGTGGTGCGCGCCGAGAACCTGGTCGAGGCCACCCAGGACACCGGCGCCTTCGTGCAGCTGTCGGGCGTCCTCAAGCGCGTGGCCTGCAAGCTGTCCAAGACCTGCAACGACCTGCGCCTGCTCTCGTCGGGCCCGCAGGCCGGCCTGGGCGACCTGAAGCTGCCGCCGCGGCAGGCCGGCTCGTCCATCATGCCGGGCAAGGTGAACCCGGTGATCCCCGAAGTGATGAACCAGGTGGCCTTCGAGGTGATCGGCAACGACATGACCATCACCATGGCCAGCGAAGCCGGCCAGCTCCAGCTCAACGCCTTCGAGCCCATCATGGGGTGGTCGATCGCCAAGAGCGTCAAGCACCTCACCAATGCATGCCGCACCCTCCAGGTGAATTGCGTGGAGGGCATCCAGGCCAACACCGAGCTGCTGGCGCGGCGGGTGGCCGAGTCGGTGACCCTGGTCACGGCGCTCAACCCCATCATCGGATATGAAAAAGCGGCGCTGATCGCGAAGACGGCCCTGGCCAGCGGCGGCACTATTGCCGAAACGGCCGAGGCGCTGGGCATCATGAGCCGTGCTGAAATGGAGGCCTTGCTCGTCCCCGAGACGCTCACCCATCCGGTGCGTCTGAAGGCATGAGCATTGCAACAAGCGGCCTGTGATCCAGGCCAGTCTCTCTCAGTCGTTCGGGAAACCCATGCAGCACCTTCTCGCCTCGCGCGTTCCGTCGCGCGCTCTCGCCACCCTCGTCCTCGGGCTGGCCGTCGCCACCCCCTCCGCCTTTGCCGGCCCCGTGCTGGATCGCATCAAGCAAAACGGCAAGATCGTCATCGCGCACCGCGAGTCGTCGGTGCCCTTCTCCTACGTGCTGCCCGACAAGAAGCCCGTGGGCTATGCCGTCGACCTGTGCCTGAAGGTCGCCGAGGCGGTGCGCAAGAAGCTCGAGCTCAAGACGATGAGCACCGAGTTCCTGCTGGTCACGCCAGCCAACCGCATCGCCACCATCGCCGACGGCAAGGCCGACCTGGAGTGCGGCTCCACCACCAACAACGCCGAGCGCCGCGAGAAGGTCGCCTTCACCGTGCCGCACTACATCACCGGTGCGCGCTACGTCGTGCGCGCCGACAGCCCCATCGACGACCTGCAGCACTTCGAGCACAAGAAGCTGGTCTCGACCAAGGGCACGACGCCGCTCAAGGCCATCGACCAGGCGAACCGGGAGCGCCTGCTGGGCATCACCGTGCTCGAGGCGCCCGACCACGCCAAGGCGATCGAGATGGTCGAGAAGGGCGAGGCCGACGGCTTCGCGATGGACGACGTGCTGCTGTACGGCCTGGTGGCCGGCCGGCCCGATCCGTCCAGGCTGAAGGTGATCGGCAAGTTCCTGACCATCGAGCCGCTGGCCATCATGCTTCCGAAGAACGACCCCGAATTCAAGAAGGTCGTCGACGAGGAGATGAAGCGGCTGATCAGCACGCGCGAGGCGCATGCCATCTACGAGCGGTGGTTCGCCAAGCCGATCCCGCCGAAGAACACCGCCTTGAACCTGCCGATGAACTACCTGCTCAAGGACTTCTGGAAGTACCCCACCGACCAGGTCCCCTACTGATCGGACATGACTGCCCCCACGTCGCTGCGCTCCTGCCCCCCGAGGGGGCGCGGCCGCCTTGGGGCGGCCCGGCGGCCGGCCGACCGCGACTAGCGATGTCGCAGCCCGCACAAACCCTAGGTTCGCGGGCTTCTACGTGGTTTCGCGTACCCCCTCGTCCCTAGAATTTCGTTTTCGCGGTTCCCTCTCAAACCTCATCGAAGGAGTCCCCATGAAGAAGACCCTGCTTGCCCTCGCTGCCGTGCTGGCCGTGGGCATGGCGCACGCCGAAGACACGCTGAAGAAGATCAAGGACAGCGGCTCCATCACCCTGGGTGCGCGCGAATCGTCCGGCGCCCTGGCCTACACGCTGGGCGACGGCAAGTACGTCGGCTTCCACACCGAGATGGCGCAGCGCATCGCGGCCGACCTGCAAAAGCAGCTGGGCCTGGCCAAGCTGGACGTGAAGTTCCAGCCGGTCACCTCGCAGAACCGCATCCCGCTGGTGCAAAACGGCACCGTCGACCTCGAGTGCGGCTCCACCACCAACAACACCGCGCGCCAGAAGGACGTGGCCTTCGCCATGACCACCTATGTCGAGGAAGTGCGCATCGCCACCAAGGCCAACTCGGGCATCAACTCGATCAAGGACCTGACCGGAAAGACCGTGGCCACCACCACCGGCACCACCTCCGTGCAGACGCTGCGCAAGCACGAGCGCGCCAACGGCGTCGAGTTCAAGGAGCTGTTCGGCAAGGACCACGCCGACAGCTTCCTGCTGCTGGAATCGGGCCGTGCCGACGCGTTCGTGATGGACGGCCAGATCCTCGCCGGCAACATCTCCAAGTCGAAGAACCCGGCCGACTTCAAGATCGTCGGCGAAGTGCTCTCGACCGAGCCGATCGCCTGCATGATGCGCAAGGACGACCCGGCCTTCAAGAAGGCGGTCGACGACAGCATCAAGGGCCTCGTCAAGAGCGGCGAGCTGGCCAAGCTCTACGACAAGTGGTTCATGCAGGCCATCCCGCCGTCGAACACCAAGGTCGGCCTGCCGCTGTCCGAGGCCACCAAGGCGGCGTGGGCGAATCCGAACGACAAGCCGATGGAAGAGTACGCGAAGAAGTAAGCCGCGAAGACGCGACACTCCGGAACAGACAGGCAGCGAGGCACTGGCTCGGAGCTTGCTGTGGATCCGATGAGCGCGGCGCCGGCCTGACCGCGCCGCGCTTTTTTCTGGCCGTCCGCGCGCGGCGGCCACGAAGAACAAACAGGAGGCAGTGGTGGGTACTTGGGACTGGCAGGTGTTCCTGCAAGACACGGGGGGAGGGCAGACCTACCTCAACTGGATGATGTCGGCCTGGGGCTGGACCTTGTCCGTGGCCCTGCTCGGGCTGGTGGTGGCACTGGTCTTCGGCTCGCTGATGGGCATCCTGCGCACCACGCCGCACAAGTCGCTGGTGGCCATCGGCAACGTCTGGACGGAGCTGTTTCGCAACATCCCGCTCCTGGTGCAGCTCTTCCTCTGGTATCACGTGCTGCCCTCGATCTTCCTCGGGCTGCGCGTGATCCCGAGCTTCGTGCTGGTGGTGTTCGCGCTGGGCTTCTTCACCTCGGCGCGCATCTCCGAGCAGGTGAAGGCGGGCATCCAGGCGCTGCCCAAGGGCCAGCGCTACGCGGGTCTGGCGATGGGGCTCACCCTGCCGCAAACCTACCGCTACGTGCTGCTGCCGATGGCGTTTCGCATCGTCATCCCGCCGCTCACCAGCGAGTCGATGAACATCATCAAGAACTCGTCGGTGGCCTTCGCGGTGAGCATCGCCGAGCTGACGATGTTCGCCATGCAGGCACAGGAAGAGACCTCGCGCGGCATCGAGATCTACCTGGCGGTGACGGTGCTGTACTTCGTCTCCGCGTTTGCCATCAACCGGATCGCTCTGTTCATCGAGAACCGAGTCCAAGTCCCCGGCATGATCGGGGGCGGCAAATGAACTTGGACTTCGGCTTCCTGAACTGGGGCGTCGTCTCCAGCTTCATCCTCAAAGGCTTCATCTACTCGATCCAGCTCACCATCACCGCGATGGTGGGCGGCATCATCATCGGCACGCTGCTCGCGCTGATGCGGCTGTCGGGCAAGAAGTGGCTGGTGCTGCCCGCGGCGGCCTACGTCAACACGCTGCGCTCGATCCCGCTGGTGATGGTGATCCTGTGGTTCTTCCTGCTGATCCCGCTGATCATCGGCCGTCCGATGGGCGCCGAGCTGTCGGCCATCATCACCTTCACCGTGTTCGAGGCCGCCTACTACTCCGAGATCATGCGCGCCGGCATCCAGTCGGTGCCCAGGGGGCAGGTGTACGCGGGCTATGCGGTCGGCATGACCTACAAGCAGTGCATGCAGCTCATCGTGCTGCCGCAGGCCTTCCGCAACATGCTGCCGGTGCTGCTCACCCAGACCATCATCCTGTTCCAGGACACCTCGCTGGTCTATGCCATCGGCGCGTACGATCTGCTCAAGGGCTTCGAGGTCGCCGGCAAGAACTTCAACCGCCCGGTCGAGACCTACCTGGTCGCCGCCGTCGTCTACTTCATCATCTGCTTCAGCCTGTCCATGCTCGTGCGGCAGCTGCAGAAGAAGATCCAAATCATTCGCTAGTCGAGACAGGAGCGAACCGTGATCGACATCAAGAACGTTTCCAAGTGGTACGGCAGCTTCCAGGTGCTGACCGACTGCACCACCGCCATCCAGAAAGGCGAAGTGGTCGTCGTGTGCGGGCCCTCGGGTTCGGGCAAGTCCACGCTGATCAAGACGGTGAACGCGCTGGAGCCCATCCAGAAGGGCGACATCATCGTGAACGGCACGTCCATCTCCGACCCCAAGACCAACCTGCCGAAGCTGCGCTCGCGCGTGGGCATGGTGTTCCAGCACTTCGAGCTGTTCCCGCACCTCACCGTCACCGAGAACCTCACGCTGGCGCAGATCAAGGTGCTCAACCGCAACCAGGAAGAAGCCAAGGCCCGCGGCATGAAGATGCTCGACCGCGTCGGCCTGAGCGGCCACAAGGACAAGTTCCCGGGTCAGCTCTCGGGCGGCCAGCAGCAGCGCGTGGCGATCGCCCGTGCGCTGAGCATGGACCCGATCGTGATGCTGTTCGACGAGCCCACCTCGGCCCTCGACCCCGAGATGGTGGGCGAGGTCCTCGACGTGATGGTGCAGCTGGCGCACGAAGGCATGACCATGATGGTGGTCACGCACGAGATGGGCTTCGCCAAGAAGGTGAGCCACCGGGTCATCTTCATGGACGCCGGCAAGATCGTCGAGGACTGCACCAAGGACGAGTTCTTCGGCAACCAGGCGGCGCGTTCGCCGCGGGCGAAGGATTTCCTCTCGAAGATCCTGCAGCACTGAGCTGGGGGCCCCCGGGTTGG
>DASUZE010000019.1:0-116206 GCA_036377015.1 Piscinibacter sp. | reverse complement strand
AGCCGCCCAAGCGCAGCGCCGGCATCAAGGTGCCCGATGTCGCCACGCTGGTGGCCAAGCTCAAGAACGACGCCAAGGTGATCTGATCATGACCGCACTCGTCATTGCCGAACACGACAACGCGCACGTCAAGGGCGCGACGCTGAACACCGTCACTGCCGCGGCGCAAGCCGGTGGCGAGGTCCATGTGCTGATCGCCGGCCACAACGCCGCTGCTGCCGCCGAGGCCGCGGGCAAGATCGCCGGCGTCGCCAAGGTGCTGCTGGCCGACGCGCCACACCTGCAGGCGCAGCTTGCGGAGAACGTCGCGGCGCAGGTGCTCCTGGTAGCCCGGGTGGAACCCGGGTTGCACCCGGGCTACGAACACATCGTCTTCCCGGCCACGGCGCAGGGCAAGAACGTCGCGCCGCGCGTGGCCGCGCTGCTGGACGTGGCGCAGGTGTCCGACATCATCAAGGTGCAAGGGCCCGACACCTTCGACCGCCCGATCTACGCCGGCAACGCCATCGCGACGGTGCAGAGCAGCGACAAGGTGAAGGTGATCACCGTGCGCACCACCGGCTTCGATCCTGCGGCCGCCAGCGGCGGCAGCGCCGCCATCGAGAAGGTGAACGCCGCGGCCGATGCGGGCCTGTCGAGCTTCGTCGGCGCGGAGATCGCCAAGAACGACCGGCCCGAGCTGACGGCGGCCAAGATCATCGTGTCGGGCGGACGCGCCATGGGCAGCAGCGAGAAGTTCAACGAGGTGCTCACGCCGCTGGCCGACAAGCTGGGTGCGGCGCTCGGAGCCAGCCGCGCGGCGGTCGATGCGGGCTACGCGCCCAACGACTGGCAGGTGGGCCAGACCGGCAAGATCGTCGCGCCGCAGTTGTACATCGCCGCCGGCATTTCCGGCGCCATCCAGCACCTGGCCGGCATGAAGGACTCGAAGGTGATCGTCGCGATCAACAAGGATCCGGAAGCGCCGATCTTCAGCGTGGCCGACTACGGGCTCGAGGCGGACCTGTTCGGCGCCGTACCGGACCTCGCCATGGCGTTGAGCTCCGGCCTTTGAGGCCCGCCCACGGCTGCTGGCTTGCGGCAGGCGTCATATCTACGAACCAAGGGGTCGTGGGTTCGAATCCTGCCAGCCGCGCCAGTTTTTTAGCTTTACCGATCAACGCCTTGGAGGTTCACGCCTCCGAGGCGTCTTTCTTTCTGCGTGACTTCTCAGCCGTTGATCACCCGCAGCAACGTGGCTTGATCACGTGTCCGAGCCACTGTGTTCGCCAAGGTGCTCACGCGCCCCGGGCCTGCGCGAGGTCGCGAGGCGCGCGTCGTGGACGATCAGCCCCTCCATGGGATCGGCCGAATCCTTCCACGGCGCACGCTCGATGACCCGCATCGTGTCCTCATAGCCGGCCGTCCAGCGACGGCGGATCGCCACGCGGCTGAAGTCGACGTCCTTCAGGGCGTCCTCGCCCGCGCCGGCCGGCGCGAGCAGACGAACGACGTGCATCGTGCCGTCGCAGGCTTCGGCCTCGAGCTCGCGCCATTCGGGGATGCTGTCCTTCGGCTCCCCTTGCGGCCAATGCGCCATGAGCTTGCGCAGTGCCCGGCGCAGCCGCTGGATCTTCTGCAGGCGAACGATGAAGGGGCCGGCGCGGCTGGAGAACTGAATGTCCTTGTGGCGCGCCATCACCTCCCAGATCGATTGGGGCTCCGTGGCCCGGGGCTGCCACACGTTCGCCGCGAAGATCAACGAGTCGCGCCGTGGCAGGTCGTCGAAGATGGGTTCGATGGGTGTGTTGGAGTAGATCCCGCCGTCCCAGTACGCCTCGCCGTCGATCCGCACGGCCGGGAAGGCCGGCGGCAGCGCGCCGGAAGCCATCACGTGCTGCACGCCGAGCCGCGTGTCGCGGCTGTCGAAGTACTTCATCTGGCCGCTGGCCACGCCGACGGCACCGACCGTCAGGCGCGGGCCGCCCTGCCCTGGAAGGTCCAGGTCGACGAGATCCTCCAGCGTGCGCCTGAGCGGCTCGGTCGAGTAGTACGCGGCCTGCTCCAGGCCCAGCCTCGCGTGCGGGCTCGACCAGCGGCCCAGGTGCGGCGTGAAGAACGCGGGCACGCCGGCGGCGACGATGGACCAGGTGCCCAGCAAGGGTTCCTGTCCGACGCGGTGCCAGAACTCCCGCAGTCTCTCGAGGCGCCGGACCTTCGGATTGCCAGCGATGAGCGCCGAGTTGATCGCGCCGATCGACGTGCCGATCAGCCAGTCGGGTTCGAGGCCCGAGCTCGACATCGCCTCGTACACGCCGGCCTGGTACGCGCCGAGGGCGCCCCCGCCGGGCAGCACCAGCACGATCCTTTGCCGGCGCTCATGGCGAGCGTTCTTCATCGCTGTTCCTCCGGGCTCACTGCATGAACCAGCCATGGCTCACCACCATGGACTGTCCGGTGAGCGCGTTGCTCGGGAAGGCCGCGAACATCAGCGCCACTTCGGCCACGTCCTCCAGCGTGGTGAACTCGCCGTCCACCGTCTCCTTGAGCATCACCTTGCGGACCACGTCGTCCTCGCTGATGCCCAGCGTGCGGGCCTGCTCTGGAATCTGCTTGTCGACCAGCGGCGTGCGCACGAAGCCGGGGCAGATGACATTCGCGCGCACACCGTGGGGCGCGCCTTCCTTGGCCACCACCTTGGCCAGGCCGATGAGCCCATGCTTGGCGGTCACGTAGGGCGCCTTCAGCAGCGAGGCCTCCTTCGAGTGCACCGAGCCCATGTAGATCACGCTGCCACCGCGGCCCGAGGCATACATGTGGCGCAGTGCCGCCCGGGTGGTGAGGAAGGCGCCGTCGAGGTGAATGGAGAGCATTCGCTTCCATTCGTCGAAGCCGAACGCGTCCACGGGCTTGACGATCTGGATGCCGGCGTTGCTCACCAGCACGTCGAGGCCGCCGAAGTGCGCCACCGCGCGGCCCACCGCGGCGTCGACCTGCGCCTCGCTGCTCACGTCGACCGCCACGCCCAGGGCGTCGTGGCCCGCGGCGCACAGCTGCGCGGCGGTTTCCAGCGCGGCCTCCTGGTTGAGGTCGGCGATCACCACGCGAGCGCCTTCGCGCGCAAAGGTCTCGGCGATCTTGCGGCCGATGCCGCTGGCCGCGCCCGTGACGAAGGCCACCTTGTCCTTGAGTTTCATCTTGCTTGCTCCTTGCCGAGAACCGACGAATAGTCGTGAACCACCGTGCCCAGTGCGAGCGTGAGGTCGGTGATGAAGTGCATCGCGGAGACCACGCGGCGCACGGGCAGCGCGGCCAGGGGCGCGAGTGCGTGCGGATGCAGTTCGAGCGAAGCCGGGCCGCTCCAGGCGCCCTTGAGCGTCACGTCCACGGTGTGATAGCGCACCAGCTCGCACACCCGCGGCGAGCCGTCCACGTGGGGAATGACCTTGAGCATGTAGTTGGGCTCGGCCAGCGAGCGCAGCACGGCATCGGCCGGGACCTCGCGATGCTTGAAGCCCATGGTGGCGGTGGCGATGCGCACCGGTCCGTAGTCCAGCGTGCCGACCAGCGTGTCGCTCGCCACGTGGAGCTCCGGCGAGCCCAGCTTCTTCGGGAAGCCCCACAGCTCGCGTCCGCCGGCGATGGGCGAGTGGTTGTCGAGGAACATGGCGTGCACGTAGCTGCCGGCGCGCCCCTCGTAGGTCACGGGGATGACCTGTCCCGATTCGGTGTAGTCGCCGAACCCGGTGGAGTCGGGCATTCGGATCACCTCGAACTTCACGAGGGGCTTGGTCACCTCCAGCGGCTCGGGCACCACCGCGCGCAGTGCGTCCATGTCGGTCTCGTAGGTCACGACGAGGAATTCGCGGTCGATGAAGCGGTAGGGCCCGTGCGGGAAGGCCGGACTGGTCAGCGGCATCGCGTACGAGCCGTCACGAAAGTCTTGAACGCGCATGTGTGCTCCTTGAATGGGATCAGTACAGGCCGGTCGCCAGGTAGAAGGCGATGACGGCGAAAACAGCGAGCGTCTTGAGGCAGGTCACGGCGAAGATGTCGCCGTACGACTGACGGTGCGTGAGCCCGGAAACCGCGAGCAGCGTGATGACGGCCCCGTTGTGAGGCAGCGTGTCCATGCCGCCGCTCGCCATCGCAGCCACGCGGTGCAGCACTTCCATCGGGATGTGCGCGGCCTGGGCAGCTGCCATGAACTGGTCGGCCATGGCGGCGAGCGCAATGCTCATGCCACCGGAGGCCGAGCCGGTGATGCCTGCCAGTGCGGTCACCGAGACCGCTTCGTTGACGAGCGGGTTGGGCACGGCACGAAGCGCATCGGCCACGACGAGAAACCCCGGAAGCGCCGCTATCACACCGCCGAACCCATATTCGGACGCCGTGTTCATCGCGGCCAGCAGCGAGCCAGCCACCGCCGACTTGCTGCCTTCGACGAAGTGTTCGGCCACCGAGCGCCATGCGAAGACCAGGACGGTCGCGATACCCGCCAGCAGGGCAGCCTCGACCGCCCACACCGCCACCAGCGGGCCCACTTCCGTGGTGACCGGGTGGGCAAGACCGGGTAGCGCGACGGCCACCGACTTGCCGTACAGCGCGGGGATCCAGGAGGTGAAGAGCTTGTTGCACACGCCCACCATGACGAGCGGCGAGATGGCCAGCCATGGGTTGGGCAGGTTCGTGGCCACGAACGGGGGCGGCTCGTTCAGCGTGTGGGTGCCATAGCCTTCGCCGGCCCGCGCGGCGGCAGCGCGTCGCCATTCGAGGTAGACGAGGCCCGCGACGAGAATCAGCGTTGCGCCGATGACGCCGAGCCACGGCGCAGCCCAGGTGGTGGTGCTGAAGAACGTGGTCGGAATGATGTTCTGGATCTGCGGCGTGCCTGGCAGCGAGTCCATGGTGAAGCTGAAAGCGCCGAGCGCGATGGTGCCGGGGATGAGGCGCTTGGGGATGTCGAGATGGCGGAACAGCTCCGCGGCGAACGGGTACACCGCGAAGACGACGACGAACAGCGACACGCCGCCGTAGGTGAGTGCTGCGCAGACCAGCACGATCGACAAGATGGCCCGCTGGCGGCCCACCAACTCGATGGTGGAAGCGACGATGGCTTTGGCGAAGCCGGACAGCTCGATGAGCTTGCCGAACAGCGCGCCGAGCATGAAGACAGGGAAGTACAGCTTGATGAACTGCACCATCTTGTCCATGAACACGCTGGCGTAAGCCGGCCCCACCAGCGCCGGCTCGGTCAACAGCACAGCCAGCAACGCAGCCACGGGAGCGAAGAGGATCACGCTGTGGCCACGGTAGGCCACGAAGATGAGCAGCCCGAGGGCAAGCAGCACGACGACCAGTGACAACGCAACACCTCCGCAGGACACGTGCCGATCTGATCGGCACATGGGGAAGATGCTAGGAAGCGGGAACCACTCGCGACAGCCCCTGAGGGGGCAGGCAGGATCCAACCTTGGGCAGGGTCCGCCACGAGCTCGGCAGACGCACGCAGGTCATCGTCGTCTGCACATTCCCTTGCGGGTACTGACACGCGCGCAGGATAAAATTCGCGTGCGAATTAATTCCTCCTCCGAATCGTCCAAGACATGGAACATCGCCTCGTCTATCTATTGAATGTGGGCCAGCGGCGCCTGCATCGTTGGTCACAGGCGCGCACCGCCGTGGGCGGCGTGACGGCGGCCCAGGCGGGGCTGCTCTTCTTCCTGGGCAGCAACGACGGCGCGCTGATGAACGAGGCTGCCGCAGCGCTGCATCTGGGCGCACCCGGAATGAGCGGCCTCGCTGACCGGACGGAAAGGGCGGGCCTCATCGAGCGCCGGCCGGACGAGGTCGATCGCCGCGCATCGCGCCTGTGGTTGACGCAGACGGGGCGCTCGGCGCGTCAGCGTGCCCGCACGGGCATGAAGGCATTGAATGCCAAGCTGATCGAAGGTTTCACTGCGCCCGAGATCGACGTGGTGGCGCGGTGGCTGACCAGCCTGCAGACGAAGTTTCCGCCCGCCGACGAAGGCGATGTGTAGCCCGGGCGACGGCGGGACGGCGATGAATGTGACCTAGTGCAAGGCGACCTTGGTGAAGTCCGGCTTGCGCTTCTCGGCGAAGGCCGAGAGCGCTTCTCTCGCTTCGGCACTCGCCAGCCGCTCCTCGAACCTGGCGCTTTCACTGTTCATCTGCGAAACCAGCTTTTCCGCATCGCGCATGAGCTTCTTCATTGCGCTCAGGGACCCGGCCGGCTTGGCGGCAAGCCTTTCCGCCATGCGACGCGCCTCCGCCCGCAGCTGCTCGTTGGCGCAGACCTTGTTCGCGATGCCCCATGCCACCGCGGTTTGCGCGTCAAGCGGCTCGCCCAGTGCGAACATCTCGTAGGCCCTGACATGCCCGATGCGCAGTGGCAGCAGGTAGGTCGAAGCCGCCTCGGGCACCAAGGCCAGATTGACGAAAGGCGTGGTCAGTTGGGCGTCTTGCGCGAGCAAGACATGGTCGCAATGCAGCAGCATCGTGGTGCCGACGCCAACGGCCTTGCCGTTGACCGCGGCGACGACCGGCACGGTGGAGTTGGCCAGGGCACGCAGAAAGCGGTGGACGTGGCGTTCGCTCGGGCCTTTGCCCGCCGCCATGGCCGCGAACTCTCCCACGTCATTGCCGGCCGTGAAGATGTCTCCGTCCCCTTGCAACAGCAATACGCGGATGCTGCGATCCTGCTCCGCCTGCTCGATGGTGTCGGCGAGCGCGCCGTACATCTCGTTCGTCAAGGCGTTCTTCTTGTCGGGCCGGGCCATCGTGATGGTCAAGACGCCGCCGGACGGGTCAACGTGAATTTCCGAGGTCATTGATCGATCTCCAAGGTGGCTTGCACGGAGGCGTGCGGGTGTTCTACAAGTTCGCGTGCGAAGTATATAAAAGATTCGCGCGCGAAGTAAATAGCGGGGGTTTCTCGCGCGGCTGCTCGAACTTGCGACGGACATCGCCTCTATCGCCCGGTGGAGGCGTGCGATGCGACGAGGCGTCATCGTTCACGCCTGACCATCAGGATTCCCAACATGAACAAGCGATTCTTCCTGGCACTGGGCTCGCTCGCCATCCTGTCGGCGGCCTGCACCACCACCGGCACGGCCGAGCCGCGCGCTCGCGTCGATCCGGCGATCAAGCTGCGCAGCATCGATGCGGACGTGGACAGCGCGCTGGCCAGGCTGCACGTGCAAGTGCCCGGCTCGCGCGAGCTGACCGCCAAGGCCAACGGCGTGCTGGTGTTTCCGTCGGTCTTCTCGGCCGGACTCTTCATCAGCGGCTCGTATGGACAGGGCGCGCTGCGCACCGGGGGTCGTACCGAGGCCTACTACAGCACGACGGCTGCCTCGGTGGGCCTGCTGGCCGGCGCCGATACCAAGACGGTGGTGGTGCTGTTCCTGAACCAGGCCTCGCTGGACAAGTTCCGCGCCAGCCGGGGCTGGACGGTCGGCGCCGACGCATCGGTCACGCTGATCGACGTCGGCGCAGATGCAGGCTTCGACACGCTCACGGCGCGGCATCCCGTCGTCGCCTACGTGGTGAACGCCGCGGGACTGATGGGCGGTCTCAGCGTCGATGGAACCAGGATCAGCAGGATCGAGCCGACGCCGCGCTGAAGACCCGCCATGCATCCGTTCTCCCGACGCGGCGACGGGCTCCGCCTCGAACGCATGCGGGCGTCGGGTCAATACATGGCCGGCGCTTTCGTGAATACCGATCCGTCGACCGCGCAGAGTGTCGGCGCAGGCGAAACGCGGCCCGGCACGTTCGTGGAGTACCTCGTGGGCGGCGACGGGCGCAGGCCTGCCCGGCCGCTGCCCTCTGTGGATCCGCGGCGTGCCTGGGGGCATGCACCCGGCACCCGCCTGCGCGCCACCTGGCTCGGTCATTCGACCGTGCTGCTCGAGATCGACGGCAGCCGGGTGCTGACCGATCCGGTGTGGGGGCGACGCTGCTCTCCGCTGTCGTTCATCGGTCCGAAGCGTTTCCAGCCCATGCCCGTGGGCATCGCCGACCTGCCGCCCCTCGATGCGGTGCTGATCTCGCACGACCACTACGACCACCTCGACGCTGCCAGCATCCGTGCACTGGCGGCACGGCCAGCGCAGTTCGTGACCGCGCTCGGCGTCGGCATGCACCTCGAGGCCTGGGGTGTGCCGCCCGATCGCATCACGGAGCTCGACTGGTGGGAATCCACCGTGCTGCGCAGCGGGCTCACGATCACCGCCACGCCGGCGCATCACGGCTCCGGCCGCAGCCTCTTCGATCGCAACCCGACGCTCTGGTCGTCGTTCGCCCTGTTCGGCGAACGCCACGCGGCCTTCTTCAGCGGCGACACCGGCTTGTCGCCGGCGTTCGACGAGATCGGCTGGCGGCTGGGCCCTTTCGATCTCGTGATGATGGAGGTCGGCGCCTTCCATCCGTCGTGGGGGACCATGCACCTCGGTCCGGACAACGCCTTGCTGGCGTGGAGGCAATTGGGCAGCGGGCGACTGCTGCCGGTGCACTGGGGCACGTTCGATCTGGCGATGCATCCGTGGCATGAACCCGCCGAGATGCTGCTCGCGAAGGCACCGCCGGGGTTGCTCATGCCGCGCCTGGCCGAACCCATCGAGCCCGCGCGCGCCGACGCGGTCGTGCCGTGGTGGCGCGAGGCCCACGCGGCGCATCGGCCTTTGCACAGCGCGCCATGGACCGGCAGGCAGACCGGTGCATGAGCGGTCATCAGGCTCGCACCTCGCGAACCGCAGAACTTGCCCTTCTCAAGAGGCGTAGAGCGTCGGCATCGCGTACTCGCGCCCGACCATGGCGCGGGCGAACAGGTAGTTGCTGCGGGCGCGCTCAGTGAGAGCGTCGAGATCGACCAGGCCCGAGGGGTCGCAGGGGAAGGCCAGGGCGCGGCCCTCGCGGAAGAGCGACAGGAAGCGAACCTCGAAGCGCTGGGTTGATGCGGTGTTCACGTCGATCTCCGTTGTGGCCCTGGTATGGAGTGAATCTAGGCGAGGTCCCGGGAGCGAAAAAGGGAATCGACGCGAAAACGGTATTGCTCCCACTGGAACGATCGCCGCAACTGCTGGAGAGCCTGGTTCAGGAGAACTTGTAGCCGCTCAGATCGATGGCCACCATCAGCAGGTCGCGAACCGGCCTGAGGTCGGGACCGCGCACGTATGCACGACGTCGCGCAGGCATCTTGAAGCCCTGGACGTCCATCATGCCGTCGACATACTGCGCCGCAGGGAACGAGCCGGCCACGTCGACTCGATAGTCGTGGCGTCGCAGCAGGAAATCGTCTCCGAAGTAGAAGTCCTGCTCGTCGCTGTGGCTGGCGATGTGCTTGGGGAATTTCACGCGCAGTCCGCGCCAGTGCTCGCTGGCTTCATGGACCGGCTCGATCTCGCTGACTTCGAAGCCCGGCATGGCCATGAAGAACGGCGTCGTGAGGTAGGTCCACATGGCATAGCCGTTGAAGTACGCGCGGTGCAGAGGGTCCCAGGGCGTGTTCATCGTGTGGTTTGAGAAGGCCTCGCGGGGATCCATGCGTTCCCTGACGACCTCGCCGTCGATCGTCTCGATGGCCACACGGCCGGGTCTGAAGTCGGTGCGCCAGTTCGGCTGGCCGAACGGCGCCACCGAGGCAAACTCTTCATGCAGCGAGACGCGCATCTGGCGCGGTGTCGGGTCCTGGACCAGGCCCTTGAGGGCCCACAGGCCACCACCGGTGACGATCTGTGTGCTGACGGCGCTGAATTGACTCCAGCGGCGCAGTCCGCCATGCGCCTCGAGCACGGATTCCAGGAGTTCGTTCATCGCGTCTTCCTTTCGTGTACGTCTTCAGAATACGCGGCTTGGCCTGGCCCGGCCAGTCTTGCGCACGCAGAACGCTTTTGCAGCATCAGCAACCCGGCGGACGGCTTTGCTCGTGGACGAGACCGCCGCTGCCCGTTGACATGCCGGTCGATGGAGAACAATCATCGCGTTCTCGGCCGCGTGTGGAGTCCATCGGTGAGCACGACATTGGTCGAAACAATGACCGACAGCGCCGACGAACTGGTTCGCTTCGGCCCGTTCACGCTGCATCCGACGCAGCGCGTACTCATGGAGGGCACTGCTCCTGTGCACCTCGGCAGCCGCGCGTTCGATGTCCTGCTCCTGCTGCTCGATCGGGCGGGGTCGTTCGTCGCCAAGGACGAGATCTTCGAACGCGTCTGGCCGCGCACCGTGGTGGTCGAGGGCAATCTTCGCGTACAGGTCGCCGCGCTTCGCAAGGCCCTCGACGATGGTCGCGATGGGCGCCGGTACATCGTGACCGCCCCCAATCGCGGCTACTGCTTCGTCGCGCCCGTGACGCGCAGTCGTGGCGAGGCGCCGGTGGCGCGCCTTCCGTCGAGCGCAGCGGAGGTGTCAGGCCTCGTGGCCCGCCTGCATCGCATCGTCGGCCGAGACCCCGCCATCGAGGCACTGGGCCGGCATGTCCGTCGCCACCGCCTGGTCACTCTCGTAGGCGCCGGCGGCATTGGAAAGACGTCCGTCGCCGTGTCCGTGGTTGCCGCATTGGCAGACGCCGAGCGGTCACCGTGGACGGGTGCCCACTTCGTCGACCTCGCTCCGCTTTCCGATGGACAGCTGGTTCCCGGCGCGCTGGCCGCCGTGCTGGGTCTGACGACCCGCATGGACGACGCCATGCCCAACATCCTGGCCTTCCTCCACGACAAGTCGCTCCTGCTGCTGCTGGACAACTGCGAACACGTGCCGGCGGCAGCGGCCGAGCTCGCCGAAGCGATCTTGCGAGCGGCGCCCGGCATCTACATCCTTGCGACCAGTCGCGAACCGTTGAGGGCCGATGGCGAGTTCATCCAACGCCTGCCGCCGCTGGAGGTGCCGGCGCAAGGCAATGGCATCACGGCCGCCGAATCGATGCGCTTTGGGGCCATCGAGCTCTTTGTGGACCGCGCGACGGCGGCGCTGGATACCTTCGACTTCCAGGATGCCGATGCGCAGGTGGTGGTGGACGTCTGCCGGAGGCTGGACGGAATTCCTCTCGCGATCGAGCTGGCCGCCGCATGCGTTCCCTTTCTCGGCGTGCGCGGCATCGAAGCAACGCTGGAAAACCGCTTCCTTCAGCTGTGCGTGGGCCGCCGCACGGCGATCGCGCGGCATCGCACGCTGCAGGCCGTGCTGGACTGGAGCCACAGCCTGCTGTCGCCGGGTGAGCGCACCGTGCTGGCGAGGATCTCGGTGTTTCGCAGCAGCTTCACGATCGAGTCCGCAGTCGCGGTGGCGACCGATCATTCCCTCGCAGCCGCCGAGGTGTTCGACGCGGTGACGGGGCTCTCGGACAAGTCGTTGCTGGCGGTGGACGCGAGCGGCGACTGGACGTACTTCCGTCTGCTGGAAGCCACTCGCGTCTATGCCGCGCTCCGCCTGCACGAGAGCGGAGAGTTTGCGCGCATGCAGCGGCGCCATGCCGAACACGTGCTCGACTTGCTGCGCGAGGCCGAGGATGCCTGGCGTGACGCCGACGTCTCGGCGTGGCGTCATCGATACGGGCGCCATATCGATGATGTGCGGGCGGCCATCCAGTGGGGCATGTCGTCCGAGGGTGACATCGCGCTCGCCATCGCGATCACCGTCCGATCGGCCTTGCTGCTGTTCCAGCTGTCCCGTGCCGATGAATGCGGGCGGCTCGCGAGCGCCGCGATGGCCGCGCTCGCGCGCTCGAGTGGCGTGGATCCGCAGCTCGAATTCGAGTTGAACCTGGTGCTGGGCCTCATCACTCCCCATACGCAGGGACAACCTTCGGTCGCACAGCGGTCGCTCGAACGGGCCCTCGTCATGGCGCAGGAGCGCGGCCATGCGCACGAGCTCCCGCATGCGCTCACGTCGAACTGGATCGGCGCCTACGTTCGCGGAGATCCACGAGCGATGCTCCAGTTCGCACAACAATTCGAGACGCTCACCGCGGGAGCCACCGATCCGGCAACGACGCTGCTGTACGACTGGATGAAGGCCCCGACGCTGCACCTCCTGGGGGATCAGCGAGGGGCGCGCAAGTGCGCCGAGCGCAGCCTTGCGGCGTCGACGACGGCGAGAGCGCCTTTTCTGAGCGGCGCGCTGATCGATCGCAGCGTGGCCATGGGAACGGTCCTGACGCGCGTGCTGTGGCTCCAGGGTCTTGCAGACCGTGCCGAGGAGGTGGCGGTGCGAACCCTGGAACGGGCCCGTCGCGAAGGCGAGAGTGTCGGACTCGCCTATGCACTGGCCACTGCCGCCTGTCCGGTCGCTCTCTGGACCGGCCGGTTCGATGTGGCCCGCGAACGCATCCTGCTGCTGCTGCGCCACACCGCCGAGCACTCGCTTGCGTCGTGGCGAAATTACGGGCTCGCCTTCGAATCGCTGCTGGACTGGCAAGAGAGCGGCCGCCCGGGCGGCCCTGTGTTGCCCGCTGCAATCGATCTCGGTCAGCGGATCACGCAATTCGAGGAACTGCTGGCCACCCTGCACCCGGCGTGGGCGGCTGAGACCACTTTTTTGCGCGGAGATGCAGGTGATGCGGGATGGTGCCTGGCCGAACTGCTGCGGGTGCGCGGCGAGCGAACCGACGACCACGCAGCCGCCGAAGCCTTGTTCTTGCGCTCGCTGGCGCGGGCTCGGCAGGATGGGGCGTTGTCCTGGGAACTCCGGACGGCAACAAGCCTCGCGCGTCTGTGGATGGCCCGGGGCCGCCAGCGTGAAGCGCTGGATCTGCTGACGTCGGTGCTCGGACAGATCACCGAGGGACACTCGGCGCGCGACGTCAAGGCGGCTCGGGACTTGCACGACGCGCTGGCGCGTGCCGGTGCGCCAACGGCTCCCCACACGCTTGCTGGTTAGTTGCCGGCCTGCGTTACTGGATCAAGCCCTTGCCGTGGGCCTGCGCGAAGCGCTGCTTGTCGGCGCGGCTGGCGCCGGGTCCTTCGGCCACCGTCACGTCGCGCGAGTCCAGCACGCGGCCATCCGCGGCACGCGGCTGCATCGGCGCCAGCGGCTGGCCGGTCTGGCGATCCAGCAGGTCGCTGTGGCTGTACGAGCCGGTGATCTACGGCGCATTGCGGCTGCGGGTGGACGAGCTGGCGCCCGATGCTGCGGCCGAGGTGCGCCGCGTGTACGAGCGACTGGATCCGGTGGCCGGCGGCAACGACCCCTGGCTCGAAGGCTTCATCGACCACTGGAACGGCAGCGGTTCCTGGAAGGCGATGTCCGAATCGGCTCGCGACCGGGCGCGCCGAGTCGGCTCGACGCCCGCGGCGCTGGCCATTGCCCGCGGCTTGGCCGAGGTGAACCCCCAAGCTCGGCTGGAGCTGCTGTCGGACCAGGGCCACATGGCCCCCGCCATCGCGCCCGACAGCGTGTGGCCGTCGCTGCGCGCACACCTGCTGGCGGTCGGTTTGTCCCTGGCCTGACGTGCTGCTGCGCGCCAACGGGACGACCCGCTCGGGACAGCTCGCAGGTCTGCCGGTGGAACCTACGAAATCTCTCCCGTTGCGAAGCGGCGCGAGTTCTCGTCGTTGCGGAAGTGCAAGCCGCTGTCCTGGCCCGCGCGCCGCATGAACTTGATGGGATGAACCACGGGATCGGCGGCCTGGTCGAGCATCGCGTCGATCAGCGGGCGATGCGGGCTGTCGGGGCAGACCGGATCGGTGGCCTGCGCGTCTCCCGTCACGAGGTACGCCTGGCAACGGCAGCCCGCGTGGTCGCTGCCGTGCCGGTCGCAGCTTCGGCAGGTGTCGTTCATCCACGCCGTGCCGCGGTAGCGGTTGAAGGCAGCGCTCTCCCGCCAGATCTCAGCGACGCCTTCAGAGCGGACGTTCGGAAACTCCAGTCCCGGCAGCATGCGCGCGCTGTGGCAAGGCAGGGCCAGGCCGTCGGGCGCCACCACCATGAACACGGAGCCCCAGCCCGCCATGCAGGCCTTGGGCTTGGCATCCGCATAGTCGGGCGAGACCCAGAGGATCTTGAGGCGCCTGCCGAGCCGGGCGCGTTGCCGCTCGACCTCGCGCTCGGCTGCAGCGAGCGCTTCGCGCGCAGGCATCAGCGCGGCGCGGTTCCGCCATGCCCATCCGTAGTACTGGGTGTTGGCGAGCTCGAGAACGTCGGCCCCCATGGCTTCCGCCATCTCGATGATGCGGCCAACGTGCGGCAGGTTGTAGCGGTGCAGCACGCAGTTCAGCACCATCGGATAGCCCTGCCGCTTGATCGTGCCGGCCACCTTCGACTTGAGGTCGAACGTGCGCGTCGACGAGAGGAAGTCGTTGAGCTCGCGCGTCGAGTCCTGGAACGACAGCTGGATGTGGTCCAGGCCGGCCGCCTTCAGCGCAGCCGCCCGCGCCTCGGTCAGGCCGATGCCGGAGGTGATCAGGTTGGTGTAGTAGCCGATGCGGTGCGCCTCCTGCACCAGGACCTCGAGGTCGTCCCGCAGCAGCGGCTCGCCGCCGGAGAAGCCGAGCTGCACCGCGCCAAGTGCGCGCGCCTCGTGCAGCACGCGCAGCCAGTCGTCGGTCGTGAGCTCGTCGCGGTGCTGCACGTAGTCGAGCGGATTGGAGCAGAACACGCAGTGCAGCGGGCAGCGGTAGGTGAGCTCGGCGAGCAGCCACAGCGGGCCGGCGGTGGATTCAGCAGACAAGCCAGCCTCGCTCTTCTGCCTCGCGCAGGAACTGCTGAACGTCGTCGCAGAGGTCGGCGTCCGGGTAGTCCTGCCGCAGGTCGTCGACGAGCGCTTCCTCGGCCGTCGCGCCGTCGACGCGACGCAGGATGTCGCCGGCCGCGCTGTTGAGCCGCACCATGCCTTCGGGGTACAGCAGCACCCAGCATGCCTGCGTCGGCTCGTACTGCATGCGATGCAGCGGGGACAGCTTCGGTATCCGTCGCGTCATGGCCGCAGCTCCTCGGCGAGGTCGTCCGGGTATGCGCGCTCGACCGCGTCGAGCATGGACCACAGGAGATCGAGTTTGAATTGCAGGATGCCCAGTGCGCGTTCCTGCCGCTCGCGTGTCGAGCACCAGGCGTGCGCCACCGCCAGGCCGTGTTGCACATCACGCTCGGCGAGCGCGATGCGGCCGCGAAAGTAGGCGAGGCCCTGCGGCTCGATCCAGGGGTAGTGCGCAGGCCAGCCGGCGAGGCGGTCGGCGTGGATGCGCGGCGCGAACATCTCGGTGAGCGACGAGATCGCCGCTTCCTGCCACGGTACGCGCCGCGCGAAGCTCACGTAGGCGTCGACGGCAAAGCGCACGCCGGGCTGGACGTGGCGTTGCGATTCGAGGTCGTCGCGCGACAGTCCCACCGCCGCGCCGAGCTCGGTCCAGGCCTCGATGCCGCCGGCCTCGTCGTCGCGGCCGTCGTGGTCGAGGATGCGCTGGATCCATTGCCGTCGCGCGGCGCGGTCGTCGCAGTTCGACAGGATGGCTGCGTCCTTGAGCGGCAGGCAGCGCTGGTAGTAGTAGCGGTTGGCCACCCAGCCGCGCAGCTGGAACGGCTGCAGATCGCCGCCGTTCAGCCGCCGGTTGAATGCATGGTGTGTGTGATAGCCGGCCTCGAGCTGGCGCAGGCGCGCCTCGAATTCGGGAGCCGGCCAGGGCGCCTGCGCTTGCATCATCGGGCCGAGATGTACATGGTGATCTCGAAGCCGTAGCGCAGGTCTTCGTAGCGGGGTTTGATCCAGTTCATGGTGATGACTCCTGTGGGAGGGGTGAAGAAAGCCCGATCGCTCGGGCGGGAGGGGAATTGCGGCGCCGCTACAGCACGATCTCCATGCCGTCGTGCGCCACCTCGATGCCATGACGCTCGAGCTCGCGTCGCTCGGGGCTGTCGGGGTCGAGGATCGGGTTGGTGTTGTTGATGTGCACGAGCAGCTTGTGCCTGGCCGGCAGCCCGGCCAGCACGGCCATCATCCCGCGCTGCAGCGTGCCGTCGATCAGCCGGTCGCGTTGCGGCAGGTGGCCCATGTCGCGCGCGGTCTTGCGGGACAGGCCGGCCTCCGGCATCTCGTCCTCGCACCAGAACGTGCCGTCGGCCAGCACGCAATCGGACGCGCGCATCCAGCCGAGCTCGCGCGGTCCGACCCGGCCCAGGCCGGGCGCATAGAACAAGCGTCTGCCGCTGCGCCAATCCACGACCGCCAGCGCGATGGTGTCGCCGGTGCCGCGGTCGGCGCGGCGCGGGGAGTAGGGCGGCGCCTTGCCGTCGAGTGCGAGCGCGTGAAAGCTCAGGTCGGGGCACGCTGCGATCGCGAACGTCGCGTCGGTCCGCTCGTCGCCGATCGAGATCGGGTGCCAGTGCACGTCGCAATAGCTGCGCAGCACGGGAACGATGCGCAGGACGTGCGTGAGGTCGTCCATCACCGCGGGCGTGCAGTACAGGTGGACGGGCGGACCTTCGCGCAGGGACAGCAGCCCCGCCACATGGTCGAGATGCGCGTCCAGCAGGACCACCGCGCGGATCGGTGTGTCGCGTGCGCCGCCGCGCGGGTGCAGCTGCGGGTTGTCGTGGATCTGCCGTGCGATGTCGGGCGATGCGTTGAGGAGGATCCAGCGTTGCCCGTCGTCGGACACGGCCACGGAGCTTTGCGTGCGTGCCGAGAGCGCCGCATCGCCGCGCCGGGCCCGCGCACACAGCGTGCAGTTGCAGTTCCATTGCGGGAAGCCACCACCGGCGGCGGAGCCGAGAACGAGGGCATGCATGTGGGTGGCGGTGAAGTGGCTGCGGGACGATGGCGCCAATGTTTGCAGCCGCGGCGCGATGCTTCATCGCCTCGAAGTGCGACGACGCCTCCATCCGAGGGCACATCCTGGCCCGCGCGAACGCAGCCGCGTGTTCACACGGACCGCCCGGTCCGTCGTCGGATAGAGGTGCGGCCCATACAACGGGCGATTCCTCGACAGGGGAAGGGCAACAGACTCGGTGGCCTCGGAGTTCCTTCCTTCAGCCATCCACCACCATGTCACCATCGACCCGACCCCCCTTCGTGCTCGCCGCGACAGGCGCGCTCTATGCCTTGCTGGCACTCGTCTTCTGCGCTGGCGGCGCCGTGCTGCTCTGGCGTGACGGCTCCGCTTACTACCTGATCGCCGGCATCGGACTGCTTCTGTGCGCCGGGCTGGTCTGGCGCGGGCGCGCCGCCGCACTGCCGGTGGCGGCCGCGCTGCTCTTCGGCACGGTCGCGTGGTCCGTGTGGGAGGTGCACTTCGACTGGTGGCAGCTGCTGCCGCGCATCGACGTGTGGTTCGGTCTGGCCGCGTGGCTGCTGACGCCGTTCGTGCGTCGCCACCTGGGCACGGGCGGGTCGCACGGCGGCAAGCTCGTATGGGGAGCGCTCGCGGCGAGCGCCTTCGTGGGGCTCTTCTCGCTGACGACGGACCACCACACGATCGACGGCGAGCTGCCCGCTCGCGGTGACGCCTCGATCACGTCGACGTCCGGCGACTGGACGGCCTACGGCGGCCAGGCCAGCGGCACACGCTACGCGGCCGCGAGCCAGATCACGCCCGAGAACGTCAAGGATCTGAAGCTCGCGTGGACGTTCCACACCGGCGACTTCAAGGGCGCTGACGACCCGGGCGAGATTGCCAACGAAGTCACTCCGCTGAAGGCCAACGGCAAACTGTACCTGTGCACGCCGCACAACCAGGTCATCGCGCTGGATCCCGACAGCGGGCGCGAGATCTGGCGTTTCGATCCGCACATCAACCGCCAGGCCAAGTCGTACCAGCACATGATCTGCCGCGGCGTGGCGTACCACGACGCGAGCGCGTCGGCCGGCGGCGCCCCTGCCGACCCGACACGCGCCGCGGCCGTCGCCGCATGCCCGCGCCGCATCTACGCGCCGACGGCCGACGCCACGATCGTCGCGATCAACGCCGACACCGGCGAACCCTGCACCTTCTTCGGCACGCACGGCGCGATCGATCTGAAGGTCGGCGTGGGCAAGGTCGCGCTCGGCGTGCTGAACCCCACCTCGCCGCCGCTGGTCACCGCGCGTGTGCTCGTGGCGGCCGCGAGCGTCACCGACAACGACTCCACCGACGAGCCGTCGGGGGTCGTGCGCGGCTACGACATCGACAGCGGGAAGCTGCTGTGGAACTGGGACTCGGGCAACCCCGAAGAGACGACGCCGCTGCCGCCGGGCCGCACCTACGTGCGCAACTCGCCGAACATGTGGAGCGTGGCCAGCGCGGACGAGGCCCTGGGGCTCGTCTACCTGCCCATGGGCAACCAGACGCCGGACATCTGGGGCGGCAACCGCATCCCGGACGGCGAGCGCTTCAACAGCGCGATCGTGGCGCTGGACATCGTGACCGGCAAGGTGCGATGGGTCTACCAGACGGTCCACCACGACATCTGGGACATGGACGTCGGCGGCCAGCCGAGCCTGGTCGACCTCGACACGCCGCGCGGCAAGGTGCCGGCGCTGATCGCGTCGACCAAGCGCGGCGACCTGTACGTGCTCGACCGCCGCGACGGCACGCTGGTCGTGCCGGCGCCGGAGCAACCCGTTCCCCAGGGCGCGGCCGAAGGCGACCACACGTCGCCGACGCAGCCGTTCTCCGCGCTGTCGTACAAGCCCGAGCGCAAGCTCGAGGAGCACGACATGTGGGGCACGACGCCCTTCGACCAGATGGTGTGCCGCATCGTGTTCAAGGGACTGCGCTACGAAGGCATCTTCACGCCGCCCAGCGAGCAGGGCTCGATCGTCTATCCCGGCAACTACGGCGTGTTCGACTGGGGCGGCGTCGCGATCGACCCGGTGCGCCAGGTGCTCGTCGGCAACCCCAACTACATGGCCTTCGTCTCGAAGCTGCATCGGCGCGACACGATCGATGTGAAGGGCGGCAGCGGCACCGAGCAAGGCCTGCAGCCCATGACCGGCACGCCGTTCGCGGTCGACCTGCATCCCTTGCTGTCGCCGTTCGGCATCCCGTGCCAGGCGCCGCCGTGGGGCTACATGACCGCAGTCGATCTCACCACGATGCAGAAGGTGTGGATGCGCAAGAACGGCACCGTCCGCGACAGCGCGCCGCTGCCGATCCCGATGCCGCTCGGTGTGCCGAGCCTCGGCGGGCCGATCGTCACCGGGGGCGGCGTCGCGTTCATGAGCGCGACCCTCGACTCGTACCTGCGGGCCTATGACGTGCGCACGGGCCACAAGCTGTGGGAAGACCGGCTGCCGGCCGGCGGCCAGGCCACCCCGATGAGCTATGTGTCGGACAAGACCGGCAAGCAGTACGTCGTCGTCATGGCCGGCGGGCACGGCTCGCTGGGCACGAAGATGGGCGATTCGCTGGTGGCGTATGCGCTGCCCGACGGCAGCGCGCCGCGCGGTGCGCAGCGGTGAGGCGGGGGTCTGCGATGCCTGCTGCACGCCGTTTCGCAATCGCGCCGATCGCGATGGCCGCCGCCCTCGTGGCGCTCGCCGCGCCGGTGCGCGCGGTCGAGCTGAACCTGGAAAAGCTCGGCCTGGAGAAGGTGAGCCTGGAGAGCCACGGCTACCTGCGCGCCGGGCCGGGACTGACGAGTCGGCACGACCATCACGCCTGCTACCAGCTTCCCGGTGCCGACTTCAAGTACCGCCTGGGCAACGAGTGCGACCTGTACGGTGAATTCCTGTTCACCGTTGCGCCGAAGAACCAGCAGGGCGGCCCGGGCTTCAAGCTCAACTACATGCCCACCGTCTTCGACGGCACGGCCGAGCACGACCAGCGATACGAGACCGCGCAGTTCTACGTCGAGGGCAGCGGCTTCGGGTTCGCGCCCGAGGCCAGCTTCTGGATCGGCAAACGCTTCCATCGCGGCGCCGACGTGCACATCGTGGACACGTACTTCGAGAAGCTCGACGGCAACGGCGCCGGCGCGAGCCTCCCCCTGCTCGGCGGCAAGCTGGAGCTGGCCTACTACCACAACGACCGGCGCGACGCGACGCCCCCGGGCCATCGTCTCAACGCATGGCTGCGGGACATCCCCGTGAACACGGACGGAAAGCTCAGCGTGCTGGCCGGCCTGACGCGGGGCGTTGGCAGCACCGGCAAGGCCGGCGCGAGCCTCAGCGTGCGCCATCACCAGAAGCTCGGCGAGACGAGCGACAACAACGTGTGGTTCCAGGCTGCGCAAGGCTCGGGCGGTCTCGACGGCAACTTCGGTGACCTCGCGGCCGGGTCGGACGTCAAGCGCTGGCGGCTGGTCGACGGCTACCAGTTCCAGCCCACGCCTCGTTTCGGCGGCCAGGCGATCGCCATGATCGGGCAGCGCAAGTCGGATGCGGGCAAGGACACGCTGGCTTCCCTCGGCGGGCGGGTGTCGTATGCGTTCGCGCGGCACTTCAAGGTGCTGGGCGAGGTGGGCCTCGATCGCATCAAGCCGGAGGGCGGTGCGGCCCGCAACCTCACGAAGGTCACGATTGCGCCGACGTGGTCCAAGGGCGAGGGGTTCTGGGCGCGGCCGGAGGTGCGCCTGTTCGCGACGCATGCGTCATGGAACCGCGCGGCTGACGACGCGGCCGGCGTGCGCGGTCTGGCAGGTCTTGGTGACGGCAAGACCAAGGGGACCAGCGTCGGCGTGCAGATCGAGACTTGGTGGTGACCTTCGCGACCCTGGATACGCGAGCGGTACCGGCTGCGGGCCTTCATCTCCAAGGTCGTTGCTAGCCGGCGGGCCTAGCTTGTCCCAGCGCCAAGCGGCTCACCAAGGCGGTGTAGTCGTTGCTCATCCGGCAACGATCGCATCGATGTGCCTTGGCGCCGGGCGGCGCTTGGGCCGACAATACGATCCCCACTCGAGCTATGGCCGCCTTCGACAAGACCGACATCCGCCACCAGGGTGCCTATACCCTGGCCGAAGCTGCACGCTACCTCAAGCTGCCGCAGGCCACGCTGCGCGCGTGGGCCGTGGGCCGCGACTATCCCGTCGCCGACGGGCAGAACCGCTTCAAGGCGCTGATCAAACCCGCGCTGGGCAAGCCGCCGCTGCTGTCCTTCTTCAACCTCATCGAGGCCCACGTGTTGCGCGCGCTGCGCACCGAGCACGGGGTGTCGATCAAGGCCCTGCGCGATTCCATTGCCTACGCCGAGCGTACGCTGACGATCGACCGGCTGCTGCTGCGCGAAGATCTGCGCACGCACGGCGGCCGTGTGCTGCTGGACCACTACGGCCACCTCATCGACCTCTCGGCATCGGGCCAGATCGCCATCCGCAAGGCGCTGGAAGATCACTTGGCGCGCGTCGAGTGGGACCAGTGGAAGTTCCCGGTACGCCTGTACCCCTATCCCACCGCGGCACTCGACGGACGGCGGCCGATCGCCATCGATGCCCACATTGCCTTCGGGCGGCCGGTGCTGGTGGCACAGGGTGTATCCACCTACATCATCGCCGAACGGCTGGACGCTGGCGAGTCAGTCGATGCCCTGGCCGCCGACTACGACGTGACGCCGGCAGATATCGAGCAAGCGGCGTTGTACGAACGTGCGGCCTGACACGGCCGCGAACCCCGGGCCTTGACCCGCGTCTTCTTCACCGACCGCGACCTGGGCAAGCAGTTTCCGGCCCGGCTGCGTGAAGCCGGGCTCACGGTGGAACGGCATGCCGACCATTTCGCACCCGATACGCCGGACGAAGTCTGGCTGCCCGAGGTGGGACGGCGCGCCTGGATCGTGCTGACGCACGACGAGCGCATCCGCTACAAGCCCAACGAACTGGCCGCCGTGATGCGCCACCGCGTGCCGCTGCTGGTGGTGCAAGGCCAAGCGCCGTTCCCGCAACTGGCCGAGTGGTTCGTGCAGACCCTGCCGCGCGTCGAGGCCTTCGTGAATGCGCACGAACCGCCCTACATCGCAAAGGTCCAGCGGCCCACGCCCAAGGAACTGGCGCTGCGGCCGGATGCGCCCGGCCGGGTGGTCCTCCGGGTGCCAGCGCGAACCTGAGCCAGTTCCGAGTGTGATGGCGAGAGCTTGAATCGGTGCGTCTGTCCGGCGCTTCCGGAGTCAGATGTGAAGTTCGGCTTGGCAGCGTTCGCAGTCATCCGCGCTACAGGGCCGAAGGGCCGATGCTGGCTGAGAAGCCGACGTTCACCGCTCGCTCGCTGACCACACCTAGCTGCCCCATCCCAACTCGCGCAGGATGAAGCCGATCGCGTGCACCGAGGCCTCCGCGTCTTCGTCCTGCGCCAGGCGTAGCCCCTTCGTCTCCTGCTCGTTGGCTTTTCCACGTGGGTGGAGGCGGTTGATCATTTCCGCGGCGCCGGCCACCGCGACGAGGTTGAAGGGAGCTTCTCTTAGCGGACGAACGAGCTTGCCAAGGTCCTGACCGATTGTCGACTCGGCCTCTCCGCGGCTGACCATCCATCGACTTAGCAGGACCGCCGCAGCGTTGCGGCACTGGTCGATGACCGAGATGGCGCTCTCGCGGAATGCCGAGTCGACGACGCGGTCGATTGCGCGCTGCACGGACTCGCGGTGCTGCTCGTTGATCGCATCGACGCGCAGATCGGGCAAGATCCCGAATGCCGTGAGGGCCTTCAGTGTCACAAGCACATCGTCACCGACGACGCGCTCGACCTGGACGATTCGCCACATTGACCAGGAACTGGACTGACCCAATGCGAGCGTGAGTCCTAGCCCAGCCCGTGGCTTGTTCACGAGCGCTACGCAAGGCCAGTACCGGAAGAGGCTCTTTGACAGCCCTTCGCGTTGCTCGATCGTGCTGAACTGATTGGCTGGATGTCCGCGCGTCACAGACTCCTGAGGTTGACCCCCGGGGTACGGTTCGTAGAGGCGGCCTCGCCGGATTCTGGTGACCGGATCAAACGACTCCTCCCGGAAGACCCAGTTGAGCGGGGACTGGTACAGATCGCGCGGCAACTCGACAAGATCGCTTGGCCCTTCGACAGCCTTCGCCTGGGTCAGCAGCGGCGCAGGTACAGCTGCGAATTCGGGAAGGTTTGCACCTTCATAGACATGTCCCGAGTTTCTCTCGTAGCCAATGTGCATGGCACGCTCCCGATCTCGCAGGGCATCCAGTATCTCCGTGAGAAAGACCCGCGCGAAGGACATGGCGAAAATGTCGTCCGCGAACAGCGCGCAAAGCGCAGGAGGCGACGGACGATGGCGCTGCTTGACGAGATGCTGGCCTGGGCGGCCTATGAGCTCAAACCATGGCAGAGCGACGCGGTGCGGCGCCTGTTCCAGCAGGTCACGCTCGACGACGGCGACTACGACGACCTGCTGCTGATGCTGAAGGGCACCCGCGGCCTCGCCGGCGACGTCATGCCGACCCCGGTACCGCTCGCCAAGGCGCACCTACCGACTGCCGGTGCTGCGAATCCCATTGTTCTGGAGGCGCTGCACTCCCTGCGCCACGTCAACCGTCTCGCTGAAGGGCAGCGCCTGGAGTTTCTGCCCAAGGGGCTGACGGTCGTGTTCGGGGACAACGGCGCAGGCAAGTCGGGGTACTCCAGAGTCATCAAGAGCGCCTGCCGGGCACGCGTGAAGAACGAGCCGGTGCTGCCGAACGCGGGACTGGAGGCACGCCTGCAGCAGACCCCAGAGGCAGTTTTCACCGTGTCATGGGGTGATGGCAAGAGCTTCGACGTCCCCTGGAAAGCCAACGGCACGGCGCCTCAAGACCTGGCGTCCGTGGCCATCCTGGACACCCGCTGCGCCCGGGCCTACACCGACCAGGAAGGCGAGGTCCTGTTCGCGCCATACGGACTCGACGTTCTCGAGGACCTGGCGCGGGTCGTCTTCCCGAGGCTTGAGCGGGCTATCAGGCAGGAAATCACCGGCCTCGCCGTATCCGACAAGGCGTTTTTCGACCTGAAGCCGGCTGACACCGCCGTGGGCCAGTTTCTCAGGCAACTGTCCGCCTGGACCAAGGACGCAGCCATCGAACAGGCGCTGCAGTTCAGCGAAGAGAACGCCGCTCGGCTGGAGGTCCTGACCGCGGCGCTGGCGGAGAAATCGCCGGCAGAGAAGGCCCGCGAATGGGACGAGCTGGCGACCCGAATCGCGGCAACGGCGCAGGCGCTCGAGGACACCCAGACGGTCGTCACCGACGATGCGCTGACGGCGCTGCGGCAGGTCGACGAGGACCTCAGGGTGGCGCTGGAAGCCGAGACCTTGGCCGCCAATCAACTTCGAGGGGACGAGGGGCTGCTCGAAGGCACCGGGCAGGGGCCGTGGCGCCAGCTCTTCACGGCGGCGCAAGCCTTCGTCGGGGCGCACCAGCACTCGACCACTCCCGGTGCACCGTGCCCGCTGTGCCAGACCCCGCTCGCGGAACAGGCGGCTTCCCGATTGCAGCGCTTCGCCCAGTTCGTCGCCAACGACGCGAGCGTTCGGGCGGACGGTCAGCGAACTCGCCACCAGCGCACCTTCGCGGGCCTGCGCACCACGCCGCTGCGAGCTCGGCTCGAAGAGACGACGGTGACCTACATCGAGTCCAACTCCGCGGGATGGACGGCGGCCAAGGATGCCTTCGAGGCCACGGTTGAGAGTCGGCGGCAATGGGCGCTGGATGCAGGGCTCAGGACACACGACTGGTCAAAGGCGCCCTCGGCCTACACCACTCAGCCCATCGAGGCGGCGCGGCAGTTGGAGGGTGCAGTGCGGGAGCAGGCGCGCATCCTGCGTGAGGCCCAGCCCGGTCCCGCGCGGGCCACGCTGCAGAAGGAGGCCGACGAGCTAAAGGCTCGGCAGGCGCTGTCGGAGCGGTGCGATGCCCTCTACGAGCTCGTCCAGGCCAAGCGCCTGCACCGCCAGCTGTCGGACTGCCTGGAAGACCTGAAGACCAAACCGGTGTCGGACAAGGCGGGTCAGCTGGCGGAATCGGCGGTCACGCGGCAGCTGAGCGACGCGCTCAACCAGGAGTTCGAGAAGCTGGGCATCTCCCACCTACAGACGTCGTTGAAAGCGCGTACCGAGCGCGGTCGTCAGAAGCTGAAGCTGGTACTGGACCTGCCCAATTCGACCAAGCCCGAGGAAATCCTGAGCGAAGGCGAGCAGCGGGTCATTGCCATCGGCAGCTTCTTCGCCGAGCTGAGCGTCGCCCACCACCGCGGCGCAGCCGTCTTCGACGACCCCGTGTCCTCGCTGGACCACCAGCGGCGCCAGCGCGTCGCTCGTCGGCTCGTGGAGGAGGCGAAGACGCGCCAAGTGGTCGTATTCACCCATGACACGGTCTTCCTGGCGGAGCTCCTGCTTCTCTTGAAGGGCGCGGATGCACCGCCCCACGTCTGTCGGTTCCTGACCTTCAGCCAGCAATCCACCGGACGGATTCACGACGGGCTACCCTGGCACCACCTGCCGACGAAGGACCGGCTGGACAAGCTCGATAAGCTGGCCAGCGCGTTTGCGAAGGACGAGCCGAACCTCGACAACCACCAGGCCGAGGCTCGCGCCCGGGACCTCTACAACTGCCTGCGAGGGGTCGTGGAAAAGGGGGTTGAGGAGGTCGTGTTCTGCGGCACTCTGGAGCGCTACAACGACTACGTGCGGGTCGCCTCCATTAAGCAGACCGTCGGCCTGAAGCTCGAAGAATGCGAGCCGCTGGTCGACCTACATTCGCGCGCCAGCGACATCATCGCGGGCCATGACAAATCGGGTGCCCGAGCGTTCGCCGCGCCGAACGCCAAAGAAGCCCGGGACGACGTCGAGAAGCTCAAGAAGGCACTCGACACCATCCGGGACCGGCGCAAGGCGTCCAAGTCGACTACGCCGCCCTGACGGTATTACCACGAGGCAAGACTCACCGCGGCGAGGGCCGCTCGCGCTTCACCCCAAGCCTCTATGAAGGTCGACCAGCTCAGCGATTTTCTTTGCGATCACTTCCATTGAGTCGTCAGCAGTATTCAGCCCGCTTCGCGAGGCGAGCAGTGGGCTGACCTTGACGAGTTCCTCAAAGTTCGTGCCATGCACGATTGGGACGAGCCGGTTACCTCGCAGCAGGGCAGAAAGTTCCTTGTCCGCGACGCCCTCATTGGGCAGGCTTTGCAGGAGCGCTGGCGTCACCAGGACGAGGCCGATCAGAGAATTTGCCAGGCCCTTGTCGATGGCGCGCATCATTGGCGCACCCAGAACGATGTCCTTCTCGCTGAACCAAACCTTGACACCTGCCGCCTCCAAGACGTCGTGCAGTTCCTTCGCAGCACCCTGACGGTCGCCCCAAGCGTGGCACAAGAAGGCGTCTCGAAGGTCCGGTTGAACCTGTGCTTGCCTTTCGACGGCTTCCCGAACAGGCGTGAGCTCCTGTACTTGCGCTGGCGTATACGAAACGGACGAACCGGGCCGAGACCACCTCGGCCTTGAGCTGCCACTGGAACCGCCTCCGCTGCTTCTGCTTCCGCCGCTACCAGACGAATACGACGGGGTAGAGGAGTACGACGACGACGAGCTATAGCCACCGTAGCTGCCTGACCTGCCATAGCCGCCATACTTGTAGCGGCAGGCAGGGCAATTCGCAGCAGCGCTTGCTGAGCGGTGACCTTCTCTTGGAGCTGTGCATCGCGACATGCCACAAATGATAGCGACTTGACCGTGTCAGAAGCACTGCACTCCGGCCCAAGCCGGCCGGTCGCTGTCAAGCAGGCTCCGCTCCAAAGACTGCAGCAGCCGCTTCGGAGAAGACCGGTCGTTGGGCAGTCCGTCAGTGAACGTCAGCTGTCAGTCTTGAGGTGCCGGTCGACCTGCTTCAGCGAATGACCGGGAAGTGGCCGTTGAACGTGAGTTCCCGCTGCGGTCCGGCAGTAGACCTTCGTCCTGACCGCCGTGCTTGCCAGCGACTACGCCGGCACCAGCAACGTGAACTGGCCACGCGCGAGCAACTTCCTGAAGTTTCGATCGAAGCTCACCAGGTGCTCGCCCATGTGCACGACAGCTGCCGACATCCAGGCATCCGGCACGTCGTTGCCGCCCAACCGTTTGTCGAGGCAGAGCTGCCTCAGCTTCGACCACTCGGGGCCCAACGACGCCAACTGCACGCCAGGCGACGCCAGCAGGGCATCGACGAACGCCACGGCATCTTCGATCGGGGTTGGCAGCTGGAAGATCCTCGGGCTGGTGACCTGCCGCAGGAAGCTGGCCAGCACACCATCGGCATCAGCGTCAAGGCCGCGCCGGTCACCGAGGCGCCGACTGTTTCTTCGAGCCAGTCGCGCGCCACGCATGATGAGGATGATCGGTGCGCGAAGCAGCGACCAGAACGTTGACATCAGGCGTCATCGCCCAGGCCCTCGAGCAAGCCCTTGTTGCTCAGCGGGTTCACACCCGCCACCAGACCCTTGCGACCCTTGAATACAGGCAGTTGGACGCGACGGCGCTTTGCGGAATCTGCCTTCGCGCGAAGGCGCAGATGCAGACCCTCCTCGATCAAGCGAGTCAGGCTCGTGCGCTCCTGCGCTGCCAGGGCTTTGGCATCGGCGAGGAGTTGATCGTTGAGGTCCAGGGTGGTCTTCAATGGCAGGAAGATACAGGTGAAGAGCGCTACGCGAGCGCTCCCGGCTGCCTCAGATAGCGCTCCCGAATCGCTTTCGCAGACCAGTAGGTCAGCGCCGCGACCAGGCCGGTCGGGTTGTAGCCCAGCCCTTGCGGAAACGCCGAGGCGCCGGGCACGAACACGTTGTGCACGTCCCAGCTCTGCAGGTAGCGGTTGACGGCGCTGGTGCGGGGATCTGTGCCCATGATCGCGCCGCCGTTGAGATGGGTGGTCTGGTAGCCGACGGTGTCGAAGTGGTCGCCGAAGTTCTTGACCGAGACGCGGATCGACCTGGGACCCATCGCCTCGGCGACGGCGCGCATCTTTTGCGCCATGAACCTCGTCATGCGGATGTCGTTGTCCTTCCAGTCGAAGGTCATGCGCAGCAGCGGCAGCCCCCAGGCGTCCTTGTAGGTCGGATCCAGGCTCAGGCAGTTGTCGCGGTAGCTCATGTGCGCCCCGTGCGAGTCCATCGAGACCGTGTGCAGGTAGTTGTCGGCGACCGCCTGCTTCCAGCCACTGCCCCACGCCGGCGATCCATCGGGCAGTGCAATGCCGCTGATGGGCTTGGCGCCGGACTGGTTGACCCACATCGGCGAGCCGCCGACGAAGCCCAGCGGGCCATGGTCGAAGTGGTCGGCGTTGAAGTCGTCGATGGCCACGCCGGCACCGCCGGCGCCGATGAACGGATTGGCGTGCACGTTCTTGTCGAAGAAGGCCTTGATGGTGGCCATGTTCTGGTAGGCAAAGTTGCGTCCCACCGTTCCCTGTCCGGTGGCCGGGTCGTAGGGTTGCCCGATGCCCGACAGCAGCATCAGCCGCACGTTGTGCAACTGGAACGCGGCGATCACGACGATGTCCGCCGGCTGCTCGACCTCGCGGCCTTGCGCATCCAGATAGGTGACACCGGTGGCCGTTCGTCGATCGGGCGCGAGGTTCACGCGCAGCACCTGCGCCTGCGTGCGCAGCTCGAAGTTCGGCGCCTGGCGCAGCGCGGGCAGCACGTTGACGTTGGGCGAAGCCTTCGAGTAGTTGTAGCAGGCGTAGCCGCTGCAGTAGCCGCAGAAGTTGCACGGGCCCATCTGGCAGCCGTACGGGTTCGTGTACGGCCCGGAGGCGTTCGCCGACGGCAGGTCATACGGGTGGTAGCCCAGCCGGGTCGCGGCGTCGCCGAAGCGCTGCGCCGACACCGTGCGCTTCTGCGCGGGCAGCGGAAAGTCGTGCGAACGATCGGCGGCGAACGGATTGCCGCCCTGGCCCTTGCCCACCGTCTTACCGGCCACGGTCCATGCCGTGCCCGACGTGCCGAACACCTTCTCGGCGAAGTCGAAGTGCGGCTCCAGTTCTTCGTAGCTGACGCCATAGTCCTGGATCGTCATGCCCTCCGGCAGGAACTTCTTGCCGTAGCGTTCTTCGTAGTGAGTGCGCAAACGCAGTTCGACAGGATCGACGCGGAAGTGCACGCCCGACCAGTGCAGCCCCGCGCCGCCGACACCCGTGCCGGGCAGGAACGCGCCCAGCTGGCGGTACGGCAGCGCCGTGTCGTTCTTGCCGTGGCGGACCGTGACGGTCTCGCGCGACATGTCCTGGAACAGCTTGCGCCGGATGTTGTAGGTGAGCTCGTCCAGTGCCTGGGGGTAGGCGCCGTCGGTGGCGGTGTCGCGCATCGGACCGCGCTCGAGCGCGACCACCTTCAGTCCGGCCTCGGTCAGCTCCTTGGCCATGATCGCGCCGGCCCAGCCAAAGCCGACGATCACCACGTCGACCTTCTTCATCGTGCTGCTGGCCATGCTCACCCCCGCTGTCCGCTCAACGCCACCGGCGGCAGCGGGTACTTCACGTCGCGGTCGACCCAGTCCATGAAGTCGGCACGCGCCCCGGGAAAGCCGATCAGCTTCCAGCCGACGAGGCCGCGGTTGCCGCCGTGCACCGGATCGGCAAAGAAGCCCTCGCGCACGCTTTGCAGCAGCATCGAGAAGAAGAGCCTGGCCGGCACCGGCTCGAACGCGGCTCGACCCGATTCGATCGCGCGCAACGCCGTGTCCTGGGCGTCCGGCGCGAGTTGCGCGAAGGACTTGCCCTGCGTCTGCCGCACGAACCCGTCGGCGGCTGCGATCCCCAGCCGATAGACCTCCTGCGGTGTGAGGCGCGATTGATACCCCAGCGTGGCGGGCGCATCGGCATTGAACGGCCCGTGCATGTACCAGAGCGCTCCGGTGGCCCACGGTGTGCCCATCTGCCGATCGATGTATTCGGGCACGCCGGCTTCCACGGCGCCGGGGCCCAGGCTGTCGTGCGGGATCAGGCGCGCGCTCGCCGCGTTGACGAAGGCCCACTCGTCCGGCGTGAAGAAGCTCGGCCGATAGGCTTTGCCCTGCGCTGCCGCCGGCTGTCGAGCGTTGGAGGCGGGAAGCGCCACGACGGCGAGAGTGGCCGCCCCCAGACTCTTGAACAGCTGGCGCCGCGAAGGCAACGATGATTCCGACGTGCTCACGGGCCGTCTCCTGAATGGGTTCGAGATGCGGCGAAGTTCGCCCGGATCATGCCGACTTGCCCTGCCTCCACGGCAGGAGCCTGGTTGCCCCAGCTGCGGCGCACGAAGGTCGCGAGCTGCGCCACTTCGTCGTCCGACAAGCGCCCGGCGAAACCGGGCATGGCGAGTTCCGAGGGTGCGCCGCGCGTGGCCGGCAGCCGGCTGCCCTCCAGGATCAGGCGTATCACCGAGCTCGGGTCACGCGCCAGCACGGTCGAGTTGCCCGCGATGCGCGGAAAGACGCTCGCGTAGCCCAGGCCGTCGCTGCGATGGCAGCCAGCGCAGTTGTCGACATACAGCTCGGCGCCGCGCGTCGCATCGACGCCCTCCCACAGGGCCTTGGCGGTCGCAGGATCGGCGTTGAACGACGAAGGCGACTTCGCCGTCGGCGCGAGCGTTTTCAGGTAGGCGGCGATCGCGTTCAAGTCGGCGTCGCTCAGATGCTGCGTGCTGTGCACGATGGCCTGGTTCATCGCGCCGCCCACCACGGCATGCGACGCGTTGCGCGCGTTGCGCAAGGTCGCCACGATGTCGGCGGCCGACCATGCGCCCAGCCCGTCGGCCGGGTTGCCGCGCAGGTTCACGGCGACCCATCCATCGATGATCGGCCCGCCCGCCAGGTAGTCGGCACCAGACTCGTCCAGAGCCTTCTCCTGCATCGTCCACGCGCGCGGCGTGTGGCAGCTGCCGCAATGGCCGAGACCCTGCACCAGGTAGGCGCCGCGTGCGACGGCGGCATCGGCATGCCAGTGCGGATCCGAGGCCACCTCGTCGGGCTGCGGCGCGAACGCCTTGCGCCACAGTGCCATCGGCCAGCGAATCGACAACGGCCACGCGATGCCGGGAGGATGCGGCTGCGCCGGGGCCGGCGCCACGCCGTGCATGAAGTAGGCGTAGAGCGCACGCAGGTCGTCGTCGCTCATGCGCGCATACGACGGGTACGGCATCGCTGGGTACAGCGTATCGCCGTCGGACCGGATGCCATGCCGCACCGCGCGATCGAAGTCGGCGAGGGTGTACTTGCCGATGCCGGTGTCGGGATCCGGGCTGATGTTGGTGCTGTACATCGCGCCGATCGGCGAGGCCAGCGGCAATCCGCCCGCAAACGGCCGGCCGCCCGGCGCGGTGTGGCAGGCCACGCAGTCGCCAGCCTGGGCCAGGTAGCGGCCCCGCTCGACGAGGTCGGGCGAATGGCTGTCGGCCGTGGCCGCGATGGGCCGCGTGGGCGTGGGCCACAGCGCGAGCGCGAGGACAGCGGCAACGACGAGGACCGCGGCGCCGACGCAGGCCCACAGGAACTTCTTCATCATTCGAACTTGAGATCCGAAGGCGTGGCGATGGGCAGGACCTGGATCGTCTCGCCGACGCGGCCGCTCACCGGATCACGCTTCATGACCACGACCTTGTTGCTGCGCTGATTGGCGATCAGCACATAGCGCCCGCTCGGGTCGATCGCGAACTCGCGCGGCTCGAGGCCTTCGGTGGAGCGGCGAGCGATCAAGGTCAGCTCGCCGCTGGAAGCATCCACCGCAAAGGCCACCAGCTGGTTGTCGGTGCCACGATTGGTGACGTAGACGAAACGGCCGTCCGGCGAGAGGTGCAAGGCGGCAGCGCCGTTCTTTCCATTGAACCCCGGTGGCGCCAGCGACACACGCTGTTTCTGCACGAGCTGGCCCTGCACACAGTCGTACACGACCACTTCGCCGGTCATTTCGAGGGTGAGGTACGCATGGTGGCCGTCGCGGCTGAACACCAGATGCCGCGGTCCCGCGCCCGGCGGCGTCTCGACGGAGGGCTGCACTGCATCGAGCGTCAGTGGTGCCTCGGGTCGTGCAGGGTCGTATTGATAGACATACAGGCGGTCGGCACCGAGATCCTGTGCGTACACCGTTCGCCCATCGGGCGAGACGACCGCCGAGTGCACGTGCGGCGACACTTGCCGCTCCCCGTCGACCTGGCTCGCCCGACCGGTCTTGACCTGGGTCGCAGCCCGCAACGCGCCGCGCTCGTCGATCGGCAACACCGCCAGCGTGCCGCCCGGATCCGGCGACACGGAATAGTTGGCGACGAAGAGGTATCTGCCGTCGCGACTGATGCCGGAATGCGTCGGCTCGGAACCCAGCGACAGAACCCGGTTGACCTCCTGCAGCCTGCCGTCGCTCGGGTCGATGCGGTACGAGGTGACGCGGCCCACGGCATCGCGTTGCCCGGGCCCGTTCTCGTTGACGGCGTAGACATGCCGGCGGTCGGGCGACAAGGTCAGCCAGGACGGGTTCTCTGCCTTCACCACCTGACGGGGCCGGGGATCGAGGCGGCCGGTCTCCGTGTCGAAGTCATGCAGGTAGATGCCTTCGCTGCCGCTGGCCGTATAGGTTCCGATCAGCAGGCGGGCGGCCGGAGCACCGGCCGACGCGACTGCCGGAAGGGCCACGGCCGCGGTCATTCCCAGCACCCGCAAGGCCGCCCGCAGGACGGATGCAAGTTGAGTGGAAGCGAGGCGCATGTCAGCGGCCCTCCATCGGTGCGCGCATCCCGCCCGGCGTCATGTTCAGGTCGTTCATGATCACGAGCGAGCCGGTGATGATGAGCGTCACGACCAGGACACCGAATGCCAGCGCGAGCGAGTTGTTCGTGTTTTCCGGCCCGCTCGTGATGTGCAGGAAGAACACGAGCTGCACGCCCATCTGCGCGACCGCGAGCACCGCGAGTCCGAGCGGCGTGCCCGGCGCCCACAGCATGTGCGTGTTCGCGATCCAGAACGACGTGGCCGTGAGCGCGAGCGCGAGCAGCAGGCCGATCGTGTACACCAGCAGGCCCGAAGACCCGCTTTCTTCCGCTGCCGGAATGTCTCCCGGGACTTGGTCGAATGTCGCTGGTTTCATGTGCGGACTCCCATCAGATAGACGAACGTGAACACGGCGACCCAGACGATGTCGAGCGCGTGCCAGAACAAGGAGAAGCAGAGCAGCCGGCGATCCACCGCGCCGCCGAAGCCACGCAGCGCCACCTGCGCCCCCATGACGGCCAGCCACACCAGCCCCACGGCGACATGCAGGCCGTGGCAGCCGACGAGCGCGAAGAAGGCCGAGAGGAACGCGCTGCTTTGCGGCGCCGCACCCCGGGCGATCAAGTCGCTGAACTCGCGCAGCTCGAGGGCGAGGAACGCGGCGCCGAGCGCGAACGTCACGATCGCGCCCAGGTAGAACGCCGTGCGCCGCCGCGAGTTGGCGGCCATCGACATGAGCCCGCAGGTGTAGCTCGATGCAAGCAGCAACGCCGTCTCGAGGGCAACGCCGCCCTGGCGGAACAGCATGTCGCCGCCCGGCCCGCCGGCGGTGGCGTGCGCCAACACCGCATAGGTGGCGAACAGCGCCGAGAACATCACGATGTCGCTGAGCAGGTAGATCCAGAAGCCGAATCCGGCAACGGTTCGCTTCGGTGCGGGCCCCGTTTCGCTCGCACCAGCCGGCGCTGCGGGACGCAGCACATCGATTTCGACAGCCATGTTCATGCGGCAACTCCCACAGGATGATCACGATCGAACTGCCGGAGCTCGCCGGCGTGCACTTCGACTTCGTCATGCTTTCGGAACGCGAACGCAAGCGTCGCAATGAACGTTCCCAGCAGGCTCGCCAGTGCCAGCCACCAGATGTGCCAGATCAGCGCGAACCCGCCGATGGACGCGAAGATCGCGATGACGAAGCCGAGGGAGGTGTTCTTCGGCAGCTCGATCGCGCGGTAGTCGCGGGGCGGCGCATTCGGGCGGCGCTTGGCGGACCAGAACGGTTCCCTGTCGGCCACTTGCGGCAGCACCGCGAAGTTCCAGGCCGGCGGCGGCGATGCGGTGGACCACTCGAGCGTGCGGGCGTTCCACGGATCGCCGGTCAGGTCGCGGTTGCGCTCGCGATTGCGGATCGACACGACGAGCTGGATCGCCTGGCACAGGATGCCCAGCAGGATGACTCCGGCGCCGATGGCCGCGGCGACCAGCCACGGCTGCCATGCGAGGTTGTCGTAGTGCTGCATCCGGCGCGTCATGCCGAGCAGGCCGGCCACGTACACGGGCATGAAGGCGAGATGGAAGCCGATGAACCAGCACCAGAACGCGCGCCGGCCCCACCGCTCGTCGAGCTTGAACCCGAAGGCCTTGGGGAACCAGTACTCCATCCCGGCGAAGACGCCGAACACCACGCCCGGGATGATGACGTGATGGAAATGGGCGATCAGGAACAGGCTGTTGTGCACCTGCCAATCCACGGGGGGGACGGCCAGCAGCACGCCGGTGAGGCCGCCCAGCACGAAGGTCACCATGAACCCGATGGTCCAGAGGACCGGCACCGTGAATCGCACGCGCCCGCCGTACATCGTGAAGAGCCAGTTGAAGATCTTCACGCCGGTCGGGATGCCGATCACCATGCTCATGATGCCGAAGAAGCCGTTGATATTCGGGCTCGCACCCATCGTGAAGAAGTGATGGAGCCAGACCGTCATCGAGAGCACGCAGATCACCATCGTCGCGGCCACCATCGAGCGGTAGCCGAACAGCGGCTTGCCCGAGAAGGTCGCGCTGACCTCCGAGAAGACGCCGAACGCGGGCAGGACGAGGATGTACACCTCGGGGTGGCCCCAGACCCAGAACAGGTTCACGTACATCATCGGGTTGCCGCCGGCATCGAGCGTGAAGAAGTGGAAGCCCAGGTAGCGGTCCAGCAGCAGCATCGCGAAGGTCGCCGTGAGCACCGGGAACACGGCGACGATCAGCAGGTTCGCCGACAGCGCGGTCCAGCAGAAGACCGGCATGCGCATGAGGCCCATGCCCGGCGCGCGCAGCTTCAGGATCGTGGTGACCAGGTTCACGCCCGACAGCAGCGTGCCGATGCCGGAGATCTGCAGCGCCCACAGGTAGTAGTCCACGCCGACGCCGGGAGAAAACTGCAGCTCGGCCAGCGGCGGGTACGCCATCCAGCCCGCCTTCGAATACTCGCCGACGAACAGCGAGATATTCGTGAGCAGCACGCCCGCGGCGGTGAGCCAGAAGCTCACCGAGTTCAGCGTCGGGAACGCGACGTCGCGCACGCCCAGCATCAGCGGCAGCAGGTAGTTCATCAGGCCGATGACCAGCGTCATCGCCACGAAGAAGATCATGATCGTGCCGTGCGCCGAGAAGATCTGGTCGAAATGCTCGGGCGGCAGGTAGCCTTGCGCTCCGCCGGCTGCGACAGCCTGCTGCGCGCGCATCATGATCGCGTCGCTGAAGCCGCGCAGCAGCATGATCAGCCCCAGGATCATGTACATGACGCCGATGCGCTTGTGGTCCACCGAGGTGATCCACTCGCTCCACAGATAGGGCCACGCGCGCTTGTACGTGACCCAGCCGAGCACGAACGCGACGAACAGGCCCATGCCCGCCGTGGCGCCCATGATGATCGGCTGGTCGAACGGGATCGCCGCCCAGCTCAGGTTGCCCAGGAGATTCATTTCGTCTGTCCTCTGCATTCCGCCGCCGTGGCGCGCACGACGCTGTCGAAGAAGTTGGATGCCACCGTGCCGTACGTCATGGGAACGACGGCCGTGCTCGGCTTGACGAGCTCGGTGTAGGTATCGGCGTCGAGCGACCGGCTCGCAAGGTGCGCGTCGGCGACCCACTTCGCGTAGTCGCCCTCGCTCACGGCGTGCACCGCGAACCGCATGTCGGAGAAGCCGTCGCCGCTGAACTCGGCGGACAGTCCGCGATACGTGCCCTCGTGGTCGGCCTGCAGGTTCAGGTTGGTGACCATGCCGGCCATCGTGTACATCTGGCTGCCCAGTTGCGGCACGAAGAAGCTGTTCATCACGCCGGAACCGGTCAGCTCGAAGTTCACGGGCCGGCCGACCGGAATCGTGAGCTGGTTGACCGTGGCGACGCCTTCGTCGGGGTAGATGAACAGCCACTTCCAGTCGAGCGAGATGACCTGCACGCGCACCGGCTTGGCCGTCGCTTCGATCGGCCTTTTCGGGTCGAGGTCGTGCGAGGCGACCCAGGCGACACCCCCGACCAGGAGGACGGTCATGATCGGGATCGCCCAGACGAGCAATTCGAGCCGGCCCGAGTGCTCGAATTCCGGCCGGTAGCGGGCCCGACGGTTGGACGCGCGGAACCAGAACGCGACGCCGAGCGTGGCGACGATCGTCGGGACGACGATCGCCAGCATGATGCCCAGCGAGTCGTACAGGATCTGGAGCTCGGCGAACGCGATCGGCCCTTTCGGGTCGAGCACGCCTTCCTTGCATCCGGCCAGCGCCGCGAGGCCGATCCATCCGGCGGCGAGCAATCTCTTCATGTCGGTCCTCATAGGTAGCGATCCAGCAGCAGCGTTGCGAAAAGGAGCGCGAGATAGACGATCGAATAGCGGAACGTCGCACGCGCGAGCTTGTCGCTGTAGCGGCGCCGGAGCGCCGTCGCGTACGCGATGAAGATGGCGCCGAGCGACAGCGCACTCACCAGGTACACGACGCCGCTCATGTGCGTGAAGAACGGCAGCACGCTGGCGGCGACGAGCCCGAGCGTGTAGAGCAGCACCTGCCGGCATGTGTGCCTCACCCCGTGTGTCACCGGCAGCATCGGCACGCCGGCCTTCGCGTAGTCATTTCGGCGATAGAGGGCGAGCGACCAGAAGTGCGGCGGCGTCCACACGAAGATGATGAGGAACAGCAGCAGCGCGTCCGCGCAGACGTCGCCTGTCACCGCGGCCCAGCCCAGCACCGGGGGCATCGCGCCGGCGGCGCCGCCCAGCACGATGTTGTGCGGCGTGCGCGGCTTGAGCAGCAGCGTGTAGACGATGGCGTAGCCCGCGAACGTGGCCAGCGTGAGCCACATCGTCAACGGGTTCACCAGCGCATGCAGCAGCGCCAGGCCGGCAAGGCCCAGGCCGGCGGCGAACGCAGCGGCTTCGGTGGTCCTGAGCCGGCCGGAGGCCAGCGGTCGCCCGCGGGTGCGGGCCATCACGGCATCCCGCTTGGCCTCGAGCAGGCAGTTGGTGGCCGCCGCGGCGGCCGCCACCAAGGCGATGCCCACGGCGCCGAACACCGCCTGCGCCAACGGGGTCGTCCCTGGCGCCAGCAACATCCCGATCACCGCGGTGAACAGGATGAGCGCGACCACGCGCGGCTTCGTGATCGAAATGAACTCGCGCAGCCGGTGCGCAGCCGACGCGGCGCGCACCAGCCGGATCCTGGGCTGATCGGTGAAGTCCATGCGTTCAGTCTCCGGCAAGTGAGCAGCACGAAGACGGTGGCCGTGTCGAGCGTCTCGAGGCGGCTGCCGTCCAGGATGCAAGGCTGCTGCGGCTACTGCGCATACTCGAAGTTCGGCAATGCCTTGATCGCGGCCTTCGTCGCACCGGGGAGGTAGACCAGGCCGTCGCGAACCGAAAGCTGGTCCACGGGGACGGCCACCTCGTGGCGCTTCACGCCCACGAACCCGCCCGCGCCGATGATCACGAAGGACACGGCGGCGTCGGGTGCGACGATCAGGTCGTCGATCTTGCCGACTTCCTCGCTGTCCTCGTTGTAGACGGTCTTGCCCAGGATCTGCCGCTTGGCGCTCCAGCCTGAGGCAACGACTTCGAGCTTGGCCACCGCGAGGGTGACGGTGCCGGCGACCTGCGCGCGCGCGCCGATGCAGGCGATGCTGGCCGCCAGCGCGACGGCCGGCAGGACGAATGAACGGTTCACGGAGAGCTTCCTTCGGTGGTGCGGATATGCCGCAGTGTTGCGCCCCGGGTGCGCACCCCGCATCTGTCTTGCGGACCGCAGCGCCTGCAACTTTGGTCCACCGAACACGCTCATCGACTGCAACCTGTCCATGACGATTCGCGAGTGCGAAGACTCGTCTTTCCTCTCATGCCAGCTGCGTCATGGGCCCGACTCGCGGAGCGCGCGATGCGAACGCCGCCGCCGGGATCGGCGTGCGCTCCTTGACGATCCCTTTGGTGACCGCGATGGCGGCGGCCTGCGTGCGCGACGTCGCATTCAGCTTGCCCAGGATGCCGTTCATGTGCGTCTTCACGGTTCCAACCTCGATGCAGAGCCGTCGCGCGATCGCCTTGTTGGATTCGCCTGTCACCACGAGCTGCAGCACGTCGATCTCGCGCGATGTGAGCGATGTACGGATCAGACTGTCGGCCATGCGCTGGGCGACCGAGCGGCCCAGGTAGCGCAAGTCGAGAGCCAGCGCAGTCACGGCCTCGATGAACTCGCTGAGAGGGCCGCCGAGGAGGAGATAGCCGTGGATGCCCGCTTCGAGCGCCCGCCGAATGTCCGCCTCGCAGGCGTCGGACGTGAGCACCAGGATCCTCGCGTCGGCGAGTGGTCCGGCCCTGTCTTGCGAAGCCGCGCCCGCGAGCCGCATGGCTTCGCGATAGTCGGCAATGACGACGTCGATCCGACTCCCGTCCCGATCCAGGCGATCCCGTCCTTCATCGAAGACTTCGAAGCCGCCGTGCTGGCGCAAGGACGCCACGATGCCGGCGCGAACGAGCGGATCAGGATGCAGCGTCAGGATGTTTGCGGGCGAGTGCCTTTCAAGCGGCATGGCTGTCCTCCCAGGCGCTGCGAAACGTGGTGGAGTGGCGCTCGATCCAGGCGTCAGGCTCCGCACCTGACGCCTGTATCGCAGCGATCTGCGCCGCCATGAAGGCTTCGAACTGTTGTTGACTCATGCTGTTTCCAGGTTCCGGTTGGTGGTCGTCCGCAATCGTGAGGCGTCGAGCAGGCATGGTGGACACTCGTGGATCGCGCCACGGGGTGACGCCGCATGGGCCTTACTTTGGTGCCGGGTCGGGTGCAACGCCAATCAATCGTCGTCAAGAGTCGTAAACACGGCTTTGGATGAATTGGGGCTGCATGTGCCGCGTGAGAAGGGGATCGCCACGCCGGCGCTCACGAGCAGGGTCCGACAAAAGGACTGCGGTGCCACCCGCCCTTCGGTAGATGAAGCGAAGGCTGCAAGCACCTACAGTCCCTCGACCATCCCGCCTGCTGTACCACCATGAAAGGTCATGATCCTGTGAAACGCCAGTCCGCGCCGACGCAGCCCACCTTCGCTGATGTCACGCGCCGTCAATTGCTCGTCACCGGGGCGGCAGCCGCAGCAACAGCGGCCTTGCCCTTCGCAGCATCCGCTGCTTCCACCGCGCGTGACAGCGCACCAACGTTGCAAGCGAATCCATCCATGAGCTACGTCACCACCAAGGACGGTGTCCAGATCTTCTACAAGGACTGGGGACCCGCCAATGCCACGCCCATCGTCTTCTCCCACGGATGGCCGCTGAGCTCGGACGATTGGGACGCCCAGATGATGTTCTTCCTTTCCAAGGGCTATCGCGTCGTCGCGCACGACCGGCGCGGCCACGGCCGCTCGTCGCAGGTTTCGCACGGGCACGACATGGACCACTACGCCGATGACCTTGCAGCGGTCGTGGCCCTTCTCGACCTCAAGGGCGCGATCCACGTGGGCCACTCCACCGGCGGCGGAGAGGTCGTGCGCTACCTGGCGCGTCATGGCGAGAAGCGGGCCTCGAAGGCCTGCCTCATCGCGGCGGTACCGCCACTCATGGTCAAGACGGCGTCCAATCCGGGCGGCTTGCCGAAGGACGTATTCGACGGCCTGCAGCTGCAGACGGCGACCAACCGGGCGCAGTTCTTCCGCGACATGCCCGCCGGGCCGTTCTACGGCTTCAACCGGCCGGGCGTGAAGCCCCAGGAAGGCATCATTCAGAACTGGTGGCGGCAGGGAATGATGGGCAGCGCGAAGGCGCACTACGACGGCATCGTCGCGTTCTCGCAGACCGACTTCACCGAGGACCTGAAGAAGATCAGCCTGCCGGTGCTCGTCATGCACGGCGACGACGACCAGATCGTCCCGTACGCGGACTCGGCGCCGCTGTCGGCCAAGCTGCTGAAGCACGGCACGTTGAAGACCTACAAGGGCTTCCCGCACGGCATGCCGACGACGCAGGCGGATGTCATCAACGCGGACCTCCTGGCCTTCATCGAGGGCTGACCGCGCGAGGCCCGAAGCTGCGGCCGATCAGTCTGTGACTCGTAGGGTGGGCTTCAGCCCACCCGCGCCTGTGCCGCGCGCCCCGGGGCTGCGCGTCACAGGCGCTCGATCACCGTGGCGATGCCCTGGCCGCCGCCGATGCACTGTGTCGCCAGTGCGAAGCGGCCGCCGCCGCGCTGCAGCAAGCTGGCCGCCTTGCTTGCCTGGCTGCCTTGGTCGGGGCGCTGGCGTTGTCGCGAGCCAAAGCGCAGGCAGCGGGTTCTGTAGCCCGGGTGCAACCCGGGAGCTGCAACGGTGGCCGGACTTGCGAGAGTTGCCGCGTCCCGGGTTGCACCCGGGCTACGACGTCCCAAGCCGGCCCGTCTCAAAGCAGCCCCTCGGGCACGAACGGCGAGAACAGGAAGAGCTTCAGCTGCCGCCCGGGGCTCACATCGGGCTCGTCGGCGTGGACCACGGTGACGCCGTCGACCGTTTCCGTCCAGGTGATGTGGTCGCCGGGCTGCACCAGTTGCAGCCGGTAGGTGTCGTTGCGGCGCAGCTCATCGAGCAGCCCCGACACCTGTGCGGCCAGGGCGGCCGATTCCACCAGCACGCCCAGCTCCGTGTTCTGGCGCGACGAGCGCAAGTCCATGTTCATCGAGCCCACGAACGTGGTGTGCGCATCGATCACCGCGATCTTGGCGTGCGAGCGCCCGACGGCCGCGATCTGCACGCCGTGCCGCTGCGCGATGGCCGGCGGCCGCGCGCTCATCTCGTGGATGCTGACGCCCATTCGCAGCAGCGCCTTGCGGTAGCGCGCGTAGGCGGCGCTCGCGAACGGCTCGTCGTTGGAGGCCAGCGAATTGGTGATGAGCGACGTGCGCACGCCGCGCGCGCGGACGCGCCGCAGCGCATCCATGCCGATGCGGCCCGGCACGACGTAGGGCGAGGCCAGCGTCAGCTCAGCCGTTGCCTCGTCGCAGGCGCGGATCGCTGCAGCCGTGACCGTGTCCGGGTCGTCGCCGCGCTCGCTGCGGCCGGTGACCTTCTGCGGGTCGTCGGCGAACACGCGCACGGCACCGTGCAGCAGCCGCACCGGCGGATGCGCGAGGTCGACGCTGAGCGGCGCGTGGCCGAGCGTGTCGCGGGTGTCCGGCGGCAGGGGCGGGAAAGCCGCGGCGGCCGATGCGGTCCGGTGCTCGAAATCGCTGCGCAGCTGCAGCGGATCGCCGCGCGAGCCCTCGAGCGCATGAAGCGGGTATGCGTGCAGGCTGTTCCAGTAGGTGTCGAAGATCGCGGCGAGCTGGTCGACGGGGGCGCCGGCGAGCAGCAGGTCGAAGTCGACGAAGTTGCCGGTCTCGCTGCGGAAGAAGTATTCGTCGGCGACGTTGCGCCCGCCGGCGATGGCGAAGGCGCCGTCGGCGATGAACAGCTTGTTGTGCATCCGGTGGTTGACGCGCGCGAAGTCGAGCAGGGAGAAGCCCCAGCGGGTCAGCGTCAGCGAGCGGCCGCCGGGAAAGGGGTTGAACACCCGCACCTCCACGTTGTCGTGGGCCGCAAGCTCATGCAACAGGCGCGCGCTGCCTGTGGTGTACAGGTCGTCCACGAGCAGGCGCACCCGCACGCCGCGGCCGGCAGCGTCGCGCACCGCGCGCATCCACGTGCGGCCGGTGCCGTCGTCCTTCAGCAGGTAGTACTGCAGGTCCAGCGTCCTCTCGGCCCGGCCGGTGAGCGCGAGCCGCGCGTCCATCGCCAGCGCGCTGGCGGGCAGGGCGCGGAACCCGGCGCTCTCGCCGGCCGACAGGCTCTGGGCTGCCATGCCGCCCAGCCCGGTGCCGGTGCTGGCCGCAATCGCAGCGCTGGGCGCCTTGTCGACCGGAGACAGCGAGGCGCAACCCTGCAGCGCGGCCAGGCACACGGCGACGAGCAGGAGCGACAGGGTGCGGCGAATGCGCTTGACCGCATCGGAGGAGATCGTGCTCATGGCAGATGCCAGTGTTCGATTCCCTGCGTCCTGCACCAACGCCCGCTTGGTGGAGCGTGCGCACCGCCTTAGGACAGAGGCGTTCGCGCGCGCATTGCGGGCAACCCGACCCCTGCAACTTTTCGGCTAGACCGACACCGGCCGAATGACGCGGCCCACCCCACGTCCTTGGTGCGATGACGCAGGTGCCGCGAGCCTGGACAGTCATGACATCCGCAAGAGCCGATGGGTCAGGAGCCGCCATGCCGCCAGTCGCTGTACGTTTCCCCTTCGATTCACCGCCATCCCCGCGCCGGATCGCGCCGTCGCGCACGGCGCGCATCGCGTCGCACGACGTGACGCTCGCGCCCGCCGTTCCCGCTGCGGACTTCGATGCGATGGAAGCCGCCTATTGGCGATCCGGCGGCATCGTCAGCGGAGACGAGCTCGCTCTCATGCTGCGCTGCTGCTCGGAGCAGCCCCTGTCACGGCTGGCGCGATGGATCGTCGCCCGCGAGGTCGTGAGCTTCGACCGCCATGGAACGACCTGGCTGCCGCTGTTCCAGTTCGAGCGGGCGTCGATGTCCTTGCGGCCCGAGGTCGCGGCGATCGTCGAGGAGCTCGTGGATGTCTTCGACGATGGGGAACTGGCCGCCTGGTTCGTCGTCCCCAACGCCTGGCTGCATGGCGGCACACCGATCGATGCGCTGGCGGAATGCCCGTCCGACGTACGAGAAGCGGCGCGCGCGGATCGGTTCATTGCCCGCGGATGAGGCGACGGGCCGTCGCCGATCCCTTCCTGCGGCGCAGCCCTTCGACAAGCTCAGGGCGAACGGTTTTTGGAGCGCAGCAGTCTTGTCTTCGCACGAGGAAGATGCATGACGACTAGTTCGGTCCAGCGGACCGGGCAGGCTTGCCCTCGCGCCAGCCACCCCCGAGCGCGAGGAACAGGTTGACCTGGTCGGCGGCGACGCGGCTCTCCGCAGCGGCCACGCTTTGCTCGACCTGGGCGAGCGTGCGCAGCGCATCGAGCACCGGCAGGTAGCCGAGCCGGCCCGCCTCGAACAGGCGCTGGGTGTCCCGGGCCGCGTTCTGCGCTTGCGCGCGCGCACGCTGCAGGATGGCCCGCCGTTCCTGGTCGCGGGCATGCACCTCCAGCGCGCTCTCCGTTTCCTTCAGCGCAGCCAGCACGACACCGTCGAACCGGGCCAGGGCCGCCTCGCGGTCCGCCTCGGCGCCGCGGATGCGTGCCTTGACCCTCGTGCGGTCCGGAAACTCCCAGCTGATGAGCGGACCGAGCGAGAACTTGAAGCTGTCGTTGCGAAACGCGTGCTGGTCCACGCCGACGGATGCGATCGAGGCGCCGAGAACGACCTTCGGATAGAGATCGCCGGTCACCACGCCGATCCGGTCCGACGCGGACAGCACGTCGAACTCGGCGCGGCGGATGTCGGGACGACGCCGAAGCAGGCCCGCACCGTCGCCGATGGGGATCGGCTGGGCCAGGCGCGGCTCCTGGTCGCACTGCCCGAGCTCCTTGGGCAGCTCCTGCGCAGTGCGGCCGGTCAGTGCGGCCAACCGATACATCGCCACGCGCCGTTGCGCCTCGAGCGTGGGGATCGAGGCCCGCACCTGCTCTTCCTGGGTCGACGAGCGGTCGACGTCGACCGGCGTGCCTCGGCCATGGGCTGCCAACGTGCGCGTGAAGGCCGTGCTGCGCGACTGCAGATCCACCTGGCCTTGCGCCACCACGATCTCGCGTCCTGCAGAACACAGCTCCAGATAGGCGCGTGTGGTTTCGGCGACCACGGTCACGCGAGCGGCGTCCCTGGCGGCCGTCGCGGACCCGAGGTCGGCCTGCGCGGCGTCGATGCTGCGCTGGATCTGCCCGAACAGGTCGGCCTGGTAGGAGACGCTGAACCCGGCGCCATAGACGAACTTGCTCGGAAACGGCTTGCCCGGATGGAGCTCTTCCTGAGCAGAGCGCCGGCCGAAGGAGGGACTGGCGCTGAGGGTGGTGGACGGCTCGCGGGCAGCGCTCGCGAGGTCGAGCGCCGACTGGGCCTTGTGCAGGTTGGCTGCGGCCACCCGCAAGTCCGTGTTCGCCGCCAGTGCCTGCTGCACCAGGGCATCGAGCGGCCGGCTGTCGTACAGGCGCCACCAATCGTCGGGGACGGGTTCCTGGGCGACGTGCGGATTGTCCGCGCCGATGAACGCGCCCTGCGCCGTCGGCTTGTTGATCGCGGCCGTCGCAGGCAGCGGCGCGCGAGGTGGAATGAGACCGCCGCAGCCGGCGAGCAACGCGGCAGCGACGGCGGCCAGCGAAGACCAGGACTTCATGGCGTGACTCCTCATCGCTTGCTCGACTGCACGGGATCGGCACCCAGCACGTCCACGGTGGCCGTGCGCCCCATGATCAGCCGGTGCTCGTCGGGCAGCTTGTCCAGTCGCACGCGAACGGGGATGCGCTGCGCCAGGCGCACCCAGTTGAACGTCGGGTTCACGTTGGCCAGCAGGTTCGAGCTCGCACTGCGCTCACGGTCCTCGATGCCGGCCGCGATGCTGTGGACGTGACCGTAGAGCGGCTGCGTCTCCCCGAGCAGACGCACGCGCACGGCGTCGCCCACCTGCAAGCGCGCGATCTTCGTCTCCTCGAAGTACCCCATGACGTGGATCGAGTCCTTGTCGACCAGGGCCAGGACCGGCCGTCCGGTCGTCGCGTAGGCGCCCGGACGCAGGTCCAGGTTGGTGACCCAGCCGTCCACGGGCGCCAGGACGCGCGTTCGGGCGAGGTTCACCTTGGCGTTGTCGACGGCCGCAATCGCCTGGGCCAGCGACGCATTCAGCTGCTCGAGCTTCTGCCCGCTTTGCTCGCCGGCCTCCGCGGGCACCAGCTCGCCCAGGGCACGGTTGCGCCTGTCCTCGCGCCCGGCCTGCGCGATCTGCGACCTGAGGCCGCGAACCGACGCCTCGGCCTGGGCCAGTGCAATGCGCGGGCGCACAGGATCGATCGAGAACAGCAGGTCCCCCTTGTGCACGGCCTGGTTGTCTTGCACGGCGATGCGCTCGACGATGCCCGAGACGTCGGGGGCGATCTGCACCACGTCGGCTCGCACACGGCCGTCGCGTGTCCAGGGCGCCTGTCGATAGTGCTGCCACAGTCCGAAGCTTGCCCAGGCGCCGGCCGCGACGATCGCGACAGTGGCGCCGACCCTCAGAATGCGTTGGATCGGTATGTGCATCTTGTCTTCATCCGAGCAGGTAGACCAGGTACTCCTGGAATTGGGTTGCGGCGACGGCAACGGCCAGCCAAAGCACGCCGAACAGCGCGAGATCGATCAGCGGCGGATGCCAGACCCACCGGTACGCACCGACGGCGACCAGCAGGCGGCGAAGAACCGTCAACGCCGCGAGGGCGACGAACGCGGTGATCAGCGCGACATCGAAGAACAGCCCGAAGAGGTTGACGTCGGCGATCATGGCGTGGCTGCGTGGGTGGCGGCAGTGGCGGGGACCGGCGGGAACAGTCCCAGCCGCAGGCCTGTGGCTGCGGTGAGACCCTGCACGCGCGAGGCACCCGGATCGGACTCGATCAACCCGGCGATGGCCCGGTCGATGTCCGCCAGGATCGCCGGCGCCGGGGCGACGTCCGGCCGTACGAGCCGCTGCCGGAAATGCGCTGCGATCTGGGTCAACGCGCTCTCGATGGCCGTGCGCACTTCCGGCCGTGCTGCGGAGCCCGCCTGGCGCAGATCGAGCATGTTCACGCCGATCCTGAGGTCGTCCAGCGCGCGCCCGGCGCGAACCCGCAGCACGCCGCTCGTGCCTGCCATGCGGGGCAGCAGCAGTCCGATGCGGTCCAGCATGCGGCTGCCCCAGGCCGCGCGCGAGAGTCCACTCGTGTCGTCCGCCATCGCGGCGAGGTCGCGCCAGGCTGCACGCAGCAAACCGCGCACCCGGGTCTCCACGCCGATGACGCGAACCAGCGACGTGACGACCAGCGTGACGACGACGCCCAGCTGCGATCCGATGGCCGTCGGCGTGAAGCTCCAGAAATCGCCGGTCTGCAGCGGCTGGAAGCCGACCAGGGTGAGCCAGATGATCCCGTAGCCGAGCGCATGCGGCCCGAAGTTCGGCGTCGCCATGTACAGCGAGATGAAGAAGATCAGCGGAGCCACCGCCAGGGCCAGCGCGACATGGCCGTCGATTGCCGGAAAGATCGCGAACACATAGACCGCCGCGGTGGGGATGGCGAATGCGGCCGAAATGAACAGCATCAGTTTGTGGATGGGGCGCGGATCGTCGAGGAAGGCAAACAGCGAGCTGGTCGAGGCGGCGATGCCGACGGCCGCGGCTCCCTGGTCCCAGCCGAGCAGCCAGCACATCCCTCCGGCCACCAGCACCGCCATGGCGGCGGCAAAGGCCGACCAGGCCGCCAACCCGTGGTCGACGTGGAGGACACTCCGCGGGGTCTCTGCGAGGAGCGTGCGGGTGCGATCGTCCGGAACGCTCGCGCTGTCTTCGAGATGAGGCAACAGGGTCAGGCAGTCGCTCCAGGCCTCCAGCAACTCGGCAAGTCGCTCCATCGAGCCGATGGCCAGCAGCTGGCCGTTCGCAAGGTCGGGCTGCCACGTGTCGACGAGGGCCCTGCCCGATGCGCCGAGGCGGGCAGCATCTGCCCGGGTGAACGGCTGGCGGTCCAGGTGCAGGCGGGTCGCCTCGAGGTGTGCCCGGACGCGTGCGCCCAGGCGGGCATCGGCCGCGCGAATGGCCGGCAGCCGGTCTTCCACGGCGGCCAGAAGCGGCAGGAGTGCGAGCAGGCGCTGTTCGAGCATCGCCACCGTGGCGAGGTCCCGCTTCGTGATGCCCGGATCGAAGCGCAGATGGACGGCCAGGTCGCGCATCTGCGCCACGTCGGCGGCCAGACGCTCGCGGGCGCGGCGCTCGGCGTCGTTGGCCGGGTCCGGCCCCAGCCCCTTCAGGATCCAGCGCTTCGCGTCGTCGACGGTGGCCCGCACCTTGGCGACGAGCAGCGGCTTGACGCTGCGCGGCGCGAAGACGGTGTGCACCACCATCGACATGGCCGCACCCAGCATGATCTCCTCCGTGCGCCACAGGACCACGTCGAAGATGGACGATGGATTGTTGGCCGCCGGCATGCCGATCAAGGGCAAGGTGTACGCCGCCAGCATGAACACGTAGTTGCGCGGGGTGCGGTCGAGCAGTGCCACGTAGAGGAACACGCCGACCCAGGCGGCAACGCCGAGCAGAAGCAACTCCGGCGCCGCGCTGCCGGCAGGGATGATGAAGAGGGTCCCGGCCACGCCCAGCAGCGTTCCCAGGGTTCGATGGACCGATCGGCCGACCACTGCTCCGGCCGCACCTCCGAGCTGCTGGCTCGTCAGGAAGACCGTCAGCACGGCCCATCCCGGATTGGTCAGGTTGAACCAGAGCGCCAGCAGCAGGGCGGCGACGGCGGCCGCCGTGGTCTTGATCGCGAAAGCAAGGCCAAGGGGATTGAACGCGCTCATGAGAAGGCCCGGGTGTCGATGTCGGCCTTGGCCTGCCGCGAATGCTCGAGCAGGTGGTCCAGGAATGCGCGTATGCGGGCCGGCATGTGGCGGCGGGTGGCGAAGGTCGCCACCAAGGTGAAGCGCTCGCAGATCCACGGACTCAGCACGCGCTGCAACTGCCCCGAGCTCAGCAGAGGGGCGGCCACTTGCATGGCCTGGCTGCTGATGCCTGCGCCTTCGAGCGTGCCTCGCAGCGCCGCTTCATGGTCGTTGCAGGTGAGCACCGGGTGGACGTGAACCACTTCCTCGCGGCAGCCGTCGGCTTCGTCGATCAGCCTGAGCGGGGCCGACGTGACACCCGGCGTGACGAGGCGAACGAGGGCATGCTCGCGCAGGTCCTGAGGCGTTCGAGGGGCTCCGTGGCGACGGACGTAGTCCGGCGACGCGCAGAGGATGGCGTGGCTGTCGACGATGCGGCGCACCACTGCATCGGCAGGAAGGTGTGCCTGGTCCATCAGCAAGGTGATGTCGTGGCCCTCGATGTCGCGCGAAGCGAGAACGTCGGAGCGCAGTTCGACGGTCACCTTCGGATGCTGCCTGCGGAATCCCGCGATGGCCGGGGCCACCAGATGGGTGGGCAAGCCGGGCAGCGACAGCACCCGCACGCTGCCGGACATCTCGCGAGCATGGCTGTGGGCGGCTTCTTCGGCGGCATCGAGGTCGGACAGGATGCTGCGCACCCGATCGAGGTAGGTTTCGCCGGCCGCCGTCAGCGCCAGGCGGCGCGTCGTGCGCTGAAGAAGCTGCACGCCCAGGTGGTCTTCCAGCTCCTGGACCGCTCGCGTGACTCGCGCCGGCGACAACCCGAGCCTGCGTGCACCCGCGGCGAAGCCGTTTTCGGCCACCACCTGCTTGAACACCAGCATCGACTGCAACCTGTCCATGACGATCCGCGACGTGCGCCCTTGGCTCTCAGGCCGCCTGCGTCATCGGTTCGGCGCGCGACACGCGCGGCGAGAACGCATTGGCCGGGATCCGCATGCGCTCTTCGACCAGCCCTCGCGTGACCGCGATGGCCGCGGCCTGCGTGCGCGAGGTGGCGTCGAGCTTGCCCAGGATGGCGTTCATGTGCGACTTGACGGTGCCGACCTCGATGTGCAGGCGCCGCGCGATCGCCTTGTTGCATTCGCCGGCCGCCACGAGCTCCAGCACCTCGACCTCGCGCGACGTCAGCGACGTGCGGCTCAGGCTGTCGGCCATTCGCTGTGCGACCGAGCGACCCAGGTAGCGCCCGCCATGGGCCAGCGCCGTCACTGCCTCGACGAGCTCGCTGAGCGGTCCGCCCAGGAGCAGGTAGCCGTGAACGCCGGCTTCGATCGCCCGTCGAATGTCCGTCTCGCGGTCGTTGGACGTGAGGACCAGGACCCTGGCCGTGGCCAGCGAGCGGCGCGCGGCTCGCGCAGCAGGTGCGGCGATCCGCATCGCTTGCTGATAGTCGCCGATGACCACGGCGATCGGACGTTCGTCCAGGCCGACGGCGTCCGGGTCTTCCGCGAAGACGTCGAAGGCAGCGTGCTGGCGCAGCGACGACACGATCCCGGCGTTGACGAGCGGATCGGGATGCAAGGTCAGGATGCGGGAAGGGCAGGGCACGGTGAGATTCATGGCGGTGTGGGTCACGCAAGGGCTGAACCGGGAGGCGACCCTCTCTGGCGGAGAGGTTTCTTGCTGCTGGTAGACAGTCGGGCGGCGCGTTTATTCCGCACACGCGTGCGATGCGCTGACCCTCACCCTATGGCGGCTTCTTCGTTGCCTTGGAGCTTGCCAACGGTGTAGATATGAACCACAGAGAACGCAGAGAACGCTGAGGGAAAGCAAGTCAATGCATTTGCTCTGCGTTCTCTGCGTTCTCTGTGGTTCATATTTCTTCGCGAACGCCGCGCTGGAAAGGGCGCTCGAGCCCCTCACGCGCGGCTCGCGTGCGAGACGGTGAAGGATTCGATCTCCGCCATCGCCGATAGCTCCAGCGCGATCCGGTTCATCGCGTCGCCGCCGGCGATCGAGTCGCCGAAGAACAGGCACCTGAGCTCGAAGTGTCCTTGGCTGTGGATGATGGTGAGGCTTTCCGGCGGAATGCTCATGCCGCGCTCGGTCAGGTAGCGCTGGATCAGCTCGGGCTGGGGCGTGTGGCCTTCCCGGAAGCGGATCTTCCCGGCCATGACCGCACGCGCGGGAAGCCGGTGTTCGATCCACGGCACGATCGCCATGCTGATCACGAACAGCGCCGTGAGCCCGATGGCCGGCAGGTAGAACCCCACGCCCACGAGGATCCCGATGGCCGCGGAGCCCCAGATGGACGCCGCCGTCGTCAGCCCGCGGACGTTCATGCCGGTCTGCACGATGATGCCGGCGCCCAGGAAGCCGACGCCGGTGAGGATGCTGCCGATGACGCGCGTCGGATCGCCGCCGCCGATCTCGTGCGCGGTGCCCCAATACCACAGCGACGGAAAGCCGGCCAGCAGGGTGACGGCGCAGGACGTGGTGCAGACGAGGCAATACACCTGGGTGCCCGAGGCACGGCCGCGGAAGTAGCGCTCGTAGCCGACGGCCCAGCCGAGCAGCAGCGCGCCCGCCATGTGCGCCACGAACCATGGCCCCGCGGTGTACCAGGCGGCGGTCATCGGCGCGACACCACGGCCGTCTGGCCGGCCCACGCGACGACCTCGTCGAGCAGCGGGCCCAGGGCGACGTCGAACGCCTGCACCGCGCCATCGGCGTCGGGCGTGGGCGCGGGCGCGCTGGCGGTGAAGCGGCGCTGGCCGGCGACGAGGCGTCGGGCCGGATCGCTCAAGGTCGCGGTGAGCGCGATCTTCGCGGACCCCGGGCGGGTGGCTGCGTCGTGATAGATCTCCTCGAGCTGCGTGTCGAGCACCAGCGTGCCGCGCAGGCCGCCCGTGGTGGTGGCCACGGTGGCGAAGGTGCCGCTCAGCCGCAGGCGCTCGGTGAGCAGCGCGCCCAGCCTGCGGTTGGGCGGCTCGGTCCAGCTGTTCAGCTGGTAGTAGGCGCGCGTGCCGGCCGCCGGGCTGTAGACGATGGACTGCGCGTCGTAGAAGCCGGCGGCGGTGGTCGGGGTCACCAGCAGCGCCGGGGCCTGCGCCACCGCCGCAGCCGGGCGGGGCACGGACAGCGGGGCCAGCGCAGGATCGAGCACGTGGTAGTGCTGCGGCGCGCGCGCGCCCGTGCCGCAGGCCGTCGCGGCCGCGGCCAGCACGCAAACCGGCAGGATGCGGTGGATGGCTTTCATCGTCCGGTCTCCCCAGGCCCGAGGCTTGCGGCGCTCGGGCCGAACAGCGCGGCGCGTGGGTCGCCGAGCTTTTTCGACGTGGTACCCAGCGCGTCCGCGGTCGATCGAAGCTGCTGGCCCGTGATCCGCAACTCGATGCCGGCATCGCCGAGGAAGTCTTCGGTGCGGCCGGCCAGCCGCGACACGTCGCCGCTCAGCTGCCGCACCGCGGCGGCGGCCTCGCCGAGGTCGGTGCCGGCCTGCGCCCCGAGCGTGTCGTACCGGTCGGCGAGGCGGTGGAAGTCGCCCGCGGCCAGCGTGAGCGTCGATTGCAGGGCGCCGGCACCGCGCCCGATCGATGCCAGGGTCGCGTCCATGCGCGCCGTCAGCGCGCCGGCGCTGCGCGAAGCCACGCGCAGGTTCTCGAGCGTCTCGGTGAAAGCCGCCTGGTTCTCCGGCGACAGCGCCTGCCTGATCCGCTTCATCGTCTCGTCGGCGCCCTGGGCCAGCTGGCTCATGGTCTGCGAGAACTGCTGAAGCTGCGACTCGCCTTCCGGGATCGTCGCGTGCGCCCGGTCGAGCAGCGGGCTGTCCTCCTGCAGCGTGACGAGCCGGATGGTCGCGATGCCGGTGACCAGGTTGCGGTCGACGACCGCCCGCGTGCTCTCGCGCACCGGTGCCGCCGCATCGACCTCGACGGTGACGTCGACGCCGCCCGGCTGCTTCTTCGAGAAGGCGAACCGCGTGACGCTGCCGACGCGGATGCCCTTCATGTGCACTTCGCTGTTCGCCTCCAGTCCCTCCAGCGACTGGCGGGTGAAGGTCAACGTGTAGTGGCGCACATCCCTGCCGTTGCCCGAGGCCAGCAGCCACACGAGCGCCGCGGCGACGATGCCGAGCAGGATCAGCACCGAAGCGCCCACCACCGTGTATCGAGCGTGTGGTTCCATCACGCGGCTCCTTGAAGTTGCGGCGAACGTGCCGAGAAGTAGTGACGGATCCACGGATGCTCCGCGCTCGTCACCGTTGCGATCGGGCCGTCGGCGATCACCCGTGCACCGGCCAGCGCGATGGCGCGGTCGACGATGGTGAGCAGCGTGTCCAGGTCGTGGGTCACCATGAACACCGTGAGGCCGAGGCTGTCGGTGAGCGTGCGGATGAGGCGGTCGAACGCGCGCGCGCTGATCGGGTCGAGGCCGGACGTGGGCTCGTCGAGGAACAGGATCTCGGGTTCCAGCGCGAGCGCGCGCGCCAATGCCACGCGCTTGCGCATGCCGCCCGACAGCTGCGCCGGGCTTTTCCTGCAGGTGCCGGGATCGAGTCCGACGAGAGACAGCTTGAGCCCCACGATCGCCTCGATCGTCGCGTCGTCGAGCTGCGCGTGCTCGCGCAGCGGCACGGCGATGTTCTCGGCCACCGTGAGCGACGAGAAGAGGGCCCCGTCCTGGAACAGCATGCCGAAGCGGCGCCGCAAGGCGTTCACTTCGGCCGCGCCGGCCCGCCAGACGTCGGTGCCCAGCATCCGGATGCGGCCCGCGGTGGGCCGCAGCAGCCCGATCATTTCCTTCAGCAGCACCGACTTGCCGGTACCGCTGCCGCCGATCAGCGCGACCAGCTGGCCGCGCGGGATCGAGAAGGTCACGCCGTCATGGATCGCGTCGCTGCCGAAGCGCGTCACGATGGCGTCGACCTCGAGCACCGCCTCCACTCAGACCCCCAGGTACTGCAAGGTGACCGCGAACGCGGCATCGAGTCCGATGACCCAGACGATGGCCTGCACGACGGTCGAGGTGGTGTGCTCGCCGACGCTGCGCGAGTCGCGGGTCACCGACAGCCCCATGCGGCATCCGATGAGGGCGATGAAGGCCGCGAACACCGGCGCCTTCGCCAGGCCGATGAACAAGGCGCTCCGGGGCAGGACGGCATGCAGTCGGTGCAAGAACGCCGTGGGGGAGATGTCGAACTGCCACGCGCTGATGAGCATGCCGCCGGCGATGCCGGCGAGGTCGCCGAGGAACACCAGCAAAGGCAGGCCGATCACGATCGCCACGAGCCGCGGGATCACCAGCAGCTGCACGGGCGACAGCCCGAGGGTGCGGATCGCGTCGGTCTCTTCCTGCACCTTCATCGAGCCGAGCTGGGCGGTGAATGCGGCGCCGGTTCGGCCGGCGACGATGACCGCCACCAGCATGGGCGCGAGCTCGCGGCTGATCGCGAGGCCGACGCCGTCGACGACGAAGATCGACGCGCCGTAGCGCCGCGCCTGCGCCCCCAGCAGGTAGGCGAACACCACGCCCACCAGGCAGGTCATCATCGCGATGATCGGGATGGCATCGAGCACGACGGTCTCGAACTGGGCGACCGTCGCCTGCAGGCGGAATGTCGCGGGCGCCCGCAGCACGGCCAGGCATTCGCCGGCGACGATGCCGAGGAAGCGCGCGTGCTCCTGCAGGTGGCTCGCACCGCGCAGCGTGGCGGCGCCCAGCCGGTGCAGCACGCCCGCATGCCGCGTGGGTCCGGCCGTCGCGGCGGGCACCGTCATGCGCTCGTGGACCAGTGCCAGCAGGCGGGCATGGCGCTCCTGCACCGCACGCATGCTGACCATGGCCCGCGTGTATCCCGCGGCCACCAGGCGGCGCAGCAGCACGAAGACGGTGGCCGTGTCGAGCGTCTCGAGGCGGCTGCCGTCGAGGATGCAGGGCTGCTGCGGCGACAGGCGCAGCGCGCCGATCTCGGCGGCCACCCCATTCAGGTACGGCAGCCGCCAGGCGCCCTGCAGGTACAGCACGATCGCGCCGTCCTCGCGCTTGTCCTCGATCCAGCGGCGCCCGGCCGCCGCCTCACTGCGCATGCTCGAAGCTCGATGGCGCCTTGAGGAACGAAGGGCTCACGGGAACTCCTTTGGTGGCTTGGATGCCGAAGTGTGGCGATCGGGTGTGCGAGCGGCATCTGCATTTCGGGGAGCCGGGGCTCCACCTTGCGATGGGTCGCGTCGCACGGCGCGGCCGGGACAATGAAATTCCCTTGGTCTTTCACTCGACACCATCATGAAGCTTCTCCATCTGACCCTTGCCGCGGCCACCACGCTCGCCGCCGGCACCGCTGCCCATGCCGGCGATTCCGACCCTGCTTCGCGAGAAGTGCACGGCGTCAGGCTGGCCTCCATCTGCGCGGCGTGCGGCGTCGTCTCCGACACGCGCGTCGAGAGCCACGCCGGCAAGGGCAGCGGCGTCGGGGCGGTGGGGGGTGCCGTCGTGGGGGGCATCGTGGGCCACCAGATCGGCAGCGGGTCGGGCAACACCGTGGCGACGGTGCTCGGCGCCGTGGGCGGTGGCCTGGCGGGCAACGCGATCGAGAAGAAGGTGAAGAAGGTGACCGTCTGGTCGACCACGGTCACCTTCAAGGACGGGGCGACGCAGACCTTCGAGCAGACGACCGATCCTGATCTCGACGAGGGCGATGTCGTGAAGGTCGAGAACGGCCATCCGGTGAAGCACGCGTCGTGACGCGGAAGGGGCTTGCGCGCCCGCACACACATGCAAATCGTCGCTAATGCAGCGAGGGCGTGCTTCGCTTCAAGCCTTAACGCGCATTGACTGGCTCATCACGAGGACGGACCCGATGATCGACCCAGATCCTCATGGGGCAAAGTCATGTCGTGTTCACTCGCTGCAGAAGTCACCCAGCACGTCGAGCCGCTCATTCCTGCATTGCGCCGCTATGCGCGAAGCTTGATGCGAAACCGGGAGATGGCCGACGACCTGGTTCAGGATTGCCTGGAACGGGTGGTCAGTCGATGGAGCCAGCGCAAGAGCGTCGCGAGCACCCGCAGCTGGATGTTCGCCATCGCACACAACCTGGCCGTCAACCACCTGAGGCAGCAAACCCAGCGTGGCCCGCATCTCGACATCGAAGACATCGACGAGTCGGCGCTCGCGCAGCCTGCCGGTCAGGAGAACCGGATCCGCCACGCTGAGCTCATGCGTGCGATCCAGGCCCTTCCTGAAGACCAGCGCGCCACTGTCGTGCTGGTCTGTGTCGATGGCCTCTCATACGCCGAAGCCGCGCTGGAGCTGGCCGTGCCGATCGGCACGGTCATGTCCCGACTCGCCCGGGCGCGGGCGAAGCTGCAGCGCGCATTGGATGGAGACTAGGGCTCTGCGGGTCTCTGCGATCTCAGCGTCTCTGCGTTGATTGGAGTTGTTTTGAATGGAATAAGGATGCCGCCGGAGTGTCTATCGGCCATGAGATCGATCGCGCCCAAAGGGCCATCAGCCTGCCGCTCGCGTCGCTGCGCACCCGCGGGGCGTCGTCCTCTGCACGCCCGGATGCAGCGACTGATCGACAGCGCCTGCGAGGCCGCGAGCCGGTCGGCCATCGAGACGGAGCGCTCGCGCATGGCCGGCGAGATCCATGACGGCCTGGCGCAGGCCTTCCTCGCCGTCTTGATGCAGGCGCGCGCCGCGCGGCACGGCGCTCGCCTGGGCAGGCAGCGCATGCTGAAGTTCCTCGAGCAGATCGAGTCCCTGGCCGCCGGGGGCATCGAGGAGGTGCGCCGCTCGGTGTTCGCACTGCGCTCGACCTGCGTGGAAAGCGAAGGCCTCGTCCGCGCGCTGGAACGGCTGGTCGGCAGCCTGTCGATCGCCGGACGCACGCGATTCGTCCTGGTCAACCGTGCCGGTGCGCCCGACATCTCGCCGGCCGCGGAGGATGCCGTCTACCGCATCGTCCAGGAAGCGTCGCAGAACGCGCTCAAGCATGCGGGCGCGCGCGAAGTGACGGTCCGGATCGAGCGAGACGACGGCCGGCTGCGGGTGCGCGTCGAGGACGACGGCGAGGGCGTCGCGCACGACGTGATCCAGCGCGCCCGCGAGTGCGGCGGGCTGCGCGCCATGCGCGAGCGCGCCGAGCGTTGCGGCGGCAGCTTCGTCATCGAGCCCTGTTCGCCGCGGGGCACACGCGTCGATGTTCTCCTGCCCTTGAGGAACCCGCCGGCATGAACGAACGAACCAACGGCGCGTTGCGCGTGATCCTGGTCGACGATCACGCGATCTTCCGCCACGGCCTGAAGGCCGTGCTCGAGCGTGCGTGCACCGTCGACGTCGTCGCCGAGTGCGGCGACGGCGAGAGCGCACTGACCGCGTACCTCGCGCTGCGGCCGGACGTCCTCCTGCTCGACCTGCGGATGCCACGGCTGGACGGCCTGGAAGTCGTTCGGCGGGTGCTCCAGGCTGACGGTGCCGCGCGGATCCTCGTCATGACCACCTACGCCACCGACGAGGACATCGGGCATGCCCTGCGCGCGGGGGCCAGGGGCTACCTGCTGAAAGACGCCGCCCCGGACGACGTGTGCCGCGCGATCGTGCGCGTGGCCGAGGGCGGGATGGCCATCGCCCCCGACATCGCCGCGCAGTACGTGCGGATCACGACGCGCGCGCAGCTTTCGGCGCGCGAGCTGCAGATCGTGCGCATGCTCGGCGCCGGCAAGCCGAACAAGGAGATCGCGCGCGACCTGTCGGTGGAGGTCACCACGGTGAAGGGTCACGTGAAGTCGGTGCTCGGCAAGCTGGGCGTGCGCAACCGGACCGAGGCGGTCGCCGAGGCCACCCGGCGCGGCATCGTGCCCGGCTACTGAGCGGATCCCCACATGAAGGTGGGTGTTTTGTGTCGCTGTACGCGCTGTATGAATCGCCGGGATCATCATCCCATTCGCACACTCGGGCTCACATTGGAGGTACGCACATGAGTCGGGACATTTTCATCTGCACGCCGGTTCGCACCGCGATCGGCGGTTTCGGCGGCTCGTTGAAGGACACGGCCGCCAGCGCGCTGGGCGCGCACGTCGTCAAGGCCGCCTTGCGCCGGTCCGGGCTGGATCCGTCCCGGGTCGACGCCGTCGTGATGGGCAATGTCGTGCAGGCCGGCAACGGCATGAACGTCGCGCGCCAGGCGGCCGTGCAGGGCGGCCTTCCCGTGGGCACGCCGGCGATGACGGTCAACCGCGTGTGCGGGTCCGGCGCGCAGGCCGTGGCCACGGCGTACGCGGAGATCGCTGCCGGCCTCTCGCGCATCGTCGTCGCGGGCGGCATCGAGAACATGGACAGGGCGCCCTATCTGCTGCCCGGAATGCGCTTCGGCGCCCGCATGGGCCACGCGGAGGCGGTCGACTCGCTGCTGTTCGACGGCCTGCACGATGCCTTCTCCGGCAAGCATTCCGGCTGGCACACCGAGGACCTGGTGCGCGAGTACGCGGTCACGCGCGCGGCGCAGGATGCCTTTGCCGCGCAGAGCCAGCAGCGCTTTGCCGCCGCGAAGGAGGCAGGATGGTTCGACGCCGAGATCGAGCCGCTGACCCTCAAGGGCAGGAAGGGCGACGTGCAGTTCGCGGCCGACGAGGCCAACCGCCCCGACACGACCGAGGAGTCGCTCGCCAGGCTCAAGCCCGTCTTCCGTCCCGACGGCAGCATCACGGCCGGCAATGCGCCCGGCGTCAATGCCGGCGCCGCCGCGATGATCGTGTGCGACAGCTCGGTGGCGCGCGACGCGGGGCTCGAGCCCATGCTTGCGATCCGTGGCATCGGCGTGGCCGGGGTCGAGCCCGGCATGTTCGGGCTGGGCCCGCTGCCGGCGATCCGCCAGGCGCTGGACCGAGCGCAGTGGAAGGTGGCCGACGTCGATCGATTCGAGGTCAACGAAGCCTTCGCCGCGATCGCGCTGGTCGTGCGCGACGAGCTGAAGATCGATCCGGCGCGCTTCAACGTCGACGGCGGTGCGATCGCGCACGGCCACCCGATCGGCGCGACCGGCGCCATCCTCGTCACCAAGGCAGCCCACGCCCTGAAGCGCACCGGCGGGCGCAAGGCCGTGGTGTCGTTGTGCATCGGCGGAGGGCAGGGAATCGCGTTGTGCCTCGAGCGCGTCTGACCCTCTGAGGGTCCCCCGGCAGTCGTAGCCCGGGTGCAACCCGGGACGCTCCAACCGCGGCGAGTCTGCGACCGTCGCAGCTCCCGGGTTGCACCCGGGCTACGGATGCCAGCGCACATCCTTTTGATGCAAGGAACTCACCTCATGTCATACGCCAAGCCCATCCGCCGCATCGCCATCGTCGGCACGGGCCTCATCGGATCCGGCTGGGCCGCCCACTACCTGGCCCAGGGTTTCGACGTTGTCGCGACCGACCCGGCGCCCGACGCCGAGGCGGCGCTGCGCCGGTTCGTGGACGACGCCTGGGGGCTGCTCACGCGCATCGGCCTCGCCGAGGGCGCCAGCCGCGATCGCCTGCGCTTCGAGCCCGACATGCGCCGGGCCCTGCACGATGCCGACTTCGTGCAGGAGAACGGCCCCGAGCGTCCCGACTTCAAGATCAAGTTGTTCGCGGACATCGACGACGCGACACCGGTCGACAGCCTGATCGCGTCGAGCTCGTCGGGCATCACCATGGACGTGATGCAGTCCGCCTGCACGCATCCCGAGCGCTGCGTGGTCGGCCACCCCTTCAACCCGCCGCACGTGGTGCCGCTCGTCGAGGTGGTGGGCGGCGCGAAGACGTCGAAGGCCGCGCTCGACCAGGCCATGTCGTTCTACGCAGCCGTCGGCAAGAAGCCCATCCTGCTGCGCAAGGCGCTCCCGGGCCACGTCGCGAACCGGCTGCAAGCGGCGCTCTACCGCGAGGTCGCCTACCTCGTCGAGCAGGACGTGCTGAGCGTGGAGGACGCCGACATCGCGGTGTGCTACGGGCCCGGGCTGCGCTGGGGCGTCATGGGGCCCACCCTGCAGTGGCACCTGGGCGGCGGCGCGGGCGGCATCCGCCACTTCATGGAGCACCTCATGGACGGCCTGGCCGCGCACATGAACGGACTCGGCCAACCCGACATGACCCCGGCGCTGCGCCAGACGCTGGTCGACGGAGCGCTGCGCCAGGCCGGCGGGCGCTCGGTGGCGGAGCTGGCCGCGTGGGAAAACGACATGATGGCCGGGGTGCTGAAGCTGCGGGGGGTCTAGGAGATTGACTTGGTAGGGTGGGCTTCAGCCCACGCGGTGGTAGCAATGGCACGTCCGCGTGGGCTGAAGCCCACCCTACGAACATTCGATGGCCGCTTCTGACAGCGCGACCGCACTCTTCAGCGCGTCGCGCAGTGCCACCGCTTCCCTGACGTCGGGCGTGGCATGCCCCTCGGTCACCCGGTCCAGCACCGACTGCAGCAGCTCGATGGCCTGGTCCGTGCGTCCCTGCTCCATCCAGAGACGGCCCAGGCTCGTCGCCGTTCGCAGCTCCCAGGACAAGGCGCCGTCGCGGCGGGCCCGCTCGAGGGACCGGATGAGCAAGGCTTCGGCTGCCTCCGTGCGGCCTTCCGCGCGGGCTCGCTCGGCGCGCACCCTCAGCAATTCGGCCTGGCACCAGCCGGCGTCGCCCGCGTCGCCGCGCCGGAAGGCGGTTTCGTCCGCCAACGCCGGATGGAGCGTCGCAAGCAGGTCGCCAAGCTGGTGGGGATGCTTGCGGATCTCGAGGCCATCGGGGAGCACGGGGTGGCCCCTGCGCCCGTTGTCGTGCCAGTCCAGCAGCGATCCGAAAGCAATCGCGAAGCCCCGCCAAGGCACGAGGGAATGCTCGAGCGTGTGGCGCAAGAGGAGCGAGACGCGTGCGCGAGCCAGGTCGAACCGCCCCGTCCATATCGCGACAGCACACGCGGCGAGGCCGAGCACGTAGGCGAGCGCGACGCTCTCGCCATCGCGGCTGGCACGCGCCACGGTCCGTGCCGCCACTTCCTCGGCCTGGTCGGGCAGGCCCTGGAGCCAGAGCACGCGGGCCAGGAGCATCCCCATCGTCACGCTCCGGTCGAGCCACGCGCCCGTGAGGAACGGCGGCCTTGCAACGGGTGGCGCCGCAAGGATCCGCTCGACGAGGATGCGGGCGCCCCGCTGGTCCCCGAGGAGATGCAGCGGGTGCGCCTTCATCCTGTCGCAAAGAAGCGCGGTTGCCGGGTCGGCGTCCTCGGCCGTGAGCGTCTCGAACTGCCGCGCGAACGCATCCATCGCCCGCGGATCGCTGCGAATGAACGCGCCCGCCCAGTTTGCGCAGGTAGCCACGACGAGCTGTCGCGGGGCTCCTTGTTCCATGGCGATCTCGAGGGCACGTTCGAGCGACCGCTGCGTCCCCGGAAGAACGCCGCGGGTATGGGTCAGGAAGAACGCGTAGACGATGCTCAGCTCGAACTCGAGCTTCGGATCGACCGTTCCGAGGCGCAGGAGCGCTTCCATCGCGGCGCTCGCGTAACGCATGCATTCGTCGGCCCGCGAAAGCTGGAACAGCATCGACGCGGATCGCACGATGATCGCGATGCCGAGCTCGACGTCGCCCTCGGCCGACATCGCCCACTCCAGGGCGGTCCGCACGTCGTCGACATGCCGCCCGTATCGGTCCTTCCACGCGCTGGCTTCGGCATGGCGCCAGGCCTGCTCGGACTCACGCAGCAGCTCGAGCACATGCTCGGCGTGGCGACGCCGCAGGGTGGGAAGCTCTCCGCTCTCGACGAGCCGGCTCGAGGCGTAGCAGCGGGTGGTCTCGAGCGGCCGGAAGTACGCCGGGTCGCTGCCCACGTCCACCGACAGCAGCGACTTGGCCGCCAGCTCCGTCACCGCATCGAAGACTTCGTCCGGGGGCAACGAGGCGTCGCTCGCGACCGCGCCGGCGGACTCGAGCGTGAAGTTGCCGGCAAACACCGAAAGCCTCTCGAGCACCTTGCGGTCGCGCGGCGACAGGAGCCCGAAGCTCCAGTCGAGGACCGCCCGCAACGTCCGATGTCGTGGTGTCGCCGTGCGCCGGCCCGATCTGGCATGGAGCAGGCGGCTCTCGAGGGCTGCCGCGATGTCGCGCACGGTGAGCGAGGACACGAACGCGGCCGCCAGCTCGATGGCGAGCGGGATGCCGTCCAGCCGACGGCAAATGTCGACCACGCACTCCACGTCGGCGTCGTGGAAGGCGTAGGTGTCGAGCGTCGCCGTCGCGCGGTCGACGAACAGCTCGATCGCACCGAACCGAATCGCGTCGGCCGCAGTGATGACCGCGCCTGCGGCCGGCAACTCGAGCGGCTGCAGCTGCTGAACGCGTTCGCCGTCGGCCTTCAAGGGCTCCCGGCTCGTGGCCAGGATGTGCACGCCGGGCGCTGCCCGCAAGACGGCTTCGGCCAGCTGGGCGACCTCGCCCAGCACGTGCTCGCAGTTGTCGAACAGCAGCAGCAGCGATTTGTCGTGCAGGAACGCGAGGATGTTGGGCAGCGCGTCGTCCACGGCGGCCCTCAGGCCGAGCACGGCCGCCAGCGCGCCGGGCACCAGGCGCCCTTCGGACAGCGGAGCGAGATCGACGAAGTGGACGCCCGTCCAGGGCGCCGGCTCCGTGGTCACGGCGGCGGCGACCGACACGGTGAGGGTCGTCTTCCCGATGCCCCCCGCACCGACCACCGTCACGAGGCGATGCCGGCGAACCTTGCGGCTCAACGAATCGATGGCCGCGTCGCGGCCCACGATGCGATGCAGGGTGGCGACCAGGGACGGCGCTGCGCTGGCCGCAGCGCGATCGACGGTGTGCGCCGCCCCGACCCCGGCGCGGGACACCTGGGCGACGAAGCTGTAGCCCCGATTGGGAACGGTCACGATGTACCGGCGGCCATTCCGTCCGTCGCCGAGCGCCTTGCGCAGCGCGGTGAGGTGCACGCGCAGGTTGCCCTCGACGACCACGGTGGTGGGCCAGACCCGGGCGACGATCTCGTTCTTCTCGACGAACGTGCCGGCCCGCTCGATCAGCAGCAGCAGGATGTCGAACGCGCGGCTTCCGAGGTGGATCGGGGTGTCGCCCTGCAGCAGCTCGCGTTGCGCGGGTCGCAGCGTGAACGGTCCGAACAAGACGACTTCCTCGGCCGCGTCGATCATGGCTGCGGACATGACGATCCTCGTTGAACAGGTGATGCCAATCTAAGCAACGGGCTGGGGCAGAAAAACCCTCAGCGGATCAAATGGGTGTTGCGATGATCGGAACAATCCGGCCGACAGCCTGCTACCCGATCAAGCCCTTGCCGCGCGCAATCACCACCGCCTCGGTGCGGTTGCGCGCGTACAGCTTGTCGTAGACCCGCTTCAAGTGGGTCTTCACCGTCCCGTCGCCGATGCCCAGCGCCTCGGCGACGCGCCGGTTGCTCCATCCGCGGGCGATGCCCTCCAGCACCTCGCTTTCGCGCGGGGTCAAGGGCTCTTGCGCGGAACGCTTCGACGACCGGCCGTTCACGGTGCCCCACGCCCACGGTGCTCCGCTGCGCACGGACCGGACGCAGGCCAGGATCTCGGACGTGCCGGCGTCCTTGCGCAGGCAGGCGCGGGCGCCGGCAGCGACCGCGCGGTCGATGTCGGCGTCGCGGGCCATCGCTGTCAGGATGATCACGGCGGCTTGCGGGCTATGAGCGCGGATCCGCCGCAGCGCTTCGATGCCGTCCAGCGTGGGCATGCGCAGGTCGAACAGCCCGATGTCGGGGGTCGTCTCCTGCCAGAGCGCGACCGCTTCGAGGCCGTCGCAGGCTTCGCCGACCACGGTCAGGTCATCCTGCGACGACAGCAGGGTGCGCAGGCCGGCGCGGACGATGGGATGGTCGTCCGCAATCACGAGGCGGGTGGGTGCGTTCACGGGAAGTCCGCCCAGGATAGTGGCCTCCCTCCCCGGTGGCCCACTGGCCTTGGCAGGGGCCGCGGGTAGATCCTCGGGCATAGGCGCGACCGGCGTGCGGGTTCAGCGTGGAGGCGGCGCGAGTGCCAGGCCGGCGAGCATGACCAGGGGCAATGCCAGGGCCCAGAAAGACGCGCGCACGAAGACAAGAGCGCCGCAAAGCGCGCCGCACGCGAACGCGAAGACAGGCCAGAAGAACTTGTGAATCCGTCCCCGCAGTCCGGCATCCGTGGCCCCGCCGCGCAACAGGTCGACGAGGTCGAGCACGAGTTGCGTGACGTTGCCCGTCATGACGGTGGTGGGCGCCAGGTCGCTGAAGGCCAGGCGGGCGGCCGCGTTCTGCACGCCCATCGCCGCCGCCCCGGCGACGCCGGTCGCGAGCACCCAGGGTGCGCTCGCGTCGACGATGGGCTGGGCGCGCCAGCCGCACAGCACGCAAGCGGCGAGGAGGGCGCACTGCAACAGCAGAAGCAGGCGCTGCAAGCGCGGTCCACGGCACTCGGCGGACAGGGCCAGCAGGCGCGACACGGCGACCGCGACAACGAAGGCGGCGAAGGCCAGGAGCTTGATCAGCACGCCGTGCGACGGGTGCGCCACCTCGCTGCCGATGAGCACGAAATTGCCGGTGACGTGCGCCGTGAACAGGCCGAACAGGGCGATGAAGCCGACCGTGTCGACATAGCCGGCGGTGAAACCCAGCGTGCTGCTCGTCACCAGCGCGCGGATGACCTCCGGCCGTTGGCTCACGCGCGCTCCATCAGCCGCTGCTTCACACTGCCCAGCATGCGCATCCCAGCGCTCCCCAGAAGCTCTCGAGATCGGCCGCCGGAATCGACCGGCGCGCCGCGGCGAGATGGTCGTGGCCGTGAACGCCGCAGGCGCGAGCGCAGTCGCAGGCGGACAGGGCTTTCCGGTGGAGCGTGGCCTGCAGCGGCGCGCCGTCCTTTTCGGCCCACGCACCGAAGCCGCCGAAGCGCCGCACCGGCGACCAGTCGGGCATCGGCGCAGGTGGCCCGGCGTCGTCGTATGGCGCGAATTCGCCGGCGCCGTACACCACCTTGCCGCCAACCACCGTGAGCAACGCGGTGGTATCGGCGATGTCCGATTCGCGGCAGGAGTAGAAGTCGCGGTCCGGCACGGTGAGGTCGGCCAGGCTGCCCTCCCTGATCACTCCCTTGCGGCCTTCTTCGTCGGAGAACCACGCCACCTTCTCGGTCCACATGCGCAGCGCCGCCTCTCGATCGAGGCAGTTGCGCTGCGGCGTGATCTGCAGCCCGCCGACCGTCTTGCCGGTGATCAGCCACGACAGCGACACCCACGGGTTGTACGACGCCACGCGCGTCGCATCGGTGCCGGCCGACACGTGGATGCCCTTGGCCAGCATGCGCGCGACCGGTGGCGTGGCTTCGGCGGCCGCGGCGCCGTAGCGCTCGACGAAGTACTCGCCCTGGTAGGCCATGCGGTGCTGCACCGCGACGCCGCCGCCGAGCGCGGCGATGCGGTCCATCGAGGCATCCGAAATCGTCTCCGCATGGTCGAAAAACCAGTGCAGACCCTCGAAGGGGATGTCGCGGCTCACGCGCTCGAAGACGTCGAGCGAGCGGCGGATGGTCTCGTCGTAGGTGGCGTGCATGCGCCAGGGCCAGCGGTTCTGCGCGAGGATGCGCACCACGTCCTCGAGGTCGCCTTCCATCTCGGGGCCCATCTCGGGCCGCGGCTGGCGGAAGTCCTCGAAGTCCGCCGCGGAGAACACGAGCATCTCGCCTGCGCCGTTGTGGCGGAGGTAGTCGTCGCCCTGCTTGTACTTCGAGCCGGCCGTCCACCTGAGGAAGTCGTCCTTCTCCTGCTTCGCCTTCTGCGTGAACAGGTTGTAGGCGATGCGAACGGTCAGTTGCCCGGCATCGGCCAGCTTCTGGATGACCTCGTAGTCCTCCGGGTAGTTCTGGAATCCGCCGCCTGCGTCGATGGTGCTCGTGATGCCCAGGCGGTTGAGCTCGCGCATGAAGTGGCGCGTCGAGTTGAGCTGGTACTGCGGCGGCAGCTTCGGGCCGCGCGCCAGCGTCGCGTAGAGGATCGCGGCGTTCGGCTTGGCCAGCAGCAGGCCAGTCGGGTTGCCCTGGCCATCGCGCGAGATCTGTCCGCCCGGCGGCGCGGGCGTGTCCTTGGTGTAGCCCACCGCGCGCAGCGCGGCGGCGTTGAGCAGCGCGCGATCGTAGAGATGCAGGATGAAGACCGGCGTGTCCGGCGCCACCGCATTCAGCTCGTCGAGCGTCGGCAGGCGCTTTTCGGCGAACTGATGCTCGGTGAAGCCGCCGACGACGCGCACCCACTGCGGCGGCGGCGTCACGGCCACCTGGCGCTCGAGCATGCCCATCGCGTCGGCGAGGCTGCGCACGCCGTCCCAGCGCAGCTCCATGTTGAAGTTGAGCCCGCCGCGGATGATGTGCGTGTGGTTGTCGCACAGGCCGGGCAGCACGCGGCGGCCCTTGAGGTCGATGACCCTCGTGCGCGGCCCGGCGAGGGGAACGACATCCGGGTCGTCGCCCACGCGCAGGAAGCGACCGCCCTTGATGGCGACCGCGCTGGCCACCGGTTTCGTGCGGTCCAGCGTCGTGAAGACGCCGTGATGGAGGATGAGATCGGGAACAACGGACTCAGCCATGATGGTCTTCTCCAGCGACGTCCTTGCACTTGGGCAATTGGCCGAACATGTGCGGCTTGACCTGGTCGTCAATCCAGGAGGCGGTCTTGCGAACGCTCAGCGTCTGCTTGACGAGCGGCGGGATCTGCTCGCCCGCCAGGATGCCGAGCAGGCCGATGAGCGCGATGACGGGCGGTGCAGGCGAGCGCACGTCGAACAGCGCATAGATCACGCCGACGAGCAGCCCGACGGCGAGCGATGCGATGTACGTTTTCATGGTTGATCGCCGCCCGCCGCTTCAGCCTTCGTGCGCGCCGAACATCGTCTTGGCGTAGATGACGCCCAGGCCATAGGCGCCGCCGTGGGTGTTGGCGATGCCGGTGGTGAGGTCGTAGGTCTCGGCGCGTGCCCAGTCGCGCTGCAGCTCCAGGAGGTACTGCAAGGAGGTCAGGGGGCGCGCGCCGGCCTGGACCATGCGCGTCACGGCGCGCTCATGCGCCTCGGTGGACACGTCGCCGCAGGCATCGGTCACGACGTAGCACTCATGGCCCTGCTCCAGCGCAGACAGCACGGGACCGACGATGCAGACCGAGGTCCACAAGCCGGCGAACACGAGGCGGTCCTTGCCGATCCGGTTGAGCTCCTTGATGACGTTCGCGTCCTCCCATGTGTTCATCGATGTGCGATCGATGAGCTTCTGGCCGGGGAAGGGCTCGGTGACCTCCGAGAACATCGGCCCGGAGAAGCTCTTCTCGGCGACGGTGGTCAGCACGGTGGGCACCTGGAATCCCGCGGCGGCTCTGGCGATCAGGCCCGCGTTGGTGCGCAGCGCGACCACGTCGATCGACTTGGTCGCAAATGCCATCTGCGACTGGAAGTCGATCATGACGAGCGCATGGTCCTTGGGCGTGAGCAGGGTGGAGCCGGGCGTGGGCTTGGCGACGATGGACATGGGACGGTTCCTTTTCGAAAGTGGCCGGTTGGGGCCGGGTGGGCAGTGAGCGATGTGGGTCACTGTCGCTGCTCGCGGTCTTCAGTTCGTCTCCCGATGGGAGGGCGGCCGCACGCTCCAGGTGCTCACCCGGGCTACGGATCGAATCGTTGCCGCTACCGCAATGGGCTATTGGCGTGCGGGCGCTTTTTCCGCGCATCGTCGATGCCTAGATTTCCGTGTGTCGATTTCGACCGCCACCGGAGTTCAAGATGAAGCACATCCCCCTTTTCAACCCGCCCAGGTCCATGGGCAGAACAGCCGCCACCCTGAGTCTTGCGATGGCCGGCACGCTGTTCTGGTCCTTCGCCCATGCGGTCGAGGCCACGCAATGGGAGCCGCAGAGCGCACCGCAGGGCAAGACGCGCGCGGAGGTCAAGGCCGAGCTCGCCGAAGCCCAGCGCATGGGCGACATCGTCATGGGCAACACCGGCTTGACCCAGCGCGAGCTGTTCCTGGGTCGCTACCCGGCACGTCCGGCCGTCGCGTCAAGGCCGCGTGACGAGGTCAAGGCCGAGCTGGCCGAGGCGCAACGCAACGGCGACCTGGTCGTGGGCAACACGGGAGCGACGCAACGCGAAATGTTCCCGGCCCGCTATCCGGCGCGCCCCACCGTCGCCGGCAAGACACGCGATGAGGTCAAGGCCGAGCTCGCCGAAGCCATCCGCACGGGTGACATCGAGACCGGCGAAACGGGCCGCACGCGGCGCGAGATGTTCCCGGGCAGCTATCCGCGGGCGCGCGCCGACGTGCAGCATGCCTCCCGCGGGCAGAGCACCGCGCCCGCCTCGCAGTAGCACGCGATCGCCGCGCCCCGGGCTGCACCCCGGGCGCGGCGCACCGACTGTTGGCGCGACGGCACGCGACGTGTCATCGCGCCTTCGTCCTTTCCTCCAGCGAGGCGACCAATCCGTCGAGGCCGCCCGTGCGTTCCATCACCTGCGCGAACTGCGTCTGGTAGGTCGGGACCAGCCAGATGCCCAGCACGCTCATGTCGATGATCTTCCATTGGTCGCCCTGCAGCTCGAGGCGGTAGTTCAGGGTGACCGGGTCGCGCCCGCCCGGCACCGTGACGTCGGACCGGACTTCGGCCGTGGTCGCGTCGAGCAGGAGGGTCTGCCGCAGCCTGTACTTGGCGCCACCGGCTTGCGAGAGCGCGCCGGCGTAGGTCTTGATCAGCAAGGCCTCGAAGCCGGCCATGAGACGCCTCTTCTGCTCGTCGGTGGCGCCGCGCCACTTCGGCCCGACGGTGCGGGCCGTCATGACGCGAAAGTCGACGTTGGGCAGGATGGTCGACTCGATCAGCGCCCTGAACTGCGCGGGATCGCTTGCGGCGCTGCTCTTCGCCAGCACCTGCTGCGTCATGGTCGATATCACCGCGTCGGCAGATGACGTGGGCGCGGCCCACGCGTCGATGGCCACGCTCGTCGCGAGCGCCAGCAGGAGCTTGAGGGTTCGGTTCATGGTCGGCTTCCGAGTGGATGGATGGGCACGGCGAAACAGGCGGATCACGGCGTGTCCGACGGGACCCGCGGCAACGGGCTCCCGGTCGGGGCGCCGTCGAGCACCAGGCTCGCGCGCCGCGCGAGATACGCATCGCGAACGAGCAGGTAGCGGTCGAACGCAGCGGCGTCCAGCGCCTTCTCGGCCTGCAGAAGGCCGGCGCGCCGGTCCGCCACGCGCAGTCCCAACAGTCCCGCGCGCCACTGCGTGTCGTCGATATGCATGAGCGGATCCGTGGGCCAGTCGACCACCAGGCCGGCCGCGTCGCGACCGCTGGACGGGCCGAGGAACGGAAGCACGAGGTACGGACCGTCTCCGACGCCCCAGGCGCCGAGGGTCAGGCCGAAGTCTTCGCGCCGCCGCTCCAGGCCCATGGGCGAGGCGACGTCGACGAGGCCGAGCAGGCCGAGCGTGGAGTTGATTGCCACGCGCGCGAGATCCGTCGCGGCGCTCTTCGGCTTGGCCTGAAGCAATGCGTTGAGTGCGCTGGGAATGTCCGACAGGTTGCCGAAGAAGTTGGTGACGCCTGTCTGCACGACCTGCGGCGTGACCGCCTTGTAGGTGGTGGCCACCGGCTTCAGGACCGCCCGGTCCACGCCGTCGTTGAACGAGAAGCTTGCGCGGTTGAAGCGCTCGAACGGGTCCTGCGGGTCGAGCGATTTGCCCTCCGGCAGGCTGGCACAGCCGCCGAGCAGGCACGCGAGGAGGAGGAGGGTGAAGGCATGTAGATGACGACGAGGGATCAAGGCGGGACTCCGAACGGATGCGCGCCCGTCCCATGCTGGTTTGCGGGAGCCGGCGCATGCCTCAACGCTATCGCCGCATGCGCGATTGCGCCTGTGCCTGCGGTGCACGGCGGCGCTGCCACCAAAGACGGAGTCGATGCGGCACAGGCGCCTACGCCTCGACCCGTTCGACCCTCAGGCCGGCCTCCCGCCAGGCCTGCATGCCGCCGGACAGCGGGTGCACGCGGCGAAAGCCTCGTTCCATCAGCTTGCGGGCGATCAACGCCGCCGAGGTGTCGCCGGGGCAGTCGCAGTAGACGACCACCGCAGGGTCTTCATCGGCCGACTGCAGCGCTGCGGCCCAGTCCGTGCCGTCGAACAGGATCGCACCGGGAATGCGGCCACCCGCCTGCGCGACGGCGGAGCGTGCGTCGACGACGAGGGGCGGGTCACCGCTCGCGAGCATGCGGGCCAGCGCATCGACCGAGATCCGGTTCATGCGCACTCGCACGGCGAGCTGGTGTCGCCGCCACACCTTGACCGCGATGGAAAGGGCCAGGCACGCCGCCAGCAACACCAGGCCCCACCTTCCCATCTCGTCGAGCACGAGCAGCAGATCGGCGACGGCCGGCGCGAACGCATGGCCGATCGCCAGGCCGACGCCCGCCCACAGCGCGGCGCCGATGGTGCCGTAGACCAGGAAGGCCCGCACGGACACGCCGGTGATGCCGGCCATCGCCGTGGCCACCGTCGCGAAGCCGGGGACGAATTTCGCAACCGTGAGCGAACGCGGCCCGAAGCGCGTGAAGATCGACTCCGTCTGCCGCACGCAGCTGTCGGGCGTGATCGACAGCTTGCAGATCAGGCGCAGCACCGCGACGCCATGGCGCCGGCCGCAGACGAACCACAGACCGTCGGCGATCAGGCATGCGACCACGGCGCTCGCCAGTGCGCCCGGCCCCGACAACTGCCCGCTCGCCACCATCGAGCCTGCCACCAGCAGCACCGGATACGCGGGCACGGGAATGCCGGCTTGCTCGATCAGCACGCAGGCGAACAAGAAGACGAAGCCGTACTGGCCGATGAGCTGGATGAGCGTGGACATCGCTGCGGGTTCGCATGTCAATGCCGCAGCGCGCCACAGCGCACCGCGGGCCGTGGCCTCATCCGCCGCCGAGCATCCGCAGCAAGCGCTGCAGGCCGCGCTGCCAGGTGGTCGTCGGGATCAGGTTCGGCAACGCTGTCGGTCGGCGCATCGACGGTCGCGACGGGACCATGGCGAGGCGGACGCGCGCTGCCGTTCGCGTGGCCCTTTCGATCGCATTCATGTGAAGCCCTGCGGGAAGGTGAAGGAGCTGCCAGTGTTGGCTGCCCCGCGAGTGCGCATCAACGCTCGTTGGTGGCACCGCTGCGTCGATCCGAAGGTGGAGCCGGCGCCGCGCTGCGCGCAGTGCCCGCGGGCATGCACGAGTCATCGCCCGTGGCTCTGTCTTCGGACAGAGGCGGGCGTGCCGGGCGGCATCTAGCGTATCGAGGTCGGGTCGGCATCGCGCCGGCCCGCGTGAGCAGGAGATCGACATGACCTCGAGAAGTCCCGTTCGGTGGGCCGTGCAGCGCGCCTGGAAGCGCGTGATCACGATGATGCGCGCGGACGCGCCCGCGGTCGGCGACGAGTCGGCCGTCGCCGCGCTGTGCACCTGTGTGCTCGGCGACTCGACGGCTGGTGGCTGGCCGCCGCGGTCCATCGCCGAGCTCATGCGCCGCGTCGAGCCGCCATCCGGCGCGACGGTCTTCGGGTTCGAAGTCGGCGAGCTGTCGACCTTGCTCGACGAGGGGCTCGCCGCGCTGGACCTGGCGTCGATGCAAGAAGCCGGCATGAGCTTCGCGCGCAGCGACCGCTCGTCCCGGCTGCACGCGTTGTTCCGCCTCGAATCGGGGCAATCGAGCCTGTCGCGCCGGCGCGCAGCGCTGTTCGTCGATGCCTTCCTTGCACTCGCGGCCCAGGCCTATCTGTGCGCCGGCCTGGAGGCGCTGGCAGGTGTCGCATGGGACGCGCCGCGGCGGGCGTACGCGGTCGGCGCGGTGCGAGGAAGCTGAGATGCTCGCGTCGAGACGGCTGTCTCATCGGATGGACGTACGACGCCCATGACGCGCTGCCGAGCGATCAGCGCGGCGCGGGTGGACGGGAGAGGCTGGCCACGCTCTCGGCAGACGACGCGGCGCTCTCGGCAGGTGCGGCCAGATCGCCTTCGGCCACCGGCACACGACGGCGGGGCGTCAGCGGGATCTCGGCGCCGTCCGGAGACCAGCGCCTGACGACGCCGTCGGCCCGGGCCTTTCGCATCTCGCGAACCACGCGCTCGCGCGTCTCCAGGGCATTGCCGCGCAGCCACATCTCGTTCGTGGCGGACTGGGGGAATGACGAATTGCCGCCCGCCAGCATCCCCAGCAGCGCCAGTGACGATGCGCGCAGGCGGCGAATCCATGTGGCGGGAGGCGAGGCATTCATGGCGCGGTCTCGATGGGGTTCGTCTCGCGAGGATAGGAACGCAGCGCGCATCGAAACAGAGGCTGCAGCGCAACCCGTCGTTGCGCCAGCGACAACCACGGCGCAGCGCGCGTGCATCTCTGTCCGCAGGCCGCCTGCGGCCTGCAACTTTGGTGCGATCGCAGGCCCTTGCACAACCACAGGCCGACCGCGTGGGGGAACTTCCGGCAGAGGCGGCGCGGCCGCCGTGCGCCGAAATTGGTGTCTTCATCTCCATGGGAATCGGAGGCTCCATGCGCATCACCGCGGCCAGCATGCACTTGTCGAAAACGTCGCCCGGCTTGCGAGCCGTCGCCCTGCTGGCACTGCTTTCAGCGTGGTCCGTCGGCCGGGCCGACGAACCCGTCGCGGGCCCCTCGGCCGAGATCCCGCATCGCTCGTTCGCTTCGGCGCTCAAGCCGCGCGGGTTCTTTACCCAGTTCGGCGTGGCCGACGAGGTGACCGCGGGCACCGCCGGCGCGATCTGGAACGTGCACTTCGATCCCTTGAGCCCGCGCTGGAGCGTCTACCTCGAAGCCTCGGTGAGCCGCTGGCAGAGCCGCGATGCCCATCCGTCGGAGCACGGCGTGCTGACGCAGGTCGCGCTCATCCCCGTCTTCCGGTACCGGCTGGACGAGGGACGGTCGCCCTGGTTCGTGGAGGGCGGCGTGGGCGCGACGGCCACGTCGAGCATCTACCGGCACGGAAAGACGCGCTTCAGCACATCGTTCAACTTCGGCGATCACGTGGGCGTGGGGTACTCGTTCGGTGAAGCGTCGAGAAACGAGATCGCCCTGCGCGTGGAGCACTTCTCCAACGCCGGGATCAAGCACCCGAATCCGGGCAAGAACTTCCTCGAGCTGAGGTATGTGCGTCACTTCGAGTGAGGGGAGCCCCACCATGCCGGTCGTGGGAGTCGACTTCGAGGCCAAGGACCGAGACCCGCCTGCGCCATCCGGCGAGGGCTGGCCGACCACGCAGCGATTCAGTCGTCGTGCGGGCGAGTGCATGCGCGGTTGCGACTATGCCGCGGCCGTCGAAAGGCCTGCCGGCGAGCCCCGCCGTGCAGGCTGGATCGCCGCCATGTTCATCGCCTGCAGCGTTCTGGCAGCGGCACTCGCCTTGTGGCCCTCGGCCTGAGTCATGGACCGGCTGGGCGCCATCCTCATCTTCAACTCCGTGGTGGAGCACCGAAGCTTCTCCAGGGCGGCCGATGCGCTGGGCCTGACCCCGACGGTGGTCACGCGCCGCGTGCAGGAGCTGGAGGCCTTGCTCGGCGTGCGCCTGCTCAACCGGTCCACGCGCCGCATCTCGCTCACATCGGTGGGCGACGAAGTTCTCACCCGGACCACGCGGCTGCTGTCGGTCTACGACGAGCTGACCAGCATCGGCACGCTGAGCGTCTCTGAGGTGCGCGGGACCATCCGCCTGGCGGCGCCCGACTTCTATGCGCGCCGCCACCTCGGCGCGGCGCTCGCGGGCTATGTCGCACGCCATCGCGAGGTGTGCGTCGACCTCCGATTGAGCGAAGGCGGGCTCGACGGCCTGGACGACGACCTGGACCTGGCGCTGTGCCTGGAGCGCGACCTGCGGCCATCGCTCATCGCCCGGCAGGTGGCTGTCGTGCCGGTCTCGGTGTATGCGTCGCGCGCCTACCTCGAGCGCAAGGGCGTTCCGGCGCATCCTGCGGACTTGCCGCTGCACGATTGCCTGATCTGGGACGGAAGTCGCAACGGGCCCCGCTGGCAGTTCGAGCATGTCTCGAGCGGCGAGCGGCACAGCTTCTCGACCCGCGGGGGCCTGCATTCGACACATGCCGAAGTGCTCGTGCACGCCGCCGCACACGGCGCCGGGATCGTGATCGTTCCGGTCTTCATCGTCGAAGAGGCCGTTGCCGCGGGTGCCCTGGTGCCGCTGATGCCGGCATGGCGGCCCGAGCCGCTGGCGATTCACCTCGCCTACCGCTCGCGCCGGCAGCAGCCGCTGGCCCTGCGCCGGCTCATCGATCACCTGGCCTGCGTCCTGGGTGATGGCGAGGGGTCGCGGGCGCAGGAGTCGGTGGCTGCGATGGCCGGGTGACGCTCACGGCACGCTCGCTGAGCGCATCCGGCCCGCCCGTCCGCTGCGGATCACGAGCGCGTGGTGCAGGTCGCGGCGCTGCAATCGCTGATGTCGGAGATCGAGCGCAGGCATGCACACAGAACGACCGGGTTCGAGCCCGCGGCTGGCGCGCGTGGGTCGAATGCGTCCGATCGCCCCTTGGAACGCGAAGGGCCGGCTCCGCCTGTTCCCGCGGAAGACGTCGTGGCAGCCCTTGAAGCCGGCGCAGCCGCGTCGACGTGGTCGCGCGACCAGGACGTCGGGCCATGCAACCCGAGGAGCAGGGTGATCGCCGTGAGTGCCAGTCGGCGGTGCTTCATGTCCGTGTCCTTTCGTGCAACCGCCAAGGGCGCCACCTGCCCTCGGCTCACTGGTCGCTGGTCGTGGCCTTGCTTTCGGCGTGCGGTTTGCGCAAGGCCAGGACGCGATGCGTCGCCTGCGGGTACGGCCGCGCAAGGGTGCCGTACGTCTCGTTCTGCGTGTCGAGCTCGCCTGCGGCAGCGGCGCGGGCCAGCTCGGCCTTCACTTCGGCACGCGTCAAGGTGCTCGGCTTCATGTGGGCGTAGTCGAACCCGCCGTAGGTTTCGCTGACCACGGGCAGCTCGCCGGCGGCAGCGGCGCGCGCCAGCTCGGTTTTCACCTCGGCGCGCGTCACGGTGCTCGGCTTGATGTGGGCGTAGTCGAATCCGCCGTACGTTTCGCTGACCACGGGCAGCTCGCCGGCGGCGGCAGCGCGGGCCAGCTCGGCCTTCACTTCGGCGCGGGTGAGGCCGCCGGGCTGCGGATTCCATTGCGTTGCCTCGACGGCCATCGCCGTCGCGGCCGTGGCGAACAGCGAAACCGCGACTGCGGCGTGGGTGAACTTCATGATGCTTTCCTTCGCGTGAGCATGAGATGGACTTGCAAGGCGCTGCGCCACTCATGGAACTCGCCGCGCCGATGGGCTCGACGAGCGACGCGATCTGCACGCTCATCGACAGGCGCTACTCTAGGAACGACGGCGCGCGCGAAAAAGCACCGCAGGCGCAACTCGCCGTTGCAGCGACTGCAAAAGTCATCCTCTGCACGTCGGTCTGGTGCTTCGGGCGATCTTGTTTTTTCCAATCCAGCAAAGCTGCGTTTCAGCGCGCTCCCTAGGTCCAGGCTGCGCCCGTGCATAGAGTCACCGCAAGGCGACCGGCACACATGAATCCCACCCTGAAGGCACTCGAGGACGAGTCCAAGGCGACACGCGAGCGCTTGCGCTCGGGCACCCTGCTGGACGCGTGGAGAGCGCAGTCGCCTGCGGGCGTCACGCTGCGCAGCGACGCCGAGCTCGACGAGTCGCTCGCCGACATGCTGCGCTCGCACGACACCGCCGAGGACATGCACGTCTTCGGCTACGGATCGCTGATGTGGAACCCCGCCCTCGAGTACACCGAGGTCCTGAGCGCTCGCGTGCAGGGCTGGCATCGCAGCTTCTGCCTGCGGCAGGTGTTCGGCAGAGGGTCTGCGCAGAAGCCGGGCGTCATGCTGGCGCTGGATCGAGGCGGAGCCTGCACCGGCCGGCTGTTTCGGATCGCCGCGACGCAGGTGGAGGCGGAGCTGCGTCTGCTCTGGCGGCGTGAGATGGTGGGGGGCGCCTATGACGCTCGCTGGGTGCCCGTGCTGGCCGGGGATCGCAGGCTTCGTGCACTCACCTTCGTCATCAACCGCCGACACCCGCGCTACCTGGGCGGGACTCCCGTGGACCAGATTGCGCACCTCCTTCGCACCGGCGAGGGCATGCTGGGCACCAGCCGTTCGTACTTCGAGGCGCTGTCGAGAACGCTCGAGTCGCTGAGCATCCGCGACGCCGGCATCGAGCGGCTGCGCGGGGCCTTGTCGATGGCGGAGGTGTCGGAGCAGTCGCTCAGCCCGGGCTGACCGTCTGCGGCCGACGACTGTTGGCCGAACTGCAAAGACGCATTGGAGACGCGAGTCTTTATCCGATTGCCTGCACTCCATAGAGTGCCGATCAGGAGATCACCGGACCGCCCCATGAGCGCCTTCAACCACCGCGGAGTCGTCTACGCTGCCAACACCACGGTCGCAGCGCTGGCTGCCCTGCTCCTGGCGTTCAGCCTGGGCCTCGCCAACCCCTGGTGGGCCGCGCTCACGGTCTTCATCGCCAGCCAGCCGATGGCGGCCGCCTCCGGAGCTGTCGTCGCGCGCGCGCTCTACCGGATCCTGGGCACGCTCATCGGCGGCCTCGCGACCCTGGTCATCGTGCCGGCGCTGGCCGACATGCCGGCGCTGCTGATCGCCGCGGTCGCGGTGTGGACCGCCTCCTGCGTCTACCTGTCGCTGCTGTATCGCACGCCGCGCGGCTATGCCTTCATGCTGGCCGGCTACACGGTGGCGCTGGTCGGCCTGCCGTTGGCGGCCGATCCCACCACCGCCTTCGACAACATGCTGCTGCGGCTGGAGGAAGTCGCGATCGGCGCAGCCTGTGCCGCCGTGGTCCACAGCGTCGTCCTTCCGCGCGACGTCCTGAGCATGGCGCAAGCCAAGGTCACCGGCACGCTGGCGGACGCACGCCAATGGATCGTCGGTGCGCTCTCGCCCGACTTGACGTCCGCCACGGAGCGGGCCGCGCGCCGCCGCCTGGCCCAGGACCTGTCGGAGCTCCACCTTCTGGCAGCCACCCTTCCGTACGACGTCGCGGGCGGCAAGGCCGACATGCGCATCGTGTGGGCCCTGGAAGACCGGCTCGTGGCGCTGCTTCCCTTGTTGTCGGGCATCGAGGATCGCCTGGAGACCTTGGCGAAGGACCCGATGCCGCTCGCCGCCTTGTCGTCGCACGTGCGGGAGGTGCAACGTTGGGCGAAGGAAAGCACCCGCGCCGACGACGCGGAGTTGGCGCGTCTCCTGGAGGGCGGGCCGCGCGCGCTGCCGACGCCGGGCAGCGTGCCGATCCACGTCGAGGCCCTGGCGGCCAGCGTCGTCGAGCGGCTCGCGGACCTGGCGGCGGCCTGGAACGAGGCACTCCGCCTGGCCCATGCGCTTCGTGAGCACCACCATCGGCCCGACGCCGGCACGCGGGCGCTCGTGACCGGGCAGTCCCCGCGCGCGCTGCACGTCGACCAGGGACTGGCGGCATTCGCGGGCCTGGCCGTGGGGCTGGCCGTGGTGCTGGCGGCCGCGGTGCCGGTCGTGACGGGGTGGTAGCAAGGCGTGATCGCCGTGGGCATCGCCGCGACGGGCTCGTCGGTGTTCGCCTTCCTCGACGACCCGCGCCCCATGCAGCGGCTGTTCATCACCTGGACCTTCATCGCCGCCCCGGTGGCCGCGCTCTATGTCTTCGCCATCCTTCCGGCGATCGACGGCTTCGGCATGCTGGCGCTGGCCCTGGCGCCGATGTACTTCCTGACCGCGCTGTACCTCGCCTCCCCGCTGCATTGGCTTCGGGCGCTCGGCTTTGCCCTGGTCTCGCAGACGCTCGTCTCGCTGCAGGCGGCCCACCGGCCCGACTTCGCCGTCTTCACGACGATCGCGCTCTCGGCCATCGCGGGCGCTGTCATTGCGCTGCTGGTGACGTCTCTCGTGCGGGTCGTCGGCGCGCAGACGAGCTCGCGACGCATCCTTCGCGCCGGATGGCGCGAACTGGCCGCGCTGGGCCAGGGCGGCGCCGTGTCACGCCCCCGGTTCGTCAGCAGGATGCTCGACCGGGTGGGACTGCTGGCGCCGCGGCTGGCGCAGGCTTCCGGCGACGAGGGCCTGCGCCTGGCCGATGCGCTCAACGACCTGCGGGTCGGTGCCAACGTGGCCGAGCTGCATGGGATCAAGTCGTCGCTGGGGCGCGCGCTGCCCGCGATCGACCGCCTGCTGGCCGCGGTCACCTCTCACTATCGAGACCAGGTGCGCCGCGGGCGGCCCGTGGCCGGCAAGCGACTGGAACGCGACATCGACGACGCGATGGACGCGGTGGCGGGCCTGGACACGGGAGCGCCGCGCCGCCGCGCGCTGGCCGCGACGATGGGGCTGCGCCGCGGCCTGGTCCCCGGACTTCGGAGCGAATCGTGACCTCGGACATCAACCTCTTCGGCGTTTTCATCAACGTGGGGCTGGCCCTCGCCGTCGTGGCCGCGCTGGCGATGCAGCCGCTGCGCAAGCTGCTGGCGCGCACCGGTGCCTACAAGCTGACCTGGCACCCGGCGCTGGTCGACGTCTGCCTCTTCGTTCTCCTGTGGGCGGGCCTGAGCCAGGTCACCGCTGCGCTGGAGCCCCACCTTCTCGTACTGCTCGGATGACCTGCCATGAAGATCGACCTCGAGAGTTCCTTGCGCATCGCCGTCACCCTCGCGCTGGCGGCAGCCGCGGTCGGCGCGGGCGTCCGGTTGTGGGACCACTACCGCAAGTCTCCGTGGACGCGGGACGGCCGGGTCCGGGCCGACGTCGTTCAAGTGGCGCCGGACGTGGCGGGCCTCGTCGACTCGGTGCTCGTGCGCGACAACCAGGAAGTCCATCGGGGGGACGTCCTGTTCACGATCGACCGCGCGCGATACCGCCTTGCCGCGGCCCAGGCTGAAGCGTCCTTGCAAGGCCTGCGCGTGCAGGTCGCTCAGGCATCGCGCGAGAACCGCCGCAACGATGCCTTGGGCAGCATCGTCGCCACCGAGCTGCGCGAGCAGGGCACGGCCAGGCTGGACCAGCTGAACGCAGCGGTGGTGCAGGCCACGGCGGCGCTCGAGACGGCGCGGCTGAACCTGGCCCGCACCGAGGTCAAGGCGTCGGTGGACGGCTGGGTCACCAACCTCGACCTGCGTCCCGGCGCTTATGCCATCGCGGGCCGCCCGGCGCTGGCCGTGGTCGACAAGCAGTCGCTGCACATCGTCGGCTACTTCGAGGAGACCAAGATCGCGCGCATCCGCGTGGGCGACGCGGTGCGCGTGCGCATGATCGGCGAGAGCAAAGGACTGAAGGGCCATGTCGACAGCATCGCCGCCGGCATCGAGGACCGGGAGCGGCAAGGCAGCTCGAACCTGCTGGCCAACGTCAATCCGACATTCAACTGGGTCCGCCTGGCGCAGCGCATCCCGGTGCGGGTCGCCCTCGATGCCGTGCCGGCCGACACGCGGCTGATCATGGGTCGCACGGTGACCGTCGATGTCGTCGAGGGCGCGCGGCCGTCCGTGCTGGCGCAAGGGGAGGCAAGATGAGACGCGCCCTTCTCGTCGCCTGGATCGCACTGCTGAGCGCGTGCGCCGCGGTCGGCCCGCAGCCTTCGCGCCCTTCGGACGCGCTGGCGAACAGTCGTGCCGCAAACGCGGCCTTCCTGGGTGCGGACGCGGCCGCGTTCGTCCGCGAGCCGGTCCCGGGCGCGTGGTGGCGCCTCTACCAGAGCCCGACGCTCGACCGTCTGGTGCTGGACGCGCTGGCCGCCAACACCGACCTGCGCGTGGCTGCCGCCAACCTTGCCCGCGCCCAGGCGGGCTTGGAGCATGCCGATGCTGCGGCGCGCCCGTCCACGACCCTCCAGGCCGCACCGGGATACGCGCGCCGCTCCGCCGAGGAGGAGCTGCGGCCCGGCAAGCCATTGCCGAACAACACCGTCTATGGCGTCGGCGCGGCCGTGTCCTACCAGCTCGACCTGTTCGGGCAGGTGTCGCGTTCCATCGACGCGGCGCGTGCCGACGTCGGCTCCGCGCGTGCCGCGCACGATGCCGTGCGCGTGACCGTGGTGGCCGAGACGACACGCGCCTTTCTCGAGGCGTGCTCCCTGGGGCGGGAACTGGTCGTGGCCCGCCGCTCCATCGAGCTGCAGGCGCAGAGCACCCGGCTGGTCCAGGCGCTCGACAGGGCAGGGCGGGGCAATTCCCTCGATGTCACGCGCTCCAGGGCACAGGAGGACCAGGTTCGTGCGAGCCTGCCCTCCCTGCAGTCGCAGCGTCGCCTGGCGCTGTACCGGCTGGCTGTGCTGACGGGCCATGTGCCGCAGGACTTTCCCAAGGACGTCGAGGCGTGCAGCGTGGAACCCCGCCTGGCACGCGCAATCCCCGTGGGCGACGGCGCCGAGTTGCTGCGCCGGCGGCCCGATGTGCGGCGCGCGGAATTCGAGCTGCTGTCCGCCACGGCACGCATCGGCGTGGCCACGTCGGAGCTGTACCCGAGGATTTCCCTGGGCGCCTCCATCGGCTCGGTCGGGCTTGCCAAGAACTTCCTGGATGCCGACACCTTCAAGTTCTCCCTCGGACCGCTGATCACATGGCAGTTTCCCGATCGCAGCCGCACGCGCGCCCGCATCCACCTCGCCGAGGCGGAGCAGCAGGCCACCGTCGCCCGATTCGACGGCGCGGTGCTCAACGCGTTGAAGGAGACGGAGAGCGCGCTCGACACCTACGCCCGGGACCTGGAGCGCCGGGCGATCCTCGAGCGGGCCCGCGAGAACGCCGCGCGGGCGGCGCACGACACCGAGCAGCTGTTCGCGCTGGGGCGTTCCGGCCACTTGCCGGTGCTCGATGCGCAGCGCACGCTGACGAGCGTCGAGCAATCCGTCGCCCTGGCGGACAGCAAGCTCGCCGCGGACCAGGTCAACCTCTTCCTCTCGCTCGGCGGCGGCTGGGAAGACGCCACGCCGGCGCAGCGGGTCTCGCAACGTTGACAACCCTGGAGATCGACATGCACGCCACCTCCTCCACGCCAGTCGGCTCGGTGCCATTGAACGGGTTGCGGCCGCTTCGGGCGCCGCCCCTGGCCGTCACGATCCGGCCGATCCGCAAGAGCGACTTCGAACTGGAGAAGGCGTTCGTCCAGGGCCTCTCGGCGAACACGGGGTACCAGCGCCTGATGTCGCCGAGAACGCCGTCGGATGAAGAACTGCGCCGGTGGACCGACGTGGACCCCAGCCGCGAGGCGGCGCTGATCGCGACGACGGTCGTCGATGGCCGCGAGACGCAGATGGGCGTGGCGCGCTATGTCGTCGTTGACGAGACGGGCGTGGCCGAGTTCGCGATCGTCCTTGGCGATCGGTGGCAGGGCCGCGGGCTGGGACGCGAGCTTCTCTCCAGGTTGGTCGACGCGGCACAGCAGTCGGGCGTCACGAGGCTGTTCGGCACGACGCTGTCGGACAACGGCCCGATGCTCGCCCTGGCGCGGCGCCAGGGCTTCAGGGCACGCAGGGAGGCCGGATCCGCCTTCATCACCATGCTCACCCTGGACATGGCAACGTCGTAGCCCGGGTGCAACCCGGGAAGTGCCGGACGACCCGGGTTGCACCCGGGCTACGAAGACAAGGCCTCAGCGCCGCTTGAGGCCTTCGTGGCGCTCGAACAGCGCCACGATCCAGTCGATGAAGACGCGCACCTTGGCGCTCAGGTACCGGTTGGGCGCATAGATCACGTGGACCGGGGTGCTCGGCGTGTCCCAGTCCTGCAGCACCGGCATGAGCTGGCCGCTGCGAATCGCTTCGTGCACCGCATACGCCGGTGCCTGGATGATCCCCAGGCTGGCCAGCGCGGCGGCGAGGTAGGAGGTGGTGTCGTTGAGCACCAGCCGATGCGACAGCGCAAGCTCCAGCTCGCCCGACGCCGTCTTGAATCGGAACGGAAACGCCCGCCCGCCGCGTGCCGCCTCCAGGCCGATCGTCGGGCGTTCGTGGAGCTCCTCGGGCGTGGCGGGCGTTCCGTGCGCCGCCAGGAACTTCGGTGTCGCGCCGGTCGTGAAATGAAACTCGCCGATGCGTCGCGCCACCAGCATCTGCTCGGTGATTTCGCCCACGCGGATGGCGCAATCGATGCCCTCGGCCACCAGGTCCGCCCTGCGGTTGCCGACGCCGAGCTCGATTCCGACGTCCGGAAAGTCGCGGTAGAACTCCTCCAGCGCAGGCAGGATGACCAGTGAGGCGATGGCCGCGGCCGACTCCACGCGAACCCGCCCCGAGGGCTTGGCCGTCGACTGGCTGGCGGATGATTCGATGTCGGACAGGTCCGCCAGCAGTCTGACCACCCGCTCGTAGTAGGTCGCACCCTCGGGTGTGACCGTCACCGAGCGCGTGGTCCGGTGCAGCAGCCTCACCTTGAGGTCCTGCTCCAGGCTCTGGATCAGGCGTGTCACGGTCGCGTTCGGCAGGTTGAGCGTGTCCGCGGCCTTGGTGAAGGTGCCCGCTTCCACCACGCGGACGAATGCATTCATCGCGGTGATCCGATCCATGGTCCCGGCTCCCGTTGGCACGAGGAGCCGATGATATGGCCGCGGATCGCCGCGTGCGTTCGTGTCAGCGCCCCTTGAAGTCCAGTGCCGGGCGCGGCTTGCCGGCCTTCAGCGCATCGACCGCGGATTTCAAGCCCGCGCGCACATCCGCGGTCTCGAACAGCGGCATCGCGATGTCGAACATCGCCTCGTCGGCCGCAGCCACGCCGCCGATCGCCCAGGCGCGCAGCAGGGCCTTGTGCGCGGCGTACGCGCGCGTGGGGCCGCGGGACACCTTGTCGGCGAAGGCCTTGGCTTCGCTCAGCAGCTCGGCGTCGGCGATCACACGATTGACCACGCCGAATCGCTCCATCGTGGCCGCCGGCACCCGCTCGGACGTCATCGCCCATTCGGAAGCGCGCGAGCGTCCGGCGCGTTCGGCGACGCGGTAGATCCCGCCCAGCACCGTCACGATGCCCAGCGTCTGCTCCGGATGGCCGAAGGTGGCCGTGGCGCCGGCGAAGACGACGTCGGCCCGCAAGGCGAGCTCCAACCCGCCGCCGAAGCACAGGCCCTGCACCGCGGCGATGACGGGCATCGGCATGCGCTCGAAGCGGTTGAAGACCGACATGTAGTGCTCGAAGCGTGCGCGCAGCTGATGCGTGCTCGCTTCCGGCCACGACATGATGTCGCCCCCGAAGCTGAAGTTGTCGCCCTCGCTGCGGACCAGCACGGCGCGGGCGTCGCTGCGCTCGATGGCGTCGATGGCAGCGGCCAGCTCGTCGATCATCTGGTCGTCGATCCGGTTCTGGGGCGGACGGTCGATGACGATGGTGGCGAGGGGGCCTTCGATCGAATGAGTGAGATGAGGCATGGGCATTCCTTTCAGCCGAGGTGCGTCTGGAACCAGTCCAGCGCGGCGGTGCTGGACTGCTCGAACCTCGAGAGGTAGGGGTCGAAGTGGCCGCCGTCCAGCGTCACGAGCCGCTTGGGCTGCAACGCCCGCTCGTAGGCGGCCAGCTCCAGGTCGGTCAGCGTGATCGTGTCCCGGGTGGCGACCACCATCAGCAAGGGCGTCGGCGAGACGCGGGCGATCCACTGTCCCGGCTCGTACATGCGCGCAGCGCGCGTGGACCGCACGGTGACGTTGTTCTCCCAGGCGCCCTCGGGCAGCGGCTGGAGGTAGAACTCGATGGCGTCGCGGGCGCGGTAGGAGGCAGGCACAGCCGGATCGGCACTCACGATCGCCTGGCGGCGCAGCTCGCCGCGCAGCTGCGCACGCTCGTCCTCCGCGAAGGCTTCCTCGAGGGCGACCACGTTCTCCGGGGCGATGCGGCGCAACCCCTGCTCGAATCCGCTGATGGTCGGCACCTGCGCCACCACGCAGCGCAGGCGCCGGTCGGTGGCGCCCAGCACGATGGCGTGCCCGCCGGCATAGCTGGTGCCCCACAGGCCGATGCGCTTCGGATCGACGACGTCCAGCGTCTCGAGGTAGCTGATGGCGCGTCGCCAGTCGGCGACCTGCCGCCACGGATCCACGTCGTGCCGCGGCTGGCCCTCGCTGGCGCCGAAGCCGCGATGGTCGTGCAGCAGCACGACGAAGCCGTGCTCGGCGAAGAGCTTGGCGAACGGCTCGATGCCGTGTTCCTTCACGCCGGCGTAACCGTGCGCCATGGTGATGGCGGGACGGCGCCGGACCGGGCCGTCCGGCACGAACAGCCAGCCTCGCAGCTTGATGCCGCCATCGGCATCGAATTCGACTTCAGTACGTTGAACCATGATTTCCGCGTTGATCAGATGCGTCAGGCGACGCTGTGGAAGTGGCTGCCGTCGATGCGGCCCTGGAGGCGCCGGCCCAGCTCGGCCGAGAACTTCAGCGCGGCATGCAGCGGGCGATGGTGGATGGCCGCATTCACGACCTTGCCGTCGTCGTTCCTTGTCAGGATGGTGATGCCCCAGAGCTGCTCGCCGCCGAAGGCCACGGCGGACCACTCGAGGTAGCTGCGCTTGCCGTTGGTGGCTTCGTTCGTGAAGCTCAGTGACTCGTAGATGCGGCTGGCTTCGCCCATCACGGCCTTCACCTGCTCCGCACCGGCGATGGGCCGCGCCAGCACGCTGGCTTCGAGGACGATGTCGCTCGCGAACGCCTCGCCGAAGGCATTCGCCGACTTCTCGGAGAAGGCTTGTGTCCAGCCCTGCGTACCCACCTGCGGGCCGCGCGGGGGATCGACGACCAGGAGGAACTGTTCCAGGGTCCTGGCCACGGCTCGCGGCTGTTCGACGTGAGGCCAATGACCCGCCTGGCCGATGACGGCGATCGTGGGGCTCGTGAAGCGTGGCGCGACGGCGGATGCCACCACCTCGGCGCTCACGAAGGGATCGCCTTCGCCCCTGACGACGAGCACCGGCCCGGTGTAGCGGCTCGGTTGTGTGCCGTCGAGGTGGCCCGTGTTCCATGCGTCCGCAAGCGCTGCCACGGCGACCGGCGCCGCGCGGTCACCGATGGCCCCGAGGAACTCGAGGGCCGCGTCGTCCAGGTGGACGGTCAGTCGACGGCGCAAGTCGCGCTGCGCCGCCGGTTGACCGCCGAGCTCGCGGAAGGGCCGCAGCGCCTCGTCAGGCAGGCCCGTGCCCGCCAAGGGCACCGGCGTCAGCAGGACCAGGCCGGCCACCTGCGCGGCGTTGCGCGCCGCCACGAGCTCGGCCACCTGGGCGCCCATGCTCTGGCCGACCAGCACCACCGGGCGCCGCAGCGATTGGACGACGCGCCCGACGTCCGCCGCGTATCGGCTCAGCGTGAACGGGCCCGGCTCGGCCCCGCGTTCGCCCATCCCCGCGAGGTCGATGCGGACCGCGTCCTCGCGGCGCTCGCGGAGCGCCGTGAGCAGCGGATCCCAGACGGCAGCGCCGTCCAGGAAGCCGTGGATGAACAGAATTGCTGCCTTGTCTTGCGCCATGGAGGACTCCTTCGAATGGCCCCTGTTTTCAGATGCGGGTGGCGCCCGAGGCGGACCACTCCTTGCTGTCGATGGGCGAGTAGCCGGCCGGCTTGTCGTCCAGCCGCCCCACCCGCCGGCCGTGCAGCGTCGCCAGCAGGTCGGGCTCGAGCGGCGGCGTGAACGCGTTGTGCACCACCGTGTACTCGGCGGCGAGGCGCCCGACGGCCTGGACCGCGCCGGTGTCGATGCGGCCGCCGGGGAGGTAGATGTCGTCGCGAACGTGGAAGCGCAGCACCTCGCCGAACACCACGTGGTCGCCGAGGTTGCCGATCGGGATGATCCGGTCCAGCTTGCACTCGAACGAGATCGGGGCGCCCTTCACGCGCGGGGGGCGCACGGCCACCGAGGGATCCTTGTCGAGGCCCACGGCGATGAACTCGTCGACGTCCGAGGCGAACTCGAACGCCGAGCGGTGCATCTCGTGCGCTTGCGGCAGGGTCACCATGTTGACGACGAACTCGCCCGTGTCGCGGATGTTGACGAAGGTGTCCTTCAGGGTCACGCCGTCGGAGCGCGGCTGCAGCGACAGCGAGACCATCGGCGGCTTGCGCCCGACGCCGGTGAAGAAGGAGATGGGCGCGAGGTTCGCGACGCCATCCTTCGACAAGGTGCTCACCCAGCCGATGGCCCGTGGAAGGATGGAGCCGATGAGCAGCTTGTAGGCGGAGGTGGGGTCGAGGCCCGTGGCGTCGATGATCATGCGAAGACTCCCTGGTGCGAGGGTGGAGGAGGGGTCAGGCCGCGCGGCGCGCCACCATCAGCTTGGCGTTGAGCGTCTGCACGACCTCGCCGCGCTGGTTCAGCGTGTTCGAGCGCAGGACGACCATGCCTCGGTCGGGGCGGGAGCGCGAAGGCGTCAACGCGACCACTTCGCTGTGCACCTGGAGCACGTCGCCGGGGCGCGTGGGCGCCTTCCATTCGATGTCGCCGCCCGCGCCGATGATGCCGTTGGCCAGCGGCGGGCCGCTGGTCACGAGCAGGCGCATGGTGATCGCGGCGGTGTGCCAGCCGCTGGCCGCGAGGCTGCCGAACATCGAGTCGCGCGCGGCAGCTTCGTCGAGGTGGAAAGGCTGCGGATCGAATTGCTGCGCAAAGGCCTTGATCTGCTCGGTGTCCAGTGCGTGCGTCGCGGTCTGGAAGGTGTCGCCGACCTGGAGGTCGTCGAAGTACAGGGGGTTGCGGCTCATGTCTCGTCCTTTGTCGTTGCAGCTTGCAATGACTCTAGGAGCGAGCGCGGAGGAGAAAAAGACGCAGAGCCTGAAAGGCTTGTTTCATTGCGAGCAAAAGTCGTAGCCCGGGTGCAACCCGGGACGCTGCAACCGTCGCCACTCCCGGGTTGCACCCGGGCTGCGAATGCATGCAGCTCAGGCCGTGTAGCGAGCCGCAGCCGTCGCACGTGAGAGATTGGGACCGAGCGCCTTGCGAGCCGCATCGAACCGGTCCCAATCGGCTGCGTCGGGGAGCGACGGGATGGTGACCAGCTCCTTGCGATCGAAGCCGACCAGTGCCGCGTCGACCATCTCCTCGGCCTTCATGACGATCTCGCTCGGCAGATGACTCACCGGAACGCCGGCAGTGCTCCAGAAGTCGGTGCTGGTCGCACCCGGCAGCACCGCCTGCACCTGGATGCCCTTGGCCGCCAGCTCGTGGTGCATCGACTGCGTGAAGGCCAGCACGAAGGCCTTGCTGCCGCTGTAGGTGCCGTTCAGCACATCGGGCGCCAGCGCCACGATGGACGCGATGTTGATCACGGCGCCCTTGCCGCGGGCCACCATGCCGGGGACGACCGCCCGCGCGAGCCGGGTGAGGGCGGTCACGTTCAGCTGGATCATCTTGTCGAGGCTGTCGACGTCCGACTCGACCAGGGTGCTGGTCGCGCCCACGCCGGCGTTGTTGACCAGCAGGCTGATGGAGGGGTCGGACTGGAGACGCTTCTCGATGCGCAGCAGATCCGCCTTGGCGGTCAGGTCGGCAGGCAGCAGCTCGACCTGACGGTGCGTGGTCGAACGAATGCGCTCCGCGAGGGCGGTGAGCTTGGCCATGTCGCGCGCGACCAGGATCAGGTCGTGGCCACGGCGGGCCAGCCGTTCTGCATAGAGCGCGCCGATGCCGCTCGAAGCGCCGGTCACCAGGGCCGTGCCCTGGGTCGTGTCAGTAGAGCTCATGTGGATCTCCTTCATGTCGTAGCGCCGGGGGCGAATGGGTGGATTGACCTCTCCAAGATAGGGGTGGGCGAGATGGCTTGAATGACAAGGTTCCCTCGTTTCAGGACAAAATGCTGCCAGGACATGCATCCAGGTCGGAACGACATGAAGCGCATCGGACTCGTCGTGTTCCCCGGTTTCCAGATCCTCGACCTGGCCGCCGTGTCGGTCTTCGAGATGGCCAACCTCGCCGTGCCTGCCCCGGCCTACGAGATCCATGTCGTGTCCGAAGGCGGCGGCGCGGTGAAGAGCTCGATGGGCGCAGCCGTCCAGACGCTCGCGCTGGACCCGGCCGCCTACGACACGCTGATCGTCGCCGGGCCGACGGCCCTGCAGCCGTCTTCGGCGAAGCTCTTGCGCCTGCTCGCACGTGCGGTGGAGGCCACGCGCCGCATGGCCAGCATCTGCACCGGCGCGTTCGTTCTCGCCGAGGCCGGCATCCTCGATGGGCGCCGCGTGACGACCCATTGGCACCACGCACGAGACCTGCAGCGACGCTTCCCGTCGACCCGGGTCGAGGAGGACCGGATCTTCGTGCGCGACGGAACGGTCTGGACCTCCGCCGGCATGACCGCTTGCATCGACCTCGCCCTTGCGCTGGTGGAGGGCGACCTCGGCCACGACGTGTCCCGGGAGGTGGCCAGGAAACTCGTCGTCCACCATCGCCGTGCGGGGGGACAGTCCCAGTTCTCGACGCTGTCGGAGCTCGAGTCCAGGTCGGACCGCATCCAGGCGGCGCTGACCTACGCCAAGAATCACCTGCGCGAAGACCTGTCGGTCGACACGCTGGCTCATGCCGTGCACATGAGTCCGCGCCACTTCAGCCGCGAGTTCCGCATGAACACGGGACAGTCCCCTGCGCGGGCCATCGAGCGGCTGCGTGCCGAGACGGCGCGCATCCTGGTCGAAGCCGATCGATTGACCATCGAGCGCATCGCCGACCAGACCGGGTTCTCCGACCCCGAACGGATGCGGCGAGCGTTTTTGCGGGTTTTCGGCGAGCCGCCGCAGGCCCTCAAGCGCGCGGCCCGCGCGCGCCACGTGGCCGGCGCCATGCAGGGATGAGCAGGGCCCACCGTGGCCTGCGATTGCACGACTGTTCGGCTTGCCGCAACAACGTTTTGTCGGACGGCGTCTTTTTCAGCGTTGGCCTGACGCCTAGATTCGCTGCATGGATGGGCCGGCACCGTGGCTCATCGGCCCGAAAGACTGGAGCCTGCCATGCCGCACCGTGTGATCGTGTCCCGCGCCCAAGCCCTTCTGCCGTTGGTATTCGAGTTCTCGGTCATCGCTGCGGCGGCGGCCTTGATGGGTGTCGGCTTCGCCATCGGCCTGGCCTGGGAGCGGCTGACCGAGCTTGGGTGAACCCAAGGACCGACACCCACTTCATCCGCTCGATGAAATGACTCGATGACCGCGGCGACGCCCGGGATCTCGGATCGCCAGGTCGCGATGATGGCCGTGGGCTGCGCGCTCGCGGTCTCGACCATCTACTACCACCAGCCGCTGCTGCCGCAGATGGCCGCGTCCTTCGGCGTGACGCCGGCCCAGGCAAGCCTCATCGCCACGCTCACGCAGCTCGGGTATGCCGTCGGACTGCTGCTCTTCGTTCCGCTGGGCGATCGCGTCCAGCCGCGCAAGCTGGCGTCGCTTGCGATCGCCGTGAACACGCTCGCGCTGCTCGCGTGCGCCGTGGCGCCGACCTTTGCCTTGCTGGCTGCGTGCAGCTTCGGGGTCGGAATGACCGCGGTCACCGCGCAGATCATCATTCCCGCCGTCTCGGGCCGCGCGACACCCGCGAGGCGCGGCCGTGTCGTCGGCTCCTTGCTGGGCGGCCTGGCCTCGGGCCTGCTGCTGGCCCGCATGCTGAGCGGTCTGGTCGGCGCTCACCTGGGGTGGCGCGCCATGTTCGTGCTGGCCTCGGTCGTCGACCTGGCGCTGCTGGCCATCGTCATCAGGAACCTGCCGGCGTCGACCGGCTTGACCGTCGTCCGCTACCGAGACCTGATGCGCTCGCTGGTCGCCCTGGTGCGCGAGGAACGCCTGCTTCGCATCTCCGCCGCCACGGGCTTCCTGATGTTCGCCGCCTTCAGCGCGCTCTGGGCCTCGCTCGCCGCGCTGCTGGCCCGGCCGCCCTACGGGTACGGCCCGGCCACCATCGGCGCGTTCGGACTGGCCGGGATTGCCGGGATCGCGTCGGCGCCGCGGATCGGCGCGGCCGTCGATCGGATCGGCACCCGCAACATGGTTCTCGTGGGCACGATCACGGTCGGGGTCGCCTTCGCGTTGGTTGCGGCCGGGGGGCGCAGCCTCGCGTGGGTGATCGCGGGCATGGTGCTGCTCGACCTCGGCAACCGGGCGGCTCTCGTCGCCAGCCAGGCGCGGATCTTCGCTCTGCGCCCGGAGTCGCCCAGCCGCCTGAATACCGTGTACATGGTGTCGTACTTCATCGGCGGCGCGACCGGTGCCGCCTTGGGTGGCTACGCAGCGCAGCGCGATGGGTGGATCGGGTTGGCGGCGGTCGGTGTGGTGCTTGCCCTTGCCGCTGTGATGGTCAACGCCTTCGCCCCCGACAAGGCGGTCGTGGCGCTCGCCGAGGGGCAGTCGTGAGCTTGTGCGGGGGGTGGTGGTCGCCGGCGATGCTCAGGGCTTCAGCGATCCCGGCCAGGGCGTGCCGCTCTCAGGACGCGTAGATCGCGGGCATGGCGTACTCGCGGCCGACCATGGCGCGGGCGAACAGGTAGTTGCTGCGCGCGCGCTCCGAGAGACCGTCGAGATCGACGCGGCCCGAGGGATCGCAGGGGAAGGCCAGCGCGTGGCCCTCGCGGAAGAGCGACTGGAAGCGAACTTCGAAACGCTGGGTCGATGAGGTGCTCATGTCCATCTCCGTTGTCGCCTGGGTATGGAATGAATTTAGGCGGGGGACCCTGGGCGAAAAAGGGCACCGGTGCGAATGCGGTATTGCTCTTGTTGGAACGGTCATCGCAGGTGCTACCGTGCGGCCGGATGCGAACTGCCACCCTGATTGCGCCGCTGCGCGAGCCTTCGCGGTCGCCGTGTCTGCAGGCGCCAACTGCCCGGCGCAAGGTGCTTCCGGGAGCGAACCCATGAAGAACCCACTTCTGCGGAGATGCCTCGCGATGCTCGCGGCCGCGTTCGTCGCCGCAGGCGCGACCGCCGCGCCCAGGATCCTCGTCGTCACGACGAGTGCCGAGAGGATCGGCCGCGACTAGCGATCGGTATCGGCCATCGCTATCGCATTGACGACCGCTCGAAACTCTTCGCGATTCACATCCGAGATCACCCAATGGTTCATGCCGTTGTGCGACCAGTGGGCGGTCAGGTACCCCCGCTCGGCTGCGAAACTCGGCTTGCTTTCAGACGCCGTGCCCGGCCACACGAACGAGTTGACCACGTGCTCGCCTTGCTTGTAGACCAGCGCTGCCACGGGGCGCCCGTCGAGATAGTCCACGCGGCCGCCGAGGAACAGTGAACCCGGTATCCGAAGTTCGTTGACCGGTGGCGAGAACCCCAGCTTCGACGAGAGGAACGGCTTGACAGTGTGACGGTCGGACGAGGCCACATCGACCAGATGCTGCCCGAGAGTCGCGCGGACATGGCTTGCCACGACATCGTCCGTCAGTCGTTCGTCCCTCGACGATTGAAGCCACACCAGGTTCAGCGCCACGGCCAGAACGGCGGCGAAGCTCAGCGACGCGGCCAGTGGGCGCCAACCGAGCCATCGCTGCACCGCTTCGCCGATCCCACCGACGCGAGTTGATGCAGGCGGGGCAGGCTTCTGCCGCGACGATGCCATCAGTGCCGCCATGCGGCGCCGCAATGCATCCGGTGCCGCATGGTAGTCGGCGTTCTCGCGCACGAGCTCGCGCAGCTGGCGCATCTCATCGACCTGCTTGCGAAGGGCAACGTCGCTCTCCATTCGGCTTTCGATCTCGAGCTGGCTTTTCAGGTCCAGCTCTCCGTCGACAAATGCGTTGAGCTGTCGACGTTCGATGGGTGTGGTCATGAGTTGCCTCCACCTTGCGTGGTCCGCGGCACCGTGCGAAGTGTGGAACGGGTGGTCGGTGTCAACGCGGTCCTCATCAGGCCGCGCGCGCGAGACAGGCGCGACATCACGGTCCCCACGGGAATTTCGGCAATGCGCGCTATGTCTGCATACGAAAGATCCTCCAGTTCACGCAGCACGAGAACCTCCCGATAGGGAACGGGGAGGTTGGCGATCGCTGCATTGATCTGTTCTTTGTCTGCCTTGCGCATCGCGATGGCGGGCGGCTCGTCCGCAGACGGCGCGGCAATGTCTTGCCGCGCGTCATCGAAGTCATCGAGCACAACCTTCTCCAGGGGACGGTTCTCCTTCAGCCACGAATAACAAGTGTGTCGGACGATCTGCAACAGCCAGGCGCGTGCGCCGTCGCCACGAAGCCCGTTGATGTAGCGCATGGCGCGCAGGAGCGCTTCCTGCACCACGTCTTGCGCATCGTGGTCGTTGTGGGTCAGCCATCGCGCCAGGTTGTAAGCGGCGTCCAAGTGAGGCATCGCCAGTTGTTCGAAGCGCCGCCAGTTCTCGTCATCGCGCATTGCCGATCCTCTCTTGGAAACCAGACCCGCTTCGCGAGCGCTTTATTCCAGGTATCCGACCCAATCGCTGGGGCGTTCGGCGCGCGTTGGGAATATTTCCTGGCGGAAGGGGGTATGACAAGGGAGGCCACCCAACCGGACCCCTCGGGCACCCACCGTGCCACCCCAACCAGGAGAGACAGGTATGAGCGCATTCGATCGAAGGCAGTTCTTGCAGTTGGCTGGCGTCGGAGGTGCCGTGTTCATGTCGGGCCTCTCGGGCGCTGCGCGCGGAGCCGACAGTATGGGCGCAGCGAAGGGAGAAGATTTCTTCTTCGTTCAGCTGTCCGACAGCCACTGGGGCTTCGAAGGCCCTCCGAACCCCGACGCTCACGGCACCTTGCCCAAGGCCGTGGCATCCGTGAACGCGCTGGTTCAAACGCCGGACTTCATCATCTTCACCGGTGACCTGACACACACCACCGACGACCCCAAGGAGCGCCGCAAGCGGATGGCCGGGTTTCGGGACATCGTGTCCGAGCTCAAGGTCAAGAACGTGCGATTCATTCCCGGCGAGCACGATGCGTCGCTGGACAACGGCAAGGCCTTCAAGGAATTCTTCGGCCCCACGAACTACACGTTCGAGCACAAGGGTGTTCACTTCATCGTGCTGGACAACGTGAGCGACCTGGGTGCGCAGCTGGGCGAAGCGCAGCTGGCATGGCTGGCCGACGATCTGAAGAAGCAGGCCAAGGATGCACGAATCGTCGTCTTCGCACATCGCCCCTTGTTCGATTTGTACCCGCAATGGGACTGGGCCACCCGCGATGGCGCCAAAGCGGTCGACCTGCTGATGCCCTACGACAACGTGACCGTTTTCTACGGCCACATCCACCAGGAACATCACCATATGACCGGGCACATTGCGCATCACTCGGCCAAATCGTTGATCTTCCCGCTGCCGGTCGCAGGCTCGCAGCCCAAGCGCGCGCCGCTGGCCTGGGACCCGGCGCAGCCGTATCGCGGACTCGGTTTTCGCGAGGTCGAGGCCGAGCCGAAGAAGGCCGAGTACGTCATCACCGAAATGCCGGTCCAGAAAGCCTGAGCCATGGCCATCGATTCAAGCAGGCGGGCACTGATGAGTGCAGCCGGGGCGATTGCGCTGAGCTCGGTGGTGGTCCTTGTATCGGCCAAGCCGAAGGTGCGGCTGATCAAGGTCGTCGCGAAGAAGTTCGAGTTCGTGCCGGGCGAGATCCACCTCAAGCAGGGTGAGACCGTGACCTTGCAATTCACCGCGCCGGAAGTGCCGATGGGCTTCAACCTGGCCGACTTCAACCTGCGCGCCGACATCGTGCCGGGCAAGGTGGTGTCGCTGGAGCTCACCCCGGACAAGACGGGGACCTTCACGTTTCTCTGCGACGTTTTCTGTGGCACCGGCCACGAAGAGATGAGCGGGACGCTGATCGTGACCTGAGTGCTAAGCGCGTTCGGAACGGACACGATTCGGTAGCCCGTTGGCAGAATTCCAAATTCACGAGGTAATGACCCATGGATCAAGACAAGGGCGCATCCGCCCCCCGACGTGATGCGCTCAAGCTCGGACTCAGTGCCGGCGTCGGCGTCGGCGTCGTGGTGATGGCGGGTATCGCATATTCGCAATCAACGAAGTTGTCCAAGGACTCCGTCAAATACACGGACGCCGGCAACATCGAAGGCAAGGACTGCGACGACTGCAGTCAGTACGTGCCAGGCAAGTCAGGCAACGATCCAGCGACGTGCAAGATCGTCGAAGGACCGATCAACCCGCACGGTCATTGCATCGCCTTCTCGCCGAAGCCGAAGGGATGAGGTCGCTGTGCGGCTGAAGACCGCGGCGATGTCGCGGCGCGATTGCGCCTGACCAGCGGGCTTGTCCGCTTTCTCAATCCCTACTATTCGATGCCACCAGCGTCGACACCCCAGCGGCGGCCATTGGGTGGACGCAGTGAAGTGCCAGCGTCGAAGCTAGCAAAGTTGGTGCGATTACGTTGGGTCATCGTTAGTGCCAGCGATGCGGCAGCAATTCGTCGATGCCGCTCGCGGGCTGGGTGGGCAACCGCTCAAGCACGTCCTTCAGGTACGCGTAGGGATCATGACCATTGAAGGAGCCGAGGCGGTGGCCGAACCACGCGGGTCGCGTGTAGAGAGCGAGAGGCAACGCGACTCGACCGATCCGCCCCTCAACTCAAAGCTAGCGTGCCGTCGTAGGATCGATCACACCCGTGATGCGCGCAATGCGGTTCGCGGGAAAGCCGCCTGCGTCGGCGTGCTTGCGGATCGCTTCCTCACTCTGCGCGCGATAGACGCAATAGATCTTGTCGGCGGTCACATAGCTCTCCACCCACTGGATGCCTGCTCCCATGCCCGCCAGTACGCCGTTCGACTTGCGTGCGATTGCCTGCAGTTCGACTGCGGAGAGCTTTCCCGCTCCCGGCAGGTCGCGCTCAATGACGTACGTCTGCAGAGATGGGACTTCCTTGGTCTGAGAGTGCGCTACTGTGGCAGCCACCAACGCCAGGCAGCCAGCCAGCACCATCGATCGGTACTTCATTGCATTCCCCTTGGATGTATGAACCTGCGCCGTGTCGGCGCCTAGGCGGTCATCGGTTCCGCCGTCGTAGGATCGATCACTGCATGCACGCGCGCGATCGTGTTGGCCGGAAATCCGCCCTTCCGTGCGTGCTCGCGAACGGTGTCCACGTCCGGGGCCATGTAGATGCAATAGATCTTGCTGTCGGTGACGAAGCTTTGCACCCACTGGATTTTCGGGCCCATGGCCTCCAGCACGCCGCAGGACTTCTGCGAGATCGCCTTCAACTCCTGGGCCGGCAGCTTGCCGGCGCCGGCGATCTCGCGCTCGATGACGAACTTTGGCATACGCATCTCCTTTCGTATGGGCGGGCAGAATTGCCGCACCTGTGGGAAGTCTGGGCGACGCGTTCGAGGCTGTCTTGAGGCGAATGCCCTTGTGCCGAAGGCTGTCCGCGGGGCAACCGGGACAACAGTCCCGGGCTAAAGCAAGCGGGGCCGCCCGCCGTCGGCGAGCCCCGCGTCGCGCGCGAGGACGATGGCCTGGTAGCGGTGCGCGACGCCGATCTTGTCGAAGACGCGCGTCACGTGGTTGCGCACTGTCTTTTCCGAGAGCGCGAGTTCGGCGGCGATCTCGGCATTGTTCAAGCCGCGTGCGATGCCCTCCAGCACCTGGCGCTCTCGCTCGGTGAGTGCGGGGAGCTTGTCCGCGATTCCTTCCTGTGCACGCGGTCTGCGCAGGAAGCCACGCGCCACCTCCAGGAAACGCCCCCACGCCGGCTCCTCGGGCAGCAGCATGTGGTTGGCGCTATCGAGTTCGACGAAGCGTGCGCCCGGGATCAGGCTTGCCAGCCGTCGCCCTTCCTCGATGTGCACAGCCTTGTCCTTGGCCGCATGCACGACGAGCGTCGGGCACTTGACTCGCCGCGCGTCCTCCTGCACGTCGGTGCGGAACGCCGCTTCGAAGAAAGCGGCGGCGTTCTCGGGCGAGACCGCGCGGCGCTGCAGTTCGGTCCAGGTGCGCACGTGCTCGAGGCCGCCCCCCGGCTGGAACACGCTGGCCCACACCTGCATGAACTCCTGATCGTCGATCCCCCAGCCGAGCCGCGCCATGTCGACGAACACCTGCGCGGCAGGTGCCTCGCGCGGTCGCTCGGGGCGCATGAAGTTGCCGCGCGCGTAGGTACCGTAGAGCAGAAGCTGGCTCACGCGCTCCGGATGGCGCGCGGCGTAACTGATCGCGATGGGCCCGCCTTGGCAGATGCCCAGCAACGGAAAGCGCTCGAGGCCGGCGCTGTCGACCACGGTGGAGAAGTCCCGTGCCCAGGTCTCCGCGGAGGTGTTGTTGAAGGAGCGGTCCGAGAGGCCGGTCCCGCGCAGGTCGTAGCGCAGCAGGGAGTATTCGCGCGAGAAGTGCACGAGCCACGGACGCCAGGCGAGGTTCTCCCACTGGTACTCGAGGTGATTGAGCCACACCCCCGACATGACGAGCGGCGCGCCGTGCCCCGAGAGCGCATAGGCGATGCGCGCGCCGTCAGGGCAGGTACAGAAATGGATCTCCTGGTTCACGGCACTCGCGGGAACAGTCGACAGCTGGATCGTACGCCTGGGATGCAGGCAGCGGTCGTGACTTGCTGGATGGCTGCTTCGCGGCGATGAATTCGGAAAGGTGAGGGACCGTCTTGGGTCGTACTGGACCGGTCGGGCGCCCGCAGCGGCGGTCCGTTTTGTAGCTCATAGCGCCAAGGCGGTGGTGCCCAGACGCGACTTGGCACGCGCCTGGGACCGCTGCGCTGTCGGGACGCGCAGGGAGGAAATTCCGCGCGCCAGGCCCTCTTTGGCGGATGATGGTCTCCTCAGCACGAACCGACAACAAGGAGACCCGGCTTGACCAGCCTGCAACAACGCCTGCTTGGCCTGGTGCCGGCCGACATCGAGGGCATTCGACGCGGCATCGAAAAAGAGAGCCTGCGCGCGCTGTCCGGCGGTGGCCTCGCCCTGACCCCCCACCCGCAGTCCCTCGGCTCCGCTCTGACCCATCCGAACATCACGACGGACTTCAGCGAATCGCAGCTCGAGCTCATCACCGGTGTGCATGCCGGCGTCGCGTCATGCCTCGACGAGTTGTCGCAGCTTCACCAGTGCGTCTATCGCGAGATCGGGAACGAGCTCCTGTGGGTGGCGAGCATGCCGTGCGAACTGCCAGCCGACGAGACGATCCCGATCGGCAGCTACGGCGCGTCGAACGTGGGCCGGGCGAAGAGCGTGTATCGGATGGGCCTGGGACACCGCTACGGGCGACGGATGCAGACGATTTCAGGCATTCACTACAACTGGTCGATGCCTCGCCTCTCGAACGACGACTATTTCGGCCTGATCCGCAACTTCCGGCGACATTCGTTCCTGTTGTTGTATCTCTTCGGCGCATCGCCCGCGGTCTGCCCGAGCTTCGTCGAGGGCCGTACGCACCGGCTCGTGCCGCTCGGTGGCTGCAGCCTGCACCTGCCACACGCCACGTCGCTGCGCATGGGTCGGCTGGGCTACCAGAGCGACGCGCAGGCGAAGCTGTGCGTGAGCTACAACAACCTCGACAGCTACAGCGCGTCGCTGCACAACGCGCTGACCCAACCCTACCCGCCTTACGATGCGCTCGGCGTTCTCAATCCCGGCGGCGAGTACAACCAGCTCAGCACGAGCCTGCTGCAGATTGAAAACGAGTTCTACGGGACGATCCGGCCCAAGCGGGTCATACGGTCGGGCGAACGGCCGCTGCATGCGCTGCGTGAGCGCGGCGTCGAGTATGTCGAAGTGCGCTGCCTGGATCTCGATCCGTTCGAGCCGGTGGGCATAGGCGCCGGCACGATCGCCTTTCTCGACACCTTCCTTCTGCACTGCCTGCTCTCCGACAGCCCGCCGGATACGCCCGACGAGATCGCGGCGCTCGCCGCCAACCAGCATCGCACGGCAGAGCGCGGCCGCGAGCCGGACCTGCGCCTCGAGCGGGGCGACGACGTGGTGACGCTCGCCGAATGGGGCGCTCAGCTCGTCGATGAGTGCGTGCAGATCGCGGCCACGCTCGACGCCGCGACGGGCGGCTGCGCTCACCGCGACGCCGTGGCGTCGGCGGCTCTGGCGCTTCGCGAACCGCAGCGGCTGTCCTCGGCGCGCGCGTTGCAGGCGATCGCCAGCGAGCACGCAGGCTCATACACCGCCTTTGCCCGGGCGCGCTCCGAGCACATCCGGCGGTCGTTTGCGCAGCGCCCGTTTCCTGCCGATCTTCAGGCCCGCTTCGAGCGTCTGGCGAATGAGTCGGTCCAGGAGCAGCTGCGCCTGGAGCGCTCCGACACCGTGCCATTCGAGACATTTCGTCAGCAATACCTGTCGCCGCAACGCCTGACCCTCTGACCCCCGGGCGTCGATGCTGCTGTCCCAAGGAGAAACTGATGTCCATCGACTGGAACGCCTTCACGCCCGGGCCTGCGCTCGCGGGTGGCGTGCTCATCGGCGTTGCCGCAGGGATGCTCGCGCTGCTGAACGGGCGCATCGCGGGCATCAGCGGCATCGTCGGCGGGCTGCTCGAGCCCGCCAAGGGCGGCGAGGTGGCGTGGCGAGTGGCGTTCGTGCTGGGCCTGGTCGGATCGCCACTGGTCTGGATGGTGTTCGCAGCCGTGCCGACGCCGCAGATCGATGCGGGTCCCGGTGTGTCGATCGCAGCCGGTCTCCTCGTCGGCGTCGGCACCCGCTATGCCTCGGGCTGCACCAGCGGCCACGCGGTCTGTGGCCTGTCGCGGCTGTCACTGCGGTCCTTGGCGGCCACGCTCATCTTCATGGGAGCCGGCTTCGCCACGGTGTTCGTGATGCGTCACCTGCTGGGAGCTCCCTGATGAGTGTGGTCACTGCCTTGCTCACGGGCCTGATTTTCGGCCTCGGCCTCATCGTTTCCGGGATGACCAACCCCGCCAAGGTCCGGGGCTTCCTCGACCTTGCGGGCCGGTGGGACCCGTCGCTCGCCTTCGTGATGGCCGGCGCCATCGCCATCGGCATGATCGCGTTCGCGAGGGCGAACAAGCGCGCGGTGTCCTTCATCGCCGGCGAAATGAAGCTGCCCACGGCACGCTCCATCGATCTGCGCCTCATCCTCGGCAGCGTGCTGTTCGGCGTCGGCTGGGGCCTTGCCGGGTTCTGCCCGGGACCGGCGATCGTGGCACTCGGCATGGGTGAGGCCAAGGCCGTCGTTTTCGTCGCGGCGATGCTGGCCGGCATGGCCGTGTTCGAACTCCTCGAGCGTCGCAAGCAAAGAGGCGTTCCCGGCACCGCACGAGGCCCGGCGTGACATCCCAGGAGACGTCCCATGAGCGCAGAAAGTGAACTCCATGCCAGCTTGAAGGCGCTTGTCCAGAAGGGCAAGGGCATCCTGGCCGCCGACGAAAGCGGCCCGACGATCGCGAAGCGGTTCAAGGCCATCGGCGTGGAGTCGACCGAGGAGAACCGGCGCGCCTACCGCGCGCTGATCCTGGGTGCGCCTGGGCTCGGCGAATTCGTGGGCGGCGTCATCCTGTACGAGGAAACGCTCGGCCAGCAGGCTGACGATGGCACGCCGTTGCCGCAACTGGCTGCACGCCAGGGCATCGTGCCCGGCATCAAGGTCGACGCCGGGACGATTCCGTTGGCGCTCGCTCCGGGCGACGAGGTCACGCAGGGGCTGGATGGCCTCGCGAAACGCCTGGCCGTCTACAAGGAGCAAGGCGCACGCTTTGCCAAGTGGCGCGCCGTCTACAACGTCTCCGACACGCTGCCGAGCCGGATGGCGGTCGAGGCCAACGCACAGGCGCTCGCGCGCTATGCGGCCATCTGCCAGGAACAAGGCGTGGTGCCGATCGTCGAACCCGAGGTCCTGATAGCCGGCGCTCACACGATGGCTCGCTGCGCCGAGGTCACCGAGGCGGTGCTGCATGAAGTCTTCCATGCGCTGCATCGTCAGCAGGTGATGTTCGAGCTGATGCTTCTGAAGCCCAGCATGGTGGTGCCCGGAAAGAGTCACCCGCAGCAGGCAACGCCTGCCGAGGTCGCTGCACAAACGATCCGGGTGCTGCGGCGGACGGTGCCTGCCGCCGTGCCGAGCATCAATTTCTTGTCCGGCGGCCAGAGCCCCGCCGAAGCAACGGCCAACCTCGACGCGATCAACCGGACCGGTTCACATCCATGGCAATTGACCTTCTCCTATGGACGGGCGCTGCAGGAGCCGGCCTTGAAGGCCTGGAAGGGCCAGGCTGCCAACGCGCGCGCGAGTCGGGATGCGTTGCTCAAGCGCGCCCGGCTGAACGGTGCCGCATGCGACGGCAGATTCACCGCTGCGATGGAGGGCGCAGACTGAAGACTTCGCCGCGCAGAGCCGCCTACGATCGGCGACGCTGCGTTGCACCCCATGCCACCCACGCCAGGCAGCCGCTGGCGACCAGCAGTGCGGCCCAGGCCTCGGTCGACAGGCCCCTGCGGGCCGCCATCCAGGGACTGGGCAGCGGCAGAGTCACGCTGATGAGGCCAGCGGGCTTGCCCTCCACGTAGCCGAAGCCGCCACCGCCGTTGAACTGGGCATTGCGCAGCAGGTACTCCGGAGCCTTTTGTGGCGAGTCGTGGCACTTCAGGCAGCTGGCCTTCGCGACGACTGGGCGCGCGTAGAACAGCTCGCTGCCCTGCACCTTCCAGTACTCCTTGACCGCCCCGGTCTTGAGGACGTCGAGCGCCTCCTGCTCCATCGGGTTGGGCGCGTTGGAGGGGTTGAGCACGCTGGCCGCGGTGAGACGGTAGCGCGCACGACCGCCGGACTCGGCGATGGCGTCGGCCACCTCGCGCTGGATGAGCGCGGGATTCTTCCAGTGGTAGGCCTCGACGCGCGCGAGCGCGCCGCGCTCGTCGCTGCCGGCATCGATGCGGCTGCCCTGCAGCACGCCGGCATCGCCGCCGTTGACGGCATAAGTGGCGCGGGTCAGGAAGAAGCCCGGCATGCGCGTCTGCACGCCTTCCGTGCGCACGTGGAGGCCGCCGTACTGCGAGGCCCAGCGGCCCACGCTCTCGGCGAAGTCGGCGACGGTGCGCCCTTCGTTCAGCCCCTGGCTGAGCACCAGGTCCCGGGCGGTCCACCAGGCGGCGGCCCCCAGGCTCACCACCAAGGCCACCACCGCCACCCGCAGGGAATTGCGGGTGCGCGTCTTCGTCACTCGTTCCATCTGTCGAGCTCCCTCGGTTCGAGTCTTTCCCAGCGTTGACTCTGCGGGGAATTCGCCGTCGCGCATAGGCGGGCGCCGCACGCTCGAGGTGGAGTCGTGCCCTGGTTCACGAGGACGGCAGCTGCCGTCCCGGCGAGTGTCTCGCTCGCGTCACGAATGCCCGGCTGTATGAACCATCCCGCTGTGCACCGCACCACGCACAGATTCGATCGGCAGTGACAACTCGAACGAGAACGTGCTTCCGCGGCCGACGGTGCTCTTGACCTCCATCGCGCCGCCCATGACCTCGACGAGCTTGCGGCTGATCGCCAAGCCCAAACCGACGCCGTCCGCCCGGCGCTGCGCGGTACCCAGCTGCACGAACGGCTCGAAGATCTTCGACAACTCGTCCGAGCGCATGCCCACTCCCGTGTCCTCCACCTCGAAGTGGATGCGGGCGGCGGAGTCCTTGACGCTCAAGCAGCGGACGCGCAACCAGATCCGACCGGAGTCCGTGAACTTGACAGCGTTGGCGAGCAGGTTGAGGAGGATCTGGCTGAGTCGTCGGCTGTCCACTTGTGCGACCAGCGGCAAGCCGGGGTCGACGATGCAATCGAAGTCCAGGCCTTTTTCGGCTGCCCGCAACTCGATGATGCTGACAACGCCACGAAGGAGCTCGTGGAGGTACACGTTGGTGGGAGACGGCTCGAGGTTGGCGGTCTCGGGCTTCGAGACATCCAGGAGGTCGTTGCTGAGGAGAAGCAGATGCTGGCCCGCCCGCTCGATCGTGCCGAGACGGAACATCTCTTGATCGCTCAATCCGGAACGAGCCTGAAGAAGCTTCGAGTAGCCCAGGACGGCGTTCAGCGGCGTTTTCAGTTCGTGGCATACGACCGCCAGCAATTCGGTCTTCGCTTGCGTCGCGCGCTCCGCCTCGAGCTTGGCGTCACGCATGGCCAGTTCCGCCTGTTTGCGCCGGGTGATGTCGCAGTTGATGCCCGCGATGCCCATCACCTTGCCGTCATCGTCGACGACCGGAACCTTGGTCGTGAGCATCCATGCGTTCGAGCTGGAGCGCGTGTAGTAGACGAACTCCTCATGGTTCACCATCGGCTGGTGCGACTCCATGATGTCACGCTCTTCTGCCGCGTATTGGGCCGCGTCCGCCGCAGGATAGAAGTCCGAGTCGGTGCGCCCCAACAGGTCCGCGGGACTGTCGGCGCCCATGCCACGCGCGACCGCCATGTTGGCGAACACGAAGCGACCTTCCGCGTCCTTGGCATAGATCCGGTGGGGCATGAGATCGGCGAGCGCCTTCACGAGGATTCGCTCAGAGGGACTGTTCAGCATCGTGGTCTCCTTCGAACGATGACCGATCAGGTTTTTCATCCGCGGACGAAGCAATGAGGTTGTTGCTTTGCGGTTGCTTCCCCCAACGCCGCAGGATAGCAGCTGTCACTTACGCGACACGGCAGGCGGGGGACGGGGCATGAAATCCGTCACGCTCGGGGCCGAGCGCGTCCTATGCAGAAACGCCGATCCTCGACTGGAACTCCTGCGAAGGCTGCACCGGCTCGACGGTGTAGTTGATCATCTTCACTTCGATCCTTCCGTTGCGGATGAGAAAGGTATCGATGCCGTCGACGATCTGGTTTCCCTTGATCCGTTCGTCGCGATACCCCCACCGCTCGGTGACCCAGCCGCCGGTCGCCCCGGTGTCGCGGATGACCGTGTCGACGATCACGTAGTCGGTGGTTGCGAGCAGGTCGTCCAGCCGGCGCGCCGACAGTGCGATGCCCTCGTGCCCGTTGGCGATGAGCTCTGCGCTGCCGCATGACGCGAGCCTGAGGGACTCGGAGTAGTTGCGCTGGATGTCCAGGGCCACGTCGCCGATGCAGCGCAGCAGGATGTGCTCCCAGTACGTCTGCGAGGTCGTCCTTTCCTCGACGGGCTTGAGCTCGCCGCTGATCACGCTTTCGAGCACGTCGTAGCCCGGCTTGCTCGCCGCGTCGTTCACGTTCCTGCGGATGCGCTCGAAGGCGGCCCGCAGCCACCGCTGCCCCTGCGGCGTGCGGGGGTCGGTGGCCGGAGACCTGGCTTGCACGCGTCCGGTGATGGGCGCTATTTGATCGGCGAGCGTTTGCATGGCGACTCGGTTGAGTGGTCACCAGCATTCACGAGTTCGCTGCCGCGACGACGATGCGATGCGAAGTCGAATCGGCGACAGCGAAGGCACGTCGGCGCAAGACCGCACGCTCGATGAATGTCGGAAGCAGACTCAGCGCGCGACAAAGGTGTCGCCGGCGCGAGCAAGCTCGATCAGGGCATAGGCGCGGGTGCTCTCGAGCAGGCGGTAGCGCGGCGACCCGGCGTCGTACTCGACCTCGAGCAGGGAATGATCGACCAGCCCTTGCACTGCGTCCTCCAGCCGCGAGCGGTCGAGCTTGGCGTCGCACACGATGGCTGCGACGAGCTCGAGCGTGAAGCCGCCGTCGAATACGCCCAGCCGGCGAAACACGGCCCGCTCCTGCGCCGGCAGCCGGCCGTGACTGCGGTCCAATGCCGCTCGCAGCGACCGCTGGTGCCTGGAAACACCCAGGGCGTTCGTCCGGAGCAGCCTGAAGCGATCGGACAGGCGGGCATGCAGCCCGTCGAGGCCGAACGCAGGCAGTCTGGCAGCAGCGAGCGTGATCGCCAGCGGCACGCCGTCGAGCCGGTGGCACAGGTCGATCACGACTTGCCTGTTGTCGGCGCAGAGCGCAAAGCGCGGGTTGGCCGCTTGCGCCGCTTCGACAAACAGTGCTGCCGCTGCATGGCCCGGAATCTGCTCGAGCGTGGCGTCGCGCGGGGGAAGTGCCAGCGGCCGCAGTCGAAACACGCGCTCGGCGTCGACCTGCATGCACGACTGCCCGGTGACGAGCACATGGACGCTGGGGGTCTCCGCGACCAGTGTCTGCACCAGCAGGGCGACCGTCTTCAGCACCTGCTCCGTGTTGTCGAGGATCAACAGCAGTTCCTTGCCGAACAGGGCGGCCACGAGAGCCGACCGCAGGTCCGAGCCGCTCGCCCCTTCGACACGCAGCGCTTGCGCCACCCGCTGCCACACGAGGCCAGGCTCATCGATCGCCGACAGATCGACCCACACGACGCCGTCGCGCAGCGCGCTGCTGCGCGCACGGGCCGCCGCCACCGCGAGGCTTGTCTTGCCCATGCCGGCGGCGCCGACCACGGTGACCACGCGGTGCTGCGCCATCAGGCCGAGCAGCGCCGTCAACTCCGCTGTGCGGCCCAGCAGCCTGCCAGCGGCAGGGACCGCCGGGACGGCCTCGTCGCCCAAGGGCAGGCCGACAGCGGCTGCGGCCGGCGCCGGCCGCTCACCGTGTTCGGTGACCGCCCTCGTGAAGCGGTAGCCGCGCCGCGGCACCGTGACGATCGCGTCGGCGCCGAGCAGTTTTCGCAGCGCGCAGACGCACACGGCCAGGTTGTTTTCTTCGACGATGCTGTGCGGCCACACGAGCTCGAGCAGGCGATCCTTGCTCACGACCTCGTCGCGGCGCTCGATCAGCGCGATGAGCAATGCGGCCGCCCTCGGGCCGATCGGCACGGGCCGGCCATCGGCGACGAGGCTGCGGCGCGTGCATGACAACTCGAACCGATCCCACTGGTACGCGACTGCCATGACAAGCTCCGAGAGTTTTTGCCCGCGGCCAGGCTGAAGTGCCGGATACCTTATCCGAAAACGCTTTCAGAACCCTTGCGCGGGCACGGGCTGTCGTCGGTTTGTCGTGTCAGTGCAACGACTGCCTCGACGCCGAGCTTGGCGCCCTGCGCGCGGCAGGACTCGATGGTCGTCGGGTCGAGACTGCGCGCGACCGTCGCGATCGCCTGCTCGCGCGCACGAGCGAGCGCCGGTGCCCGGTTGCCCAACTCTGCACGGATGTGGTCCGAATATCCAAGCAGCCGGGCGGCGGTATGGCAGCGGCCTTCGCTGGCAGCGAACAAGGCCAACACATCGGCAAAGACACGCACGACGTTCCAGCTTTGTTTGTCTTCGCACACCTCGAAGAACCTGGCGACCGGCCCGTGCGCTTCTTCGCTGCGGCCGCTGAACAACAGGGCCAGCGTCAGGATCGCGAGTGCCAGCGTGTCGGCGTCGCCGAATCCACGCGCTTGTGCCGACAGTGCTTCGCGCGCCATCGATATCGCGCGTTCGGCATGGCCCGCCTCCAGGTACGAATACGCCAGGTTCGCGGGCCCGAATCCGGGGTCGAGACCTGCTTGCCGCGCCAAGGCGATGCTCTTCTCCTGCGTCTTCAATGCCTCTTCGTGCCGGCCCTCGGCATGCAGCACGATGCTCGCGGCGGTGAGGGTCTCCAGACGCATGCGCGGCGGCCATGTCGGGTCTTCGATGGCCATCATCTCGTCGAGCACCCGGCGGCCCGCTTCGCGCGAAATGGCCTTGCAGCTCATGTTGAGCGAATAGAGCAAGGCGCGCTGCAAGCGAACCGTGTCGCCCAGCGCGCGGAAACTGTCAGCGGCGCTTTGAGCGAGTACCACCCCGGCGCGATTGTCGTTGTTGACGAGCAGGGAGGCGCGCACCGTGCAGAAGGCTGCCGACGTGAGTGCGGACACGGTGTTCTCGACCGCGAAGGGCGCGAACTGCTCACACCGCATGCGACCCTCGCTCATCAAGCCGACCACTTCGAAGTAGACGCCCACGACGGAGAGGATCGCCACGCCGAGCGCCCCGTCATGCTCGAAGCACCAGTCGAGCGCTGCGCGCAGGTTGCCGATCTCCGCCGCGCAGGGCGTCAGGGATGGGACCTTCACGACACCCGGGTTCCATTGGGCCTCGTCCAGGGCGGCGAAGAGGGTCTGCAGGGCCTGCGCGTGTCGGCGTCGCACCGCGTGTGCCTCGCCGGCGGCGTCGAGCAGCTGCAGGGCATAGGCGCGCACGCTCTCGAGCAGGCGGTACCGCGCCGGTTCGTCCCGATCCGCGACGACCAGCGAATGGTCCAGCAGTTCTTCCAGCGCGTCCTCGATGGTCCAGCGATCGAGCTGTGCATCGCCGGCAACGCCCGCGGCGAGCGCGGCGCTGAAGCCCCCGACGAACGTTCCGAGCCGGCGCAGCACCGTTTGCGCCTGCGCGGACAACAGGTTGCAGCTCCAGCTCAGCGCCGCGCTCAGCGAGCGCTGGCGCGGCGGCACGTCCGGCGCGGCCCGCTTGAGCAGGTCGAGCCGATGCGACAGCCGCGCGGCAAGACCATCGACGCCGAACAGGTGCATGCGCGCGGCCGCCAGCTTGATCGCCAGCGGCAGGCCGTCAAGCCGCCGGCACAGCTCGATCACGCGTGCCGTGTTCTGCGGCGTGAGCGCGAAGTGCCGCTCGACGGCGGTGGCCTGGTCCACGAACAGCGCCACCGCGCCGTGGGCCTGCGCCTGCTCGGGCGTCGCGTCGGGCTCGGGCACCGACAGCGGATCCAGGCGGAACACCAGCTCGCCATCGATCTTGATCGGCGCCTGGCTCGTGATCAGCACGTGCACGTCCGCGGCAGCCGCAAGGGCACCGGCGAGAGCCCCCACGGCCTGCGGCACGTGCTCGGCGTTGTCGAGCACGAGCAGCAGTTCGCGCCGGCGCAACTGGGCCACCACGGTGGCGAACAGCGTGTCCGCCGCGGCCTCGATGTGCAGCGTCTGTGCCACCAGGTTCACCACCAGATCGGGTCCTGCGATGGGCGACAGGTCCACCCAGACCACCCCATCGCGCAGCGTCGCGCCGTGTGCGCGCGCGGCGGCCTGCGCCAGCATCGTCTTGCCGATGCCGGCCGCGCCGGTGACGGTGACCAGGCGCTGCGATTGGAGTTGGCGCAGCAGCTCGGCCAGCTCATGCGAGCGGCCGAGCAATGCACCTGCCGGCGACGGCAGTCCCGCTGGCCCCGTCCCCTTGCCCGGCGCCGCAGCGGGCTGCGGCATCTGCACGTCCACCGCCAGGCGGTAGCCGCGGCCCGGCACGGTGCCGATGACGTGGCGCCCCAGCAGCTTCCTCAGGCCGGCCACCTGCACCTCGAGCTTGTTGTCGTCCACCGGTGCGTGGGGCCACACGCGCTGCAGCAGCGCCTCCTTGCTCACCGCTTCGCCGCGCCGCTCGATCAGCGCCAGCAGCAAGGCACTGGCGCGCGCACCCAGGCGCAGCCGGCGATCGTCGCCAAGCAGCAGGCGCTCTTCCACCTGCAGCTCGAACCGGCCGAATCGATAGCTGTTCACGTGCGCCTCCTGCACAGACCAGCGTTGCGCGCACCCCGTGCCTTGCCGCAGCGCCCGTGCGGGATCGTAGCCAGGCACGCGCGGCCGCGCAGTGATGGCCCAATTCAGATTCGTGATGGGCGCTGCCGACGAGGCCGTGCGACCCGGCGGGGTAGCCCTCGCCGGGTCGCACGATGTCAGCGCATCACGAACAGGAGGCTCGAACCTCGTGGCTGTGACCTGGCTCGCTCGAGGACGTGACCGTCACGGCCGAACCGGCCCGCAGCAGCCTCAGGTTCGCGACCGTCAGCATCACCGAATGGGTGTGCCCGGCGGTCCCCCGGATGTCGTAGACCTTGTCCACGGCCGAATCGAGATCGGCGGCAGCCATGTCGAGCACGTGTCCATGGTTGCCCGAGATCGTGTCGCTGCAGGCGAGCGCCGCGGGCTGCGAAGCCGGCAGGCTCAGATAGTGACGACCCAAGGCCGTGAGCTCGCCGTCGGCGCCCAGCAGGCTGGTGTGGCGGCGCGCTTCATCGTCCCATCGACCCGTGAACCATGCATAGCGGAACACGTCGGCACGCGACTCGCACAAGGCCACCATGTCGGTCATTTGCGCCATCTGCTTGTCGACGCTGTCGATCGCGGCACTGCCGTCGCCGGTGTGCCAGTTCGCCATCTCGGTCACCCAGAACGACTTGCCGTACTTCGCCAGCCGGTCCAGCTGGGCTGCGAGCCCGTAGTCGTACCAATGGAAGCCCAGGTGGTCGATCTGCGGGTCGCGCCCCGCGTGGGCCGCACGGTAGGCGGCGTAGAACGCGTCCATCCAGACGACCGGGTCGGCGTAGCCGGCCAGGTTGCCCCAGGTGATCTGCGGCCCGACGATCTGCACGCCGGTGTCCTTGGCGATCTTTTCGATCCGCGGCCACAGGTCGGCGGCTTGCTCCGGAAGGCGAGTCGCCTGGCCGTTCAGGTTCGGCTCGTTGAGCGCCAGCAGGTAGCGGATCTGCGGGTTGGCCTGCAGCATCTGCGTGATCTGCGCGTCGTTGAAGCTCTGGTTCCACAGCATGGGGATGAAGTCCATGCCGTAGCGATCGCGCAGCTCGCTCACCGTTGCGCCATGCGGCTTGTCGCTCCAGTCGTACCACCAGCTCACACCGGGGGCCAGCGCTGCGTAGTCGGCCGCGCTGGAGAGGTCGTAGGCCATGCCGCGCTTCGCGCTCTTCGTGCCGGTTGCCGGCGGCGGTGGGCTGGGTGGAGGAGGGGGCGGGCTGGGTGAAGGAGGCGGCGGCGGCGATCCTGCGCCGGAGTCCGGCGCGGGGGCTGAGGTGCTGCCGCTGCTCGAGCCGCCGCCGCCGCAAGCGGCGACGGCGGCGCTGGCGGCAACCACGAGCATCCATCGCCGCCGCGGGATTCGTGGGTGGGTCATAGCGACTTCAGAAAGGCCAGCAGCGCGTCCCGATCCGCCTTCGACAGTGCCTCGAACCGCTGCCGGCTCGCAGTCGCCTCGCCGCCATGCCAGAGGATGGCTTCCGTCAGGTTGCGTGCGCGGCTGTCGTGCAGGTAGCCCACCTTGGCCGTGTCACCCGCGACCTTTTCGGTGTAGCCGATGCCCCACAGCGCCGGGGTGCGCCACATGCTGCCCGTGGCTTGACCCTCGATGAAGTTGTCGGCCAGATCAGGGCCCATGTCGTGCAGCAGCAAGTCCGTGTACGGCCTGATCGTCTGGTCGCGCACTTCTGCCAGCTCGGAGCCCGCACCGGTCTTCATCTCGCGAACGTGGCAAGCCGTGCAGCGATTGCTCTCGAAGACCTTGGCGCCCGCGGCCACCAGGGCAGGATTGACGTCCAGCGCAGCCAGGGGTGCCACGCCCTTCGGGAAGCCGCTGGCGAGGCTGCGCTGGGCAGGCACGCCCAGCAGGCCGATGTAGCGCGTCATCAATCGCAGGACGTCATCGGAAATCCCGGGCTCCACCTTGCCCGAGTTGCACTTCGCCGGTCCGGCCAGGCAGTCGCGGTTGGGGAAGACCGGCGAAGTGACCGACAGGTCGAGCAAGGCCGCCCCGGCGATCTGATGGCGCAGGCTGACCTTGGAGGCCTTCCACCCGTAGCGGCCGACGCGCACGGCCCCGGTCTCCGGGTCATACGCGTAGTTCGCCTGACCCTTCACGCCGTCAGCGTCCGGGGTGGTGCGAACGCGCGCAAGGATGTCGGCATCGGACACCGCCTCGAGCAGGCCCAGGCCGATCATCGGCTGAGCACTGCGCAGCGAATACGCGCCGGGTGTCGGACCGTCGAACGACACTTTGGGCTTGCTCAATTCGACCGCCGTGCTGTCGGCGAGCTTGACGGTCTTGACGTCGAAGCCGGACACACGAACGCTGGTCCCCCAGTCCTGAGGCGCTCCGGTGGTGAGCGATCGCGCGTTCATCTGCACCGCCATGCCGTAGGTCGGATGCGGCAGCTGCTGTCCGTTGGCGTCGATCGTCGCGGTGCGCACGGCCATGGCGTCCAGCCGCTGATTGACGACGGTCGGCGCAGGACCGCGGCCGTTGTTGATGTGGCATCCGAAGCACGACCCCTGGTTGAAACGCGGGCCTTGCAAGCCGACAGCGGCCTCGTTGCGGTCATTGCCCTGCTCGTTGTGGTCGCCGGTCCGCATGTCGGTGTGGATCCAGCGACGCCCCTCCACGAAGCGCTGCATGTTCTGCATGCCGATGTGGTTGTGCGGCTGCTGGAACATTCGCGGGCTGTCGTCGGAATAGTCGTACGACACCGATCCCAAGCCGCCCAGCAGGGTCTCGGCGGGCAGCGGCGTGTTCAGGAGTCGCGGCTGCACGCCGTACCACGGACGCAGGCCCTCGCCCATCACATAGGTCAACTCCATGGAGTAGTAGCGAAAGGCCCCGCTGTCGCCGACGGCGTCCATGTCGGCGCGGGTGGAGAAGAACGAGTTCGTGAATTCGAAGTAGTCGCCCGCCTTGAGCGCGCGTTCGGCGACGGCGTCGCCGTTGCCGACGAGAACGCCGTTGGCGTCGGGGACGAGGGCCTTGTATTTCGGGTAGCTGTCGAAAATCAGGCTGCAGCCGCCATTGGCCCCGATGACACCGTTGTACCCGCTGGTGGGATTGCGCAGCGCACGCTGCGGCGGTCTCGGCATGGCCGGGCAGGCGGCGATGCCTTGCCCACCCAGCGTGTAAGCCGTTCGATCCAGGATCTCTCCCGGGCGCATCCAGCCAAAGCCGGTGACGTTGGGATTGGTGAACCCGCGGACGAATCCGTGGCCGCCGCCTCTTTGCGCCTGCTGGTAGTACTCGTTGACGATCAGCCTCGGCTGGGTCACGCCGGCAACCTTGCTGTTGTCGATGAATTCGACACCCCAGGTCCGGTTCTTGAAGTAGTTCTCGACGAACCTGAGGTAGGAGCCTCGGCCCTTGTCGACCGGTTGGCCCGACGCATCGACCGTCTCGTTCTCGCCATAGCCCACCTCGTTCCAGCTCTCCCCGCGCTCGCGGCCGTGCCGCCCTCCGGCGCGCATGCCCCAGCGAGTCACCAGGGTTCCATCAGGCAGCGAGAACTGCAGCACTTCCAGCGGCTCGGTGACGGCAGGCGCAGGCGCCAGGCCGGCGCCGCTAGCCGGGAACTTCAGGGCCGAGGTCGCCAGGAGGGCCAAGGAGTTGTCGCTGCCCGGCGACTTGAACTCCACCTCGAACAGCGAGTAGCCGTACTGCGTGCCACGAGCGACCCCTTGCAGGCGGAGATAGCGGACGTCGGCGTTGAGGTTGAAGAACTCCTCGGTGCCGCCCTTGCCGTCGATCACGTAGCGAAGTTGGTACCAGGTCTGTCCATCGTCGGAGACTTGCAGCCCGTACTCCTTGCCGTACGCGTTTTGCCATACCAGCTTCAGGTAGCCGAGCTTCGTCTTGGCACCGAAGTCGAACTGGATCCAGGCACCGTCCTCCTGGGCGCTCTCCCATCGGGTGCTCAGGCTGCCGTCGATGGCCTTTGCCGCGCTGTTGTTCCCCTGGCTTGCCGAGGAAGTCGCGGTCACCGGCTTGACCGCCACGCCGGGATTGCCCAGGTCGACACCGGCAGGCAATTGTTGCGAAAGGGGCGGCGCAGGCACCGCGTTCGCCATGGGAGTCGGGAGTGGCACGGGCGCAGCCGCAGACTCCGCCTCGACGGCAGGCGGATTCGGATCGGTTGGAGGCGGACCCAGATCGGTCGCGGGCGCGCTGCCGTCAGCGGTCGACGGTGGCGCGTCGGCCACCTTCTCGCCGCCGCCGCCGCATGCGCTCAGGGCGCCGACGGCGAGGACAAGGGAAGACAGGGCCACGACGATGCGCGACCGCGTCTGATCCGCAGGAACGATGTGATTCACGGTAGGAAACCCCTCTGATCGTTTCTAGTGGGTGGTTGATCGCTGGCCCGGGTGCGACCGCGTCACGCGGAGACCCGGTACTCGCCTTTCGCGCACGCGGTGCGTCGCGTCTCGTCGCGCCGCCTGACAGCGCTCATGACGTAGTGCGAAAGGATCTTCATGTTCACCGGGCGCCGCACGTAGCGGAAGATCTTCATCTCGTCGATCAGCTCGATCAGGCGCACCGTGTCGATCGAATCGCAGACAGCGACGACGAGGACCGACGGATGTTCACGCTTGAGCATGCGCACGAAGACGCCGTCCTCCTGGCTGCGGACGTCGAACGAGAAGACGACGACGCCCACCGGCTTGTCGCGCAGGATGCGCAACGCGTCGCAGCGCGATGCTGCGTGCTCCATGCGAACCTTGTCCTCCAACTCGACCCGCATCGGGGTGACCATCGATTCCCCTGGATCGATGAGCAGCAGCGTCTCCTTGTCGTCGAGCTCGATGTCCAGCGCGGGCAGGGGCTCGGGGCTGCGACCCGCGCGGGGAAACGGCAGCACTTCGGCGGTCGAGCGCGGAGCCTGCCCCGGCTCGGCGGCGTCGAAGAAATTGCGCGCGAGGTCGATGGCCTCATCGACCACCTGCTTGAGCTTGGCGGTGTCCCATGGCTTTTGCAGGAAGCGATGGACCTCCACCTCGTTGATGGCCAACAGGATCGAATCGGTCTTCGCATCCCCGCTCAGCAACAGGCGGATGCTGTGCGGAGACAACTCGCGAGCGTGGCGCAGCACGTCGACCTCGCCCATGGCGGACATGCGCTGGTCGCAGACGATGACGTGGAAGGTGCGCGCCTTCATCAGGGCGATCGCTTCGTGTGCGTCGGTCGTGACGATCAGGTCATGGTTCACGCCGAACACCACGCGCAGCGCGGTGAGGCTGGCGCGTTCATCGTCGACGAACAGCAGCGACGGCCTGGTCATGCCGCGGACCCCGGGCGCCTGCAGACTCGTTCGCAGAGTGAATGAGTTCATCGTGCGGCGGACTGTGCCCAGGGAATTCTCGGAAGTCCTTTCGAAGCGATTGCGACGTAACAAAGGTGTATGTCAGCGGGGGCTCGCTCCCATTCAGCTCGTGACCTCGAAGCCGAGTGCCCGCAGTGCGATCTCGGCGGCCTGCTGGTCCTGCAGCGCGTTGCCGCCCGAGATGCCGATGGCGCCGACCACCTTCCCCGATTCGACGATGGGGCAGCCACCTCCCACCGAGACCATGCGGGGCCGATGCGCAAGCTGCGCCACCTTGCCGTCCGTCAGGATGGAGTTCCACACGTGGGTCGCGAGGCCGAACGACGCGGCCGTCCAGGCCTTGTCGACCGCGACGTCGATCGTCAGGAAGGGCGCGTTGTCGGCTCGCTCGAAGGCCTTGAGGTGGCCCGCGGCGTCCGTGACCGCGATGGTGACCTCGATGCCGATGTCATGGGCGGCTGCGCGCGCCGCTTCGATGAGGGCCAGGGCCGCGTCGCGCGTGATCGACGACGCCATGTGGGTTCTGGAAGTGTCTGTTGCTTTCATGAGGCCTCTTCAGGTTGACGAAACATGGAACACCGTGCGCGTGCCCGAGTCTTCTCAAAATCCCTCGAGCACGATCTTTCCTTGCGTCTTGCCGCTTTCGACCAGCGCATGGGCCTTGCGGAGGTTGGTTGCGTTGACGGCACCGAGGTTCGTGCTCAGCGTGGTCTTGATGCGGCCGGTGTCGACGAGGTCCGCGACCGTCGCGAGCAGCCTTCCCTGCTCGCTCATGTCGGGTGTCTCGTGCATGGGCCGGGTGAACATCAGCTCCCAATGCAGGGAAAGCGACTTGCTCTTGAGCAGCATCGGATCCAGGCCGGCCATGTCATCGATGACGCCCAACGCGCCCTGGGGTTTCAGGCTTTCGATGATCTGCGGATAGTGGCGCTGCGTTTGCGTCAGTCCCGCGACCAGATCGACCTGCTCGAAGCCGCCGCTCTTCAACTCCCCGGCAAGCGGCTTGGCGTGATCGATGACCGCGTGTGCACCGAGGTCCAGGCACCACTGGCGGGTTTCGGCGCGCGACGCGGTGGCGATGACGCGCAATCGGGTGAGCTGGCGTGCCAGCTGGATCAACATGGAACCGACGCCACCGGCCCCACCGACGATCAGCAGCGTCTGCCCCGCGCCGCCGCCTTTGGGCACGCGAAGCCGGTCGAACAGCAATTCGTAGGCGGTGATGGTGGTCAGGGGCAGTGCCGCTGCCTGCGCGTCGCCGAGCGAGGACGGGGCCAGGGCGACGATGCGCTCGTCGACCGCGTGCCATTCGCTGTTGGTGCCGGGGCGGTCGATGGAGCCGGCGTAGTAGACGCGGTCACCGACCTTGAACCTGGTGACCCTCGCGCCGATGGCTTCGACGATGCCCACCGCGTCCCAACCCAGGACCTTGCTCTGGCCCGAAGCAGGCGCGGAACTCGCGCGCACTTTCACATCGACGGGGTTGACCGAGATGGCCTTGACGCGCACCAGCAGGTCGCGTTCGCGCGCAACAGGGATGGGGAGCTCGAGATCTTCGAGCGACGAGGCGTCGTCGATGGGAAGAGGTTGCCGGTAGCCGACTGCTTTCACGAGAGGATCCTTTCAAGATTGCATGCAATGTAGACAAGCAAACCGGGATCGATAAGACTGGCCTTTTCGCTATCACTGTCAAACGCAATTTGAAAATGTCCCGGATGAGGATCGAGAACGTGGAAGACGTTCGCGTGCTCGTGGAAACCGCCCATGGAGGCTCGCTGACCGCGGCGGCCAGGGCGCTGGGCGTGACGCCGGCGGCGGCCAGCGCCATGCTCAAGAGGCTGGAGGCGCAACTCGGTAGGCGAGCACTACCCGCTGAATGCAATCCTGCCCAACAACCGCTTCATACCCGCCCGCGTGCGCGTCCTGGTCGATTTCCTGGTCGCCCGCTTCGCATCGCTGCAGGATCGCAAGCCGGGCGTGCCGGCCGCCAAGGGCTCGAAGCGCAAGACCGCATCGCGCACCCGGTGAGGCGTCAGGACTCCTGGGTGTCGGTGTCTTCGTGCGCGCGAACCTGATGGAGCTCGGCGATCAGGCCACGCAGCCAGCGATTGCCGGGGTCGTGGTGAAAGCGCTCGTGCCAGTGCTGCTTGATCTGGAAGTTGGGAATCGCGATCGGCACCGGAAGGATGTTCACGTCGACCAGCTCGCGGCACGCCGCCGCCAGGCGGCTGGGGATGATGACCAGCAGGTCGGTGCTGGACACGATGTACGCCAGGCCCACCGAATGGGCGCCTCGCACTGCGACTCGCCGGGGCACATCGGCGGCGGCGAAGGCCTGGTCGACGGCGCTCTCCTGCAGCCCGTGCCCGCCGCCGAGAGGCTGATAGACCAGCTGCGGCGTGGCGAGAAAGGTCTTCAGCGACAGTGAGTCGCGGATCGTCGGGTGCCCGCGCCGGACCATGCCGACGTAGTGCTCCTCGAACAGCAGCTGCTGCCGGAACGACCCGTCGAAGTTCTCGAAGTAGCCGGCGGCCAAGTCGACGTCGCCGGACTCGAGGGCCATGTCGCGCGTACGCGAGGCGGGCACCTGCACCGTCTGGATGTTCACCCGTGGAGCCTCGCGCGAGATGCGCTCGACCAGCCGGGGAAGCAGCACCAGCTGGCCCACGTCGGTCATGAAGATGTTGAACGTGCGGTCGCTGGTGGCCGGATCGAAGCCGAGTTGTTCCTCGAGGCACAGGCGGATCTGGAGCAGCGATTGGCGGATCGGACCCGATATCGCCAAGGCGCGAGGCGTCGGCATCATGCCTTCGCTCGTGCGCACGAACAGCGGGTCGCCGAAAGCTTCGCGCAGCCTCGCCAGCTGGTTGCTCACGGCCGATTGCGTCAGGCCGAGCATCGAGGCGGCGATGGTGACGCTGCGGGTCTCGAGGATGGCGTCGAAGACGCGCAGCAGGTTCAGGTCGATCCGGTTCGGGTTCACGAGTATTTCTCCCTTTGATGGGGGCCATTCCGAGATGTGATTCGACCCTCCCAGCGCGGGCGACATACGCTTGCGTCACATCGTCGCCAGCGAAGGCACTGCGCACAAGATGGGAAATTCCTCAATGCTCGGGAGTCATCCGTGATTGCCCTCAACGACATCCGGTATGTGCGCCTCGGAACGCACGACGCAGGCGCGGCGGTCAAGTTCGCGACCGAGGTCATCGGCCTGCAGCTCGCCGGTGAAGACAGCGGCTCGATTTATCTGCGCTCCGACCATCGCGATCACACGCTCGTCTACACGCCGGGCGATCCGATGGAGCACACGGTGGGATTCGAGCTGGCGAGCGACGCCTGCCTGGACGCCGCTGCGGCGGAGCTGGAGAACGCCGGCCACGCCGTTCACGTCGGCACCGCATCGGAGTGCGAGCAGCGCCGGGTCGGGGCCTTCGTCTCGTTCAGGGAGCCGTCCGGCACCCGCATCGACCTCGTCGCCCGACCCTGGCACAGCGGCCGCCGCTATGCCGCGCCCAGAGACGCCGGCATCACGGGCTTCTCTCACGTCGGCATGTACACGAAGTCGCCGAAACGCGACGAGAAATTCTGGACCGAGGCGTGCAATGCACGCGTCAGCGACTGGATCGGGGCCGCACCGCTGCTGCGCATCGACCCGGTCCACCACAAGATCGCGCTGTTCCCTTCGACGCGACACGGCGTGCAGCACATCAATCACCAGGTCCAGGGCATCGACGACATCATGCGGGCCTACTACTTCCTGCGCGACCGTGGCGTGCCCATCCGCTTCGGCCCCGGACGACATCCGACGTCGGGCGCCGTGTTCCTGTATTTCGAGGGGCCGGACGGCATGACGTTCGAATACTCCACCGGCGTGCGCTTGATCGAGGACGAGACGAAGCATCGGCCGCGGCAGTTTCCGTTCTCCGAGAAATCGTTCTGCATGTGGGGTGCGCGACCTTCGATGCCGGAGTTCCAGCCCTAGTGCGCTACGGGGCGTGAGCCGTGGACGAAGCGACGGCGGGTTTGGCCAGGCGCCTGGCCGTCGCGTGCCGGGCGGTCGGCCGCGCGGGCCTGAGCCATGCCTATGGCCATTGCAGCATGCGCGTGTCGGGAGCGGACTTCATCGTCAGTCCGGCCAAGGCGCTCGCGTTGGTCATGGACGACGATGCACCGGTGCGCGTCGACGCGAACGGTCCGTTGCCGAGCGGCGCGTTGCCCGAGGTGCGGCTGCATCAGCAGATCTATCGCAGCCGCGCCGATGTCGCGGCCATCGTGCGCTTCCAGTCGCCCAAGCTGATGAGCCTGTCGACGATGGAGCGTGTGCCGCATGCGAGGCACGGGCTCGGCAGCTACTTTGCGCCGCGTCCGCCGCTGTGGACCGACCCGCGCCTGGTGCGCGACGACGACAAGGCGAAGTCTGTCGCGGCCACGCTCGGCGGCGGGCGTGCGATCGTGCTGCGCGGCAACGGCGCGGTCGTCGTCGGTCGCTCGATCGAAGAGGCGGTCGTGCTGGCGTGGTACCTCGAGGATGCCGCGCGTGTCGAGCTCGACGTGCTCGCCACCGGTCTGATGGGGCGCGTGCTCGAGCCGGCCGAAGCCGCCGATCGCGCCATCACGTCGGGTCGCTTGTTCGAGCGCATGTGGGACTGGCTCGTCGCCGGCGACCCCTCGGCTGCCGCGATGCCGCCGCCATCACCTCCGTGAATCCGTGAATCACAAACGCTTGTTAGCCGCGCGTGTTCGAGATGTCTACGCTGCAAGCAAACGCAAGGGCGGACTAGGGCCTGTTAGCGCATAAATCACGGCCGCGCCGGGGTTCTTTGGGGCTCAGCGCTAGGCGCGAGCCGAGGTACGGGCTGGTAGCCCGT
>DASUZE010000018.1:0-12912 GCA_036377015.1 Piscinibacter sp. | reverse complement strand
CGCAGCTCCTCGGCCAGCTGGCTGTTCTGCGCCTCCGTGCGCCGCCGCTCGGCATCGCGCGCGCCTTGCACCAGCCGGTACGCCTCGGCGTAGTTGCCCAGCGCCGCATGCGCCTCGGCCGCGCGCGGCAGGTAGTACGCCACGTTCTCCGCCGTGCCCACCGCCGCCAGCGCCGGCTGCGCCTCCGCCAGAATCGCCAGCGCCTCCTCTCGCCGGCCCTGCTGCGCCAGCTACCGCGCGAGGCTCACTAGCACCCGCCCCTGGAACATGGGTTCGCGAAGGTTCTGGAATATTGAGCGCGCGTGGTAGAGATGCTCCAGCGCGTGAGCTGGCTGCCGTGCGGCCTTTTCCGCGGTGCCGGCGTGGAACTCCGCTATTCCCTCGAGCCGGTCAAAACGCAGCTGGCGCGCCAACGACAGCGCCTTGCCGAACATCTGGCTCCTGCGCGAAGTCGTTGCGCCGCGCGTGGGTCATGCCCAGGCGTAGCATGTACTCCGCGGTGAGGCGCCGCTGCTGCTTGGGGTCGACGAGCGCGATGCTGCGCTCGAAGTAGCCGGCCGCCTTCGCCTGGTCCTGCGCGTCTGCGCTGGGACCGCCATAGACCGTCCCGATGAAGCCGAGCACTGCGGCCATGCCGTATCGGTTGCCGTTCTTCGAACAGGGCATAGGCCCTCGACAGCCACTCGAGGGCTTCGGCGCGACGGCCGGCGGCCTGGTTGGCCGCGCCGCGGTTGCTGTAAATCCACCCAGCCGATGCGCCAGCCCGTGCTGCTGCGCCAGTGCAGTCGATTCGTTCCAGAGCGCGTTGGCCTGGGCTGTCCGGCCTTCGTCCCAGTGCACCCAGGCGAGCCCGTCCATGTACCAGCACTGTGCGTCCCGGCCGGCCAACTCCGAAGCGAGCTCGGCGCCGCGGCGTTCGTTCTCCCGCTGTTGCTCCGTGCTGCCGATGGCCGCCGACGCCACGCTGATGCGCAGCAGCGCGTCCAGCTCCCACGGCTTGTCCGCGGCCGCACGCGCCGCATGCAATCCATCAGCCGCGTCCAGCATGCGCCGGCATTCACGGCGGCGGCGGGGTCGCTCAACAGGATCAGAAGGAGTGCGAGCAGATACGGCACGTCGATCTCCAGGGCGCTGACGCGACTTTGCGCCGAGCCGGAATCGTCGTCCTAAAGTGGTCTCGACGATGAGCCGGGGCTCATTCCGACTTGACGTGAGCGGCGAGCTCGCGCACCCGCTCCTGCTCGCCGGCGAGGAACCTCCCGAACGCCTCCGGCTCTTCGTAGTCGACGAGCACGCTGCCGGCGCGCATCTGGGCGTCCCTGAATGCGCGATCGGCAAGGACCTCGCGCATCGCGGCGGAAAGCCGTGCGACGACGGCCGCGGGCAAACGCGGCGGGCCGACCAGGGCGAGCCAGAGATCCGCCTCCACGCCCTTGACCGAGCGCCCTTCGTTGACGGTCGGCAGTTCGGGTGCAGCCGGGTCGCGGTGCGTGGACAGAATGCCGAGCGACTTGAGCTTGCCCTCGCGGATCAGCGGCAAGGCCGAGGGCAGGGCCACCGTGGCCAGCGGCACCTGCCCGCCGACCAGGTCGTGCAGCAGAGGTGCGCCGCCCTTGTAGGGAACGAGCGTGAACTTGAAGCCCGCCTTCGCAGCGAACATCTCGCCGCCGATGGTCTGCAACATTGCCACGCCGGTGACGCCCAGCGGTATCGGCGCGGTCGACTTCCTGGCGTGAGCCACCAGCTCCTCCGCGGTGTTCGCGGGGAAGGAGGCGTGCGCGACCAGCACGGTCGTCGGAGACGACACCTTCGTGATCGGCGTGAAGTCCACGGCGGAATAGTCGGCCTTCATGACGACAGGGGCGACCACCATGTCATTGACGGTGCCCATCAGCAGCGTGTAGCCATCGGCCGGCGCGCGCAGCACCCTCTTGGCGCCGAGCATGCCGGAAGCGCCTGCGACGTTCTCGACGACGACGGGCTGGCCGAGCCGCCGGCTCAGCTCGGCGCCGACATCGCGTCCGACCCGATCGGTCACCGCGCCAGGCGGGAACGGGACGACGAGCGTGATCGGCTTATCGGGATAGCCCTGGGACCTCGCGAACGGCGAAAGGGCCAGAAGGAGTATGAGGGCGAAGAGGGCTCGCCAGGCTCCGTGTCTCGTATGCGCCATCGAGTCGCCTCCCTTTGCTCACGGCCGATGACAGTGTCGTGCGTGGCGGCGGCGTGAGGCAACCCCCGTTCAGCGGCCGGGTGGCGCTGAAGTCAGGTTTTTCACGCTCGGAAGCGGGAGGCAGCGTCTACTCGATGTCTTACTCCACGTCTTCCCATTCGTCGGCCAGCATGCGCGTGACGCGATCGGCCAACGCGTGCCTTTGTTGGGTCTCCACGTGGTCGAGTTGGGCGAGCATCTCGTATGCGAGCCAGGGCTTGATCGGCCGGCTCAAGATATCGCAGTCGGGCAGGGCTTCGCAGCGGTCCATGACTCGCATGAGCAATTCACCGCGCCGCGCGTGAGGGGCGTAAGCGTGCGATTCGTACTGGGTGCCCGGCGGCGCGCCCACCTGCTCGACGAAGCAGCAGAGCTGCGACAGCGCGATCATCTGGAACGGCACAGGGTAGCGCCGCAATTCGGCGAAGGCCAGTTCGAGTAGCTGCTTGTTGCGAGTGTCACAGGCCGGGCCGCGGAAGGCCAGGGTCTCTTGCAGCAATTGATAGGTCGTCGGCGTTGCGCCCTGGTTCGATGGTCGGCTGAACTGCAGGATTGCGTCTACCGCCTTCGCCCGTTCTCCAATGTCGGTACCCAGCATGACTGCCCTTGAGGTTGCCTCGAGGAACAGAAGAACCAAGGCGCGGCCGAGAAGGTCGTGCGGCAGAAAGTCCTTGGCTTCGATCGCGCTGGCGATCAGGTCGGAAATTCTGAAGCGTGGACCTGCCAGCGTCACTAGCGAACTCACCCACTGCTCGACCGCCGGGTCAGCCATCTGGTCCCTGAGATCCGTGAATCCCTTGCTGAACGATGCATAGCTCTGATGGGCCCTCTTCAGCGAGCCATCCATGGCGCTGGTGAGTGCGTAGCTGGCATTGAAGGCCTGTTGTGCGTGCACCCAGAAGGCGTCCAGTACCGGGACTGTGGCGGTATTCAGAGGCTGAAGGACATACCTCGGCAGGCTGACCGCATTGAGAACATCCTGGAGGACTGGCATGTCGCGATGCAGCCCTTGCAAGTCGCTGACAACCGTCTTGAGGAAAAAACTCGCGTATCTGCAAGTCCTTGCCAGCGCCATGACGTCTTTCGGGTTTGGCAGAAAGGTCGCGATGTGAATCAGCAGCTCCGGCGGCAGCGGCGCGAACGGCTTGGCGCCTGACGAGTCCAACTGTTCGACTTCGTTCGCTTGCGTCATCGAAAGAGTGGCAAACGAGCGGCTGGTCTGGCCAACGACAGAGTCGTCGAGCGCAGTGCCGGTGGGGCTGCTGGACGGGCTTGTCCCCAACAGCGGCCCCACGATCGCTTCGCAAGGCGGCCTGATCTGAATCCGCGAACCGCCATGAGGTTCTTCGTCCGTCGCGTTGAACGTGGGACGGGTTCCGCTGATGGTGATGGGACTGGAAGGGCTGAACGCCATGGTGCGTGGAATTTCGTTCGGTTGGAGCCCGGTGCGACCGATGGAAGCGGATGCGCCGGACTGACCTGTATGTGGCATGAAGGCCCCGTCGGTTCCCCACCCGGCGCACGGGCGGCGTTCGGCCGCAAGAACAGCGAGTTGCTTGGGCTGGGCGACGGAGACCAAGGCGCTGCGGGATGCGCGAAACCAGGCGCGAGAACGAACACGGCGAAAGGGCCAGAAGGAGCACGAGGACGAAGAGGGCTCGCCACGCTCCGTGTCTCGCATGCGCCATCGAGTCGCCTCCTTTGCTCACGGCACGCGGCCGCGTTCACGGCCGCGTTCACGGCCGCGTGCCGTGTGTGGCGGCGGCTTGAGGCACCCCCGTTCAGCGGCCGGATGGCGCTGAAGTCAGGTTTTTCACGCTCGGAAGCGGGAGGCAGCGTCTACTCGATGTCTTACTCCACGTCTTCCCAGTCGTCAGCCAGCATGCCTGTGACGCGATCGGCCAACGCGTGCCTTTGTTGGGTCTCCACGTGGTCGAGTTGGGCGAGCATCTCGTATGCGAGCCAGGGTTTGATCGGCCAGTTCGAGATCTTGCAGCCGGGCAGGGCCTCGCAGTGATCCATCACTCGCATGAGCAATTCAACGCGCCGCGCGTGAGGGGCGTAACTGTTCGATTCGTACTGGGTACCCGGCGGCGCGCCCACCTGCTCGACGCAGTAGCAGAGCTGCGACAGCGCGACCATCTGGATGGGGCCAGGGTAGCGCCGCAATTCGGCGAAGGCGAGTTCGAGCAGCTGCTTGTTGCGAGTGTCACAGGCCGGGCCGCGAAAAGTCAGGGTCTGTTGCAGCCGTTGATAGGTCGTCATCTCTGCGCCCGTGTTCGATGTTCGGCTGTACTCCAGGATTGCGTCTACCGCCTTCGCCCGTTCTGCAATGTCCAGGTGCTGTCCGGTTCCCAGCGTGACAGCTCTTGTGGTCGCCTCGGTGAACAGAAGGACCAAGGCGCGGCTGAGGAGTTCGTGCGGCAGGAAGTCCTTGGCTTCGATCGCGCTGGCGATCAGGTCGGAAATCCTGAAGCGTGGACCTGCCACCTTCACGAGCGAAGTCACCCACTGCTCGACCGCCGGGTCAGCCACCTGGTCCCTGAGATGATTGAATTCCTTGCTGAACGATGCATAGCTCTGATGGGCCCTCTCCAGTGAGCCATTCACCGCGCTACTGAGTGCGAAGCTGGCATGAAAGGCCTGTTGTGCGTGCCACAAGAAGGCGTCCAGCGCCGGGACCGTCATGGTCTGCAGAGGCCCATCGGTCAGGACATACCTCGGCAGGCTGACCGCACTCAGAACATCCTGGAGGACTGGCATGTCGCGATGCAGCCCTTGCAAGTCGCTGACAGCGCCTTTGAGAAACGCACTCGCGTACTTGCAAGTACGTGCGAGCGCGACGACGTCTTTAGGGTTTTGCAGGAAGGTCGCGATGTGAATCAGCAACTCCGGCGGCAGCGGCGCGAACGGCACCTTGGCGTCCGACGAGTCCGACTGTTCACCTTCGGTCGACTGTGTCAGCGAGAGAGTGGCAAACGAGCGGCTGATATCGCCAACGACAGAGTCCTCGAGCGCGGTGATGATGGGGCTGCTGGACGGGCTGATCCCCAACAGCGGCGCCACGACCGCTTCGGACGGCGCCCTCATCTGAATCCGCGAACCGCCATGAGGTTCTTCGTCCGTGACGTTGAAAGTGGGACGGGTTGCACTGATGGTGATGGGACTGGAAGGGCTGAACGCCATGGTGCGTGGAATTTCGTGCGGTTGGAACCCGGCGAGACCGATGGAGGCGGATGCGCCGGACTGACCTGTATGTGGCATGAAAGCCGGGTCGGTTCCCAACCGACGAACGGGCGGCGTTCGACCGCGAGAACAGCGAGTTGCTCGGGCTGGGTGAACGAGGCCAAGGCGCCGCTGGATGCACGAAACCAGGCTCAGGAACGAACAGAACGTGCCGGCTACCACTCCATGCGGACGTCGGTGAGACGCACCCACCGGCGTGTCATCTCCTCCTCCGGGAGGTACATCTGCGAGCTGGAGACCAGGATCGCGTGAACCTCCTCCCGGAACTCTTCCGGCTGTCGTGCGTTGCGTTCGATGAGAGTGTCAAACGTATCGAGAAGATCCGCCGGTGCTGCCAGCTCGGCCATTGCGCGGATGCCTTCGGCAAGCTGGATCAGGACCTGCTCCTCCAGCGCCGCATCTCCCAATTGCTCGGTCCGTTGAAGCAGTTCGTCCCGCACATCGCGAAGGAGCTCAGGCGGGACCATTGCCAGACCCTTGGCAAGTTCCGCGAGCACTTCCGCCCGGTCGGCGGCGGCCATGCCTTCTGCGGCCCGCATGACGTCGGTGAATGCGCCGCGGAGGACCCGCACCTGCCCCGCCAGCGCGACGAGAACCGCCTTGCGGTATGGCGGCTCCAGGGCGGCCGTGGCGTCGAGCAGGATCCTGATGGGGCTCGAGTCACCCACCCCCGCCTGAAGTTGATCGACGACACCGGCAAGGCCCGCGAGCACCAACGACCGGTTCGCATCGTCGAGATCGACGCTTGCCAGGAGGACGCGCTCAAAACCCTCGCGCATGCATGCGGAAGGGGTCGAACCGTCCTTGAGCTGCGCCGTCAGCTCGACCAGCCGTAGCGCGCGCTCGGCAGGGCTCATGCGGTTGTTGCCGCGGGGGCAGTATTCCAGCAAGGAGATCGTCCGGTTGAAACCGTCGAGCCACTCCCGGGAAGCGATCAACGCCGTGGAAGGTCGGCTCCCGGCGACCCAACTTCCCAGGCGACGCATGCCTATGGGAGCGAGATTCAGATGGGCGTGGTGCACCTGATGGGGATCGTTTGACGTCGAGGAGACCGCCTCGGACGCGATCCGCTGGCTGCCTTCGAGGGAGGAAATCGTTTCGGGCATGAAGCACCTCCAGTCGTATTCAATACCGTTGCCCAGGCGCCCAGCCGCGAAGCAGGTAGCGGGCCGACGACTGGCTCTCGCCATTCATCGAATCAACCGACAAGCGCAAGGCGGCTCGGAATTCGGCGTCGTGTCGCAGGTAGGACCCGTAGGCGCCGCCGAGGCGCCGAAACCGATCGAGCATTTCCGAAGAAGGAAGGCGTGTCAGGGCTTGCGCGAGGGCCAGGCGGGCGGCGCCGGGCAGGCCATGGGACAGGTTCGCGCTCCTTTGCATCACCGCATCGAACATCTCGCAGGCCCAGTGCGGGTCGTCTATCTTGAGGATGGAGGCCGCCAACGCGGTCACGGCAACGCTCTGACCCAGCGGATCGAAGCCGTCGCTGCGCTGGAGCAGCGCAGCGCAGGCGTCGTACCTGGTGCTGATCGATGCCGGCACCAGCGGGTCAGCCATGAGATCGGCCAGCGATGGCGTCATCCCGGGGCTCGCGAACTGTCCCGCGGATCGGGCCAAGGCCGCGACGATGCGCGGCTGCTGGCTCTTGGGGAAGTCGTCGCAGGCCTGCAGGACCGCGCGGAATGCGGCGAGGTCTGCGACCTGGCTGAGGTTCGAACCCATGTTGAGCAGTACCTCGGCGCGCTCCTCGATCGACGGCAGCTCGAGGCTTGCCGCGAGAAGCATGTCGAACTGCGCCGGAGCGCGCGAGATGTGTTGCGCCAGGACGGCGAGCACCCCGCCGCGGTGGGCCGGGTCCAGGCACCTGGCGCAGGCGATCATGAAGCGCATGAGCTGGGGTGCGTCTGGGGGCGGCAGGCACTCGATCGAGCCGGCGAGCGACTTGAGCACCTGAACCTTGTGTTGATCCTGCAGGCCGACGCAAGCGTCTGCGATTCCTTGCGCGGCCTCGGTTCGAGCAGCCTCGGGCAGGTGCCGCAGGTTTTCCGCCAGGACCGCGAGCCCCGCGGCACAGTCTGTCTCTTCGGATCGCTCCCTGATCGCTGTCAGGAGGTCATGGAAGGCTGCAACCCGTTCTTCTTGCGGCAGCGAGTGCAGACCTCCTGCCAGTGCCAGGAAACCAGCGGCACTGTGCTTGTCGGGCAGATCGCAGCAGGCATGAAAGACGTCGTAGAAGCGCTTGGTCGAGCCGGCAAGCCTCCTTAGAGGATCGAGCTGTCCGGCAAGCGACGCAAGCGCCTCGCCGCGATGCGCAACCGGCAGCGTCCGGACAACACCGAACATGGTCTGGAACCACTCCGCCCGGTCGTCGATCACCTCGCTGGTGGGCTCGCCCGGGCTCGTGCCGGAGATGTCCTCCCAGATCAGGGTGCGCACGCTGCCCGCGAGCGCCACGATCACCTCCGGACCGACGCTGTCCCGGTTGTCGAGGAAGGCATCGAACAGGGTCTTGAATCGGGCCGTTCCCCCGGGAAAGGGTTGAACGAATCCGAGCTGCTCGGCGAGCGCGGCCAGCCCGTCGGTGCAGTTGCGTTTGTTTGCGGAGCCGGGCGCTTCGTGTGCCGAAGGCGGGACGGCCTTCGAGATGTCCTGGAGGAAGTAGCCGAGCAGCTTCTCGAACTTGCCGAGCCGCTTGTCGATCGGCAAGGAGCGGATATCGCGCGCAGCAGCGATGGCTGCCAGCGGGGGGAAGATCGTCGCATTGACCTTGTTCGCGAACATGATGCCCGTCATGTCTTTCGCCCCGCGGCCAAGGAAGGAGGCGATCCGCAGCTTCATCTCCACCGGAAGCTCATCGAAATGCTTCGGGCGGAGCGCCTGGCACAGGGGGCGCGGCTCAATCTTGGGGCCCGGCTGGATCGGCGCCGCATTCCCGAGGCGCGCGATTCCCGCGTCGAGGCCGACTGTCGTGTCGGGTTGCATCAAGCACTCCCTGTCGATTCGTGCATGACGGCCGTGGGCATAGCGTTCTGCATGCGAGGGTTGTGGGCAGGCCCGCGCGCTGCTTCGAGCAGGCTCGTGACCCGATTCAGAATCTCATGCGAGCCCCCTCGTGTGCCCATCCCAGATGCCGGGGCGCTCATCTTGTCCATTCGGAGAGCAAGACTTCCGCGGCGCGCCGGTCTTCGCAACTCAGCCAGCGCATGGAACTGCGCATCGCCGCCTGGAAGTTCCGGTCCCGCTGAAGCCGCGCCTGCTGGTCCTGCCCGAGCCGCTGGAACCTATCCAGGATGTATTCCGGGGGCAGATTGATGATCGAGCGGGCCAGCGCCTCGCTCGCGCAGCCGTCCTGCTGTGAGCTGCGCAGCATGACAAGGTCGAAGAACTCGAGAGCCCAGTGCTCGTCAGCGAGCGCGTGGATGGACCGGGCGAGCGCCGGCAGGATGACATGCTGGTGCTTCGAGTCGAAGCTGTCGTTGCGTTTCAGGAGCGCAAGGCAGGCCTCCTTGGTCCCGGTGCCGTCGAGGATCGCCGCGCCCGGTGCGAGGGCTGCCACGATCGAGGGCTGCAGTTCATCGGGGAAGAGGTCGCAGGCGGCAAGGAGCGTACGGAACCCTTCGTGAGTCTGCGATGGCGTGAGATCGGGCAGCGAGCCGCTCAGGCCCAGTACCCCTTCGGCGCGCTCTTCCAGTGTAGGGAGCTCCAAGCTCGCCTGCAGCATGTCGCCGAACTGCGCGGGGGCGACCTTAAGCTGTCTCACCAGCGCGGCGAGCACTGCGCCGCGGCTCTCCTTCAGCTCTGACGCGGCCGCGAACACGAAGCGGAATGCGGCGGAGCGATCGAGGGGCCACAGACTCTTGAATGAACCGGGGAGGCAGGCGAGCACCGCGGACTTGTCCTTGTCCGTCAAGCCGTCGTAGGCGGCGACGACGGCGTTGAACCGGTCGACTTGCGCATCGTCCGATCGCACCCAGGGAAATGCTTGGGCGAGCGCGTCCAGCTTCCCAGCATCGAAGCTGCCGATGAACTCATGGCAGGGCATCCAGCGCAGCGCCACGGCCAGCGCTGCGAGCGGCGTGGCGCGGCAGGCGGGCGGCAATGCCCTGACAGCGGTGATGAGGGTCCAGAATGCATCGACGTTGGCGCCGGCGGGCAGACGTTCGATGCTCTGGGCAAGGCCGGCCAGAACAGATGCCTTTTGCGCGTCCGCCAGGAGGTCGCCGCAGGCGCGCAGGATGCTGTGGAACCGCTTGGTCGCCTCCCCGGGCGGCGTGAGCTTCCCGATTTGGCTGGCGAGCGCGGCCAAGGCCTCGGCGCGAGTGAATGGCTCGACGCATCCGGATCGGAACGTTCGCGCCTGATCCGGGTTCTTGTCCTGCGGTGTCTTCTCCAGGAAGTAGTCGAGGGGTAGCGACTCGAACCCTGCCTTGCGAGGGGCCGGGGCATTGACCCGGGCGACATGGCGCGTCGTGTTGGTCTGCGCATGATGCCGGGCATCGCTGGCGTATCGGGAGTGCGTGTCATTGACGGTCGAGACGTCGGTGGCCATTGAGCGGAGTCCATTTGGCGGATGTGGTCTGAGTGGCCCGACCGGCCACAACGGTTCCTGACGCGACGTCTCCTTGCGTCTGGCGCAATTCACTACTGGAGCATCGCCCGCGCTTGTGCCTGACTGTCGCCATACATCGCATCGCTGGCCACCTGGCGCAAGCTTTCACGCAGAGTGGTGTCTTGCTGCACTTGCAGCGGGTTGTTCTGCACGAGCGTGCGCAAGCGATCAAGCATCTTCTCGGGTGGCAGGCGGCGCAGCGCAGGGGCCAAGCTCCGGTTGACCCGGTGGCGCACGCTGTCGGGCAGATGCGCGCTTCGACGCAACACCTCATCGAAGGCCGCCAGGGCCTCTTCCTTGTCCTGGAAGTGGAGGACGGCGTCCGCAAGCTCGGGCAGCGCGATGGCCTTTCCCTTGTCGTCGAAGCCTTCGACGCTGCGCAGGAGCTTGGCGTAGGCCTCTCGGCCGAGGAACGCGGCCGCCTGCGCCAGCGCCGCGATGACGGCGGGTTGCAACTCGGCGGGCAAGAGCTCGCAGCACGCGCCATGGAAATCGGAGAATGCGGGCTCCTTGTGCGCCAGGGCGCACATGCCATCGGCGATTCCAAGGAACACCTGCTGCTGCAGCCGCGAGTCGCCCAGCTTCTGGGTCTGGGCAATCACCCCATGAAGCGCCTGCGCGAGCGCCTCAGGCTCGTTCACGAAACGAAGCGCTAAACCCAGCTCAACCAGGATCCTGGCCCGCTCACGCGCGAGAGGCACGTTGGCGCTTGCTTCCAGTACATCGATGAACCGCTTGCGGGAGAGCGAAAGCTGTCCCGCCAAGGCCGCGAGCACCGCGCCGCGGTGGGTTGCAAGGCCGTGGGCATCGTTCAACACCTTGTCGAAAGCGGCCTTCCAGTCGGCGACAGGCAAGACTTCCATCACGTTGGCGAGGCCGACCAACGCCACGAATCTTTCGTGATCTCCGACGTCCTTGCATGCGTGCCGGATGTCGTCGAACCAGTCGAGCGGTGCTCGGTACGCCCGCACCCAGCCGAGCTTGGACGTCAACGCCACCAGTGCCGTGACGCGGCAGTCCGCCGGCGCTTTCTTCGATGCGTCGAGCACCGCCTCGAACGCCTTGACGCGCGGGTTGTCCGGCATGCTGCTGTCCGGCAGATCGATGAGCGCGCCGGCCAGGGCGGCGAGCACCGTCACCCTGTGCTCGCCGTCAAGCGGGGCACTGGCCTCGAGGAGGCGGTGGAAGCCGTCGACTTGATCCCTCTCCATGAAAAAGAGGTGCCCGAGGTGCTGTGCGAGCGCGACCAGCCCCTTGGCGAGACCGGCTGGATCGGACATCGCTTTTACTTTGCCGAGGACGGTATGAAAGGCGTCAGCGCGCACATCGGGCCCGAAGCCGGCGATCCCCGCGGCAAGCCCGGCAAGCGCCACGGCCTGGTGCTGCATCCCGAGCTTGTCGCAGGCTTTCAGGATGCGATCGAAGCGTGCATGCCCATCGGGCAGAGGCCAGAGCAGCGCGAGTTGCTCGCCCAGTGCGGCGAGCCCCTGCGCGCAGTGCGCCTCGGGAAGACCCTTGACGAGCTCGAGCAGCGCGTCGAATTGCTCAGCCTGGTCGTCGGTTGCGACCATGCTCACGTTCCTGGCGAGCGCGACGAGCACCGGAGGCTGGAGCTCAGCGGGAAGCTCGCGCCAGGCCTCGAAGACGGCGTTGAAGCATGCGGCGGGCCCCGGCAGGATTCTCAGATCGGAAAGCTGTGTCGCGAGTCCCGCGAGCCCTTCGGCGCGCTGAGCATCCGGCAGTGCCATGATGAGATCGAGCATGACCTGGAAGGTCTCGACCCGTCGCTGGAGCATCACGGTTGCGACGCTGCCGGCGAGCGCGACATGCACCCGAGACTTCAGTGGGTCTGCAAGGTCGGCGCCGGCGCTGAAGAGGGCGTCGAAACGGGTATTTCGGCCGTCCAGATGTTCGATGGCCCCGAGTTGTCGCGCCAGCGCCGCAAGCCCGTCGGTACGCAGCACATCCGGCAGCTTGTCGACGAGATTCAACATGGTCTCGAACCTCTCGGCCCGGTCCTTTTCTGCCACGCTTCCTACACTGCCGGCCAGCGCGACGATCACCTCGGCTCGGCGGGCGTCCGTCAGGCTCCCGCAGGTGTCGAGGATCGCATCGAAGCGCTCCGTCAGGTCGGTGACCGACCCGAGGCAGGGCATGTGCCCGGCAAGGGCCGCGAGACCGGCGGCGCGATCGGTCTGGAGTGGCGTGCCCACCCACTTCGTGACGCTCGGCGTGTCGCAGAGGAAGTAATCGAGAAGCTGGTCGAAGCGGGCGAGACGCGTGTGCTCGGGCATTGCCCTGATGAGGCCTGCGGTGCTTGCTGCCGCCAGAGGATTGAAGATCGCGTAGTTCTGCTTGCTCGCGCTCATCAGGCGCTGCAACCCCTTCACGCCCTGGATGTCCTCGCTCAGGATGGTGCCGATGTAATGCTTGGTTTCGGTGGGCAGCTGGTCGAAGGTCATGAAATTCGGTGGCTTGGGCGCATCGGCGCTCGAAGCATCGAGGATCGTATGACCGGACGCAGTCGGTGATGTCGGCAAGGACGATGCGTTCAGCCGGTCGTTCGTGGCGATCGAGATGTCGATGGGCATTGGACTGCTTTCTGGTGCGAGCCGTCGGGCGGGTGCGTCACCGTCCGAGCATCGCCAGAGCCCCAGCCTGACTCACGCCGTCCATCGAGCTTCTTGCCACCCAGAACAAGCTTTGACGCAGATCGGCGTCCTCTCGCACCTGCTCCCGATGGCGATCGACGAGGGTTGTGAACCGATCCAGCATCTGTTCCGGCGGCATGCGGTAGAGCCCAGTGGCCAGGCCTCGGACGGCGCCGCGCCGCAGGCTGTCGGGC
>DASUZE010000017.1:0-218679 GCA_036377015.1 Piscinibacter sp. | reverse complement strand
GCAGCACCTCGACGGCGTGCTCGACGACGCCCCTCATTCGGAGTCGAGCATCGGCATGCGCACGCCGCCGCGCCGCGCCGCTTCGATGGCCAGCGGCTCGCCGGCGTCGGCGTGGCGGACGATGCCCATGCCCGGGTCGGCGCTCAGGACGCGGCGGATGCGCTCGCCCGCCTCCGGGGTGCCATCGGCAACGCACACCTGACCGGCATGGATAGACAGGCCCATGCCGACGCCCCCGCCGTGATGGATCGACACCCACGACGCGCCGCAGGCGACGTTGACCATCGCGTTGAGCAGCGGCCAGTCGGCGACGGCGTCCGAGCCGTCGGCCATCGCCTCGGTCTCGCGCTGCGGCGACGCGACCGAGCCCGCGTCGAGGTGGTCGCGCCCGATCACTATCGGGCCGCGCAGCTCGCCGCTGGCGACCATCTCGTTGAAGCGCACGCCGGCGCGGTCGCGCTCGCCGTAGCCCAGCCAGCAGATCCGGGCCGGCAGGCCCTGGAAGTGGACGCGCTCGCGCGCGAGGGCGATCCAGCGCGCGATGTGCTCCTGGTCGCCGAAGAGCTCGAGGATGGCGTCGTCGGTGGCGTGGATGTCGGCCGGGTCGCCAGACAGCGCCACCCAGCGAAACGGGCCCTTGCCCTCGCAGAACAGCGGCCGGATGTAGGCCGGCACGAAGCCGGGGAAGTCAAAGGCGTTCTTCACGCCCTGGTCGAAGGCGACCTGGCGGATGTTGTTGCCGTAGTCGACAGTGGGCACGCCCATGGCGTGGAAGTCGAGCATGGCCTGCACGTGCACGGCGCAGGAGCGCGCCGCGGCATCGGTGAGGCGCGCATGCTGCGACGAGTCGCGCTGCGCGTCGCGCCACTGCTCGACCGTCCAGCCCGCCGGCAGGTAGCCGTTGACGAGGTCGTGCGCCGAGGTCTGGTCGGTGACGATGTCAGGCCGCGGCCCGCCCGCCTTGGCGCGCCGCACCAGCTCGGGCAGGAGCTCGGCGGCGTTGCCGAGCAGGCCGATCGACACCGCCTCGCGCCGGCTGGTGTGCTGCTCGACCAGCGCGAGCGCGTCCTCCAGGTCGCGCGCCTGCTTGTCGAGGTAGCGCGTGCGCAGCCGGAAGTCGATGCTCGCCTGCTGGCATTCGATGTTGAGCGACACCGCGCCGGCGAAGCTCGCAGCCAGCGGCTGCGCGCCGCCCATCCCGCCCAGGCCGGCGGTGAGGACCCAGCGGCCCGCCAGGTCGCCGCCATAGTGCTGGCGGCCCGCCTCGGCGAAGGTCTCGTAGGTGCCTTGCACGATGCCCTGGGTGCCGATGTAGATCCATGAGCCGGCGGTCATCTGGCCGTACATGAAGAGGCCGCGGCGGTCGAGCTCGTTGAAGTGCTCCCAGGTCGCCCAGCGCGGCACGAGGTTGGAGTTGGCCAGCAGGACCCGCGGTGCATCGGGGTGGGTCTTGAACACGCCCACCGGCTTGCCCGACTGGATGAGCAGCGACTCGTCGTCGTCGAGCTCGCGCAGGCACTCGAGGATGCGGTCGAACGACGCCCAGTCGCGCGCCGCGCGGCCGATGCCGCCGTACACCACCAGCTCCTCGGGCCGCTCGGCCACGCCCGGGTCCAGGTTGTTCTGGATCATGCGCCAGGCCGCTTCGGTCAGCCAGGACTTGCAGTGCAGCGTCGACCCGTGCGGGGCGCGCACCACGCGGCCGGGCGCCAGTCGCGCTGCCTGCGTCGCGGCATCGGCGATCGGTTGGATGTCGGTGGGTTTCATTGGGCTTGTCTCGAAGGAGTGCAAAGTGGTCTAGGCCACTTTGGCGGCAGCATGCGGGAGGACGGGGCCAGCGTCAAGCGCGGGGCCATGGGCGCGGCATTCGCACGGCAACGGCCGGGTCATGCACGCAAAGCATGAGCAACCGCCAAATTTGTCATTGGAGATGGCTAGGGTTAACCCTATACTCTCGTCATACGGGTTTTCCCCTAGTCCAAGGATCTGCAAATGAACGCCACCGTCTCCCTGCCTTCCACCCTTCGCCGCAGCGCGCCGCGCCTGGCCCGTCCCATCGGCCAAGCCGTCGCCGCCCTGGTCGCCACGCTGTCCGCCTGGATGCGCCCGCGCGAGGAAAGCCCGGCCGAAGCCGCCGCCCGCCTGCGCCGCCTGGCCAACCAGTACCTGTCGCAACCCAGCTTCGCCGCCGACCTGCGCGCCGCCGCTGACCGTCACGACAACTACGGCGAAGGCCACTGAAACAACAAGGCCCGCACGCGGCGGGCCTGTCTTGACGCGGGGGCCGATCAGCCGGCCAGCCGCGCCTCGATCCTCGCCTTGGTCGCCGCCAGCTCGGCCGGCAGGTGATGGGCCAGCTGCTGGAACAGCTCGGCATGCAGGCCGAGCTCGGTCTTCCAGGCCGCAGCATCGATGCTGGTCACCTGCTCGTATTGCGCCGACGTGAAGTCCAGCCCGGTCCAGGTGATGTCCTGGTAGCGCGGCGTCACGCCGAAGACGTTGTCCGCCCCCTGCGCGCGGCCGTCGACCCGCTCGAGCATCCACTTCAGGACGCGCATGTTCTCGCCGTAGCCGGGCCAGACGAACTTGCCGTCGGCGCCTTTGCGGAACCAGTTGACGCAGTAGATGCGGGGCAGCGTGACCCCACGGGCCTGCAGCGACTGGCCGATGTCCAGCCAATGCTGGAAGTAGTCGCTCATGTTGTAGCCGATGAAGGGCAGCATGGCGAAGGGATCGCGCCGCACCACGCCTTGCTGGCCCGCCGCGGCCGCGGTGGTTTCGCTGCCCATGGTCGCGGCCATGTACACGCCCTCGACCCAGTCGCGCGACTCGGTCACCAGCGGCACGGTGGTCGAGCGGCGGCCGCCGAAGATGAAGGCGTCGATCGGCACGCCGGCCGGGTTGTCCCACTCGGGGTCGAGCGCCGGGTTGTTGGTGGCCGCCACCGTGAAGCGCGCGTTGGGGTGGGCGGCCTTGGCGCCGGTCTCCTTGGCGATGGCGGGCGTCCAGTCCTTGCCTTGCCAGTCGATCAGGTGCGCCGGCGGCGTCTCGGTCATGCCCTCCCACCAGACGTCGCCGTCGTCGGTCATGGCGACGTTGGTGAAGATCACGTCGCGCTTCAGGCTGGCCATGCAGTTGAAGTTGGTCTTCTCGTTGGTACCGGGCGCGACGCCGAAGTAGCCCGCCTCGGGGTTGATGGCGTACAGCCGGCCGTCCGCGCCGGGCTTGATCCAGGCGATGTCGTCGCCGATGGTGGTCACCTTCCAGCCCTCGAAGCCGGCCGGCGGGATCAGCATGGCGAAGTTGGTCTTGCCGCAGGCGCTGGGGAAGGCGGCGGCGACGTGGCGCTTCTCGCCTTGCGGGCTGGTCACGCCCAGGATCAGCATGTGCTCGGCCAGCCAGCCCTGGTCGCGGCCCATGGTGCTGGCGATGCGCAGCGCGAAGCACTTCTTGCCCAGCAGCGCGTTGCCGCCGTAGCCCGAGCCATAGCTCCAGATCTCGCGGCTTTCCGGGTAGTGGACGATGTACTTGGTCGGGTTGCACGGCCAGGCCACGTCCTTCTGCCCGGACTCCAGCGGCGCGCCCACGGTGTGCACGCAGGGCACGAACTCGCCGTCGGCGCCCAGCACCTCCAGCACGCCGCGGCCCATGCGGGTCATGATCTTCATGTTGACCGCGACATACGGGCTGTCGCTCAGCTCGACGCCGATGTGGGCGATCGGCGAGCCCAGCGGGCCCATGCTGAAGGGCACGACGTACATCGTGCGGCCGCGCATGGCGCCGCGGAACAGCGCCTTGTCGCCGGTCTGCAGCAGCTCGCGCATCTCGTCCGGGGCGACCCAGTTGTTCGTCGGACCGGCGTCTTCCTTCTTCTCGCTGCAGATGAAGGTGCGGTCCTCGACCCGTGCCACGTCGCTGGGGCTGCTGCAGGCCAGGAAGCTGTTGGGGCGCAGCTCGGGGTTGAGCTTGCGGAAGGTGCCGCTGGCCACGAGCTGGGCGCACAGGCGGTCGTATTCGGCCGCGCTGCCGTCGCACCAGTACACGTCCTGGGCTTCGGTGAGGGCCGCCACCTGCGCGACCCACTCGATCAATCGGGCATGGCGGACATAGGCAGGCGCGTTCAGGCGCAAACCTTCCATCACGGGACGGTTCATGGCGGTTCCAATCATCAAAGTCAAAAAAGCGGGATTGGGCAAACCTTGCAGTCGATGTGTCCGACCTCTCAAGACTTGCCCAATGCCGCTTTGGGACGCCCGCCGCTCGCGTCGATTACGTCGGGTTTCCAAAGTGGCGCCCCGATCGGGCGCTCACCTCATTGGGGAACCATTGTGAGGTGAGTGTAATGGCCGTGTAACCACCGGACCCCGGGGGGTCATGCGTATCCGGTATGACTCCATGCATGGCCCGCGACGGACGTCCCGCTCCCCGATTCCCCATCGGCAAACGGCGCGCCCGTAAGATCGCTCGCCATGACATCCCGCCGCCACACCCTGCTTCGTCTCGGCGCCGCCGCGGCCTCGCTGGCCTGGGTGGGCGCTGCCGCAGCCGCGCAGCGCCGCTCGCTCGCCGACCCCTTGCGCCTAGCTGCCGACGACGCGCTGGTCGACTCCGGCCTCGCCGCCTCGCTCCAACGGACTTTCGGCCAGGACACCGGCGTGGCGGTCCAGCTGATCAAGGGGCCGGCCAGCACCGTCCTGGAAGCCCTGGAGCGAGGCGAGCACGACGCCGCGCTCACCAACGCCCCCGACGTCGAGCTGCCCCTGGAGAAGCAGGGCCTGATCCACGACCGCCGCGCGATCGTGACCAGCGACTTCGTCGTCGTCGGCCCCACCGCGCTGCTCAAGCCGCTGGCCGCGGGCAAGGATGCGGGGCTGGCACTGGCCCGGCTGGCCCAGGCCGAAAGCCCGTTCCTGACGCGCCCGGACGGCTCGGGCAGCCACCTGGCCGAGCTGGCCGCGTGGCGCCTCGCGAAGACCGCCCCGGGCGGCGACTGGTACCGGAAGGCGACGCCGGGCAAGCCGCTGCTGGCCGACGCGCGCGAGCGCAACGCCTGCGTGCTGGTCGAGCGCGGGGTGTGGGCGGCCCAGGGCGCCATCAAGGGCATGGCCGCCCTGGTCGACAGCGATCCGCGCCTGGCGGTCGACGTCCACGTGATGCGCACCTTCCGCGCCGAACGCCAGCACCCCGCCGGCAAGCTGTTCATGAACTGGATCACCGACGGCAAGGGCCGCGCCCTGGCGGCGTCTCACCGCGGCTATCGCCCAACGGGGAGCTGAGGACGCATGAAGCGGCGTGACTCTTTGGTGGCGCTGGCCGCGCTGGCGGCGCGGGCGCCGGGCTTCGCACAGGGGGAGCCGGCACGGGTTGCTGCGGCGAGCGACCTGCAGTTCGCCCTGCCCGAAGTCGCCGCCGCGTTCCACCAGGCCGGCACGCAGCGGGTCGAGCTGAACTTCGGGTCCTCGGGCAACTTCGCGCGCCAGATCCAGCAGGGCGCCCCCTTCGATCTGTTCCTGTCGGCGGACGAAGGCTTCGTCCACCGCCTGGCCGACGCCGGCCTGACCCGCGACCGCGGCAACCTGTACGCCATCGGCCGCATCGTGCTGATGGCGCCCCGCTCGTCGGCGCTGAAGCTCGATGCGGAGCTCGACGGCTTGCGGCGCGACTGGGACCGGGTCCGGCGCTTCGCCATCGCCAACCCGGAGCACGCGCCCTACGGACGCGCGGCCCGCGAAGCCCTGGAGAAGCGCGGGATGTGGGCGCAGGTCCAGGAGCGCCTGGTCCTCGGCGAGAACATCTCGCAGGCCACCCAGTACATCGCCACCGGCGCCGCCGACGCCGGCATCACCGCCTTGTCGCTGGCCCTGGCCCCGCCGGTGGCCGCGCAGACACGCCACGTGCCGCTGCCCGAATCTCTGCACGCGCCGCTGCGCCAGCGCATGGTCCTGCTCAAGGGCGCCCGCCCGGCGGCGCTGGCCTTCCACGAGTTCCTCTCGTCGCCCGAGGCGCGCGCCATGCTCTCCCGCCACGGCTTCGCCGCCCCCGCTGCCTGATGGACCCCGTCGCGGCGCGGCTGTCGCTGAGCCTGGCCGCCCTGACGGCGCTCGCGCTGCTGCCGGTCGCGCTGTGGCTGGCGCGCTGGCTCGCGACCAGCGCGTCGCGGGCGCGGCCGGTCGTCGAGGCCGCGCTGCTCCTGCCGCTGCTGCTGCCGCCCACGGTCATCGGCTTCTACCTGCTCGACACGCTGGGGAGCGCCTCGCCGCTGGGCGGCTGGCTCGCCCGCCACCTCGGGCTGCGCCTGGTGTTCAGCTTCGAGGGCCTGCTGTTCGCCAGCGTGCTGATCAACCTGCCGTTCATGGTCCAGCCGCTGCAGCGTGCCTTTGCCGCCATCCCGCGCAGCGTGCGCGAAGCCGCCTGGGTGTCCGGACTGAGCGCCTGGCGCACCTTCTGGCGCATCGAGCTGCCGCTGGCCTGGCCCGGCGTGCTCGCCGGCGCGGCGCTCACCTTCGCGCACACGCTGGGCGAATTCGGCGTGGTGCTCATGGTGGGCGGCAACATCGCCGGCCAGACGCGCACGCTGTCGATCGCCATCTACGACCGCGTGCAGGCTTTCGACAACGCCGCCGCGGCGCAGATGTCGCTGCTGCTGGTCGGACTGTCGCTGGCGGCGCTGGCGCTGGTGTTCGCGCTCAACCGGCGCCAGCCGCTGCAGGAGCGCTGATGCTGAGCGTCGACGTCGAGCAGGCGGCGCCGGTGCCGCTGGCCGCGCGCTTCGACTGCGCCGCGGGTGAGCTGGTCGCGCTGGTCGGGCCCTCGGGCAGCGGCAAGTCAACCCTGCTGCGCTGCATTGCCGGCCTCACCCACCCGCACCGCGGGACCATCGTCTGCCGGGACCGGACCTGGTTCGACGCCGCGGCCGGCGTGCGCTGGAGCGCCCAGCAGCGCCGCGTCGGGCTGGTGTTCCAGCACTACGCGCTGTTCCCGCACCTGAGGGCGCTCGACAACGTGGCCCTCGCCTCGGGCCGGCCCGACCCGCAGGCCCATGCCCGCGAGCTGCTCGGCCGCCTGGGGCTGGACGGTCTCGGTGCGCGCCGGCCGGCCGAGCTGTCGGGCGGCCAGCAGCAGCGCGTCGCCCTGGCGCGAGCGCTGGCGCGCGAGCCCGAGGTGCTGCTGCTCGACGAGCCCTTCTCGGCGGTCGATCAGCCCGCGCGCCACGACCTGTACCACGAGCTGGCCGCGCTGCATCGGGCGGTCGCGCTGCCCATCGTGCTGGTCACCCACGACCTGCACGAGGCGCGCCGTCTCGCCGATCGCATGGTGATCCTCGACCGCGGCCGCACGCTGCAGCAGGGCACGCCGGCGCAGGTGCTGTCGCAGCCGCGCAATGCGCGGGTGGCCGAGCTGGTGGGCATCCGCAACCACTTCGAAGGGCGCTTCCACCACACCGGCGAGGCCGGCTGGGCCCGGCTGGCCTGGGGCCGGGACGAGGTGCTGGCCCTGCGGGTGCGCGACAAGGGCCGCATCGAGGACGGCGTCGCCGTCACCTGGGTGGTCGCGGCCGAGCACCTCGGCGTGCACGCCAGCCCGCCGTCCGGGCCCAATGTGCACCGCGCGACGCTGGTCGAGGCGCTGCCGCTGGGCGACATCGCGCTGTGCCGCTTCGAGGTGGCCGGCGCCGATGCCGCCGTGCAGCTGCACCAGGCCACGTCCACCTTGCAGCGCGGCGAGCTGGCGGTGGGGCGAGAGGTGTTCCTGCAGTTCGACCCGAACGGCGTGCACATCATGCCGCGCCGCAGTGCTGCGGCATGATGCGCCGCATGCCCTTCTCCGTTCGCAGCGTCAACGTCGCTCAGGCCCGGGAGATCCTGATCGACGGGCGCCCCGTGCTCACCGCGATCGGCAAGCGCCCGGTGGAGGGTGCCGTCGCCGTCGGGGCGATGGGCCTGGCGGGCGACGAGCAGGCCGATCTCTCGGTGCACGGCGGCATCACCAAGGCGGTGTACGCCTACCCGGTCGAGCACTACCCGTTCTGGCAAACGGTCCGCGCCCAGGCGCGCGCGGCCGGTTGGAACGACCCGCTGCCGCCCGGATCGCTCGGCGAGAACCTCACCGTGGCCGGCTTGGTGGAGACCGAGGTCTTCATCGGCGACCTGCTGCGCTTTCCCGACTGCGAGCTCGCCGTCAGCGAGCCGCGCTTTCCCTGCTTCAAGTTCAACGCCGCGATGGGCTTCGCCCAGGCGGCGAAGCTCATGGGGCAGAACGGCTGGTGCGGCTTCTATCTCGCGGTACGGCGGCCCGGCAGCCTGAGCGCAGGGCAGGGCTTCGAGCTCGTGCCGGGGCCGCGCGAGGTGGGGATCGTGGAGCTGTTCCGGGCGCGGATGAAGCGGTCGTAGCCCGGATGCGACCCGGGTTGCACCCGGGCTACAGGGTCGGGTAGTCGGTGTAGCCCTCGGCGCCGCCGCCGTACAGGGTCGCCGCTTGCACGGCGTTCAGCGGCGCGTCGACGCGCAGGCGCTGCACCAGGTCCGGATTGGCGATGAACGGGCGTCCGAACGCGACCAGGTCGGCGCGGCCCGAGTCGACCACGTCGATGGCCATCTGGCGGTGGTAGCCGTTGTTGACCATCCACGCGCCGGCCGGATGGGCGCGCTTGAAGCGCTCGCGCAGGGCCTCGAAATCGAAGGGCGCGATGTCGCGCGCGCCGCCGGTCTGGCCCTCGACCACGTGCACGAAGGCCAGTCCGAGCGGTGCCAGGCGGTCGATCACATGCTCGAACAGCGCCTGCGGGTCGCTGTCCTGGCCGATGTCGTTGCTCGGCGTGACGGGGCTCAGGCGCACGCCGGTGCGGCCGCCGCCGATCTCGTCGACCACCGCGTGCATCACCTCGGCGAGCAGGCGCGCGCGGTGGGCGACAGGGCCGCCGTAGGCATCGCGGCGGTCGTTGGCGCTGTCGCGCAGGAACTGGTCCAGCAGGTAGCCGTTCGCGCCGTGCACCTCGACGCCGTCGAAGCCGGCCTCGATCGCGCAGCGCGCCGCATGCCGGTAGTCGTCGACGATGCGCGGCAGCTCGTCGCTGCGCAGCGCGCGCGGCGCCGACACCGGCGCGAAGCCGCCGGCGATGAAGGTCTTGCCGTTGGCCGCGCGCGCCGTCGACGACACCGGCACGGCTCCTTCGGGCAGCAGCGAGACGTGCGAGATCCGGCCCACGTGCCACAGCTGGATCACGATGCGCCCGCCGCGCGCGTGGACCGCGTCGGTGACGCGCCGCCAGCCCGCCACCTGCTGCGCCGAGTAGATCCCGGGGGTGTCGAGGTAGCCCTGGCCCTCGGGGCTGATCTGGCTCGCCTCGGTGATCAGCAGGCCGGCGCTGGCGCGCTGGGCGTAGTAGGTGACGGCCAGGTCCGAAGGCACCCGCCCCGGCGCGGCGCGGTTGCGCGTGAGCGGCGCCATGACGATGCGGTTGGCCAGGGCAAGGTCGCCGACGCGGACGGGTTCGAACAGGGCGCTCATTCGGGGAGGTGCGGAAGTGGATGGAAACGCCGGCGATGCTAGGCAGACGGCAAAGGGTCTGCTCGCACAAGTCCTTCGCGATTCGTGTAAGGCGATACAGTCGGCGCCTTCCTCCCGCCTCGCCGCCATGCTCGCCTACCGTCACGCCTTCCATGCGGGCAACCACGCCGACGTGCTCAAGCATGTGGTGCTCATGCTCGTGCTGCGCTACATGAACCAGAAGGACAAGCCCTACCGGCTGGTCGACACGCACGCAGGCGCAGGAGGGTATTCGCTGGAGGGCCGCTACGCGCAGAAGAAGGGCGAGTTCGAGCAGGGAATCGGCCGCCTGTGGTCGCGCGACGACCTGCCGCCGGCGATCGCCGATTACGTCGAGCGAGTGCGCAGCTTCAATCCCGAGGGCGCGCTCGAGCAATACCCCGGCTCGCCCGCCTTCGCCCACATGCTGCTGCGCGAGAAGGACCAGCTGCGGCTGTTCGAGCTGCATCCCACCGACCACCGCATCCTCGAGGCTTACCTCGGCCACGCCAAGGGCGTGGAGGTGAAGAACGCGGACGGCTTCGACGGCCTCAAGGGCATGCTGCCGCCGCCGTCGCGGCGCGGCGTGGTGCTCATGGACCCGAGCTACGAAGGCCATGGCGACTACGCCCGCGTGGTCGCGACGCTGCGCGACGCACTGCAGCGCTTCGCCGAGGGCGTCTATGTCGTCTGGTACCCGCAGGTGCAGAAGGTCGAGGCGGCGCAGCTGCCCAAGCGCCTGGAGGGCGTGGCGCCCAAGGGCTGGCTGCACGCGCGGCTGACCGTGCAGCAGCCCGATTCGCAGGGTTTCGGCCTCGCCGGCAGCGGCGTGTTCGTCATCAACCCGCCCTACACCTTGCACGACGAGCTGCTGGCGCTCCTGCCCTGGCTGGTCGACGTGCTGGGCCAGTACGACCAGGCGAGCTACCTGCTCGAACAGCGTCCGGCCTGAGCCGCGGTTCACAAGGGGTTACAGACATGCGACCTGCCGCGTCACTTCGACGCACGGCATGGATCTTGGATGTGCAGCCCATCATGAAAACAGGGTCGGGACGTTGGGGGCGTGCGTTGGGGTTCGCGGCTCTGCTGGCGGCCACGGGCCTGCTCGGCGGGTGCGCGGCGACGTCGGTGCTGACGTTCGCCTACGAGCAATCGAACGAGGGACAGTGCATCAGCGCCGGCTGTGCCGCCACGGCCGTCCTGATGCACGCTCTCGACAAGGCCACCGAAGGCGACCCGACGCCTTGCCACAAGCTCAACAGCGTCGAACGTGCGCTCAGCGCACGCTGCGGCGAGTACCGTCCTGGCAGCCTGCTGACCAAAGACGTCATCGCCTCGGGTTTGCCCGTATGCCCCCTCACAATCGCCGCGCGCGATCCGTCGCTGTGGCCGGTGCTGCCCGAGCTGCTGTCCAAGGGCGCCTCGCCCGAGGCCTGCACCGCCGCCCCGCTCGCTGCGCTGGCCCAGGCCAACGCCTGCCCTGACTTCGGCCGCGCCGCGCCCGAGTCGGTGAGCGCGCTGCGCTGGCTGGCCGAAGCCGATTCCCGCTCGATCCAGCACGACGTCGTGCGCATGTTGAGCTGCCCGAACGCCCGCGACGCCGGGCTGGCCACCGTGCTCGACAGCTGGCTCGACCAAGGCCAGCTGCCCGTGCGCGGCCTGAACTTCGGCGTGCTGGGCGCGCTGCACCCCAGCCACCTCGATTCGCGCTTCGCCCGCGTGCTCGAGGCGCAGGGCCATACCGCGCGGGCCGGGCTGGGCGCCTTCGCCGGCCAGCTGCCGGCCGGCTTCGACGCCGCCCTGCGCGACGGCAACCGCGTCGCGCTCGACTGGTGGCTGGACCGCGCGCCCGAGCTGGCCAACCGTGTGCCCGCCCGGCAGGCCAACCAGCTGCCCTGGTTGCCGCTGGCGCGCGTCATCACGCCGAGCTACCTGGCGCAGCCGCAGCAGCAGGCCGAGCTGGTCGGCTACCTGATCTTGCGCGGCGCCGATCCGTCGCGTCACCTGCCGCACGACCCCGGCCAGACCGTGGTCGGCTATGCCCGCCAATTGAAGAGCCCCGCGCTGGCCCTGCTCGATCCGGCCTCCCGGACCACCACCGCCGCGGCGGTCGGTGCATCGGCCATGGGCACGGTCGCCGCCGCGGCCAGCCCCGCGCCTGCGGCACTCTCGCTGCCCTGAAGCGCCCTCGCGGCCTTCAAAACGCGGGCTCTTGAAACGCCCGCGACGGCTCCTATTTCTCCCCTCGCCGACGCGTGACGCCAGCCGGCTCCGCCACCAGCGACCGAGGTGCGCGCGTCGAGCGTTTCCGGAACCCGAACCGAGAAAGGAGCGCACACCATGGTCCCATCCCTGATGAGCTTTCCCGGCGACGTGTTCGCCGACTTCGACGCGCTGCAGCGGCAGATCGATCGCCTGCTCGGCAACCGCCCGTTCAACGCCAGCATCCGCGCGGTCGAGCGTGGCAGTTTTCCGGCCGTCAACATCGGCACGACCGCCGACGCGGTGGAGATCTTCGCCTTCGCACCCGGCATCGACATGTCCAAGCTGGACGTCACGGTCGACAAGGGCCTGCTGACCATCGCCGGCGAGCGCCGCCGGCAGGTCGAGGGCGGCGCCAAGCAGACGGTCTACGCCAGCGAACGGCCCGCAGGCAGCTTCCGCCGCGTCGTGAGCCTGCCGGAGGACGCCGACCCGGATCGCGTCAACGCCACCTACACCAACGGCGTGCTGCGCATCCAGGTGCAAAAGCGCGAGGCGTCGAAGCCGCGCCGCATCGAAGTGAAGGACGCACGCTGATTCCCACCCAGAAAGGAGGTTCACGATGAGCACGCAAGACCTGGCCCGTCGCGACGAGGCCGCCACCGACCCCACGCCCCCGCTGGTTCCGCTGGTCGACGTCACCGAGGACGACGCGGGCATCACCCTGGTCGCCGACCTGCCGGGCGCGAGCCGCGAATCGCTCTCGATCGGCGTCGACGGCGACACGCTCACCATCGAGGCGCCGGTGGCGCTGGGCGAGCTGCAGTCGCTGCAAGCCGTGTACGCGGAAGTGCGCTCGGGGCGCTACCGGCGCAGCTTCACGCTGAGCCGGGAGCTCGACAGCGGGCACATCGACGCCACGCTGAAGGACGGGGTGCTGACCCTGCGCCTGCCCAAGCTCGAGCAAGCCCGGCCGCGACGCATCGAGGTGCGCGCCGCCTGAGCTCGGCTCAGTCGGCGTCCGGATCGCGCCGCAGGTCGCGAAAGGCAGCGAACAGCCACGAGCGCATGCCGACCACCAGCGTGTACGCCCGCCGCTGCGCGGACGGCAGCTTCTGGTCGGCCAGGTGCTGCTGGGCGAAGTCGCTGCCCACGCGCTGCAGGCGGTCGACGAAGCCCGAGGCCTGGCTGGGGCTGATCTGGCCGTGCACCAGCATCAGCATCTCGCCCTCGGCGTCGAAGCCGCCGCTGTAGTAATCGCCCACCACCTGAGTCCGGAAGTACTGCATCACCGGGCCGTTGGGCCGCCAGCGAAATCCCTTGGCCACCTTCAGCCGATAGCGGTTCAGCGGCCGCAGCTCGATGATGCCCAGCCGGTCCAGCGCCACCAGGTAGGCCACGCACTCGGCCTCGGTGAAGGAGTAGGTGCCCACCATCTGCTCGTAGGTCCACTGGCTCAGGCAGCAGATGGCCAGCAGCAGCAGCCGGCGGTCGGCCACCACCGCCCTCTCCTGGTCGAGCGTGAGCTCGCGACTCGGCGGCTGCGCGTCGGCAATGAGGCGAGCCAGCTCGGCGAAGTCCATCTTCAGCACCCGCAGCACCTCGTCGATGCGCGACAGCGGCATGTCGCCCTTGGCGAACACGCGCTTGATGCTCGACTCGGACATGCCCAGCTGGACGGCGAGCTCTGCGTAAGTGATGCCGGCGGCCTTGAGTTCGGTCTTCAGGGCCGCCACCAGGTCTTGGGTGGTGCTCATTGTTGTGACGAGAAGTATCACGGGGAAGTACCGCCCAGTGAATCGGGTGCAACCCTTCGCGAAGCGATTGATGCCCTCCGCCGCCATGGTCACCATCGCGGCCGTGTTCAACCATCCCACGACCTTCATGAACCTCACCGCGATCCGCCACGACACCAAGGCCTGGAAGGCCCAGGTCTGGATCTCGTTCGGCGCTGCCGTCACCCTGTGCGCCACCGGCCTGGCCTACCTGCCCGGCCAGGACCTGGACCGCGCCTTCATGGTGATGGGCTACGTGTTCTGCGTGTCCACCGCCTTCGCGCTGTCCAAGTACGTGCGCGACAACGAGCAGCGGCGCGTCGACACGCCGCTGTGGGGCCTGGTGGTCTGGGGCGGCTTCGGGCTGGCCATGGGACTCACCGGCTGGGGCCTGTTCCGCATGGAGGTCAATCCCACCTACAAGGCCTACCTCGGCGTGTGCTGGCTGTTCCTGATCTCCACGGTCTTCACCCTGGCCAAGACCCTGCGCGACGCGCACGAAGCGCTGGTCGAGCAGGCCCGCCGCGAAGGCATGGCGATGCGCAACGCGCGCGACGCCGAATGATCCGGGAGACCCGCATGAAACGCTTTCTCGCCTGTGTTGCCGCCGCCGCCGTGCTCGCCGCCGGCAGCGCCCGCGCCCATCCGTCCGACCTGTCCGACGCGAGTGCGCTGTCCATGCTGCCCATTGCCGTCTCGGTGGCCGCGCCGGTGATGATCCTGTCGACCGGCGCGGCCCTGACCGTGGTGTCGGTCGAAGCGGCCAGCAACGGCACGGTCTGGGTGCTCGAGCGCGCCTCCGACGGCGCCCGCGCCAGCATCACGCTGAGCGGACAGGCGGTGGGCGCGGTGTCGGTGGCCGCCGGCACGCTGGTCGTCGTGACCGCGTTCAGCGCCGGCTGGGTGCTGTCGACGGCCGGCAAGGCCATCGCCTACATCCCCAACGAGATCGGCGCCGCGCTGCTCTACAACGAGCGCGTGACGCGATGAAGGCCCGAATCGCCCTGGGAGCGGCGCTGCTGGCGCTCGCCGGCGCCGCCCACGCGGGGCGCTCCTGCGAGGTCCGTCCGCCCCAGGCGCAGAACGTGCAGCGCGCCATGACGCTGGCCGAGCACGTCGCGCGCCGCCTCGACGACAGCGGCGCGCAGGTGGTGGTCGTGGCGCGCATCGGCCAGGACCTGGGCCGCTACGGCCAGCGCTACTCCCACATGGGGCTGGCCTACCGCGAGGGCACGGCCTGGCGGGTGGTGCACAAGCTCAACCAGTGCGGCAGCGCCCAATCGGCCATCTACCGCCAGGGCCTGGGCGAGTTCTTCCTGGACGACATGTTCGAGTACCAGGCCGGCATCGTGGTGCTCGCCCCGCCGGTGCAGGACAAGCTGCTGCCGGCGCTCAAGGACAACCAGCGCGTGGCGCAGCTGCACACGCGCGCCTACAGCATGGTCGCCTATCCGTGGTCGCAGACCTACCAGCAATCCAACCAGTGGGCGCTGGAGACACTGGCGATGACCCAGGACCCGGCCGCGCAGACCCGCGAGCGCGCCCAGGCCTGGCTGCAGCTGCAAGGCTACGAGCCCGCCACGCTGCACCTGAACGCTTTCACCCGCCTGGGCGCGCGCATGACCGCGGCCAATGTGGCCTTCGACGACCATCCCAACGCGAAGCGATTCAGCGACCGCATCGAAACCGTCACGGTCGACTCGGTTTTCACATGGCTCACGCGCAGCGGACTGGGTCACGCACCCATCACCGTGCGGTAGATTCGCGCGAGCCTACGAGGGAGACCCGCTTGAGCCACCACGACGAACCGAATCAGTTCGCGCTTCTGAAGCAGCGCCGCTTCGCGCCCTTCTTCTGGACCCAGTTCCTCGGGGCAGGCAATGACAACCTGTTCAAGTACGCGTTCACGCTGCTCGTGACCTTCAAGCTGCAGATCGAGTGGCTGCCGCCCAAGCTCGCGGGCCTGGCCATCGGGGCGCTGTTCATCCTGCCCTTCCTGCTGTTCTCGGCCACCAGCGGACAGCTCGCCGACAAGTTCGACAAGGCCCGGCTGATCCGCTTCGTGAAGTGGCTGGAGATCGCCATCATGGCGCTGGCCGCCTGGGCCTTTGTGCACAACCAAGTCGGCGTGCTGCTGGCCTGCGTGTTCTTGATGGGCCTGCACTCGACCTTGTTCGGGCCGGTGAAATTCGCCTACCTGCCGCAGCACCTCAACGAGCGCGAGCTGACCGGGGGCAACGGCATGGTGGAGATGGGCACCTTCGTCGCGATCCTGCTGGGCAACGTGGCAGGCGGCCTGCTCATGGACATCGCCCCGCACGGCGTCGAGATCGTGGCGTGGAGCTGCCTCGGCCTGGCGCTGGTCGGCCGCCTGCTGTCGCAGGCCGTCCCGCCCTCGCCGTCGAGCGACCCGGGCCTGCGCATCAACTGGAACCCGGTCACCGAGACGCTGCGCAACCTCAAGCTGGCGCATCAGAACGTCGTGGTCTTCCGCTCGCTGCTGGGCATTTCGTGGATGTGGTTCTTCGGCGCGGTGTTCCTGTCGCAGTTTCCTTCGTTCGCGAAGGAGGTTCTGCATGGCAACGAGCAGGTCGCGACCGTTCTGCTCGTCGCGTTCTCGATCGGCATCGCGATCGGCTCGCTACTGTGCGAGGTGCTGTCGCGCCGGCATGTGGAGATCGGCCTGGTGCCGCTGGGCGCGATCGGCATGAGCGTCTTTTCGATCGACCTGTATCTCGCCTCGCGCGGTCTGCCGCCGGCGTCGATGCTGACGCTGGCCGAGTTCATGCGGCAGCCGGCGCACTGGCGCGTGATCGCAGACCTGGCCTTGCTGTCGCTGTTCGCCGGCCTGTACAGCGTGCCGATGTACGCCCTGATCCAGCTTCGCTCGCAGCCCAGCCACCGCGCCCGCATCATCGCCGCCAACAATATCCTCAACGCGCTGTTCATGATCGCCAGCGCCATCGGCGTGGGCCTGCTGCTGAAGGCCGAGGTCACCATCCCGCAGGTGTTCCTCATCGTCGGCCTGCTCAACGCCGTGGTCGCGGCCTACATCTTCCTGCTGGTCCCCGAGTACCTGATCCGCTTCGTCGCCTTCGTCGCGACGCGCCTGGTCTACCGGTTCAAGGTGCGCGGCGACGAGAACATCCCTGCCGAGGGCCCCGCCATCCTGGTGTGCAACCACGTGAGCTTCGTCGACGCGGTGCTGCTGATGGCGGCCAGCCCGCGGCCCATCCGCTTCATCATGGACCACCGCATCTTCCGCATTCCGGTGCTGGGCTGGCTGTTCAAGCTGGCCAAGGCCATTCCCATCGCCTCCCAGCGGGAAGATGCCGCGACCTACGAGCGCGCGTTCGCGCAGGCCCGCCAGGTGCTCGCCGAGGGCGACCTGCTGTGCATCTTTCCCGAGGGCGCCATCACCCGCGACGGCGAGCTGGGTGAATTCAAGGGCGGCGTGATGAAGGTGCTGGAGACCCATCCGGTGCCGGTGGTGCCGCTGGCGCTGCAGAACCTGTGGGGCTCGTTCTTCTCGCGCGTCGATGGCGCGGCGATGACCAAGCCCTTCCGCCGCGGCTGGTTCAGCCGGGTCGGCCTGGTCGCCGGCGCGCCGGTGCCGGCGTCGTCCGTGACGCCGTCGATGCTGCGCGAGCGCGTCGGCTCGCTGCTCGCCAGCGGCTGACCCACCCCGCATCCGTGGGGTGATGTCCCCGGTGGTGGCGGCGCTCCGAGACAATCGCCGCCACAACGAGGAGACAGTCCCCATGCATTTGTCGCTGAGCCGCGGCGCTGTCGTGCGCGTGCTTCCGTTCGCGCTGTTCCTGGCACTGCTCGCGCTGCGCGGCATGCTGCCGAACGACGGCTCGACCGGCATCGACCCGCGCTGGATCTACGGCGTCGGCGTGGTGGTCGTCGGCGCGGCGCTGTGGTGGTATCGGCGGGACTACGGCGAGCTGGCGGTGCAGATGCGCCCCGATGGCCGCGAGGCCGGCTTGGCGGTGGGTGTGGGGCTGGTGGTGTTCGGCCTGTGGATCGCCCTCGACGCACCCTGGATGCAGCTGGGCGAGCCCGCCGCCACCTTCATGCCGCTGCACGGCGACGGCCGCATCGACTGGCCGCTGGTCGCCGTGCGCTGGATTGGCGCGGCGCTGCTGGTGCCGGTGATGGAGGAGCTGTTCTGGCGCTCCTTCCTGATGCGCTGGTTCGAGCGGCCGCAGTTCGAGACGGTGATGCCGCAGCGCGTCAGCGTGAAGGCGATCGCGCTGTCGACCTTCGTGTTCACGCTGGTGCACACGCTGTGGTTGGCCGCGGTGGTGGCCGGGCTCGCCTATGCGTGGCTGTACGTGCGCACCGGCAAGCTGTGGGTGCCGATCATTGCGCACGCGGTGACCAACGGCGTGCTGGGGGTGTGGGTGGTCGCCACGGGGAACTGGTCGTTCTGGTAGCCCGGGTGCGACCCGGGTTGCACCCGGGCTACACGCCGCGCAATCGGTCCTGCCTGAACCGCGCCACGTAAGCGGCGAACTCGCCCGCCTCCAGCGCCTCGCGCATCTCCTTCATCAGGTTCAGGTAGTAGTGCAGGTTGTGGATGCTGGTGAGCATGGGCCCCAGCATCTCGCCGCAGCGGTCCAGGTGGTGCAGGTAGGCGCGCGAGAAGCCGGTGCAGGTGGTGCAGGCGCAGGTCTCGTCGACCGGCCGCTCGTCGCTGCGGTAGCGGGCATTGCGCAGGCGCAGGTCGCCGAAGCGGGTGAACAGGTGGCCGTTGCGCGCATTGCGCGTGGGCATGACGCAGTCGAACATGTCGACGCCCGCGGCCACGCCGTCGACCAGGTCCTCCGGCGTGCCCACGCCCATGAGGTAGCGCGGCTTGTGGGCCGGCAGGCGCTGCGGCGTGTGGGCCACGATGCGCTGCATCGCCTCCTTGGGCTCGCCCACGCTGACGCCGCCGATCGCATACCCCGGCAGGTCCAGCTCGACCAGCGAGGCTAGCGACTCCTCGCGCAGCGACTCGAACATGCCGCCCTGCACGATGCCGAACAGCGCGTTCGGATTCTCGAGCCGCCGGAACTCCGCCAGGCAGCGACGCGCCCAGCGCAGGCTGAGCTCCATCGAGATGCGCGCCTCGCGCTCGGTGGTGACGTGACCCTTGGTCTCGTAGGGCGTGCATTCGTCGAACTGCATGACGATGTCGCTGTCGAGCACGCGCTGGATCTGCATGCTGGTCTCGGGCGTGAGGAACAGCTTGTCGCCGTTCACCGGCGACGCGAACTTCACGCCTTCCTCGCTGATCTTGCGCATGTCGCCCAGCGACCAGACCTGGAAGCCGCCGCTGTCGGTGAGGATGGGCTTGTTCCAGCCCTCGAAGCGGTGCAGGCCGCCGAACTGCTGCAGGATGTCGAGCCCGGGCCGCAGCCACAGGTGGAAGGTGTTGCCGAGGATGATCTGCGCGCCCATCGCCTCCAGCGACTGCGGCATCACGCCCTTGACCGTGCCGTAGGTGCCCACCGGCATGAAGATGGGCGTGTCGACCACGCCGTGGTTCAGGGTGAGGCGGCCGCGCCGGGCCAGGCCTTCGGTCTTGAGCAAGTCGAACTGCAGCATGCGTCGATTGTCGCTTGGCGGCTTCGCGGGCATTGATGCCGCGCGGCGCGGCGCGCTAGGATCGCGTCCCTTCAAGCACAGTGCGGAGTTGCCCATGACGGTTCGTTCCTCCCGCCTCGCCTGTCTGCTCGCTGCCGCCGCCCTCGCCGGTTGCGCCGCGCCCACGCCGCCTGCCGGCGATGCCGCGCTGCAGCGCATCGGCCACATCGTGGTGATCTACGCCGAGAACCACAGCTTCGACAACCTGTACGGCCTGTTCCCCGGCGCCGACGGCATCGCCAACGCCACCGCCGAGCAGGCGACGCAGCTCGACCACGACGGCACGCCCTTGAAGGAGCTGATCACCTTCGGCAACGACGGCAAGCCCGACCCGCGCTTCCCGCCCATGCCCAACAAGCCCTTCCGCATCGATGCGCCGCCGGTGAGCCGCAGCATCGACCAGCGGGTGCCCAGCCCCATCCACGCCTTCTTCCACAACCAGGAGCAGATCAACGGCGGCCGCAACAACCTGTTCGCGGCGATGTCGCAGGTGGGCGGCTGGACCATGGGCTACTACGACGGCTCGCCGTTCCGCCTGTGGCAATGGGCGCGCGAGTACACGCTGGCCGACCGCTTCTTCATGGGCGCCTTCGGCGGCTCCTACCTGAACCACCAGTACCTGATCTGCGCCTGCGCGGCGCGGCACGAGAACGCGCCGGACAGCATGCGCGTCAAGCTCGACCCCGACGGCAAGCTCACCAAAAAGCCCGGATCGCCGTCCGCCAACGTGGGCGCGGTGCAGGTGGTCAGCGGCGGCGGCGGCCAGGTCACGCCCGACGGCTGGTCGGTCAACACCTCGCAGCCGTCGTACCAGCCCAGCGGCGTGCCGCCGGCCGAAGGCGGCTCGCTGGACCTGGTCGATCCCAAGGGCAGCGGCAGCATGGGCCAGCCGGTGCCGCCGCAGACCCAGCGCACCATCGGCGACACCTTGTCGGCCAAGGGCATCTCGTGGACCTGGTATTCGGGCGGGTGGAACGCGGCGCTGGCCGACGGGCGCCAGCCGCCCTCGGTCAAGCGGCAGGTGATCTACACCCGCGACGAAGGCAGCCCGATGTTCCAGCCGCACCACCAGCCGTTCAACTACCACGCGCGCTTCGCGCCCGGCGCTGCGGACCGGGCCCAGCACCTGCGCGACGGCGACGACCTGCTGCGCGACGTCGCCGCCGGCACCCTGCCCGCGGTGAGCTTCTACAAGCCGGCCGGCCGCTACACCCAGCACCCGTCGTACACCGACGTCAAGAGCGGCGACCAGCACATGGCCGACCTGCTCGACAAGCTCAAGGCGAGCCCGCAGTGGAAGGACATGCTCATCGTGCTCACTTACGACGAGAACGGCGGCTACTGGGACCATGTGCCGCCGCCGAGCGGCCCCGGCTGGGGCGACCGCCTCGGCCCCGGCACGCGCATCCCGGCGCTGCTCATCGGGCCGGGCGTGCGGCGCGGCTTCGTCGACCACACGCCTTACGACACCGGCTCCATCCTGAAGCTCATCACCCGCCGCTTCGGCCTGGAGCCGCTGGCCGGCGTGCGCGAGAAGGCCGGCGACCTGACCCCGGCGCTGCAGCCCTGAGGCGGTTCAGGCCGCGCGCCGCTCCAGCAGCATCGCGTCGCCGTAGCTGAAGAAGCGGTAGCGCTCGGCGATCGCGTGGGCGTACAGCGCGCGGATGTGCGCCAGGCCTGCGAAGGCGCTCACCAGCATCAGCAGCGTGCTCTTGGGCAGATGGAAGTTGGTGAGCAGCCGGTCGACGACCTGGAAGCGAAAGCCCGGCGTGATGAAGATGTCGGTCTCGCGCGCGCCGGCTTGCAGCGTGCCCGACAGCGCCGCCGACTCGAGCGCGCGCAGCGTGGTGGTGCCGACCGCGACGATGCGCCCGCCGCGCTCGCGGGTGCGGGCGATCGCCTCCACCGTCGGGGCGCTCACCTCGAACCATTCGCTGTGCATGCGGTGCTGGCCGATGTCTTCGCTGCGCACCGGCTGGAAGGTGCCCGCGCCGACATGCAGGGTGATGCTGGCCCGCGCGACGCCGCGCTGCGCCAGCATCGCGAGCAGCGGCTCGTCGAAGTGCAGCGCCGCCGTGGGCGCCGCCACCGCGCCGGGATGGCGCGCGAACACCGTCTGGTAGCGCCGCTCGTCGTCGGCGCTGTCGGCATGCGTGATGTAGGGCGGCAGCGGCACATGCCCGAAGCGCTCCAGCAGCGCCAGCGGCTCGTCGGGAAAGCGCAGGTGGAACAGATCGCCTTCGGGACCGGCCCGGCCCAGCACCTCGGCGCCGAAGCGCTCGCCCGCCGGCCCCTCGAAGTGCACCACGCTGCCGGGCTTGGGCGACTTGCTGGCGCGCAGGTGCACCCAGACCTCGTTGCGTGCCAGCACGCGCTCGACCAGCGCCTCCACCGCACCGCCGCTGGCCTTGGCGCCCCACAGGCGCGCCTTGATGACCTTGGTGTCGTTGAAGACCAGCAGGTCACCCGGCTGGAGCAGGCCCGGCAGCTCGCGGAAGACCCGGTCGATGCCGTGTTCGCCGGTGCCGTCGAGCAGCCGCGATGCGCTGCGCTCGGCAGGCGGATGCTGGGCGATGAGCTCCGGCGGAAGGTCGAAGTCGAAATCGCTCAGCGTGAGGGTGGGAGACGGCATGCAGGGCGCCACAAAAAATGCGCCGCCGATTGTCCCATCGGCGGCGCAGCGCGCGGCGGGCCGCGCGGGGGTTCAGGTCTTGAGCGCGGCGCGGAAGGCCGGGTCGTCGAGCAGCTGGGCGACGAGCTTGCGGTACAGCGCGGTGTACTCGTTCACCGCGGCGGGGATGGCCACGGCGCCGACGAAGGACGACTCCCAGCTGGCCTGCACGCGCAACTCCTTGTCGTAGACCTTGGTGCCCGCGCGCATGACGACGAAGCGTGCGCCCAGGCTGCCCAGCCCCTTGGAGGCGCCCGCATCGACCTGGCTGCCTGTGAGGGCGCCGCTGATCACCGCGGCGGAGGCGGGATCGAGCAGGCCGGCGGCGCGCAGCTCGACGCTCAGCGTCTCCTTCAGGTACTGCGCGAAGGAGCCCTGGATGGGCGAGGACACGGTGTTGCTGCGCAGGTCGAGGCCCGCATCGAGGGCGGCGTCCTTGCCTTGCGGCGCCTTGAACTCGCCGACCGCGACGGGAGTCGTGACCGCCGCCTTGGCGCGCTGGATGTTGTCGACGCTGGCCGCCGGCGCGCCGAGCTTGATCTGGGCGCAGCCGGTGAGCAGCGCCGCGGCCACGAGGAAGCCGCCGACGCAGGCGCGCCGCACGAAGGAATGGAGGTTCGAAGTCATCGCGCGCCTCACTTGAACGAAGGATCTTGGGAGAGGTCGTTCAGCGCGGTGCTGACGACCTGGCGGGTCATGGTGCGGACCGCCGCTTCCATGTTGTCGGCCTTCGTGCCGGTCGGCTGGCCGCCGGTGGCGCCCATGCTGGTGTGGATGGCGTGGCGCGCGGTCTTGGCCAGCGGCGTCTGGCTGCCGTTGACGTACTTGACGGTGCACACATAGCCATCGGACACCTGCGAGCCGGCCAGGCCGAAGGTCAGCCCGGTAACGAACCCCTTGGCGAAGGCGTCGTCGCTCAGCGGCACGTTGTTCAGGGTCACGCTGAGCAGCGCGCCGCCGGTCACGGGCCCGTCGCTCACCTGCGAGAACAGCCCGCTGATCTTCACCTGCTCGGCGACCTGCGCCTTCAGGAAGTCGGTGGCGCGCGAGTTCTGCGTGCCCTTGGTCTGGAACTCGAACAGCAGCTGCACCGGCTTGAGCTCGGCCGGCTTCTTGAACTGCGCCGCGCTCACTTCCTTGGTCGATGCGTCGACGTAGAAGCTCGCGCAGCCCGTCAGCGCAACGGCGCCCGCCACGCACAGCAGGCGGGCAAGGCGAAGCATTCCGGCCCCCAGGTCCGGGAACATGGTCCTCATCGGGAACTCCTCCAAAGTGTTGGTGTGATTGGCGACGAAAGTCGCGGCGGCATACTAGCAAACACCTTGCACGCCACGCCCTCCTCCGCGCCCCAAAAAGCCCTCGCGAAGCTCGGCCTCGTGCGAGACATCGACCTCGCGCTGCACCTGCCGCTGCGCTACGAAGACGAGACCCGCATCACGCCCATCGCGGCGCTGCGCGACGGCGACACCGCGCAGGTCGAAGGCGTGGTGCGCGACGCGAAGATCCAGTTCCGACCGCGCCGCCAGCTCGTCGTGCGCCTGGCCGACGACGCCGGCGACGAGCTGGTGCTGCGCTTCCTGAACTTCTATCCGTCGCACCAGAAGGCGCTGGCCGCCGGGCATCGGGTGCGCGTGCGCGGCGATGCGCGCGGCGGCTTCTTCGGGCTGGAGATGGTGCATCCCAGCTTCAAGGGCGTCGACGCCGACACGCCGCTGGCCGCCGCGCTGACGCCGGTCTACCCGACCAGCGCGGCGCTGCCGCAGGCCTATCTGCGCAAGGCCGTGGCGGGGGGACTGACGCGTGCCGACCTGTCCGACATCGTGCCGCCCGAGCTGGCGCCGCCGGGCCTGGCGAGCCTGCGCGACTCGCTGCGCTTCCTGCATCAGCCGACGCCCGACGTCGCGCTGGCCGCGCTGGAAGACCACAGCCATCCCGCGTGGCGGCGGCTGAAGTTCGAGGAGCTGCTGGCACAGCAGCTGTCGCAGCTGCAGGCACGCCACGAGCGCGAGCTGCAGCGCGCACCGCGCTTCGTGCTGCGCCAAGGTGGCCTGCAGGAGCGCCTGCTCGCGGCGCTGCCGTTCGCGCTCACCGGCGCGCAGCGACGCGTCGCCGAGGAGATCGCGGCCGACCTGCAGCGCGACACGCCCATGCACCGGCTGCTGCAAGGCGACGTGGGCTCCGGCAAGACGGTGGTGGCCGCCCTGGCCGCGGCCATCGCCATCGATGCCGGCTGGCAATGCGCGCTGATGGCGCCCACCGAGATCCTCGCCGAGCAGCACTTTCGCAAGCTGATCGGCTGGCTCGAGCCGCTGGGCGTGGGCATCGCCTGGCTCACCGGCAGCCGCAAGGGCAAGGCGCGCCGCGAGATGCTGGCGCGCGTCGCGTCGGGCGAAGCGGGCCTGGTCGTCGGCACGCACGCCGTCATCCAGGAAGACGTGGCCTTCCACCGGCTGGGCCTGGCGATCATCGACGAGCAGCATCGCTTCGGCGTGCAGCAGCGGCTGGCCTTGCGCAGCAAGCTGGAGCAGCAGGCGCTGGAGCCGCACCTGCTCATGATGAGCGCGACGCCGATCCCGCGGACGCTGGCGATGACGCTGTTCGCCGACCTCGACATCTCCACCATCGACGAGCTGCCGCCCGGTCGCACGCCGGTCGTCACCAAGGTCTTCGCCGACGGCAAGCGCGACGCCGTGATCGCCCGCATCCGCGACGAGGTCGAGCAAGGGCGGCAGGTGTATTGGGTCTGTCCGCTGATCGAGGAAAGCGAGCACCTCGACCTGCAGAACGCCACCGCCACCCACGGGCAGCTGGTCGAGGCCCTGCCCGGGCGCATGGTCGGCCTGCTGCACGGGCGCATGCCGGCGGCCGAGAAGGCGGCGGTGATGTCGCTGTTCGGCGGCGGCCAGATGGCCGTGATGGTGAGCACCACCGTGATCGAGGTGGGCGTCGACGTGCCCAACGCCAGCCTGATGGTGATCGAGCACGCCGAGCGATTCGGCCTGAGCCAGCTGCACCAGCTGCGCGGCCGGGTGGGACGCGGCGCGGTGGCCAGCGTGTGCGTGCTGCTGTACACCGGGCCGCTGTCGGACACCGGCAAGGCGCGCCTGAAGGCCATGGCCGAGACCACCGACGGCTTCGAGATCGCCCGGCGCGACCTGGACATCCGCGGTCCGGGGGAGTTTCTCGGGGCGCGGCAGTCGGGGGCGCCGCTGCTGCGCTTTGCGGATTTGACGCTGGACGAGGACCTGGTGAAGGCGGCGCGCCAGGCGGCGCAGGTGATGCTGGAGCGGCATCCGGCGGCGGCGGAGAAGCACATCGCGCGGTGGCTGGGGGGGCGGGCGGAGTACCTCAAGGCGTAGCCCGGGTGCAACCCGGGGTTCGTCGGGCGAGGTCGAATCCCGGGTTGCACCCGGGCTACGGATTCACTATCGACCGCCGTGCATCCATTGCAAGGCGCTGACATACTTCTCGCCCATGACCCTGACCGAGCTCCGCTACATCGTGGCTGTCGCCCGCGAGAGGCACTTCGGCCGCGCCGCCGAAGCCTGCTACGTCTCCCAGCCCACCCTCAGCGTGGCGATCAAGAAGCTCGAGGAAGAGCTCGACGTGAAGCTCTTCGAGCGCGGCGCCAACGAGGTGAGCGTGACGCCGCTGGGCGAGGAGATCGTGCGCCAGGCGCAGTCGGTGATCGAGCAGGCGGCCGGCATCAAGGAGATCGCCAAGCGCGGCAAGGACCCGGTGTCGGGGCCGCTGCGCCTGGGCGTCATCTACACCATCGGGCCTTACCTGCTGCCCGACCTGGTCAAGCAGGCCATCGAGCGCGTGCCGCAGATGCCGCTCATGCTGCAGGAGAACTTCACCGTCAAGCTGCTCGACATGCTGCGCACCGGCGAGCTCGACGCCGCCATCATGGCCGAGCCCTTCCCCGACACCGGCCTGGCGGTCGCGCCGCTGTACGACGAGCCCTTCATGGTGGCGGTGCCCAAGGGCCATGCGCTGGCCAAGCGCAAGCGCATCAGCGCCGAGGAGCTCAAGCAGGAAACCATGCTGCTGCTGGGCACCGGCCATTGCTTTCGCGACCACGTGCTGGAGGTCTGCCCGGAGTACGCCCGCTTCTCGAGCGACGCCGAGGGCATCCGCAAGAGCTTCGAGGGCTCGTCGCTGGAGACGATCAAGTACATGGTGGCCTCGGGCATGGGCGTGACCGTGGTGCCGCAGCTGAGCGTGCCCAAGGACACGCAGCCGCACGTGGTCTACATCCCGTTCTCGCCGCCGCCGCCCACGCGCCGCGTGGTGCTGGCCTGGCGGCGCACCTTCACCCGCTACGAGGCCATCGCCGCCTTGCGCAACGCCATCTATGCCTGCGAGCTGGTGGGCGTGAAGCGGCTCACAGGCTGAGCGCCGAAACTATGGCCACGATGACGTCAAGTGATTGGCGGGCCGCGGGTGCAACCGATAGACTGAATTCAAACGAACATCAGGAGTGAACAGTGGCCAAGAAATCGAAAGCAGACGCGAACTCCGGCCCGGTCGGCATCCACATCGGCATCAGCGACAAGGACCGCGGCGCCATCGCCACCGGCCTGAGCCGCCTGCTGGCCGACACCTACACCCTGTACCTCACCACCCACAACTTCCACTGGAACGTCACCGGCCCGATGTTCAACACGCTGCATGCCATGTTCATGGCGCAGTACACCGAGCTGTGGAACGCGGTCGATCCGATCGCCGAGCGCATCCGCGCGCTGGGCCACCCGGCGCCGGGCTCGTATGCGCAGTTCGGGCAGCTCGCCTCCATCAAGGATGCACCCGGCACGCCGCCGCGCGCCCTCGACATGGTGCGCATCCTGGTCGAAGGCCATGAGGCGGTGGCACGCACCGCACGCGGCATCTTCCCGCTGGCCGACAGCGCCAATGACGAGCCCACCGCCGACCTGCTCACGCAGCGCCTGGCGATCCACGAGCAGACCGCCTGGATGCTGCGCAGCCTGCTGGAAGACTGAGTGGACATCGCCATCCTCACCTTCGATGGCTTCAACGAGCTCGACTCGTTCATCGCGCTGGGCATTCTGAACCGCCTGCGGGCCGACGGGTGGAAGGCGCAGATCACGAGCCCGACCGCGCGCGTGACCTCGATGAACGGCGTGGTCGTGGAAGCGCAGCAGCCGCTGGAGTTCGCCAACCGCGCCGACGCGGTCATCTTCGGCAGCGGCATCTACACCCGCGCCATCGCCGAGAACAGCGCCCTGCTCGACAGCTTCCAGCTCGACCCGCTGCGCCAGCTCATCGCCGGGCAATGCTCCGGCACGCTGCTGATGGCGCGGCTGGGCCTGCTGTCCGACCTGCCCGCCTGCACCGACCTGACCACCAAGCCCTGGGTGGTGCAGGCCGGCGTGCGGGTGGTCGATGCGCCCTTCCACGCCAAGGGGCCGATCGCGACGGCGGGCGGCTGCATGTCGTCGCAGTACCTGGCGGCGTGGATGATGGTCAAGCGCGCGGGGGTCGAGGCGGCGACGAAGGCGCTGCACTACGTGGCGCCGGTGGGCGAGAAGGATGTGTACGTCGAGCGCGTGCTGAAGGTGGTCGAACCCTTCGTCGAGTAGCCCGGGTGCAACCCGGGACCCCCCGCCGAGGCCGCGCCCGATGACCCGACCCCAACCCACGGCATCATTGCCGAATGACCGATCCCCTCACTCGCTCTCCTGACCTGGCATGGCGCCTGTGCCGCTTCGACGACCTGACGCTGCGCGAGCTGCAGTTCATCTACATGGCGCGGCAGCAGGTGTTCGTCATCGAGCAGGCGTGCATCTACCTCGACGCCGATGGGTTGGATGAGCACGCCTGGCATGTCGCGGCCTGGTCGCCGCGCGAGCCGATGCCGCTCGCCTATGCACGGCTGATCGACCCCGGGTTGAAGTACGCGGAGCCCTCCATTGGGCGGGTGATCACGACAGCGGCCGGAAGGGGCCAAGGGTTGGGGCGTGAGCTCGTCAGCCGAACCATCGCACTGGCGGAGCACGCCTTTCCCGAGACCGGGATTCGAATTTCAGCGCAGTCGCGGCTCGAAGCGTTCTACGAGGAAGCCGGGTTCGTCGTCATTGGCGAGCGCTACATGGAGGACGGGATCCCGCACACCGAGATGCTGCGTCCGGCAGGCGCCGCCACTGGCTGAGGCGTCAGGCAGCCACGCGGTGCAGTGCTCTTTGCACCTCGGATTGCCAGGGCAGTGTGTGGACGATTTCGTTGAGGTGCAAGGCGGCCTGCATCGTGGGGAGGATCTCGCCTTGAGAGTCGGTCAGCTTGAGGTTGGTGACGAGTGCGAGCGGGTCGGCCATGGCGACGATGCCATCCTGGATTTCGATCCAATCCCAAGCGACGCCAGCGGCGCGCTCCCGAGATGGGTCACCCCAAACTGTCTGGCCGCTGCACGGATGGTCCTGGTCACCGGGGTCCAATACCCGTGTGCCAAGATGCACAAAATGCAGTTCTGGCGCGCTTTCGGCCTGCCACAATAGCGGGGGCCAAGCGCAGACGATCCAGGCTGGTGTCATGTGTCTCGGGGTCCTGCGTTGAATGACCGAGGGGTTGTTGATGCCGGGGAGTGTCCTAGCTCCTGACGTGCTTGACATCTGTAAGTCCTTGCATCTGTAAGTCCTTGCAGGTGAGGGGCGGCCGGCACAAATGTTTTTGGGGGTCGACACGTTTCATGCTGCAGGGTGGTTTCACTTCGGTGCTGCAGGCGAAGACTCGCGAGGAGTTCCTCGCCGAGGTCGTGGGCTTCACGCAGAGACTCGGCTTCGAGACGGTCACTGCCACGGCTGTCGTCGACCACTTTCAAGCCGAATCAGACTTCGTTTGGGTGAACAACGCGCCCCCTGCCTATCGGGCGTTGTCCGAGTCTTTGGAGGATGGCCGGCGTGATCCTGTAGCGCAACACTGCAAGCGCGCGAGCGTGCCCATCATTTGGAATCAGGACACTTACACGGGGCTGGGACTTGGTCCTCGATGGGAGATGCAGGCTCGCTTTGGATACCGAACAGGAATCGCACTTGCGCTTCATTTGCCGGAGGGGAGGCACTTCTTCATTGGCGTTGATCGAGATCAGCCATTGCCGCCAAGCTCTGCCGAGGTCACGCGAATGGTGGCAGACCTGCAATTGTTCGCAGTTCATGCGCAAGATTCGGCGTTGCGTGTACTCGTGCCGGCATTGCCTCAGGTGGATTTCCCAGCACTCACGCCAAGGGAACTGGAAAGTCTTCGGTGGACGATGGAAGGCAAGACCGCTTGGGAAGTCGGCAACATTCTGGGTATCAGTGAACGTACAGCCGTTCTTCACATCAACAACGCGACGCACAAGCTCGGCTGCGTGAACAAGCACCAGGCTGTCCTAAAGGCGCTACGCGTAGGCCTAATCCGATAAGGAATGGGTTAGATCTGCGGCTACCCCTTGCGCAAGCTGTAAGAGTTGACAGTTACGCAGTACTCCTCTTGTTGGTGCAATGCCGATGCACGCAAACGCGTGCATCGCCACCCAGGAGCAAGAGATGTCGCAACTGCAAACACCGGTCCTTTCTCAACCACAACGTCAGGCCAGCGTGGCCAACTCGGGGCCGTTGCCCATCAGCCCCAGTCTCCTGCGACAAATCAGCGGCGGCACCACACAGACGTCGTCCCCCACTCCTTCTTGGTAGTGGTCAGCACCGGTGCGCTACGCTAGTCAGCCTGCGCCCGTATTGATAGACCATCTCTCAGGTATACGTGCGGTCGGTGGGTTGCCCGACATGACGAGACAAGCACGGCGGCACGAACTCAGAAGGCTATTGATCTGGGCGCAGTGCACGAGTACTTCACGCACGTCCGTCGAGGCGTGTTGCCTATGCGCAGGCCAATTCGTTTCGAATGCTCCCATCCCCCCTACAGTGAGCAGCCCTTGCGAATATGCCGCACCCGCCAAATGCGCCCTACGCCCGCTTTTCTGCTCGGCTCAGCGGGCTGCGTGCCGGCCGTTTAGCATTCGCCTAAGCGAGACACGTATCGGACAGCCTATATTGCCAAGTACATCTGCGCTGTCTTGAATGTGTAGTGCGTCGGACGCTGGTCATACTGCCTAGGACAAGAGTCCGAGTTGTATTGCTCTCAGTGCAGCTTGCAGCTTGTTCACGCAGCCAAGCTTCTGTGCTGCATTGTTGATGTGCCGTGCGGCTGTTTGCTCGCTAATCGCAAGAATGCGACCCACCTCCCACGCTGTCTTGCCCTCGATCGTCCAGCGGAGGACGTCAAGTTCTCGTGCGGTCAGTTGCGGCACCTCCGAGCATGCGGACTCCGGGCGCAAGATGCGAAATGCGGCATCCTGAGCATGGACAGCGAACAACTGCAGGTCGGCGACCATCCGGCTTAGGTCGGCTGGACAAGTGGGCAGCGACTGGTCGCGGTCCATACCGACGAAGAAGTGACGGCCGGCGCCGAAGTGCATGGCCACCACAACCCCCGAACAGTAGCCAAAGGCCGCCTGATGCTCCCACATCTCGCCTTTGTCGGCCGCCACGTATGTTGCTTGGTCCCAAGCAATCGGAGTTGGGGATCGCTTGCAGTGTTGCATCACTGGGTCGACGCGAGCGCGAGAGAGATCCAGAAACGTCGGCATATAAGCCGCTGGAGTGTTGTGCACTGTCAAAAATTCTGGCTCGCGGCCCGGTCTATCGTGGGCGACCGCTGCGCACACTTTGTCAAAGCCAAGCCAGGTAGCAAACCGGACAACTTCCCTCTGCAGGTCTACGCGATCTGTCGCGGAGAGTACAGCCGTAAACTCACTCAACACCATCAGCGCCCCCTGTTGCTCGTCGCTCGACAAGTCGTGTTAAGAATGGGTCGATACTGCGGTTCAGCTCCAGACGATAGCCAACGCTGAATTCTTGCAATGCTGCGAAACGGGGTCGCGAGAGTCCGAATACTCCGCAGTCTCGCGATATGCAGCTGGCGCGCTGTCTGCCCAATAGAAGTTTGACTTTCCGTCAGGCAAGTCAAGGACCGCGGTGGGCCGCGATCGTCCGGAACCCCGAACGTTGCGCAAGCTTGACGGCCGTCACCAAGTACTCGGACGCACTGGACACGTCCAATACCGAAGTGAATTCAGTGGATAGCAAAGGTCCCCCGGCGAGATGGCTGGCGCGACGTTGGCCATGTGAGCTGTGATCCAGAGAACGTGGAGCTGCTTCGAGGTCCACGCATCGAAAATGCGCGGGCATGCTCGCCGGCGTGGGCAAACGTGTCAACAAGATTTATGGGGGATATCGGCGGGATCTTGCCGCGCAGAGAGATCGCATCCCCCATCGCCGCTGTTGACATCGCGACCCCTTCATTGCAACGATGCAGTGCGATCAGGCGCGGACCATTGCCGATGCTCAGAATCGTCGATCGAAGATCCGATGCGATAGGCACGAGGAGGAAAGGCAATGCTCGTCGATGTATTTGCCTCTGTACTCGAAGTACGCGATTCCAGCGCTCTCTTGACCCAAGCCGTTGCTTGCACCCAGCGGATGGGCTTCGAAACTGTTGACGTGACCGCGGTCGTCGACGACACGGCGGGCCATCCCAAATTTTTCTGGGTTGGCAACGGCCCTTCCGCCTATCGACAGACTCGCACCGAGACCACAGCACGTCGTGACCCCGTCGCGCAACATTGCAGGCGCTCCAACTTGCCCATCGTCTGGAATCAGAGCACCTATGTCGCCGCAGGACAGGCCGATAAGTGGGAGGCACAAGCCCGGTTCGGATATCACGCCGGTGTTGCATATGCATTGCATCTGCCCGACAGGCGTCACTTCTACATCGGCGTCGATCGCGACCGATCGCTGCCCGACAACTCGGCGGAGATTGCACGTCTGGCAGCCGATCTGCAGCTCTTGGCGGTCTTCATGGAGGCCGCCGCATTTCATGTGCTGCTCCCGGAATCGCGTGCCAACGACAGACCGGCCTTGACCCCTCGCGAACTCGAGAGCCTGCGCTGGACCATGGAGGGCAAGACCGCGTGGGAGTTGGGAGCCATCCTCGGCATCAGCGAGCAAACCGCCGCACGGCACATTCACCATGCAACCCAGAAGCTCGGCTGCGTCAACAAGCTTCAGGCGGTGCTCAAGGCACTGCAACTGAAGCTGATCCACTGAGCGTGCACGGCGTCCGGACTCATGCTGCTGAAAGACTACGCGTCCATCCTCTCGGTCAAGGACCTCGAAGGGTTGCGCCGCGAAGTTGTCACCTTCACCCGTCAGCTCGGCTTCGAGATCGTCGCGGCGATCGCTGCGACGGAGCAACGCGACGGCTCGATCGAGTTTCTCTGCGTCGACAACACGCCGGCTGCCTTCAGGCATGTGTTCGACGATTGCTCGACTTGGGTACATGACCCCGTGATGCAGCATTGCCGACGCGCCAGCTTCCCGATCGTCTGGAACCAGCAGACCTATGTCGCCGCGGGCCAAGGCGAAAAGTGGGAGATGCAGGCTCCATACGGATACCGGGCAGGCATCGCGCTCGCCTCCCACCTCGCCAACGGTCGGCACTTCTGCATCGGAATCGACCGCGACCAAGCCCTTCCGACCGATGTAAGGGAGTTGACGCGGATGGTCGCGGAACTGCAGTTGTTTGCCGCGCATGTGCAAGACATCGCGCTGCCGATGCTCCTGCCGGCGCCCAGAACGCCCGAGCCCCCTGCGCTGACGCCGCGTGAGCTCGAATGCTTGCGCTGGACCATGGAAGGCAAGACCGCGTGGGAGCTCGGCTGCATTCTCGGCATCAGCGAGCAGACGGCGGCCCGCCACATTCACAACGCCACGCACAAGCTCGGTTGCGTCAACAAGCTGCAGGCGGTGTTGGCCGCGCTTCGCATCGGCCTGATTCACTGAGCAACGCAGCTCATTGCCTCGGCGATCTGGACCTGCCGGGTCCTCGCATTCACTGGCCCCGGACCAAACGCCCCTCCCCGCTAGATCGAATCGATCCCCACTTGTCAATGGCAAGCGCTTGGCATGGTGCGGCAATCGCCGGCCAAGTCAAATGACGCCATCACGTCGTTAGGGAGCGCGTCGGCGGTGGTGCTCATCGGAGCCCAGCCAATGACCGCCAGGGGGCACAAGATGAGGATCAATCCATTCAGCGCGTCACCACCCACTCCGCCCAAGCCGGAGCCGGCCGAGGCGCCAAAGCCACGAGACCTTTCGGTTGTCCTGCCGGAGCCGCACTTCCTTTCGCCAAAGGTGTTCGAGTCGGCGGCACTGCCACCGATCGGAATCATCACGTCCGATGGCGTGCTGGCGTTCGCTCTGACCCGGGGCGCGCTCAGCGTGCACGTCAAACGCACCCACCGGCGGGTCGACGGCACGCAGATTCGTTGCTATGCGTCGTTCCGCGATGAGGCCAGCTTCATTGCCTGGCTCGAGGCCGACGACTTGCGCTTCGCTTATTCGCTGGCGTTTCAGCAGGTGCGGCGCAGCTTCGCTCAACTGCTCTCACATGGATGCGACCGTGACGCCATCGCCCCATGACCTTGTAGCCCAGCCGGGCTACTTCCAGCGGGCCGGGGAGGCCATCTGCCAAATCGCGTGCGCCCTGACCGAGGCCGATGTCATCGAGCTGTTCAGTCAAGCGGTCCGATGCATCGGCGCCGACATGGCGCTCTTCTGCTCGCTGGTGAGCGACCGCCCGACGGAGTTGCAGGCCATGCTCGCCTGCGATCCACGATGGGCTCTGGCGTATGAGCAATCGAGCCTCCCCCAGAGGGATCCATGGATCGCTTACGCTCGTGAGCGCTGTGAGCCCGTGTGCGCCTCCCGCATCGAGAACGCCGCACCGTCGCATGTCGAAGCGCTTGCGCTGGCAAAGCGGTATGGGTTCGAGTCGATCCTCGTCGTTCCGTCACCTTCGACCAGCAGCAGCGCACCAACCAGTGTGTTGGTGCTCGGCTCTTCCAAAGCCGCCTTCTTCGAGTTGAACAAGCACGCCGCCATGCCGGCGATGTCGCGCTGGCTCTCCATGGAGCTGCAGCAATGGTGGCTGAATCAGAGCAAGCGCGAGCTGATGCAGCGCGCACAGCTCACGTCCACGGATCTGGACCTGCTGCGACATGAACGCAAGGGCTGCGGCACCAAGGAGATCTCGCGCCAGTTGCGCATGACGAAGCAGTCGATCGATTCGCGCTTCCAACGGCTCAATGCGCGGCTGGGTGTACCCAACAGGAAAGCGGCAGCCTCGCTCGCGGCGGCCTACGGGCTCATCTAGGAGACGGGGCATGAAGCTGACTGGACGTCGCGCATCCGCATGGGCGGAGTCAGTGGTGTTCGGCGTGGTGCTCTCGGCAAGCGGCGCCGTCCATTCGGCAGATGCAGAACCGCAGCGCGTGCCTGTCGCATTGCCGCGGTGCTGGTACGTTGTTCACGAGACGGTCGTGCCAGTCAACCTTGCCGCCGTGGCGATCGCTGTCACCGTCGCGCCAGACCCCGCGCTGCGCATAGTGACCTTTGCACGCATTGCCCTGCCGGGGACGGTCGTCACCGAGATTACCGTCTCTCCGGCTCGCGCCCAGGAGTTGATCGACGAAGTGGCGCGCCGACGCGAAGAGTGCGCCGCCGGGTTGCAGTCGCAGTAGTCAGTCGAGTTCGTCATCCACAGATGTCCTCCGACGGCTTGCGCCGCAGGACGCTTCACGGCCATCTCATGAAGAGAGTCGCTTTCCTCCTGCTCGTGCTTGTCGCTTCTGGTGTTGCCTTCGCTGACCAGACGGTCCCCATGCCCGATGGGAGCGCTGTGAGACTGAGTCCCGGAGATCCGAGCTTGCGCAGGTGGCTCATGCCGCGCGATATCCCCGCGCCCGCAGACAACGTGATGACGGTCGAACGAATCAAGCTGGGCGAGATGCTCTTCTTCGACGCACGGCTTTCGACGCACGGGTACACGAGCTGCGCCATGTGCCACCTCCCGGAGCGCGGTTTCGCGGATGGCGTTCCCACTTCCACGCGGTTCCTCGGTGAGCGCATGTCACGAAACTCGCCGGGCCTGGTGAACGTGGCGTTCAACCCGCTGCACATGTGGGACGGACGAAACCGAACACTCGAGCAACAGGCGCTGAGCTCGCAAGGTCTTACGGGCAGCCTGAACGCCGGCTCGGCGCAGATGGGAATCGTCGATCCGAACCGCGGCATCGAGCGAATCAAGCGCGCACCCGCCTATGTGCAGGCCTTTGCCAAGGCTTATCCGAACGAGGCCATCAGCAAGGAGACGGCCGCCAAGGCGATCGCGGCGTTCGAGCGTTCGATCGTGTCGCGCAACTCGGCTTTCGATCGATGGATCGAGGGTGACGCTACCGCCATGACACCCCGTCAGGTCAACGGGTTTCGCCTCTTCCTCGACGCTTCGAAGGGCAACTGCGTGGCCTGCCACGTACCGCCCAACTTCACCGACAACGGCTTCCACAACCTGGGCCTGAAGCAATTCGGCGAACCCGATGCCGACATGGGTCGCTACAGCGAGAGGGCGGTTCCTTCGCTGAGAGGTGCTTTCCGCACGCCTACGTTGCGCGATGTGGACCTGACGGCCCCTTACTTTCATGATGGCTCAGCCAAGACCTTGCGCGACGTCGTCGACCACTACGCACGAGGCGGTGACGTGAAGACGAACCTGTCGCCGCTCATCGTGCCGCTGCCCCTGACCGATGCTGACAAATACGACCTGGTCGAGTTCATGAAGGCGCTGACCAGCGCTCAACGGACGTATGAACCACCCCGGCTTCCGCGCTGAGGTCGATCCGTCATGGAAACCCGGACGATGATGACGACCGCACGCCACTGGGTTGCGGCGCTGATGGCGCTGCACACCCTCCCGGCCCAAGCCGGCGACCACGTGGTGCCGCAAAAGGGGAACGCCTTCGCAGTCAAGCGACTGGAGATCCGGGTGGGCGACACGGTGCGATTCCTGAATCTCGACCCGGTCCCTCACAACGCGTTCTCCTTGTCCCCGGGCAACCCGTTCGACACCAAGATCCTGACCAAGGGCGAGTCGAGGGACATCAGCTTCGACAACCCCGGCATCGTCGACATCGAATGTGCCATTCATCCCGGCATGCAGATGTCGATCGAGGTCCGTCGCTAGCGTCGTTCCCAGCAGGGACCGCTGCTGATTTGTGATCAGAAGTCATCGCGTCTCAAGCCCCCTTCCGGTCCTATCGTCTTGATGTGCCGCGACCGAAGAGGGCCAGGGGGCTCATGCATATCGACTCGGAGCAACGTTGAAAGGGTGGCCTGGGATGACGAAGTGGCTGCGGGCAGTTCGCATGACCTGCTGGGCGTTGGCGTTGTGCAGCGTGTGTCACGGCGCGCTGGCGGCGAAGCCTCTGACCCGACTGGACGATGCGCTCGTCCTTGGCATCAACGAAGGCGCGACGGACAGCAAGGCGGCCGACGTCTTGGTGCGGCAGTATGCGTCGCTCGCCAAGGTGCTTTCGCGCGTCGCGGGAAAGCCGGTCATTGTCGAACCCTATGTGGACGTCGCCCTGTTTCGAAAGCGATTCGAGGCGGGGGCTTTTCACTTCGCGTTCGGCAAGTCGGTGCATGTCGTCGCCGCGGGCATCGTCGCCGGAAAGTACGTTCCCGTGGTGAAGAACGAGAAGCCCTATGTCGCCGGTTTCGTTGTTCAGAAGGGCTCGTCCATCAAGGATCTGGGCGGGCTTCGCGGCAAGACGATCGTGCTACCGCCCGCGGACACCTACACGTCCGCGCTGGTCGAGTCACAGATTGCACAGCTTGGCATCCCCTATGTCATCCAGGGCGACCGCACGGGATTTGCAGCGCCACCGCCGGACACGATTGCGGTGCGTCACTTCCGCATCCAGGACAACGTCGCCAAGGCCGTGAGTGTGGGCCTGTTTCCCGCCGGGGCGGTGAACCCATCGGTGATTGCGCGGGTAGAGAAGCAGGAAAGGGAAGAGGGCATGAAGTGGAAAGACACCGAACTGATTGCAGCTGGCCCTGGTATCCAGGTCCTGTCGAAATTGAAACCGCAGACAGGGTGGCTGCTGGTCGCCAACGCAGGGATGGATGCCGAGATCGTGCAGCGCACGGTCGAGACCTTGACGATGTTGGGCTCACACGATGAAGGCAAGCAGGTCCTCAAGGACATCGGGTGCCCGGGCCTCGTCCGATCGTCGAAAGACGAGTACGAGGCGCTCATGCGATCTCTGTACCACTGAGCGGCTGCGAAGGGCCTCGGTGGCGCAAGCGAAGACGTGGGTGACCGTGTCGTGGCGTTCACGTTTCGCTCAATCACTCCTCCCACCTTCACGGGCGGTGGAAGTCCCCTTCAGCGTGAAACATCGCCTGACTACGGGAGACCTATGCACATCTGCCGCCTGCAGTGCCTGGACGCCAGGGTGGCACCGAGAGGCTCTGTGCGGGTCATCGCAGGATCTTCGATGAAGCGGGCAACGTGAACGCGCACACCGTTTGGAGCAGCTTCACGCAGCAGCGGCTGCTTCTGCAACTGGCCGCACTTCTTGTCCTGCTGCTGATGATCGGCGGACTCGCGTTCATGCTCGAGCGCGGCGCCGCGACCAAGATGCGTGCCCTGGAGCGAGCACGCGTGACTGCGGCGATGGCTGAGGCGGTTGGCGTGTGGGCGAGCCGCTATCGCGGAGTCTGGGTGTTCAACGATCCGGCAGGACCAGCCGTCGAGGTAGGGGAGTTTCTCGATCACCGCCTGGCGCGAGCCGAAGCCCACGGCGCGACGAGCAAGGCTGCATCATCGGAGGCCGAGGCTCAGGCGCTCCTGAGCCTCGGCCACGCCGGCGGCACCTTTCATCGAAAGGTGCCCTCCCTCGTTCAACGGGAGGTTTCGGAGGTGTACAGCAAGCTCGCTGCGAGTGATCGATTTCGCATCACCAGCGATCGTCTCGTCGATACGCGCCACGCGCCCAATCGATTCGAAGCGGCCGCGATAGGACACTTGCGCCGGGCTGGTGCCTCGAGCGTCGAGTACTACGAGGTCGTCGGAGACACGCTCATGTATGCGCGGCGGCTGACAGCAGACAGCATGTGTCTGAGCTGCCACGTGGACGAACGCCAGCAGCTACCGGTCCTGCGACAGAAATTCCCGAAGGCACAGCTCTCAGATGTCGCGGAGGGCAGCTTCGCGGGCGTCATCAGCGTCTCGTTGCCATTGGAGCCGAAGGACGGAGCGCTGGCGGATGGGCCGAGTCGCTGGCCGATGTGGGCTGCGGCCGCGGCCGGACTATTGACCTTGAGTGTGACGCTGCTTTGGTTCCAGTCGAGGGTGGCGCGTCGCGTGAGTGAGTTGAACGATGCCCTGACGCTGGCCCTAGGGATACGGGGAGAGGCCTCTTCGCGAAATGAGCTGGATCGGTTGTCCTCGGCGATCAAGGCGCTCTCGCGGGCAGGGAGGGTGGGGCTCACCCACCGCGGTTGATACGGGCGTGGCCGGCTGCGCTGCTGCGTCGTTCTCTTCCGGCAGACGACTCGATGACGCCCGGTTGTTCCTCGCAGGGCCCTTGCCCTCGGCGATCAGAGAGTCCAGCGCCGCCAACCAGGGCCAATCTGCCCTGACGGAGTGCAGACACCATCGGCGCTGGCGCAAACGTGGATCTCAGGGTCGTATCACCCCGTGTTCCTCGCCTTCTCTCGAGTCCAGACGCGTAAAGGACCACACACACTCCGGCTGGCCGTGCAGTACTCGAAAGTCGAGCGAAAGCATGTGCGGGGGTCGTCGAGTCGATGCGAGCCGCTCCAGGACGTGAGGAGGCAACTTCGAGCGGATGGCGAACACGACTTCCGACTCGCCAGGATCGCCTTCTGCCCTCCAGCGAAAGGTGAACGTTTCCGGTACAGCGGCTGGTCCGTTCGGGGGCGAGTAAGTGATGGCCTTGCCGATCTGGTCGAAGACATGGACGTTCGGTTCGCTGGGGGTGAGGCGGGCTTCCAGCAGACGTGGCCGGCTCATATAGCCTGCAATGTTGATCGTCATCCATCCTGCTGACAGTGGTCCAGCGCAAGCGACGAGCAGGCTCGCCAATGTGAAGCGCACCAGCTTGTGGAGAAACATGATCTGCTCCTATCGTGGTCGTGCCTGTCCGCACGGCGTGTTGATTCGCTCCAGCGGTGATGCGGTCATCCTGACGCCGTAGTTCTGTTGAAGCCACGCGCCGTATTGCGACATGTCGGCCTGGCCCGCACAGTTGTCGGTCCGATACTCCCAGCCGGTCGGGCGCTGGATCAGCGCTTCCATCATGGCGCCGTAGGCGGGGTCGACATAGGCGAAGTCGGGCTGTGACGTCCGTCGGCCACTCGGCAGGATGACCGATCGCTCGTCAGGCGGCAGGGTGGTAACCATCGCGCCGGTGGTAGGGTCGACGATGACCCGTTCGTATCTCGTTCCGTAGACCACGCTGGTGTTTCGCTGGTCGTGCACCACGGGGTTGTCTATCCGCTTCAGCTCATCCGGAAGCGGGCGGAACTTGACGCCGGCGGCTTCGGCCTGCGCCACCATCCACGTCAGTGCGGCATCCGACAAGTCGCCGGGAAAGCGCTGGCTGCCGTTGTTGTAGCCACCACCCACATCTGAGTGAGCCCCGACGAATCCCCTTTCCACACCACGATTGATGGGTCGCAGTGGAAAGAGCGCGCGATGCTCGTTGAGTGCATAGGCGTGAGCAACGCTCCGCCACTGGGGCGCAATGGTGAAGTCGTATTCGTTGTCGTTGGCGCCTCCCAGGCCGAATTGCGACACGGTGTCGAAGAGTCCCATGAACCGAAACTCCAGACAGTGCTTCTCATACCCGCCCGCGGCATAGCGGGAGATGACTCGGTTCGAGAAGTCGCGTGCCTCGGCAGCGCCGCGGGAGAAGCCGATGACGTCCAGAACGATCGCCTCCATGGGGTCTTGGAGACTTGCCATGTACCGATCCAGGTTTCGGATCTGCGCGTCGACATAGTCATGCCCAATCGACGCCACCGCCATCTGATACGCGTTCACCGCGCCCGACCAGGTCGGATCCGTACCGATCCCTATCTGATAGAAGGCCTGAGCCTGCCCTTCGACCGACTGGTCGTAGTACTGATGCATCCACCAGATGTTGGTGAAGTCCCGGCTCCTGCTGTCCAGTTTCGAGTTGTTCCCGGTGCCGTCGAAGGCGAAGAGGATGAGTCCGAGTGGATCGGCATGTCCGACCGGGTTGTTGCCCACGTAGCTGTAGGCGTTGACGCCTGCGCGCAGGCCCAGCGGGTCGGGGCTGAGGTAGCGACCTTGGCGGGGATCGTAGTAGCGGTGGTCGTTGTAGTGCAGCCCGCTTTCCTCGTCCTCCCACTGTCCCGGCAGCCGCAGGTCCAGCTTGACCGCCGGCGGGACACGCTCGCCTGTGCGTTGCGATGAGCCGGCACCGGTTTGGACTACCGCCGTTGCAGGCGCCGGCGCAAGGTGCTCGCCGAAGGGTGCATGGTCCATGGCCCAGACCGGCTTGCCGCTTCGGTCGGTCATCGCCACCGGCGCTCCGAGGTGGTCGACGTGGACGAACATCAGGCGATCGCCGCGCCCGAGGCACAGCTGCCAGATCGAGGCGATCAGCCGTCCCAGCCGCTGCGGAAGGGTTTGCGCGGCCGCGTGCGGAACACGCGGCTCGCCGAGGTCGATGACGGCGACGAGCTGGTCACCCAACCACAGGTACTCGCGCTTGAGACGACCCTTGGCGTCGAGCTCGGCCAGGCGGTGACGCTGCTCGTCGTACAGGTAGTGCTCGGCGCTCCCGCCGGTGTGCTTGGCGATGCGCAGGCCGCGGTGGTCGTAGCGGTAGTGCGCCAGCTCCACCCCACCGGCGTGCAGCGCGGTGAGCTGGCCGGCCGCATTCCATACATAGCGCTGCCGCCCGGACTGCAGCACATGCCCACGGTCGTCAGTGGTTTGATCCACCCGTCGCGCCGTGTGCTCGCTGGCATAGCGCAACGTCGCCGTCTGCGCGAGCTCGACAAAGGGCTGCCGCTCTTGCGCGAGCAATCGATTGCCGAGGCTGTCGTGGAGGTAGCGCCAGACGCTCGTCGAGGCATCGGCGCTGGCCACAGGTGCGGCAGGGCCGGTCGGTGGCATGGGACCGCGCCTCGCCTGGGCGAGTTGGTCGAGGGCGTCGTAGGCATAGTCGTTTCGCTGCGGCTGGGTCACGTCGCTGGCGGCGAACTGCGCCTGCACGACGACGTTGCCGTTCGCGTCGAACAAGAGACGACTGTCCCACAGCGCCCGCGGATCAGCCGGGAGTGCGAACGCGCCGGGGCGTGGGGCATCACGCGAAGAGACCGCTTGGCCGGTCGCCGCCTGGGCCGCAGGCACCAGGTCATCCAGTCCGGCGCGCAGTCTTGGGTGCCTGTCGCCGGGACGCGTGTAGACGATGCGCGCCAGCACGCCCTCGCGGCTGCGCTGCCATTGGCCCTCGATACCATTGCCGAAGGTGGCGCTGCTCAGCCCGATGAGATCGCGCTGCAGGGCCGTGACGATGTCTTGTCGGCCCCACCCGAACGGTGCCCAGGACTCCGTCTGCCGCGACAGCCCGACCACCTGCCCCTGGCCGTTGCGCTCGTACCGCAGCTCGCTTCCATCGGGAAGAGACCGGGCGATGAGTCGCCCCTCGTCGTCGTGGCGATAGCGTGTCTGGCTCAGGACGCTCGCCCCGCTCGCCAGCAGCAGGCGGAGGTCGCGAGTCGCTACGCGTCCCCGTTCGTCGTACGCATAGAGCTCGCTTTGCTCGCGATCGGTCACTTCCACCAGCCGGGTGCCTTCGTAGGTGTATCGCGTGACGGCCGGCTCGTCGGGCGTGCTCGCAGGATCGTGGTCTGACGCGCCGGCCACCGCCGACGCGATGGTGCGTCGCGTGACCCGGCCGGCAGCATCATGGTCGAAGGTGACCGTCCTGCCGCTCGCATCGCGGATCCGGTGCAATCGATCGGCCTCGTCGTACTCTTGGATGACAGCGGCGGCGTCCGAGCGGGTCACCATCACCGGTCGGCCGAAGTCGTCGTGACGAACTCGGGTCGAGGTGTCGCGCTGCCCGCCCTTGCCGTCGCTGCCGACCGCGGTCACTTGCTCGAGGCGGCCATGGGCGTCGTAGTCGAGGTCGAGCTGCAGCGGTTGACCGCTCTCGATCCCTCGAATCACCTGGCGCAGGCGCCGGGCGTCGTCGTACCGGTAGCGCGTGCTGCGTCCGAGCGGATCGACGGCGGCCATGACATGCCCGCCGTCGTCCCACAGCAAGTCGCGCACCGCACCCGTGTTGTCGTCGATGCGGCGCAGCTGGCCGCGATCGTTGTGTTCGTAGCGTTCCTCTTGCCGCATGCGACTCGTCTGAACCGTGCTGCGCAGGAGATGGCCTTCAGTGTCATGGGCGGCATGCCGCAGGATGCCAAGGTGGTCCACTTGCCAGGCCGATCGACCGGCGACGTCGAAGGCCTGTCGAATGCGCGGCGCCGATGACGACCCCACGCGATCGGCGGTCTCGACGACTCGGCCGAGCGCGTCGCGCCGATAGGTCGTCTCCGCAATCAGCACCTCGCCGCGGGTTTGCTTGACGGACGAGGGCAGCCCGGCGGAGTCGCGTTGGTAGGTGTCGGTGAATCCGTCCGGACCGGTGACACTGAGCACGAGCCCGGTGGACGGGTCGCGCTGCACCTCGGTGCGCAGGTTCATTGGATGGGTGATGGCGACGATGAAGCGCCCGCCTGCATCCCAGTGCAGTCGCGTGATGTCGGAATCTTCCGGGCCGTCGAGCGGCCCGTTCGGCAGTGGCCCGTCGATCTCCGCCAACACGCGATGCCCGGCCACCGTGGCATATCGAAATCGCGTGGTCTTGGCAATGGGCGATGGGACACCTGGATCGCCGACAGGGTCGAGCGGGCTGAACCCCTGCTCGGTCCATGACAGCGGCTCGCCGTTCGAACCAGCATCAACTTGCACGACATGTTCAAGGCCCGCCGCCACGCTGGGCTGCGCGATCAGGCTGGGCCAGGGTGCGAGCCCGATGCTGCCGTCGGCATGGCGGACGTCGCGGTATTCATAGCGATGGGTCCACAAGATCTGGCGATGCGGTGTCTCGCCCGTCTTGCGGCCGTGGTGGAGCTCGCCGCGACGGCTGACCCGGCCATGCATGTCGTACTCGATGAGGCTGCTGCGCATCGGGTGGCCGCGGGCGTCAAGCAGGGTGGCGCGCAGGAGCTGTCCGCGGCTGTTGTATCCATACTGCACATCGGTCGGGCCACAAGTGCTGCAGCCGGCACCGCGCATCTGGACAAGCCGGAAGTGCCCTCCGATGACTGCACCTTCGATGTCGGTTTTCTGGCCGAGGCTGTTCGTGAGGACGGTCTTGCCGAGATGGCGCGGCCGAACTTCGCCGGACACTCGCTCTGCCTTGCCTTCGAACGGGAGTGGCTTGGCGACGAACTCGAGCTCGATCTGGTCGATCCCGGTGTCGGCTTCGACCTTGCCGTTCGTGACGACCTTCAGCCGGCCCCTGGTGCTGAGAATGGCCTGGCCGGCACGGTTGTAGACGAAGGTCGACAAGCGCACCGCTTGCCCGCCGATCGCCGAAGGTGCAGCCATCCCGCGGATGCTGACGCCGGTCAAGGCATGGGGATGGCCACCGTTGTGCTGGTCCTCGTAGTGATAGAGCCGGGTGAGGTACGGCGCGGGGGCATCGCGCCCGAAGGAGCTCACTTCGACCAGGCGCCCCAAGCCGTCGTGCGAGTAGCGGATGCGGCCGAGCGGCGTGTCGATGGCTTCGAGGGCGCGGCTTCGCTTTTGCGATCGGTTCGCGTAGATGAAGACGAGCTTGCGACCTTGAGGATCGCGCACATGGGTCAGCTCGCCGTCGGGGCCATGGCTGAGCGTGACCTGTTCGCCCGTGCCCGCGGTGATGGACACGAGCGGGTGTCCGCCGCCACTGCCTCCCGCGAACGCCAGGGTGCGTCCATCGGGCCAGCGCCATCGGTAGACGCGGCCGCCCACGCCATGCGCCTCGGTTTCGATGCGCACTTGGCCGTCCTGCGGGTAGGCGCTGCTGCACAGCGTGGTGTTGTCTTCGCCCGGCCCGCGCTGGAACGTCAGGCGACGTCCATCCGCCTGCACGACCTGGATCTGGCCACCCAGGTCGTACAGCACGGTCTCGTAGCTCATGCGCCAGTTCGCGCCGAGCAAGCCACCCTGGCTGCCTTGGCTGTTGTAGTAGCGCTTGAGCTCGAGGCCCAGCACGCCCGGCAACGCCTGGAGGTCGGTTTCCTCCTGGTGCTTGTTTCCTGTGACCAGGTTGATCGGATTGCCGCCGCCCAACTGCACGCCGCCGCCAGCGCCGCCGCCCTGGCTCGCGGGCCCCCCACCGCCGCAGGACGGGTTTCCGTTCGGCGACGGGCTGCAGGTGCCGCCACCACTGCCACCACCTCCTCCACCATTGCTCGGCCTGCACCTCCCCTGTGCCTGCTCCAGCGGGCTGCACACCTTGATGCAGGTGGCGACGCTGGGATCGCAAGTCCCGGGAACGGGCGTGGTAGCTGCGGATGTCGCGGCAGGCAGCGCGAGCGCATCCGAGCCGCCGAAGGCCATGGCCCACGCGCAAAGAATGAGCGCGCGACGCAAACCGATTGTCATGGAGCCTCCCTCTTGTGGTCAGGTCTCGCTCGATGGATCGAGCGGTGCAGGTGTGTGGATGTCAACCTGGAACGGTGCAGATCTCCGGCCGGCAGTTGCCGCCGCGGCGTCCATCGGGGCAGCTCGAACACGCCGGATCCCACCATGGACACTCGGGCAGCGGCAAGTCGCCGGCGGTCGCAGGCCCGGGATCGGCGGGCAGGCCGTGGTTGCCGGGCCCGGGCATGGCCAGCATCGCGGCGTTGCGCACGGGGTCGGACTGCATGCGCAAGACGGTGTGCGTGACGACGGGAATGCGCCGCGCGTCCAGCAGGGATTGCATGAAGGGGTCGCCTTGAGCCGAGCCCATCTTGCCCAGGGCCCAGGTGTAGAAGCGACCCACCATGGGCATCTGCTTTTGCGGTGGGATGCCGTAGGTGATGCGAAGCTTCAGAAGGTTGGCATCGGTCAGGCTTTGCCCGCTCGCGTTGGTCAACGGATCCGACGCGCAGGAAGGAACATCGCGAGGACAGAGCAGCTCGTCGACGCCCACGTTGGGGATCACGGGTTCGTCGGTGCCCAGTGCCTCCTGGAGTGCCGGGCTGTTGTAGTCGAGAAAACTTTCCTGGCTGGGCGAGAGGATCTGCACCCGCAGCGCGCCGCCGTTCCCCAGGTCCTGGGCGACCTTCTCAGCGGCGGCGCTGAGCTCGGCCTGGTCTCGACCGCCGCCGTAGTACGGCAGCATCGCGCGCTGGAAGGCCTGGCGGATGGAGCTCAGATTGGCGTTGTGCACCGAGCCCGCCCGAGCCGCCTCGTGGGTGGCGTAGTTGAGATTGCTCTTGGCGTGGAAGACCAAAGCGGCCTGCATCAGGGCCAGCACTGTGAACAGGAGAACCGGCAGGATCACCACCGCCTCGACCAGCGTCGCGCCGTGCTCGCAGTGCAGCTTCGCGCAATGCCGCGGCGCCCTCATGACTTGGCCTCCGGCACGAGGACCTCGCTCAACACCTGGCCTGCGGCGATGCCATATTGATGTGCCTGTCCGCCGCGAAGCTCCAGCGCTGCTTGTGCGCGCGGGCACATTGCGGTCCGCCAGGGTTTCAGGTCGGCCACGACCTGGATGACGCGCTGTTCCCCATCCAGGAAGACGACATCGATGTCATAGGAAAGGAAGAAGGTGTGAACACCGCGGCACGGCTGGAGGTACAGCGCTTCGCCCTTGCGCAGTTCGGGCCGCGCCAGAAGACCCGCCAGGCGTGACCAGAAGCGGCGTGCGTGATGGACCATCAGCGGCGGGTACGGCGCGCAAGTGGGCATCGCTACAGCCCCATGTGAATGAACTTCATCGCGATCGGAAATCCGAGGACGAGGAAGGTGCAGGGAAAGATGAAGGCGATCAGCGGAAACAGCAGCTTGACCGGCGCCTCCATCGCCAACTTTTCGGCCCGCGCGAAGCGCTCGGCTCGCCGTTGTTCGGACTGCGCGCGCAGGATGGGTCCCAGCGCCATGCCCATCGCCTCGGCCTGCACCAGTGCGGACACGAGGCTGCTGGTCCCGGCGTCGTTCATCCTGTCGGCCAGGCCGCGAAGCGCTTCGATGCGAGGCCTGCCCGCTCGCACGTCGCGTAACACGCATTCCACGCCGTCTCTGAGCGGTCCGACGGGTCCCTTCGCGGCGGCATGCGCGAATGCGCCGGTCAGATTCAAACCCGCTTCGACGCACAGAGTGATGATGTCGATGACGAACGGCAGCGTCTTCAGGGTCTCGCGCCGGCGCACCCCGATGCGATCCCGCAGCCAGATCGAGGGCAGCAGGCCTCCTGCTGCTGCAGCCACCAACGGCAGCATCACGGCCGGCCGTTGCCATGCTGCCAGCAGCCCAGCCGCAAGTCCCCACGCCGCCAGGCATGCGACCACGCTGGCCGCTGTGAACTGTTCGGCTGACATCGCGTAGTCGAGCCCGGCCTGGCGCAGCCTCACGAGCAGGCGCTGGCGATAGCCGATCGGCAGCAGCGGTCCGAGGTAGTGAGACAACCAGCGGATGGGCCACCACATCCGGCGAAACGCCACGGGCGGGCGATCCTTGTAGGCGCGATCCTCGGGAGGCACCGCATCGAGCGCGGTGAGCATCGACCAGGCCAGGCCGGCAGCGCACAGACCCAAAGCGGCCGAGGCGAGGACGGGCAGCCATGACACGCTGTTCATGCGAGCCCTCACACATCGATGCGCACGATGTTGCGGATCACGACCAGGCCAAGCACCTCGAGCACGACGATGCATGCAAGGGTGGCCCAGCCGATCCGGGTCGTGAACATCAGGCCCATGGCCTGCGGTTCCATCTGGGTCAACACCAGGACGAGGAACACTGGCAGCGCGCCCACCACCAGGGCCTGCAGCTTGCCCTGCGAGGTGAGCGCGAGGATCTTCTGCTCCAGGGCGCGCTTGCTGCGCAGGGTCTGGGCCGTGCGTTCGAGCGTCTCGGCGAGTTGACCGCCGGTTTCGCTGGCAATTCGAATCGCCGACACGCTCAGCATCACCGACTGCAGCGGCACGCGCTTGCTCAGGTTCTCGAGTGCCAGGTCGAGCGAGGCGCCCAAGCGTTGCTCGCGCTGCAGCAGGTCGATTTCCTGCGAGATGGGCGGTCGAAGCTCGCTGCCCAGTTGATGAACGGCGAGGCTGAGGCTCGCGCCGGCCTTCATGCTGCCCGCAAGCATCAGGAGGGCGTCGGGCAGTTGCTGCTCGAGCGCGTTGAGCCGTCGTTGGCGAAGAAAGCGCAGCACGGCACGCGGCAAGGTTGCAACCAGCCCCGCAGCGGCGACGCCGAATGCCGACGATCCGCCCGCCATCCAGCCGAGGACGGCCGCGCCGCTCATGGCCCCCAGGTTGAGCATGAACAGGTGGCGAGGCTCGATGAAGAGGAACAGCTCGCGCAGCCGGAAGCGGGCCTGGTCGGTGAAGCTGCGCCGGTAGTGGGCGATCGCCGTCACCCCGATGTGCAGCAATGACCAGACGAGCATGGCGACCGCCACCGCGGCTGCGGCGGAGATGCCGGTGAGGAAGAGGCGCGCGTCCCCGGTCATGCTGACCTCGCGTCGAACAGGGACAGGTCGACGACGGTGCCTTGTGCGCGCAGCTCGTCGTAGAACGCCGGGATCGCCTCGCATCCGGCGAAGCGCCCGGCGATGGCTCCATCGGGTCCGTAGCCGCGCGGATCGAAGCGGAACAGCTCCTGGAGCTGGAAGCGTCCGTTCTCCAGGCCGGTGACTTCGGCGATGGCCGTCACCTTGCGGGAACCGCAGGCGAAGCGGGTCTGCTGGATGACGATGTCGACCGCCGATGCGATCTGCTCGCGGATCGCCGTGATGGGCAGGTCCATGCCGGCCATGAGGACGAGCGTCTCTAGCCGGGCCAGCGCGTCTCGGGGGGCGTTGGCGTGGAGCGTGGTGAGCGAGCCCTCGTGGCCGGTGTTCATGGCCTGGAGCATGTCGAGCGCCTCGCCGCCGCGGCATTCGCCCACGACGATGCGGTCGGGGCGCATCCGCAGCGCGTTGCGCACGAGATCGCGGATCGCAATGCCGCCGCGGCCTTCGGCGTTGGGCGGACGCGACTCGAGCGAGACCAGGTGCGTGTGATCGAGCTTCAGCTCGGCAGCATCCTCGATCGTGATGATGCGTTCGCCGTCGGGAATGAAGTTGGACAGCACGTTGAGCAGCGTCGTCTTGCCCGAGCCCGTGCCACCCGAGACGACCACGTTCTTGCGGTACTTCACGCACAAGCGCAGGAAGCTGACCATGGCTCGCGAGAGCGAACCGCCGGCGACCATGTCGTCGGCATGCAGGCGCTTGCGAGAGAACCGACGGATGGTCAGCGTCGGGCCCTTGAGCGCCAGCGGCGGGATGATGGCGTTGACGCGTGATCCATCCTTCAGGCGCGCGTCGACCAGGGGCGATGATTCGTCGATCCGACGGCCCAGGGGCGCCACGATGCGCTCGATGACGCCCATCACAGCGCGATCGCTGCTGAAGGCGAGCGGGTACCACTCGAGCCGGCCCGCGCGTTCGACGAAGATCTCGTCGAAGCGGTTCACCATGATCTCGTTGACGGCATCGTCGGCCAGCAGATCCTCGAGCGGTCCGAGGCTGATGGCTTCGTTCAGCACTTCGCGGGTGAGTGCCGCCCGGTCGACGTGACGGGGCAGTTCGGCGAGTCCGTCGATGATCTCGCGCACCAGCTTGTCCACCTCGGAGCGCAGTTCGGCGTCGGACATGCGGGTCAGGTCGCGGCGGCGCAGGTCGATGGTGTCGAGGAGTTGCCCGTGGACGCGTTGGCGCCAGGGGTGGCGCGCCTGGATGCTGGCGACTTCCTGGAACGCCGGGCCCAAGGCGGGTTGCGGAGTTGCCTCCTGCGCGGACCCGGCGACCTGCGCCGACACGAGCCCGATTCGAGCGGGGCTGTCCGGTCTCGGCCGTGCCGGCGCTGGCTCGGACGGCGGCTCCTCGCGGACGCGCAGTGTGTGGCCCGCAATCTGGATGAGGTCGGCGGCGGTGAGCGGGCCATGTCGGACGACTCGCGAGCCGTTGACCCAGGTGCCGGCAAAGTGCCCCAGGTCTTCGAGCACGAGACCTTGGGCGGTCTGGTGGACTCGCGCGTGGTGACGTCCGACGCGCCAGCCGGACAGTTGCACGGCGCAATCGCTCGCCTTGCCGATGAGGGCCTCGCGGCATTCGATCCGGACCTGATGGGCATGGCCGTCGGCATCGGTAGCGGCGATGACGAAGGCGAACCTGGAGGGCGTGTGGGTCATGGGGCCTCCAGGGGCAGCAGCCATTCCGCGGCGACCCAGCCACGCCTGGCCATGTCGCCATCCATGGCCTGTACGGCAGTCCAGGGGCCTTGAGCCGCCCGCGGCAGCGCGGTCACGATGTCGCCGGCGGGCAACTTGAGCAGCACCGCGCCCCGTGGATCGGGGCTGATGCGCAGCGCGAGTCCGTCGAGTCCGACCCGATACTGTCTGGCGTTTCCCGAAGGCCCGTCGAGCGTGATCGATGCGGGTCGAGGCGCTTCGCCGGCGCCGACGAGCGACTGGATGTTCGGTTGGCCCGATTGCGCGCGCCGCATGGCGGCGGCTCGCGCGGCAGCCGCGGCAGGACGGGTTCGGGGCTCGACGGCTTGTGCGGGCACCCAACCGCTCGTCGAACCGGCGACGACGTTGCGCCAGTCGCCGCGGTGGGCCGGCGGATCCGCAGGTCCGAGCAGCACGGTGGTGCCCTGGACCAGTGGCAGCAGGCCGGCGCTGCGGAGGTCGGGCTCGGCGCGCAGCAGCACGCCGACGGCCACTACCACGAGCGGGCTGCCTCCAGGCAGGCGAGGGTCTGATGTTGCGGCGGGGAGATTGGCGACCGGCGATGGATCCGGGACTGGCACTTTGAACGGCCCGTTCCGCGGTGCGACCGTGGGGTCGGCGGCCGAGACGTCGGACCTGGCGCCGAAGCGATCGGACGCGTCGCCATGCTCGCCGAGGCTGCGTTCCAGGCGCTCGGTGGCCCGCTTGATACGGCCGGCCGATGCCGCCGACTGCGCGTCCACGACGGTCGGCGTGACAAAGACGACCAGTTCGGTTTCCCGGTTCTGGAAGCGCCGTGATCGGAAGATCGCCCCCAGCACGGGGATGTCGCCCAGCAGTGGGACCTTGTCGACGTCGGCGCTCTGCTCGCGCTGGAGCAAGCCCGAGAGGACGATGGTCTCGCCGTTGCGCAGGTTGAACTCGGTTTCCGTCTTGCGCGAGAGCAACGCGGGACCGCTGGGCGTGGACACCGAGCGGTCGAGACCGCTGACCTCGGTCTGGATCGTTGCCCGGATCACGCCCTTGCGATCGACGCGCGGTGTGATGTCGAGCTTGACGCCGTAGGTCTTGAACTGGACCGCCACGCCGTCGCGGGTCGACACGGTGTACGGGATCTCGCCGCCCGCCAGGAAGCTGGCCTTTGAACCGCTGCGCGCCGACAGATGCGGGTCCGCCAGCAGCGACGCTGTGCCCTCCTGCACGAGCAGGTCGAGTTGCGCGTTCAGGCCGAGGTTCATGAGGGCGATGGCGTTGAGCCCGCTGGGCAGCGTGGCCGCGGCGCCGTTCGGCCCAGTGATGGGCACGCCATTTCCGGGGCCGGTGCGGACTTGCACTTCATAAGGACCGCCGCCGCCGCGGCGCGCCGGCGCCCAGATGCCGGCCAGTGCCGCGCCCCCTGTCGACGACCACTTCAACCCGAGCTCGCGCAGGACCGTCACCGGGAACTCGATGACCCGGACGTCCAGCATCACCATCTGCTCCCAGCCGAGGCGATTGGTGAAGTTGACGATCTGGGGGTAGCGCTTCGCCAGCTCTTCGACCTTGGCGATGTCGGCGTCGGAAAGCTCGTCGCCCTCGACGATGATGTTGGCGCCGACCAAGGAGGCTCTGGCCTTCGGAATGGTCGAGAGGAAGGCGGCGATCTCCCGTGCGAAACGGCTGGCGTCGCCCGGCACGATGCTGATCTTCACGCGCTGGTGCTGGCCTTGGGCATTCCAGATGAAGAGCGACGACGTGCCCGCGCCATTTGCGAAGAGGATCACCTCGTTGTTGTCCAAGGCCGCAGCCGTGAGCAGGGCACCGTTGCCCACCGCGATGCGCGAGACGCCCGGGGCGGGGAACACGCGCGATTCGCCGACGAACATCTCGATTTCGGCGGGCGGTGCGCCATCTTCGAACTCCTGGAGAGGAGCGAAAGGCGCGCGGTCCGTGCGCCGCCTCGCCGCCTGGTCATGAGGTGTTGCGCCGCGCGACGCGCCGGTCGCTCGGCTGCGCCGCTCGCCGGGGTGCACGCCGCTGGCTGGCGCTGAGGTGGGCGATGCGGGAGTCGCCAGCGACGTCGGCGAGTCGGAGGCAGTGGTGGAGGGCGCCGCATGCATCGCGGTGGCGAGCGAAGCCGCACAGACCATGCGCAGGAAGGCGAGTCTTGTCATTTGGTGACATCCACCCGGGTGCTGCTCGATCGCAGCGCCTCTTGCGCCGACGGGCGTCCGCCATAGAGCACCGGAACAGCGGTGGCATGGATGGGGAGCGCGCCGTCATCGACGCCCAGCAGCGCCATGGCGTCGCGGCGCGTCGGGGAAATGGCCTGCGCGTCACCCGGTGCGCGCAGGACGGCGGCCACCTTTCCGATTTCGCGTGCAGCAAGAATCCGTTGCGCGTCCTCGGCGGCCGCTTCGAGCGTGAGCGTCGTGTAGGTTCGCCTGCCCTCCTTGGTGTCAGCGTCCGCGACAGACCTCGAACCGGTGGCCAGCACCACTGCGTTCTGCAACAGCGGGAAGAGGATGGAGCGGCTGTCCTTGCGAACGGAGACCATGAGGTCGATGCGATCGCCTGGTTCGATCATCCCGGAGATGGAGTTGACGTCATCGACCGGGACGGTGATGGCGCGACGGCCGATGGCGAGGCGCGACGAGAACGACGGCGCACGTTGGCCCTCGAGCAAGGACCAGAGGAGCGCCTCGCCACGGGCTGCCGGATAGGCGAGCTTCTGGTTCTCGATCCGATCGAACTGCTGGGGATCGATGGCATTGGAGTGTGCCCATTCAGCGGGGATCTCGCGGATCGCGATGGCGAGTGACGTGAGTGGCGCGCCCTTGGGCATGTCTTCTTTCGGCACGAGCACGCGAACCTTGTTGACTGCCTTTGCTCTGGCTTCGACCTCTTCGACCTGGAGACGGATGTAGTGGTGGATGGAGAACGCGGCGAGCACGCCCATGCCGAGCGCCGCGGCAAGGACAAGCCAGCTTCGGCGCAGCGGGGCGGGCATCGGCGTGGGCCTCACTGGGGCAGCGAGATCGCCGCGATGAACTTGTGATAGGCCACGCGAATGGCGTCGAGCATCAACGCCAGCGCGGACTCGTGGCCGTCGATGGGCCATGCGATCAGGGCCACGACGATGGCGCCGGCGACGAGGTACTCGACCATGGACTGTCCGCGTTGGGTGATCCGGGTCATCGAGGCAGCCTCGACACTTCGTGTGATCGCAGCGAGAAGGGATGCGCGCCCTGGGCGCCCCGGGGCCCTCATGACTGCACCTGCGCCCGGTTGATCAGGATTGCCCGGTAGGCGCCTGCGTCGGAGATGGAGAGGATGACTTCCTCGCCGTTGGCCACGAGCAGGACCCAGATCGAACCGGCCGTGTTTGCAGCCGACGACTCGGATCGAACCTCGAACCCGCGGGCCCGCAGGGCAGCCACGAGGTGGTCGCGGTTGGCTTGCACGGCGTGCTTGTTGATGCCCACGACGGTCAGGGAGCGCCGGCCTGCATCCCGCGCCTGCAGGTTCGAGACGATGGCCGTGTCGGTGGGCAGAAGCCTTTCGGTCTCGTTCGAGGCGGCGCTTTGGACCGGCTGGGGCAGCATCCGTGCGGTCATGACCGTGGTCTCGGCCGAGCGCTCGCCAGTCGGCCGGATCTGGACGGTCGTGAAGAAGTCGGCTTGGCGGGTGGCGAGGATCCTCTTGTCCGCCATCCGGTGCTCCACCGCGACGTTGGAGCCGAAGCGCCGGCGGTAGAAGTCGAGGACCTCGTCGGCGGCAATGTCGCTGTCGACTCGAAGCACCCGGCAAGGCCGCCCGTTGAGCGACATGTCACCCGCGACCACTTGCACCCGCGCGCCGGGCGGGGTCGGTACCTCGGGCCAGGCTGCTGCCTGCGCCGGCGCGCAGCCCACGACCGCGATCATCAGGCCGGCCAGCAATGCAGTCGGGAAGACGATGCGCACGTTAGCAACCTCCGATCAAGCGGTCGCAGGGCACGATGTCCCAGTCGAAGCGGCCGACCTCGAGCGAGGGGTCGAGCACCAGGGGTGGAAGGGCACCGGCGAGTTCGACCAGCGCCTTCAGGCTGCCGATCGGGTTCAGCGCCGCGGCCCCTTCGATGCGTGCACGAACACTGTCGCGGCCCCGGTCGGTCCAGGGGTCCGTCAAGATGACCGTCTTGGCGGACAGGCGCAGCCGAGCGGGCAACGGCGCGTCGTTCAGGACGTTCAAGGCATCGACCGTCACCGACGTGGTGTGCAGGGTGTCCTGCGGCAGATCGAGCGAGCGGGAGAAGCCGGCGGTGATGGGACTCGAGCGTGCAAGCTGGCTTCGGACATGAACCCGTGCGGCCGGGTCGTCGATCAACGGGTTTGCGGCCGGATCCGACCAGAGCGGGTTTCGATGGGCCTGAAAGGCGCCGGCGACGTCACCGGTCTTGACAGGCGCTGTCGACGGGCCCAGGAACCGGCGGCCGACGTCGCCGGCGAGTTGTGCTTCTGCTGTCGGCGCATCGGTCCACTGGCGCACCGTGTGCTCGAAGGCCACGTAGCGGCTCGTCTGCTCGACGGTCTGCGCCAGGTCGATGTAGCGTGCGAGCAAGGACACTGCCAGGTACAAGGGCAGCAAAGCCAGCGCCAGCACGACGAATTCGGTGGTCGCCTGACCGCGCTGCCGCGGGCGGGGGGTGCACGATGGCGGCCTGACGCTCATCGTGCCGACCCTTCGAACGACATGCCCACGGGCGGATTGAAGACGCCGCCATCCACCAGGGCATGGGGGACGATACGGACCGCCCGTGACCAGCTCTGCAGTCCATTGCCGTCTTGACGTGGTGTCTGCTCGGACAAGGTCCGGTACTGGAGCTCCGCGTCGGCGAGCTTGGACTCGTCCTCGACGATGCACCGGTCCATCACGACCTTGTCCGCCAGGCGCTGTCGGCGGACGACACAAGGAAGTCCTGCGATGGTGTCTTGGCCGATGACTTCGGGCGCCAGCGCCTTCACCATCGCGTCGGCCTGTCGCGGATCCCTGGATCGCGCGGTTGATTCGACACGGGTCACCGTTCGTTGGTCGAGGTCGAACAGAAAGGTCTCGCGGCGGCCATGGTTCAGGCGCTCGATGTGCACCGAGCGGTGAATGCGAATGCGGTAGGTGCATCCGCACAGCACCTCCGATGAAGGACCGGTCGAGGGCCGATCACATTCGTATGCATGCCGGAGGATGTAGTTGGCCGACTGTCGGCTGTTGGAGAAGCGGAAGTTTCGGGTGGCGACCGGCCGGTCGTGCCCCGCCTCGAACCTCGGCTGTTTGTCGGTGAGGCCGTTGGCCCGCGCTGCGCCACAAATCGCTTCGATCGTCGGCTTGTCCACGGGGTTCTGGAGCTCGCCGACGTTCTCGGAATACACGACCTGCTCCATGGTCCCGGTGCGTTCGATGGCGAAGTGCGGGGGTTCATCGATGGCCACGGGCGCACCGGCGGCGAATGAACCGCCGACCCAGGCAGCCGCAACACCGAAAGCGAGGAGCCGCAGACAACGCAACGTCGCTGTCATGGCAGGGCCAACCCCTCTTGTCGCCGCGCGGCCTCGGCGCGGTCGACGGCGGTGGGGGCCACCAGGCGAACTCGCCAGTACGGGTTGTAGAGGCTGCCGAGCTCGGCCTGGCCGTCGGACCGGGGTGCGATGCGATCGAAATACACCTGCGCCCTCGACAGTGCCGCGTATTCCCCCCCGGCGGGCCGCTCGCCGAACAGCCCCAGCCGGCCCGAAGGCGCGATGCGCTTGGCGCGGTCCGGCGCCGCCGGCTTTGACACGCGCAGGGTGATGCCGGTGGTGAGCCGCCCGGCGGGATCGATGTCGGCGATCTCGCGAACGTCCGGAAGCCCGCTGAAACTCGCGCCCGGAAGCATGGCCAGATGCTGTTCGGCGCGGCCGGCGGTGGTGGGGTTCTCGGCGTAGGCGTTGCCGTGATGACCACGCCCGGCATCGTTGCCATCGGCACTCACCGCGACAGCGCCCCAACCAATGGGACGTCGGATGTCGTCGCACCAGCTCAGGCCCCACTTTCCGCAGCCCCAGCTCCTGCCGTGCAGTTCCAGGGAGTCCACAGCACGCCATTCGTCGAACCCGACGAGGTCGGTGCCGGCCCGCTTCTTGAGCGCAGCATCACGGCGCACCAGGGGAATGTCGAACGAGGAAAGTGTCCAGTTGCGCTCGCGCGTGAAGGCATCGCGAGAGCGGTCGACCACGTCGGCGAGACGCCCTCGCTCGTCGCCGGAGGAGCCATGCCGGGCCCAACGGCGCGTGAAGTTGTCGAAGCCATGCGAAGCGGCGATCACCTCGGCCTTGAAGCTCGGATCCATCGCCTCGGTCACCTGCTGGGCGATCTGCTGCTGCTGCACGGCGCGGGACAGTCCTGCATGCAGGATCTCTTGGGAGGCCAACAGTGCACGCACCGCTGCGTCGAGGGCGGTCACGACCAGCCCGCTACCGCGCAGCACGAAATCGGCATGGTCCTGCACGGTTCGTCCGCCGAGATAGGCTGCTGCGTAGGCGCTGCCGCCGAAGACGGCATCGAGGCGCGCGACCTGCGGATCGGGGAGCAGGAAGAAGTTGAGGTCGGCGGCGTTGGCGCCGAAGTTGTCCGAGGCCGTCGCGAAGTACTGCATCCACGATGCAAAGCTCACCGTCTGCGCGATGGCGATTTCGTTCGCGACCATGGCGCGATTGAGATAGGCGTCGTAGTTGAGCGCCCGCGCCTCGGCCACTGCGGCACTGTAGGCAGCTGCGTCGGCGGCGTTGGTCATGCGGATCTTTTCGGTGACGGCTTGTCCGGTGTGCGCCATCAGGTGAAACATGCCGCCGGCAACGAGCAGGAGCACCACCGCGAGAGGCAGGACCTGCCCGGCCTGCCGGGCCGCGCCGGGGCCGGTGATCGCGCAATCGGCTGTCGAGGGAGTCGATCGCGGCGCCATGCATGAGGCCGCAAAGCACAGGGACAGGATCGCGATGCCCAGTGCGACGCTGTCGCCCCAGCGGGCATAAGGCGTCAGTCCCACGCGGCCGGTGACGGCAGCCCGAAGGCTTGTTGCGGCAGCGGCCGTGGCCTCGCGGGCGATGCGCCCGAAAGGGTCGACGATGAAGGTGCCCTGCACGTCGGAAGTCCGCAGCAACGGCTTCTGGAACTCACGCGCTCGCGCCTGCGCGAGTTGCCTGGATTGCCGATGGAACTGCGGCGAAGCGATGCTGCTGTCGCTGGAGACGGTCACCAGCATGTCTGCCGTGTTGGCCTGCCCACGCCAAGCGTCGGCGAAGGCGGCTTCGAAGCAGATCGTGACTGCAAGCCGGTGCTTTCCCGCCAACAGCGCGCGGGATTGGAGGGGCCCGGCGGCAGTCTCGCGCAGTGGGGCAGGCAGCCTCGCTTGAACCCACGCCGCGAGCGCTCCCGGCAGAGGCATGAACTCTCCGAACGGGAGGAGGTGATGCTTGAGGTGCAGCTGGGGTCCGGAGAGCCCCAGGCCGACAACACCGTTGAACAACGCGCCGCTGTCCGGCGCCTCGACATGGAGTCCCAGCAGGGCGTCCGCTTGCTTGTCGATCAGCGCCGACGCGAGCCGGGCAACGTAGTCTTGAGGCAAGGACGCGAGGGTCTTCGGGATGGCAAGCTGCGCAGTGACGATCAGGCTCGCGTCGCTGGACTGCACCGCGGACGCGTAACGGTCGATGATCTGCGCCATGGCAGCAGGGTCGGCAGTGGCCGGCGTGGGACCGGACTGGATCAGTTCCACGTCGAGAGAGGCACCGGGTTCGGTCCAGTCGAGTCGCCCGGCAAGCCAGGTCGAGGCTGCGGTCAGGGCTGCCAGGGCGGCGAACAACAGCTTGTGTTTCAGGTGCCTGCTGCGGAACGCCACGGCAATCAGCCCGGCCATCGCCAGCATCAGCCAGGTGACCAGCAACACACCGCCATATGGGAAGGCGCCCGCCAACGGCCCGCCGGTGGCCTGGCTGTACCCCAGACGAAACCATGGCATGGCCACGTCGGACAGGGAGAAGAGCCACTCCTGGAGAGTCCAGAGCGATGGAAGTACCAAAGCCAGCCGAACGGCCAGCGGCACGCGCAGCGCAAAGCTCGCGTAACCCACGAGCCAAGCGCTCATGGCATTGGCGATGACCAGGATGGCCAGTGGGAGGAGCGCCAGGACGCGCACCGAGGCCGGCAGTGCCAGCGCAGTGTCGAGGTGCGCGCCGATGAATGCCGCGGCCGTGAAGGCGGCGACGCGTTGAGCCGCCTTCGCGGCACCGATGCCGGGTTCAGTGAGATAAAAAGCCAGCGCAAGAAGGCTGGCCTGGATGATCAGCCAACCTTCGGAAAGGCCGAAACACGCCCCCGCCAGGAGCCCGAGGCAAGCGGAGACGAAGAATGCCTTGCTGACGATGCGTGACATGCCGCCGCTCTTCGAGGGACTGGTGTGGCCAGGTGCCGGATGGTCAGCCAACGCGTTGCGCTGGAAGCCGCTGCGAAGTCTCGGGCCGCCCGTGGCTACCGGGCGGCGTTGCCGGTGTAGGTGTCGAGGTTGCGCTTGGTGTTGGCTTCGGTGGCGGCTGTTCCTGCAGAGGTCGCGGCCGCGTTCTTCGCCGTGGTGCCGTCCTGGCCGGCGAGCTCGCTGGCAATGGCCGCGGTCTGATTGCGCACGGTGTTGCCGAAGTACTGGTACACGGCGATCGCCGCGACGGCGATCAGCGCGACGACGATGATGTACTCGGTCATGCCCTGGCCGCGGTGCGGCCGGTTGGTCAGTGTGCTCATTGCAGGTCCCCTGGGTGCAGATGGGACGCGGTGGTCGACCCGTCGTCCGGTTGTTGGGCCTGGGAATTTCAATGCCTGGCTGCCGTTCTGGCCATGGAAAACCCTTGGCATTGACAACGGCTCGCAGTCGTGTTCTCTCATGGCTCTGAGCGACCTGTAAGAGCTTTCACTTGCCCCCTTCCACGGGGGCTGCGGATACTGCGATCATCCCGAATGGGTCTTGGCCGACCCTGCCCATCCAACCGGCCCGCTCGCCCCCTCCTCGTCTCTCAACCCGTCCTCATGGTCAGCTTGTTCCGCCCTGAAGTGATCGAAGGACGCCAGCAGGCCTGGCTAGGCAGCATCCAGCTCGTCCGACCCGTCCCCCTCGCGGTCCTGACGCTCCTGGTCCTCACCATCGCGGTCCTCACCGGCGCCTTCCTCTTCGAAGGCCGCTACACCCGCAAGGCCCACATCACGGGCGTCCTCGTCCCCGACCGCGGCGTCACCAAGCTGGTGCCGCCGCAGGCCGGCGTGGTCAAGGAGCGCTACGTCGTCGAAGGGCAGTCGGTCCGCAAGGACGACGTGCTGTTCGTGCTGTCGATCGACCGCGCCAGCCTGGCCGGCGACACGCAGGCGGCCGTGCAGCAGAGCCTGGCCGCGCGGCGCAGCAGCCTCGAAGCCTCCGCCCGCCGCAGCACCCAGCTGCGCCAGGAGCAGGTGACGGCGCTGGAGCGGCAGATCGCCGACATGCGCGCCGAGCTGGTCCAGCTCGACGCCGAGGCCGAGCTGCACAAGCAGCAGCTCGCGCTGAAGGAAGCCGACCTGGCCCAGTACGAGGCCCTGTCGCAGAACGAGAACTTCGTCTCCCCCGCGCACCTGCGCAGCAAGAAGGCCGACGTGCTCGACGTGCGCGCCAAGCTGCAGGCGCTGTCGCTCAAGCGCTCCATGCACGAGCGCGAGATCGCCAGCCTGGTGGCGCGCCGGCGCGAGCAGCCGCTGCTGGCCCAGGCCGACCTCGGGGGGATCGAGCGAGACATCGCGTCGTTGGAGGAAGCGTCCGCGGAGAATGAAGCGAAGCGCCATGTCGTCATTCGCGCGCCCGAGGACGGAGTGGTCACCGCGGTGCTGGCCGAGAAGGGCACCAGCGTGTCGACCGGGTCCACCCTGGCCAGTCTGCTGCCCGCCCAGGCCCGGCTGCAGGCGCAGCTGTTCGCGCCGTCCAGCGCGGTGGGCTTCGTGCGGCCCGAGCAGCAGGTGCAGCTGCGCTACCAGGCCTTCCCGTACCAGAAGTTCGGCCACCACGCGGGGCAGGTGATGCAGGTCTCGCGCACGCCGCTGCAAGGCGCCGAGCTGGCCGGCCTGCCGCTGCGAGAATCGCTGAAGGAGTCGGCATCGGCCGAGCCGCTGTACCGCATCACCGTCGCGCTGGACCGGCAGGCCGTGCAGGCCTATGGTCAGGCCCAGCCCCTGGTGGCCGGCATGCAGCTCGAGGCCGACGTGCTGCTGGACCGGCGCCGCCTCATCGAATGGATCTTCGAACCGCTGATCAGCGTGACGGGCCGCATCTAGCCGGCGCCCCCACCGCGGGAGTTTTATGGCCGGGTTCTTCTCGTCACTGAATCTGGGCTTCGGCCGCCACCGCGTGCCGATGCTCTTGCAGACCGAGGCCGCCGAGTGCGGCCTCGCGTGCCTGGCCATGGTCGCGGCCTACCACGGGCTGAACACCGACCTGCCCACCCTGCGCCAGCGCTTCACGCTCTCGCTCAAGGGCGTGACGCTGATGGACCTCACGCGCATCGCCGGGCAGATGCAGCTCAACGCGCGGGCCCTGCGCGCCGAGATGGAGCACCTGCCGCAGCTGCAGCTGCCCTGCGTGCTGCACTGGGACCTGAACCACTTCGTCGTGCTGACCGACGTGCGCCACGGCAAGGCGGTCGTCCACGACCCGGCGCGCGGCGTGCGCCAGCTCACGATGGACGAGCTGTCCAAGCACTTCACCGGCGTGGTGCTCGAGCTCACGCCGGCGGCCGACTTCCAGCGGCGGGTGGAGCGCCAGTCGGTCACGCTGGGCCAGCTGCTGGGGCGGGTGTCGGGGCTCAAGCGCTCGCTGCTGCAGATCTTCGCGCTGGCGCTGGCGCTCGAGCTGTTCATGCTGCTGTCGCCCTTCTTCATGCAGTGGGTGGTCGACGGCGTGCTGGTCACGGCCGACCGCGACCTGCTGGTCACGCTGGGCATCGGCTTCACGCTGCTGGTGTTCGTGCAGGTGGCCACGGGGGCGATCCGCTCGTGGGCGGTGCTGTACCTGTCGGCCACCCTGAACCTGCAGTGGCTGTCCAACGTGTTCGCCCACCTCATGCGGCTGCCGGTGTCGTGGTTCGAGAAGCGCCACACCGGCGACGTGATGTCGCGCTTCGGGGCGGTGCAGCAGATCCAGCAGACGCTCACCACCTCCTTCATCGAGGCGGTGCTCGACGGGCTGCTGGTGGTGCTCACGCTGGCGATGATGTGGGTGTACAGCGGCACGCTCACGGCCATCGCGCTCGGCTCGGTGGCGGTGTACGCGGGGCTGCGCTGGGCCTTCTTCCGGCCGCTGCGCGACGCGACCGAGGAGGCGATCATTCACGACGCCAAGAAGGCCAGCCACTTCCTGGAATCGCTGCGCGGCGTGGAATCGATCAAGCTCTTCAACCGCCAGGAAGACCGCCAGGCGCGCTTCATGAACCTGGTGGTCGACGCGATGAACGCCAACCTCGCCACGCGCCGGCTCGACCTGGTGCTGGGCGTGCTGCACAAGCTGCTGTTCGGGCTGGAGCGGGTGGCGGTGGTGTGGGTGGGCGCGCTGCTGGTGCTCGATCGCCAGTTCTCGGTGGGCATGCTGTTCGCGTTCTTCGCCTACAAGGAGCAGTTCGCGCTGCGCATCTCGGGGCTGATCGACAAGGCGGTCGAGCTCAAGATGCTCAAGCTGCAGGGCGAGCGCCTGGCCGACATCGTGCTCACGGCGCCGGAGCCGGAGGTGCTGGTGCCGCCGCGCGCCGACCTCACGGCGCGGCTGGAGCTGCGCGGCGTGGGCTTTCGCTACTCCGACACCGAGCCGGCGGTGCTCAAGGGCGTCAACCTGGTGATCGAGCCGGGCGAGTCGGTGGCCATCGCGGGGCCCTCGGGCTGCGGCAAGACCACGCTGCTCAAGCTCATCCTCGGCATCCACGAGCCGCAGGTCGGCGACGTGCGCGTGGGCGGCGTGCCCATGGCGCATCTGGGGCTGCGCAGCTGGCGCGAGCTGATCGGCACGGTGATGCAGGAAGACCAGCTCTTCGCCGGGTCCATCATCGACAACATCAGCTTCTTCGACGCCAGCCCCGACATGGCGTGGGTCGAGGAATGCGCCAAGGTCGCGTCGGTGCACGACGAGATCGAGGCCATGCCCATGGGCTATCACACGCTCATCGGCGACATGGGGACCAGCATCTCGGGCGGGCAGAAGCAGCGCCTGCTGCTGGCGCGGGCCTTGTACAAGCGGCCGCAGATCCTGCTGCTCGACGAAGCGACGAGCGCGCTCGACGTGGATCGCGAGCGGCTGGTGAACCAGGCCGTCAAGCAGCTCGGCATGACGCGGGTGATCGTGGCCCACCGGCCCGAGACGATCGCGTCGGCGAACCGGGTGATCGTGCTGAGCGAAGGCCGGGTGGCGCAGGACCTGCGCACCGTGGCCGCGGTCACCCAGGTCAAGTAGCCCGGGTGCAACCCGGGGCCGTCTGCGCCTCCACCATCCCGAGCCAGCGCAACGCCTGCTCGCGGCTGTCCCCGCACATGTCGGGCGTCGGCATGAGCGATGAACACACCGCCGGCCGCTCCGGCTTCCCGAAGATCAGGCACCGGTTGTCCGCGCTGAGCTGAACGCAACGCACCCCGGCGGGCTTGCCCTGCGGCATGCCCGGGATGGGCGACGAGATCGACGGCGCGATGCAGCAGGCACCGCAGCCGGGGCGGCAGTTCACGGCGTGGGCTGGAAGCGGCGCAGCAGCATCACGCCGATGGCGCAGCCGATCAGCGCGCCGACGGTGTCGGGGGCCAGGTCGGTCAGCCGCGCGTAGTGACCGATCACGGTGGTCTGGCACAGCTCCCAGCCGAAGCCGACCAGCACCGTGAGCCGCAACGACAAGGACCAGCGCGCGGCGCCGGCGGCGAACACGCCCAGCACCGCTAGGAGGGCGCAGCTGCCGATGTGCGGCAGCTTGAAGATCGAGTACTCCAGCGCGTCCCAGCTCAGGGTCCAGTCGAAGAAGTAGGCATGGCGGCCCAGCGGCGCGCGGGCCGACATGACGAGGCTGAACAGGGCGGCGGCGGTGAAGGGCAGCCAGCGCAGCAGGGCGGCGCGTCGGTTCGTGGCTTGGAGGGAGCGGGCGATGGGCGTCATGGCGGATCGGGCGCGCGGCGGATGCTGAATTGTTCTCTCGCTGCGTGACGAGAGGGGGTCGAATCTTCGGCGACTTCGCACGAGTTGGCGCATGAACGGCCTTGCGGGTGACTTCCGCGGCGCCGCTCTCTACAATCCCTGTTTGCCCAAAAAATAGGCACTGCCATGTGGTTCCCGAAGCAGTTCGACGTGATCGTGGTCGGTGGCGGCCATGCCGGCACCGAGGCCGCCCTGGCGTCGGCGCGCATGGGCTGCGCAACCCTGCTGCTCACCCACAACATCGAGACCTTGGGGCAGATGAGCTGCAACCCGTCGATCGGCGGAATCGGCAAGGGGCACCTGGTCAAGGAAATCGATGCGCTGGGTGGTGCCATGGCGGCGGCCACCGACGAGGCGGGCATCCAGTTCCGCATCCTGAACAGCTCCAAGGGGCCGGCCGTGCGCGCCACGCGGGCCCAAGCGGATCGGATCCTCTACAAGGCGGCGATCCGGCGGCGGCTGGAGAACCAGCCGAACCTGTGGCTGTTCCAGGGGGCCTGCGACGACCTGATCGTCGAAGATGACCGGGTGACGGGGGCTGTCACGCAAGTTGGCGTTCGCTTTCATGCCAAGGCCGTGGTGCTGACGGCGGGCACCTTCCTCGACGGCAAGGTGCATGTGGGGCTGCAAAGCCATGCCGCCGGGCGAGCGGGCGACCCGCCGGCGATCAGCCTGTCGGCGCGTCTCAAGGAGCTGAAGCTGCCGCAAGGGCGGCTCAAGACCGGCACGCCGCCGCGCATCGACGGCCGCAGCATCGACTTCAGCGTGCTGACCGAGCAGCCGGGCGACCTGGATCCGGTGCCGGTGTTCAGCTTCCTGGGCCATGCATCGCAGCACCCGCGGCAGGTGCCGTGCTGGATCACGCACACCAACGAGCGCACGCACGAGATCATCCGGTCCGGCTTCGATCGCAGCCCGATGTTCACCGGCGTGATCGAAGGCGTCGGGCCGCGCTACTGCCCGAGCATCGAAGACAAGGTCAATCGCTTCGCGGACAAGGAGTCGCACCAGATCTTCCTGGAGCCGGAGGGGCTGAACACGCACGAGGTCTATCCGAACGGAATCTCGACCTCGCTGCCTTTCGACATCCAGATCGCGGCGGTGCAGTCGATGCGCGGGCTGGCGAACGCGCACATCCTGCGGCCGGGGTATGCGATCGAGTACGACTACTTCGATCCGCGGGCGCTGAAGGCGAGCTTCGAGACCAGGGCGATCGGCGGCTTGTTCTTCGCCGGGCAGATCAACGGGACCACCGGCTATGAGGAGGCGGCGGCGCAAGGCTTGTTCGCCGGGTTGAACGCGGCACGGCAGGTGCGCGGGCTGGCGGCCTGGACGCCGCGCCGGGACCAGGCCTACCTCGGCGTGCTGGTCGACGACCTGATCACCAAGGGCGTGACGGAGCCGTACCGCATGTTCACCAGCCGGGCGGAGTACCGGCTGCAGCTGCGCGAGGACAACGCCGACATGCGGCTGACGGAGGTCGGGCGCGAGCTGGGGCTGGTGGACGATGCCCGATGGGATGCGTTCAATCGCAAGCGCGATGCCGTAGCGGCAGCGACGGAGCGACTGCGCTCGGCGTGGGTGCGGCCGGAGACTCTGGCCGACGACGTCGCCGAGCGGCTGCTGGGCAAGGCCATCGACCACGAGTACCGACTGAGCGACTTGCTGCGGCGGCCCGCGGTGACCATGGCCACGCTGGCCGAAGTCGCGCAGGCGGCCGGCTTGGGCGACGTGGTTTCACGTGAAACATCGGCGGCCGTTCTCGAGCAGGTCGAGATCAGCGTCAAGTACGCCGGCTACATCGACAAGCAGAACGACGAGGTGGCGCGCGCCGCCCACCTCGAAAGCATGCGCTTGCCCGACGACCTGGATTACGCCCAAGTGCCGGCGCTGAGCTTCGAGGTGCGCCAGAAGCTGAACAAGCACCGGCCGGAGACCCTGGGCCAGGCCTCGCGCATTTCCGGCGTCACGCCTGCGGCCATCTCCTTGCTGCTGATTCACCTGAAGAAGGGCCGGTTCAAGGGGCCGGCGGCCAACGAGCACCTGTCGGATGTCGCCTAGTGCCTGGGGCCGTCCGGCGCTGCTCGACGCGGCCGCGCAGCTGAACGTTCCACTCACCGATTCGGCGGCGGATCGGTTGCTCGGCTTCCTCGACCTGCTGCAGCGCTGGAACGCGACCTACAACCTGACGGCGGTCCGAGATCCCGCGGAGATGCTGACGCAGCACCTGGTCGACTGCCTGGCAGTGATCCCGCCACTGCGGCGCTCCGGGGCGCTGCGGATTCTTGACGTCGGCAGCGGAGGGGGGCTGCCCGGCGTGGTGATCGCGGTGGCGATGCCCGACGCCGAAGTGGTGTGCGTGGACACCGTCGGAAAGAAGGCGGCTTTCGTCCGGCAGGTTGCGGTGGAGTTGAAGCTGGCCCACTTGCGCGGCGAGCACGCGCGGGTCGAGAGCCTGAAGGTGCCGCCATTCGATCTCGTCGTGTCCAGGGCGTTTGCGTCCTTGGCGGATTTCGTCGGCTTGACGCGTCAGCACCTGAAACCGGGCGGCGTCTGGATGGCCATGAAGGGCAAGCGCCCGGATGCGGAAATCGCGGCGCTTCCGGCGACGGTCGAGATGTTTCACGTGGAACAACTCGAGGTGCCCGGCTTGTCTGCCGAGCGTTGCCTGGTCTGGATGCGGCCCCGAGCCGCCTGAAGGGAGCCACCCGTGCTTGGCATTTCCGACTTCGGCGCTTTCTGCCTCGCGGTGTTGGTGTTCCTGGCATTGCCGGGCCCGGGGACTTTCGCGCTGCTCAACTCGACCGGGAAGGGCGGGTTCCGCGCCGGCGCCGCGGCCACCCTGGGCGTGATCCTCGGTGATCAGGTCCTGTTGTGGCTGGCCGTCGGCGGCGTCGCGGCGCTGCTGGCCGCCTATCCGCTCGCCTTCCGTGCGATCCAGTACGGCGGCGCCGCCTACCTGGCGTGGGTCGGATTCAAGCTCCTGGTGGCCAAACCAGGCGCCGCCTCGCCCATCCACATCGAGCCGCGGCACTACGCCAAGCAGGCCTTCCTCATCACGCTGCTCAATCCCAAGGCCATCGTGTTCTACATGGCCTTCTTCCCGTTGTTCATCGATCCGGCGAGCCACCAGGGCCTGCCCACCTTTGCCGCGATGGCGGCCACCATCGCCTTCATCACAGCCGTCTACTGCCTGACGCTGTGCGCCTTCGCCGATCGTGTCGCCGCCAAAGTGAAGGCTCACCAGCGACTGTCGGTGTGGCTGTCGCGCCTCGCCGGCGTGTTCCTGATCGGATTCGGCCTGCGCCTGATCCGCAACTGACACGACAATCGCGCCGCCGCACCCTTCATCCGACAACACCCAACGAGCACCCATGGCCCGAATCTTCTGCATCGCCAACCAAAAGGGCGGCGTCGGCAAGACCACCACCACCGTCAACCTGGCCGCCGGGCTGGCGCGCATCGGCCAGCGCGTGCTGGTGGTCGACCTCGACCCGCAAGGCAATGCCACCATGGGCTCGGGCGTGGACAAGCGGGCGCTGGAGCTGAGCGTGTACGACGTGCTGCTCGAAAGCGCGAGCGTGTCCGAAGCGCGCCGGCGCAGCGACAAGGCCGGCTACGACGTGCTGGGCGCCAACCGCGAGCTGGCCGGCGCCGAGGTCGAGCTGGTGGAGCTGGAGCGGCGCGACAAGCGGCTCAAGGCGGCGGTCCAGGCCGTGCTCGCCGACTACGACTTCGTGCTGATCGACTGCCCGCCGTCGCTCAGCCTGCTCACGCTCAACGGCCTGTGCAGCGCGCACGGGGTGATCGTGCCCATGCAGTGCGAGTACTTCGCGCTGGAAGGACTGAGCGACCTGGTCAACACCATCAAGCAGGTCCACGCCAACCTCAACCCCGACCTGCAGATCATCGGCTTGCTGCGCGTCATGTTCGACCCGCGCATCACCTTGCAGCAGCAGGTCAGCGAGCAGCTCAAGTCGCACTTCGGCGACAAGGTGTTCAACACCGTCATCCCGCGCAACGTGCGGCTGGCCGAGGCGCCGAGCTATGGGCTGCCGGGGGTGAGTTTCGACCCGTCGTCGCGGGGCGCCCAGGCCTTCATCGAGTTCGCGCAGGAGATGGTCGAGCGCGTGACCTCGCTCGATGCGCACCGGGCGGACGCGCCGGTCGCGCCATGAGCGAGCCCTTCGGCCCGTCGCTGCTGGCCCGCATCGAGGAGGCCGGGCTCAACGCGAGCGCGCCGCCGCAGCAGCGCCTGGTCGACGGCTGGCTGCTGCGCTTTTCGCCCGGGAAGGCGAAGCGCGCGCGCTGCATCAATGCGATCAGTCCCGGCCGGCTCCCGATTGCCGAGAAGCTGGCCTTGTGCCAGCCGGTGTTCGACGAAGCCGGGCTGCCCTTGATCGTGCGCATCACGCCGTTCAGCCAACCGGCGGAGCTCGACACGCAGCTCGAGCGCCTGGGCATGCATCTGCTCGACGACACCCGCGTGATGGTGCGCGCCGACCTGGCCGGTCATCGCGCGCCGCCGCTGCCGGCCGGCATGACGCTCGCGCCGGTCGGGCACGAGGCCTTCGCCCAGACCATCGGGATGCTGCGCGGCTCGTCGCTGGCGCAGCGCCAGGCCCATGGACAGCGCCTGGTGCTGTCGCCGGTGCCGTTCACCGCCCACGTCATCCGGCGCGAGGGCAAGGTCGTGGCCTGCGGCCAGGTGGCGACCGAAGGTGCACTGGTCGGCCTGTACGACGTGTTCACCGAGCCTGCCTTCCGCGGACAGGGCTTGGCGCAGTTGCTGTGCAGCCACCTCATCGAGAAGGCGATGGCGCGCGGCGCGACCACGGCCTACCTGCAGGTCGAAGGCGACAACCACGCGGCGCGCGCCGCGTACCACCGGCTCGGCTTCGCGGACGCCTACGCCTACCACTACCGCACGCCGGACCCGGCTGCGATGTGAGCGCCCGCTACAGCCCCAGGCCTTCGTCGACGCCCAGGTGCACGTTCATGGTCTGCACCGCGGCGCCGCTCGCGCCCTTGCCCAGATTGTCCAGCCGCGCCATCAGAAGGGCCTGCGTGTCGCTCGCGAACACGAACACGTCGACGCGGTTGGTGTCGTTGCACGCCTGCACGTCGAAGAAGCCGGACTCGGCTTCCAGCGTGCCGGGGTCGCGCAGGGGCATGACGCGGATGAAGCGCTCGTTGGCGTAGCGCTGCTGCAGCGCGGCGTGCAACTGCTCGGGCGTTGTGCCGGCGCGCAACTGCGACAGGTGCAGCGGCACGCTCACCGCCAGGCCCTTGTAGAAGCGCCCGACGATGGGCTGGAAGACCGGCCGCACCGCCAGGCCGGTGTGGGCCGTCATCTCCGGAACATGCTTGTGGCCCATGGCCAGGCCATACGGGCGGGGCGCGTCGAGCCGGCGGTCGTCGCCGGCCTCGTACAGCTCGATCATCTTCTTGCCGCCCCCCGAATAACCGGTGATCGACGTGGCCGACACCGGCAGCTCGCGCGGCACCAGGCCCGCATCGACCAGCGGGCGCAGCAACAGGATGAAGGCGCTGGAGTGGCAGCCCGGGTTGGAGATGCGCTTGGCCTGGCGCAGGCGCTCGCGCTGCTCGGGCGCGAGCTCGGGCATGCCGAACACCCAGCCCGGCGCGGTGCGGTGGGCGGTGCTGGCGTCGATCAGGCAGGTGGCGGGATTGGTGACCAGGGCGGCGGCTTCGCGCGCCGCCGCGTCGGGCAGGCACAGGAATGCGACGTCGGCGGCATTGAGCAGCCGTGCCCGCTCGGCCGCGTCCTTGCGGCGATCCGGATCGACGCGCAGCACCTCGATGTCGCGGCGCTGGGCGAGATACTCGTGGATGCGCAAGCCGGTGGTGCCTTCCTGGCCGTCGACGAACACGCGATAAGTCATTGCCATCTCCTGGAACTGCGAAGGATAAGCGACCCCCATGACGAATGCGTCCCTGCGGTCTTCACGCGTGCTGCTGCTGCCCGGCTGGCAGGACTCCGGCGCGGCGCACTGGCAAAGCCGCTGGGAAGCGCTGCATGGTTTCACGCGGGTGCAGCAGGACGATTGGCATTGGCCCAGGCGCGGCGACTGGATGGCCCGGCTCGACGACGTCGTGCTCGCTGATGCGCGGCCCGCGGTGCTCGTGGCCCACAGCCTCGGATGCCACCTGGTGGCCGCCTGGGCCGCGCATTCGCGCCACACCGAACGCGTGATGGCGGCCATGCTGGTCGCACCGCCCGACACCGAGCGCGCCGACATGCCGCCCCAGCTCTTCAACTGGCGGCCCGTGGTGCGCCGCCGGCTGCCGTTCGCCAGCGTCGCGGTCCTGAGCGACGACGATGCGTTCTGCGCCGTCTCGCAAGGACGCGGCATGGCGGCCGACTGGGGCAGCGAGTGCGTCGATCTCGGTGCGTGCGGCCACATCAATGGCGACTCGGGCCTGGGCGACTGGCCCGAAGGCCTCGCCTTGCTGCAGTCGCTGGTCGGACGCGCGAAGCGATAGCGGACAATTCGCGCATGGTGACGAAGAAACCCAAAGGCCTCGGGATGGGCCTCGAGGCCTTGCTCGGGCCGCGCGTGAAGGAAGCCGGCGACACGCCGCCCGCAGCGCCCGCCAACGACAAGCCCAACGCCCTCAAGCTCGACCTGCTGCGCCCCGGCAAGTACCAGCCGCGCACGCGAATGGACGAAGGCTCGCTCTACGAGCTGGCCGAGAGCATCAAGGCGCAGGGGATCATGCAGCCGGTGCTGGTGCGAGGCGTGGGCGACGGGCGCTACGAGATCATCGCCGGCGAGCGCCGCGTGCGCGCCGCCCGCATTGCGGGGCTGGACGAGGTCCCGGTGCTGGTCAAGGACGTGCCCGACGAGGCCGCCGCGGCCATGGCCCTCATCGAGAACATCCAGCGGGAGGACCTCAACCCGCTGGAAGAAGCGCAGGGCCTCGCGCGCCTGGTCAACGAGTTCCACCTCACGCACGAGCAGGCGGCGCAGGCCGTGGGTCGTTCGCGCAGTGCAGCAAGCAATCTGCTGCGCCTGCTCAACCTGTCGGAGCCGGTGCAGCAGATGCTGATGGGCGGCGACATCGACATGGGCCACGCACGCGCCTTGCTGCCACTGGACGGTGCGCAGCAGATCCTCTGTGCCGGCGAGATCGCTGCCAAGAAGCTGAGCGTGCGCGAGGCCGAGCGCCTGGCCGCCCGCACCGCCTCGTCGCGCCAGAAGCCGCTCTTGCGCGTCAAGGCGGAGAAGCCGCGCGACTTGCGTCGCATCGAGGAAGAACTGTCCGATGCGCTTACCGCGGCCGTGGAAATTCGTGTGAAGAAACGGACAGCGCGCGGCGAGCAAGGCGAGGTCGCCATCGCGTTCGGGTCGCTGGACGAGCTCAATGGCCTGCTCGACAAGCTCGGCCTTTCGCGAAGCTGACGCCCCAATCCGCGCCAACGCTCCTGTGGCGCTAGGGATGACCGCATTTCCCCCTAAGGAACTTTCGCACGTGCTGCCCTCTCCGTGCATCACGGGGGTGGCGCAATGCCGCGCATCTGGAGTATCGTGAAGGCACGGGTCTTGCTGAGTCGGGATACGGGGGTGAAGACGCGAACTGCGTGGCAACGCAACCGCATCTCCATGCTTCAGGCGCGGCCCGGCTGAGCGAAGCTTGAATCACGTTGCTGATCGCTAGGAAAGCTCTGATGGAGCCCATGACCACGAATGGTCAGGACTTCATCAGAACTTCCCAAGGCGGTGGCCGAGGTGGCTCCTCGGCCGCGCCCCATCCGGATCTGGAGGTCAGCATGGATGTGATCAGCCATTTCGCTGCTCGTTTCGAGCGCACCCGCGAGGAAGAGCTCTCACTCGAGGACTACCTCGCCGAGTGCAAACGCAATCCGCTGGCGTATGCCACCAGCGCGGAGCGAATGCTCAAGGCGATCGGCGACCCGCAGACGGTCGATACGCGCAACGAACCGCGCCTGTCGCGTCTGTTCGCGAACAAGGTCATCAAGATCTACCCCGCGTTCGCCGAGTTCTACGGCATGGAAGACTCCATCGAGCAGGTGGTGTCCTACTTCCGCCACGCCGCGCAAGGGCTGGAGGAAAAGAAGCAGATCCTGTATCTGCTGGGACCGGTGGGCGGCGGCAAGTCGTCGATCGCCGAGCGCCTCAAGCAGCTCATGGAGCAGGTGCCGTTCTACTCGATCAAGGGATCGCCGGTGAACGAGTCGCCGCTGGGCCTGTTCGATGCCGCCGAGGACGGTCCGATCCTCGAGAAGGAATACGGCATTCCGCGTCGATACCTCAACCGAATCCTGTCACCTTGGGCCGTGAAACGTCTCGAGGAATTCGGTGGCGACATCCGCAAGTTCAAGGTCGTCAAGCGCTTCCCCTCGGTGCTCAAGCAGATCGCGGTGGCCAAGACCGAGCCGGGCGACGAGAACAACCAGGACATCTCCTCGCTGGTCGGCAAGGTCGACATCCGCAAGCTCGAGACCTATGCCCAGGACGACCCGGACGCCTACAGCTATTCCGGCGGCCTGTGCCTGGCCAACCAGGGCCTGCTCGAGTTCGTCGAGATGTTCAAGGCGCCGATCAAGGTGCTGCACCCGCTGCTGACGGCCACCCAGGAAGGCAACTACAAGGGCACGGAAGGCTTCGGCGCGATTCCGTTCGACGGCATCGTGCTGGCGCACAGCAACGAGAGCGAGTGGAAGAGCTTCCGCAACAACAAGAACAACGAGGCCTTCCTCGACCGCATCTACATCGTCAAGATCCCGTACTGCCTGCGCGTCAGCGAAGAGGTCAAGATCTACGAGAAGCTCTTGCGCGGCTCGTCGCTGGCCAACGCCACTTGCGCGCCCGGCACGCTCAAGATGATGAGCCAGTTCGCGGTGCTCACGCGCTTGAAGGAACCCGAGAACTCGTCGCTGTTCTCCAAGATGCTGGTCTATGACGGCGAGAACCTGAAAGACACCGACCCGCGCGCCAAGAGCTTCCAGGAGTACCGCGACTACGCCGGCGTCGACGAGGGCATGAGCGGCATCTCCACGCGCTTCGCCTTCAAGATCATCTCCAAGGTCTTCAACTTCGACAGCACCGAGGTCGCCGCCAACCCGGTGCACCTGATGTACGTGCTGGAGCAGCAGATCGAGCGCGAGCAGTTCACGCCCGAGACCGAGCAGAAGTACCTGGCGTTCATCAAGGAACACCTGTCCGTGCGCTACGCCGAGTTCATCGGCAAGGAGATCCAGACCGCCTACCTGGAAAGCTACAGCGAGTACGGCCAGAACATCTTCGACCGCTACGTCACGTATGCCGACTACTGGATCCAGGACCACGAGTACCGCGACACCGACACCGGCGAGGTATTCGACCGCGCCTCGCTGAACGCGGAGCTCGAGAAGATCGAGAAGCCGGCGGGCATCAGCAACCCGAAGGACTTCCGCAACGAGATCGTCAACTTCGTGCTGCGCGCGCGCGCCAGCAACCAGGGCAAGAACCCGGCTTGGACCAGCTACGAGAAGCTGCGCACCGTGATCGAGAAGAAGATGTTCTCGAACACCGAGGAGCTGCTGCCCGTGATCAGCTTCAACGCCAAGGCCAGCGCCGACGAGGCCAAGAAGCACGAGGACTTCGTCACCCGCATGGTGCAGAAGGGCTACACGCCCAAGCAGGTGCGCCTGCTGTGCGAGTGGTACCTGCGCGTTCGCAAGAGCTCGTGAGGACAGCAGTACCGGAAGAAGGAACCCATGCTTCAGCAGATCATCGACCGGCGGCTGGCGGGCAAGAACAAGTCCATCGGCAACCGTGAGCGCTTTCTGCGCCGCCACAAGGACCAGATCCGTGAGGCGGTCAAGCGCGCGGTCGATGGTCGCGGCATCCGCGACATCGCCCAGGGCGAAGACATCCACATCCCGCGGCGCGACATCACCGAGCCGGTCTTCGGCCACGGCCAGGGCGGCAAGCGCGAGATGGTCCACCCGGGCAACAAGGACTACGTCCGCGGCGACCGCATCGAGCGGCCCAAGGGCGGTGGCGGAGGTGGCGGCGGCAGCCAGGCGAGCGACTCCGGCGAGGGCGAGGACGATTTCGTCTTCCACCTCACCAAGGAAGAGTTCATGCAGGTCTTCTTCGACGACCTGGCCCTGCCCAACCTGGCGCGCACCACGCTCGCCGAGACGCCCGAGTTCAAGACCCACCGCGCGGGCTTCTCCAGCGACGGCACTCCCAACAACCTGCACGTGGTGCGCTCGATGCGCGGCGCGATCGGCCGGCGCATCGCGCTGGGCGGCAACACGCGCGCCGACCTGCGCCGGCTGGAAGAGCACCTCGAGATGCTCAAGCGCCATCCGTCGCCCGCCACCATGGCGCACGAGATCGCCGAGATCGAGGCCGAGATCGAGGTGCTGCGCGCCAAGCTGGGCCGCATCCCGTACCTCGATCCCATCGACCTGCGTTATCGCAGCCGCGTGCGCGTCCCGGTGCCCACTGCCAAGGCCGTCATGTTCTGCCTGATGGACGTGTCCGGCTCCATGGACGAGGCCCGCAAGGACCTGGCCAAGCGCTTCTTCATCCTGCTGTACCTCTTCCTCACGCGGCACTACGAGAAGATCGACATCGTCTTCATCCGTCACCACACCCAGGCGCAAGAGGTCGACGAAGAGAACTTCTTCCACTCCACCGAAACGGGCGGCACGGTGGTGTCGAGCGCGCTGGTGCTGATGGAAGAGATCGCCCGCGCCCGTTATCCGACCAGTGAATGGAACATCTACGGCGCGCAGGCCAGCGACGGCGACAACTGGCACCACGACAGCGGACGCTGCCGTGAGCTGCTGGCCCACAACATCCTGCCGCTGTGCCGCTACTTCGCCTATGTGCAAGTGGCCGAAGAAGAGCAGAACCTCTGGGACGAGTACTCGACGCTCGCCGCCGACAACAAGGTCTTCGCGATCCGCAAGGTGACCGAGGCGTCGCAGATCTACCCGGTGTTCCGCGAGCTCTTCAAGAAAGAGGGAGCGCCCGCATGACACGCAAGTTCGCAGTGCCACCGATGGCGGTGGCCAACCCCACGGGCGACCTGTTCGACCGCGAGGCGAAGCTCAGGGTGCGGCCCAAGCGCGCCGCCGACATCATCACGCCGCCGCGCGCCGAGCACCCGCTGCCCGCGCCCAGCGACTGGTCGTTCGAGCTGATCGAGCAGTACCACATGGTGATCAAGCGCACCGCCGAGCGCTTCGGGCTGGACACCTACCCGAACCAGCTCGAGATCATCACCGCCGAGCAGATGATGGACGCCTACGCCTCGGTGGGCATGCCGGTGATCTACCGCCACTGGAGCTACGGCAAGGAATTCATCGCGACCGAGAAGAACTATCGGCGCGGCCACATGGGGCTGGCCTACGAGATCGTCATCAACTCGAATCCCTGCATCGCGTATCTCATGGAAGAGAACACCATGGCGATGCAGGCCCTGGTGATCGCGCATGCGGCCTATGGGCACAACAGCTTCTTCAAGGGCAACTACCTGTTCAAGATGTGGACCGATGCGTCGTCCATCATCGACTACCTGGTCTACGCCAAGAACTACGTCGCCGAATGCGAGGAGCGCCACGGCGTCGACACCGTCGAATCCACGCTCGACTCCTGCCACGCGCTGATGAACCACGGCGTCGATCGCTACCGTCGGCCGAGCAAGCTGTCGCTCGCGCAGGAGCAGGCCCGGCGCGAGGAGCGCGAGGCCTATGCCCAGCGCCAGATCAACGACATGTGGCGCACGCTGCCGAAGAAGAAGCGCCGCGACAGCGAGGGTGCCGAGGAGTCGCAGACCCGGCGCTTCCCCGAGGAGCCGCAGGAGAACCTGCTGTACTTCATCGAGAAGAACGCGCCGCTGCTGGAACCCTGGCAGCGCGAGATCGTGCGCATCGTGCGCAAGGTCGCCCAGTACTTCTATCCGCAGCGCCAGACCCAGGTGATGAACGAGGGATGGGCCACCTTCTGGCACCACCACCTGCTCAACACCATGTACGACGACGGCCACCTCACCGACGGCACCATGATCGAGTGGCTGAAGTCGCACACCAACGTGATCTACCAGCCGCCGGTGGGCCACCGCGCGTACAGCGGCATCAACCCGTACGCGCTGGGCTTCTCGATGTACACCGACATCAAGCGCATCTGCCAGGAGCCGACCGACGAGGACCGCCACTGGTTCCCCGACATCGCCGGCAAGGACTGGCTCGAGACCATCGACCATGCGATGCGCAACTTCAAGGACGAGAGCTTCATCGGCCAGTACCTGTCGCCCAACATGATGCGCGAGTTCCGCCTGTTCGCCATCGTCGACGACGAGAAGGAGGCGGAGCTCGAGGTGTCGGCCATCCACGACGAGACCGGCTATCGGCGAGTGCGCGAGGCGCTGTCGCACCAGTACGACCTGGGCAGTCGCGAGCCCAACATCCAGGTCTGGAGCGTCAACACCCGCGGCGACCGCTCGCTGGTGCTGCGCCACACGCAGCACAACGACCGCCCGCTGCACGACAGCGCCCAGGAAGTGCTCAAGCACGTGGCGCGGCTGTGGGGCTTCGGGGTGCACCTGGAAAGCGTCGACAGCGCCGGGACGGTCACCAAGCGCTGGTCGGTCCCCTCGCCGACCCATTGAGCGCTTCGCGGTGATCCGCGAAGAAGTGCCGCATCGGCAGCCTTTACCTGCTTGTTACGCGCAGTAGGGGCTCGCCTCGCGCGCCGACGTGCAAAAATCGGCGGGTCGGTGAGGAAACCCGGAAAAGTTTCCCGATGCACGTCTGCCTTCTGGCAGGCGATAGCGTTCTCCTTTGGCAGCGCAGGCTGCGCCACGCTCCCCTCACGAATCGCGATTCAGGCAGTAGGTATGAAGATTCTTGGCATCGAGCTCAGCAAGCCGTCTTTCAACGAGGTGACGGCATCGGCCGTGATGGCCGCCGGCCTGTGGCTCGCCTGCGTGGCACTGTGGCGCGTCAGCGAACAACCCATGGACCGCATCGAGGCGGGCGGCGCGCTGCTCGTCATCTTCTGGGGCTGCGTCGGCGTGCGCATGGGCATTCGGCTCGACAAGGGCCCGCGTCATGTGCTGGCCAACGTCCTGTGCGGCGGCGCCATCCTCGCCCTCTACCACGTGGTGATGTCGCTGGTCGTGTGAGCGCCGCGGCTCAGGCCGCGAAGATCTTGCCCGGGTTCATGATGTTCTTCGGGTCGAGCGCCCGCTTGAGCGTGCGCATCACGTCCACCGTGCCGGCGCCGGCCTCGGCGACCAGGAACTCCATCTTGTGCAGGCCGATGCCGTGCTCGCCGGTGCAGGTCCCGTCCAGGCTCAGCGCCCGGCGCACCAGCTGCACGTTCAGGCGCTCGGCCGCCTCGCGCTCCTGCGGATCGTTCGGGTCGATCAGGTAGGCGACGTGGAAGTTGCCGTCGCCCACGTGACCGACGATGTAGTACGGGATGCCCGACGCGTCGGCTTCGGCCACGGTATCGAGCAGGCAATCCGCCAGCCGTGAGATCGGCACGCAGGTGTCGGTGGTGAGGGTGCGGCAGCCCGGCCGCATCTGCAGGCCCGCGAAGTAGGCGTGGTGGCGCGCCGTCCACAGGCGGGTGCGCTCCTCCGGCGTCTCGGCCCACTCGAAGGCCAGGCCGGCGTTGTCGGCCGCGATCTGCTCGACGGTGACGATCTGCTCCTTCACCCCGGTGGGCGTGCCGTGGAACTCCATCAGCAGCATCGGGCCCTCGCGCAGGGTGAGCTTGTCGTGGCGATTGACGGCACGCACCGCGTTGGCATCCAGCAGCTCGCAACGCGCGATCGGCACGCCCATCTGGATGATCTGGATGGTCGTGCGCACGGCCGCCGCGATGTCCGGGAAGCTGCAGATCGCCGCCGACACCGCCTCGGGCTGCGGGTAGAGCTTGAGCGTGATCTCGGTCATCACGCCCAGCGTGCCTTCGCTGCCGACCAGCAGCCGCGTGAGGTCGTAGCCGGCGCTGCTCTTCTTGGCGCGCGTGCCGGTGCGGATGACGTCGCCGGTGGCCGTCACCACGGTCAGGGCCAGCACGTTCTCGCGCATGGTGCCGTAGCGCACCGCGTTGGTCCCGCTGGCGCGGGTGGCGCACATTCCGCCGATGCTGGCGTCGGCGCCCGGGTCGATCGGGAAAAACAGACCCGAGTGGCGGATCTCGTTGTTCAGCTGCATGCGGGTCACGCCGGACTGCACCGTGACCGTCAGGTCGTCGGCCTGCAGCTCGACCACGCGGTTCATGCGCGACAGGTCGATGCTGACGCCCCCCTGGACCGCCAGCAGGTGGCCCTCCAGCGACGAGCCCGCGCCGTAGGGGATGACCGGCACGGCATGCTGGTCGGCCAGGCGAACCACCGCGGCGACCTCGTCGGTGCTCTCGCAGAACACCACCAGCTCGGGCGGCGGGACGTCGTACACCGACTCGTCGCGGCCGTGCTGCTGGCGCACCGCGAGTGCGCTGGAGCAGCGTTCGCCGAAGCGGGATTTCAGCGCCTCGACCATCGCCGCCGGGACGGGCCGCGGGTCGAGCTTGGGAAGCAGGTGGGCGGGGATCGCTGCGTTCATGGCGCTGACTCCTGGCGATGGGCTCCAGGCCATTGTAGGAAGCCACGATCGACTAGCATGGACGCATGGCCAACCGATTGACGCAGATCGCCACCCGCACCGGCGACGACGGAACCACCGGCCTGGGCGACGGCCAGCGCGTCGCCAAGGACCACCTGCGGGTGCAGGCCATGGGCGACGTCGACGAGCTCAACTCCAACCTCGGCGTGCTGCTGGCCGAGCCGCTGCCCGACGAGGTGCGCGAGCTGCTGGTGGTGATCCAGCACGAGCTGTTCAACCTGGGCGGCGAGCTGTCGATGCCCGGCTTCGAGCTGCTCAAGGCCGACGCCGTGCTCCGGCTGGACGAGGCGCTGGCGCAGCACAACGCCGCGCTGCCGCGCCTGAAGGAATTCATCCTGCCGGCGGGAACGCGCAGCGCATCCATCGCCCATGTGTGCCGGACGGTGGCGCGCCGCGCCGAGCGGGCGGTGGTGGCGCTGGCGGCCCAGGAGGCCGTCAACGCGGCGCCGCGCCAGTACCTGAACCGCCTGAGCGACCTGCTGTTCGTGCTGGCCCGGGTGCTGAACCGGGCCAACCTCGACGGCCTGGGCGGCGACGACGTCTACTGGAACAGCGAGCGGCTCAAGCGCCAGGAAGAGTGAAGGCTCAGAAGTAGTAGTTGAACATCAGGCCGATGTGGTTGCCGTCGGCCTTGGTGTTCGTGCCCTTGACCTTGAACTCTTCGGAGACGTAGCGCAGCTTGAAGCCGGCGTGCGGCGAGAACAGGTACTCGCCTTCGATCACGGCGCCGGTGGTGTCGTCGAACTTCGCGTTCAGCCCGCTCGCGGCGCCGCTGCCCTTGAGCTCCGGCCCGTTGACCCACTGCACGCCGCCGCCCAGGCGAACCTTGTCGTTGACGTGGAAGAAGGCGAGCAGGTCGACCGGCACGCGGGTGAAGCGCACGCTGCCGTTGGACCGGGTCGAGGTGTCGTCGACGTGGTAGCCCACCGTGGCCTGGATCGACACCTGCGTGCCCAGGCGGTACTCGGCGCCGCCGTACAGCATCAGCAGGCCGCCGCCCTTGATGTCTTCGCTGCTGCCGTCGGTGTAGTGCACCGTGGCCAGCGTGTCGCCGCCGAAAGTGACGCCCGCTCCGAGCAGGAACTTGAACGGAGCCGCCTCGTCGGCGTGTGCAGTGAAAACGGCGCCCATTGTCAGGATGGCGCCAGCAAGAATCTTTTTCATGGATGCCTTGGTGGTGGATGGAACGGCCGCCTCCAAACCCCCTGCGGCCGGGCGGCATGCTAGCCGCCCCCTTTGGCCCAACCATGGCATCGTTGTGCGCTGGCGACAGCGTCGCGCCCAAAAAAACACGCCGGGCGAACCCGGCGTGTTTCGGTTCAGCGGTGGTCGATCAGCTGGCGGTGGAATAGCCCGCGCTGAACTCCTCGGGGCTGAGCGAGCCATCCTTGTCCTTGTCGAGCTCGTCGAACTTGGAGCCGACAGCCGGCAGCTTGGCCGCCTCTTCCTTGCTCAGCTTGCCGTCGCCGTTGGCGTCGGCCTTCTTGAAGGCGGCTTCGACAGCGCCCTTGGCGGCGGGCTGCTCGGTCGACGGCGCCTTGGTCTGTGCGTAGGCACCCAGCGTCAGGCCGGCCAGCAGCACGGGAACGGACGCAATGGCCAGAAGGGAGCGAGTCGTCATGGGTTTTCTCCGGTGGGTTGAGAGGAGCGCATTGCACTCGTCCGCATCGCTTCCTGCCAAGCAGTCTTTCCGTGCTTTACGCGGCTTACAGGCGGCAATGCGACGCTTACCACCCATTGCAGATGCTTGCAGAAGCCCGCGTTTGGACAAGCGCTCATCGCTGCCTGCGCGCCTTCACCGCGTCGCTGAGCACTGACAGCACCTCCAGAGAATGCTCCCAGCCGATGCAGGCATCGGTGATGCTCTGCCCGTAGTGCAGCTTGGCCGGGTCGTCCTTGCCGGGGCTGAACTTCTGGGCGCCGGCGTTGAGGTGACTCTCGACCATCACGCCGAAGACGTGGCGACTGCCGCCGGCGACCTGGCCGGCGATGTCGCGCGCGACGTCGACCTGGCGCTCGTGCTGCTTGCTGCTGTTGGCGTGCGAGCAGTCGACCATCAGCGTGGACGGCAGCCTGGCCGCTTCCAGGTCGCGGCAGGCCGCCTCCACATGCGTCGCGTCGTAGTTGGGCGTCCTGCCGCCGCGCAGGATGACGTGGCAATCCTTGTTGCCCTTGGTCTCGACGATGGCGACCTGGCCGTTCTTGTGCACCGACAGGAAGTGGTGGGGCCGCGCGGCCGCCTGGATGGCGTCGGTGGCGATGCGGATGTTGCCGTCGGTGCCGTTCTTGAAGCCGATCGGCGCCGACAGCCCCGACGACAGCTCGCGGTGCACCTGGCTTTCGGTGGTGCGTGCGCCGATCGCGCCCCAGGAGATGAGGTCGCCGATGTACTGCGGCGAGATCACGTCGAGGAATTCGCTGCCCGCCGGCATGCCCAGGCGATTGATCTCGAGCAGCAGCTGGCGCGCGATGCGCAGGCCCTCGTCGATGCGGTAGCTCTCGTCCAGGTACGGGTCGTTGATCAGGCCCTTCCAGCCGACGGTGGTGCGCGGCTTCTCGAAGTACACCCGCATCACGATCTCCAGCGTGTCGGCGTATCGCTCGCGCTGCTCCTTCAGGCGGCGGGCGTACTCGAGGGCGGCGCCCGGATCGTGGATGGAGCACGGCCCCATGATCAGCAGCAGCCGGTCGTCCTTGCCGTGCATGATGTGGCGGATGCGCCGGCGGGTGTCCACCACCAGTGTCTCCACCGGCGTGCCGCTGATCGGGAAGAAGCGGATCAGGTGCTCGGGCGGGGGCAGCGGCATCACGTCCTTGATCCTTTCGTCGTCCGTCTGGCTGGTCTTCTCGGTGCGCGCATACCACTCGTCGCTGGCGGTGGCGTTCTTGCTGGACATGACGGGGCTCCTCGGGGCTGGGTGGTGAAAAACGAAAGGCAAAAAAAGAACCGCCGGGGTTCGCCCGGCGGTTCTGGGATTCGGTTTGCGCTTTGACTTCGGCCTACGCGCTTGCCTCTCCTCCGCCGGTGCGGTGCGAGAACCAAAAGTAGGCAAAAAAGAAGGGGAGGCGCAAAGGCATGGGCGCGAATGTAGCACGCGGCGGCGGCCGGTGCGAGCACCGCCCGCATTGCGCGACGTCCCGGATTGACGCGGCGGCGTGCACGTCCGTCAATCGTCTTGCCGCCATCCTGGGCGGACCAAGGAGTACCACATGGACAGGAGACATTGGGTTGCCGGCACCGCCGCCGCGGGCGCGGGCCTGCTGGCCGGATGCGCCGCAACGCCGCCGGCGGTCGGCACCTCGAAGACCATCTTCCCGGTCGCCCAGGCGACCATTCCCATCGCCGGCTCGGGCGAGCTGTTCCCGGTGCGGCGCATCTACTGCATCGGCCGCAACTACGCCGCCCACGCCCGCGAAATGGGCTCGGACCCGACCCGCGAGCCGCCATTCTTCTTCCAGAAGCCCAGCGACGCGGTGCAATACGTCGTGCCGGGCACCACGGCCGACCACCCCTATCCGCCGCTGACCAAGAACTACCACTACGAGATCGAGCTCGTCGCGGCCCTGCACAAGGGCGGTAAGAACGTGACGCCCGAGCAGGCGCTGGACCTCGTCTATGGCTACGCCGTGGGGCTGGACATGACCCGCCGCGACCTGCAGCGCGCGATGGGCGACGAGAAGAAGCCCTGGGAGATCGGCAAGAGCTTCGACCGCTCCGCGCCCATCGGGCCCATCCACCCGGCGGCGCGGATCGGCCACCTGAAGGCCGGTGCGATCACCCTCAAGGTGAACGGCCAGCTCAAGCAGAACGCCAACCTCGACCAGATGATCTGGAACGTGGCCGAGCAGATCAGCAAGCTGTCCCAGGCCTTCGAGCTGATGCCGGGCGACATCGTCTTCAGCGGCACGCCGGAGAACGTCGGTCCGGTGGTGCCCGGCGACGTGATGGAAGGTGCGATCGCCGGCCTGCCGACGCTGAACGTGCGCGTGGTCTGAATCGAGCGGTGCGGCCTCAGGCCGTGCCGCCCACCGTGAGCCCGTCGATGCGCAAGGTGGGCTGCCCCACGCCCACCGGCACGCTCTGGCCCTCCTTGCCGCAGGTGCCCACGCCGGTGTCCAGCTTCATGTCGTTGCCGATCATGGTGACGCGCGTCAGCGCGTCGGGCCCGTTGCCGATGATGGTCGCGCCCTTGACCGGGTACTGGATCTTGCCCTTCTCGACCCAGAACGCCTCGCTGGCGGAGAACACGAACTTGCCGCTGGTGATGTCGACTTGCCCGCCGCCGAAGTTCGACGCATACAGGCCGCGCTCCAGTCCCGCGATGATCTCTTCCTTGGTCTTGTCGCCGCCCAGCATGTAGGTGTTGGTCATGCGCGGCATCGGCACGGCGGCGTAGCTCTCGCGCCGGCCGTTGCCGGTGGGCGCGACCTTCATCAGGCGCGCGTTCATCGCGTCCTGGATGTAGCCGCGCAGGATGCCGTCTTCGATGAGCACGTTGCGCTGCGACGCGTTGCCCTCGTCGTCGACGTTGAGCGAGCCGCGCCGGTCGGGAATGGTGCCGTCGTCGAGCACGGTCACGCCGGGCGCCGCGACGCGCTGCCCGATGCGCCCGGAAAACGCGCTCGATCCCTTGCGGTTGAAGTCGCCTTCCAGGCCATGCCCGATGGCCTCGTGCAGCAGGATGCCGGGCCAGCCCGAGCCCAGCACCACGCTCATCTCGCCGGCCGGTGCAGGGCGCGACTCGAGGTTGGTGAGCGCCGCGTTGACGGCGTCGTTCACGTAGCTCTCGATGACGCTGTCGTGAAAGTAGCCGAAGCCGAAGCGCCCGCCGCCGCCGCCGGTACCGACCTCGCGCCGGACCTGGCCGGCGATGGTCTGCTCGGCGATCACGGTCACCGACAGCCGCACCAGCGGGCGCACGTCGGCCGCCAGCGTGCCGTCGGCGCGCGCCACCAGCACCACGTCGTATTCGCCGGCGAGTCCGGCCATCACCTGCGCGATGCGCGGGTCCTTGGCGCGCGCCAGCTTCTCGACCTTCTCGAGCAGCGCGACCTTCTGCGTGCTGTCCAGCGTGGCGATCGGATCCATGGGTGCGTACAGCACGCGGCTGCCGGCCACGCGGTGCTGGCCGGTCACCTTGATCTTGCGGCTCTGTCCGGCTGCGGCGATGGTGCGCACGGTCTGGGCCGCGTCGAGCAAGGCGGCTTCGGAGATGTCGTCGGAGTAGGCGAAGGCGGTCTTCTCGCCGGCGACCGCCCGCACGCCCACGCCCTGGTCGATGCCGAAGCTGCCGCTCTTGACGATGCCTTCCTCCAGGCTCCAGCCTTCGCTGCGCGTGTACTGGAAGTAGAGGTCGGCGTCGTCGATGCGATGCGTGGCGATGGCCTGCAAGGCGCGCGACAGCGTCGCCTCGCTCAGTCCGAAGGGCTCCAGCAGCAGCGAGCGGGCGATGGCCAGTCGTTCGAGGGTGGGTTCGCGCGAGATCATGGCGGTCCTTCGGGGGCGGTGGGGCATTGTAGGAGCCGTGTGCGGCCGCGCATGGCGCGTGGGCAAGGCCCGATGCTGCATGGCGTGACGCGATCCTTTAACGGATCTTTACCTCGTGATCGTCGTCGCCGCGGAACTTGGCGTCGTTGTCGTCGTACGGGCCCCATCACCCATCAACGACCACCGAAAGGACTCACGTGCAACAGCTCAAGACCTTCGCCGTCGGCCTGACCATGGCCATCGCCTGCATCGGCGCCTTCGCCCAGGCCGCCTCGGCGCCGCAAACGCCGCGTGTCGACCAGCGCGAAGCGAACCAGGACAAGCGCATCCAGAACGGCGTGGCCTCGGGCCAGCTGAACGCCAAGGAAACCTACCGGCTCGAGAAGGAACAGGCGGCCATCAACAAGGCCGAGACCCATGCCAAGGCGGACGGCAAGGTCACGAAGAAGGAGCGTCGCCGCCTGCACAAGATGCAGGACAACGCGAGCCGCGACGTCTACAAGCAGAAGCACGACGCGCAGACGGCCAAGCCGTAATCAGTCGCCGTCCGTGCCGTTCTTCAGCGCCAGCGCGCGCGCATAGAGCGCGTTGCGCGGCGCGCCCGTCAGATCGGCCGCCAGGGCCACGGCCTGCTTCAAGGGCAGCGCCGCGAGCAGCGTGCGCAGCGCGTGGTCGTGTGTCGCCGCCGATGCGTCGGTGTCGGGCGCGGCCAGTCCGTGCAGCACCACGACGAATTCGCCGCGCAGCCGATGCGTGTCGGCGGCCAACCACGACGGCAGCGCATCGGCCTGCATCGTGGCCACGGTCTCGAATTGCTTGGTCAGCTCGCGGCACAGCGTCAGCCGCCGTGGCGGGCACAGCGCCGCCAGGTCGCGCGCCAGCGACTCGATGCGATGAGGCGCTTCGAACAGCACCTGGGCCGACGGGTCCGCCACCAGCGCTTTCAAGGCTTGCGTGCGCTCGGCGCCCTTCGCGGGCACGAAGCCATGGAAGCGAAAGCCACCGGGCTGCGTGTCGCCGCTCACGCTCAAGGCGGCGACCGCGCTGCTCGCGCCCGGCACCGGGACCACCGCGTGCCCTTGCTGCCGAACCGCGGCGACCAGCGCCGCCCCGGGATCGCTGATGGCTGGCGTGCCCGCGTCGCTCACGTAGGCGACGCGCTCGCCGGCCGACAGGCGCGCGAGCACCGCTTGCGCCGCCTCGCGCTCGTTGTGCTCGTGCACCGCCAGCAGCGTCTTGTCCAGCCCGAGGTGGCGCAGCAGCAAGGCCGTGTGGCGCGTGTCCTCGCAGGCGACCACGTCGACCCGCGACAGCACGTGGATGGCGCGCAGGCTCAGGTCGGCGAGGTTGCCGATCGGCGTGGCGACCACGTACAGCGCGCCTGCGGGATACTGCTGGCCGCCGGCAGCCGACTGCGCGGCCTGCAGCAACAACGAGGCGTTCGGGGTGGACACGACGGGGACGACCAAGGGTGTGGGTGACGAGGGCGAGGCGCGGGCCTGGGCGCATCTGCAGCGCCATGGCCTGACGCTGGTGCAGCGCAATTATCGGGTCGCCCGCGGACCGCGCTCACCCGGCGGCGAGGTCGACCTGATCGTGCGCGACCGCGACGGCACGCTGGTGTTCGTCGAGGTGCGTTCCCGACGGGCCACCTGCTTCGGCGGCGCGGCAGGGAGTGTCACCGCGACGAAACGCCGCCGGCTCATCCTGGCGGCGCAGCACTACCTGCAGCGCCTGGCCACGCCGCCGCCGTGCCGCTTCGACGTGGTCGCGATCGAGGGCGAGCGCATCGAGTGGCTGCGCGCGGCCTTCGACGCCGCCTGAACAGCGCCCGGCCAGGGAACTGCCCCGGCAAACCCTTGTCTTATCATCCGCCCATGCTCGAACAACGCATCCAGCAGCAGTTTTTCGACAGCGCCGACCTCAAGTACGCCGCTGCCGAGCTGCTCGCCAAGCCCATCGCTGACGGGGTCAGCGCCATCATCGGCAGCATCACTGGCGGCGGCAAGGTGCTGGCCTGCGGCAACGGCGGATCGGCCAGCGACGCACAGCACTTCGCGGCCGAGTTCATCGGCCGCTTCGAGCGCGAGCGGCCCGGGCTCGCGGCGGTGGCGCTCACCACCGACACCTCCATCCTCACGGCCATCGGCAACGACTACGACTTCAACGTCGTCTTCTCCAAGCAGGTCCAGGCGCTGGGCAGCCCCGGCGACGTGCTGCTGGCCATCAGCACCAGCGGCAACTCCGCCAACGTGCTGGCGGCGATCCAGGCCGCGCATGCGAAGGAGATGACCGTCATCGCGCTCACCGGCAAGGGCGGCGGCAAGATGCGCGAGCAGCTGGCCGAGACCGACGTGCACATCTGCGTGCCGCACGACCGAACCGCCCGCATCCAGGAAGTCCACCTCCTCGTGTTGCACTGCCTGTGCGACGCGGTGGATCTGCAGCTTCTCGGCGAACAGGACAACACATGAAAACAAACGCTCTTCGCGCGGCCGGCCTGGCCGCGGCGCTCGCTGCCTGCAACCTGCTGTCTGCCTGCGCACCGCTGATCGTCGGCGGCGCCGTGCTCGGCGGAACGCTCATGGCCACCGACCGCCGCACCTCGGGCGCCCAGGTCGAAGACCAGGCGATCGAGCTCAAGTCGATGAACCGCATCCGCGACGCCCTGGGCGATCGCGGGCACGTGAGCACCACCAGCTACAACCGCGTGGTGCTGGTCACCGGCGAGGTCAGCAACGAAGCCGACAAGGCCGCCGCCGAGCAGGCGGTGCAGCGGGTGGAGAACGTGAAGTCCACCGTCAACGAGCTCGAGATCATGGGCCCGAGCTCGCTCACCAGCCGCTCGAACGACGCCATCCTCAGCAGCAAGGTCAAGGCGACCTTCGTCGACGCGAAGGACGTGTTCGCGAATGCCTTCAAGGTGGTGACCGAGCGCGGCACCGTCTACCTGATGGGCCGGGTGACCGACCGCGAGGCCAACCGCGCCACCGAGCTGGCGCGCAGCGTGAGCGGCGTGCAGAAGGTGGTGCGCCTGTTCGAGATCATCACCGAGCAGGAGCTCGCCGACCTGGCGCCCAAGAAGTAGCGCGAGCTACTTCAGGCGCTTGATCAGGCTCGACGTGTCCCAGCGCTTGCCGCCGGCGGCCTGCACGTCGGCGTAGAACTGGTCCACCAGCGCGGTCACCGGCAGGCGCGCGCCGTTGCGCTTGGCCTCGTCGAGCACCAGGCCCAGGTCCTTGCGCATCCAGTCGACCGCGAAGCCGAAGTCGAACTTGTCGTCGATCATGGTCGGCCCGCGGTTGTCCATCTGCCAGCTCTGCGCCGCACCCTTGCCGATGACGGCCAGCACGGCCTTCATGTCGAGGCCGGCCTTCTGCCCGAAGGCGATCGCCTCGGCGAGGCCTTGCACCAGGCCGGCGATGGCGATCTGGTTGACCATCTTGGCGAGCTGGCCGGCACCGCTGTCGCCGAGCAGCGTGACGGCCTTCGAATAGGCCATCGCCACCGGCTGGATGCCCGCGAAGGCGTCGGCCTCGCCGCCGCACATCACGGTCAGCGCGCCGTTCACGGCACCCACGTTGCCGCCCGACACCGGCGCGTCGATGAAGTGCAGGCCGCGCTCACGTGCCGCTGCCGCGAGCTCGCGTGCGACCTCGGCCGATGCAGTGGTGTGGTCGACGAAGACCGCGCCGCGCTTCATGCCCGCCAGCGCGCCGTCGTCGCCCAGCACGACCGAGCGCAGGTCGTCGTCGTTGCCGACGCAGGCGAACACGATGTCGGCGCCGTCGGCCGCCGCCCGCGGCGTGCCCGCGCTGCGACCGCCGTACTCGGCGACCCACTGCGCAGCCTTGGCGGCGGTTCGGTTGTAGACGGTCACGCGGTGTCCGGCGCGTGCGAGGTGACCGGCCATGGGATAGCCCATCACGCCCAACCCGAGGAACGCGACGCTGCGCGGCGGGATGGGCTCGTAAGTCTTGTTGGTCATCAGACGATGGTCAGGTGTTCGGTGCCGGCCGCGAGGTCGCTGCTGCGCGCGCGCTGGCTGTGCAGCTTGATCTGCAGCCGCAAGTCATTGACCGAGTCGGCGTTGCGCAGCGCATCCTCGTAGGTGACCATGTTGCCTTCGTAGAGGTCGAACAGGCTCTGGTCGAAGGTCTGCATGCCCAGCTCGCGCGAGCGCTTCATGATCTCCTTGATCTCGGAGACCTCGCCCTTGAAGATGAGCTCGGAGATCAGCGGCGTGTTGAGCATGATTTCCACCGCCGCGATGCGGCCCTTGCCTTCCTGGCGCGGCAGCAGCCGCTGCGACACCAGCGCCTTCAGGTTCAGCGACAGGTCCATCAGCAACTGCGCCCGGCGCTCTTCGGGGAAGAAGTTGATGATCCGGTCGAGTGCCTGGTTGGCGCTGTTGGCGTGCAAGGTGGCCATGCACAGGTGGCCGGTCTCGGCGAAGGCCACCGCGTGCTCCATGGTCTCGCGGTCGCGGATCTCGCCCATCAGGATGACGTCGGGCGCCTGGCGCAGCGTGTTCTTCAGCGCCTGTCCCCAGCCCTCGGTGTCGATGCCGACCTCGCGCTGGGTCACGATGCAGTTCTTGTGCGGATGCACGAACTCCACCGGATCCTCGATGGTGATGATGTGGCCGAAGGAGTTCTCGTTGCGGAAGTCGACCATCGCCGCGAGCGAGGTGCTCTTGCCCGAGCCGGTCGCGCCGACGAAGATGCACAGGCCGCGCTTGGTCATCGCGACGTCCTTGAGCACCTGCGGCAGGTTCAGGCTGTCGATGGTGGGCAGGGTCTGCGGAATGGTCCGCAGCACCAGGCCGACGTTGCCCTGCTGCACGAAGGCGTTGACGCGAAAGCGCCCGATGCCTTGCGGCGAGATCGCGAAGTTGCACTCCTTGGTGCGCTCGAACTCCGCGGCCTGCTTGTCGTTCATCACCGAGCGCGTGAGGGCCAGCGTGTGCTGGCCGGTGAGCGGCTGCGGCGAGACCTTGGTGACCTTGCCGTCGACCTTGATCGCGGGCGGGAAGTCCGCCGTCAGGAACAGGTCGGAGCCGTTGCGCGACACCATCAGGCGCAGCAGGTCGTTGACGAATTTCGATGCCTGGTCTCTTTCCATGTGTTCCTCGAGGAAAACTAGTTCTCGGACAGCAATGCGCTCAGGCGCGCGCTGACCTGGCGCAAGCGAAGCGACAGCCGGCGCGACAGCGACGCGAGCAGCGCCACGCCCAGCCGCGGCTCCTGGGTGATCATCTCGTCGAGCCGCCGCGCATCGACCACCGCCAGCGTGCAGGGCGCCAGGGTGATGCACGACGAGAAGCGCGCGCCGGCGTCGAGCAGCGACATCTCGCCCAGCATGTCGCCGGCGTGTGCCTCCGCCAGCCGGGCCTTGCTGCCCCACGGCTGGCCCCGGTCGACCGACAGGGTGCCGTCGAGCACGATGATCATGTAGTCGCCGAGCTCGTCCTGGCCGATGACCTCGCGGCCGACCGGCACCTGCACGAACTCGAGGTACTGGCTCATGCGCTGCAGCTCGTCGGCGCTGAGCGCGACCACGTGGCGGTCGGCGCCCCACAGGCGCGCGAACATCTCGGCGCCCTGGCGACGGTCGAAGGCGGTGGCGCCGATCTGCGGCGCGCGGTCGCGCCACGACGACAGGGTCTGCGGCGCCTCGGGTGCTTCCTGGTACATCGACGAAAAGAAACCTGCGTCGTCACCGGCCGAACCGGGGGCGCGCTTGATGCGGGCCAGCAGGCGCTTCACGGAGTGTCTTCGTGGGTGGGATCAGCCGGGGAAGTTCTCGGGGAACTTGGCCTTGCCGCGCGCTTCGGCGGGCGAGACGATGTTGCGGCGGACCAGGTCGGCAAGGTTCTGGTCCAGCGTCAGCATGCCCATGCTGTTGCCGGTCTGGATGGCGGAGTACATCTGCGCCACCTTGTTCTCGCGGATCAGGTTGCGGATGGCGGCGGTGCCCAGCATGATCTCGTGCGCCGCGACCCGCCCGCTGCCGTCTTTCAGCTTGCACAGCGTTTGCGAGATCACGGCCACCAGCGACTCCGAGAGCATCGCGCGCACCATTTCCTTCTCGGCCGCGGGGAAGACGTCGACGATGCGGTCGACGGTCTTGGCGGCGCTCGAGGTGTGCAGCGTGCCGAACACCAGGTGGCCGGTCTCTGCGGCGGTCAGCGCCAGGCGGATGGTTTCCAGGTCGCGCATTTCGCCGACGAGGATGGCGTCGGGGTCTTCGCGCAGCGCCGAGCGCAGCGCGTTGGCGAAGCTGAGCGTGTGCGGGCCGACCTCGCGCTGGTTGACCAGGCACTTCTTCGACTCGTGCACGAACTCGATCGGGTCTTCGACCGTCAGCACGTGGCCGTATTCGTTCTCGTTGAGGTGGTTGACCATCGCCGCCAGCGTGGTCGACTTGCCCGAGCCGGTCGGGCCGGTGACGAGCACCATGCCGCGCGGCTTGAGCGAAAGCTCGGCGAACACCTTGGGCGCGGCGAGCTGCTCCAGCGTGAGGATCTTCGAAGGAATGGTCCGGAACACCGCGCCGGCGCCGCGGTTCTGGTTGAACGCATTGACGCGAAACCGCGCCAGGCCCTGGATCTCGAACGAGAAGTCGCACTCCAGCGTCTCCTCGTAGGCCTTGCGCTGCGAGTCGTTCATGATGTCGTAGACCATGTCGTGCACTTGCTTGTGCTCGAGCGGGTCGACATTGATGCGGCGCACGTCGCCGTGCACGCGGATCATGGGCGGCAGCCCCGACGACAGGTGCAGGTCCGAAGCCTTGTTCTTGACCGAGAACGCCAGCAGTTGGGTGATGTCCATGTGAAGCGGGGAAGTGGTGCGCGTGGGGCGCCCGGCGTGTGCGCCCAGGGCCTGCGGGATACTCGGCGCATTATGGCGACGATCGCTGGGAACATACAACAAGTGCGCGCTCGCATTGCGGCGGCTTGCGCTGCCGCGCAACGGCCCGTGGAAAGCGTCACGTTGCTGGTCGTCGGCAAGACCTTCGGCGCCGACGTCGTGCGCGAAGCCTTCGATGCCGGCGAGCGTTGCTTCGGCGAGAACTACGTGCAGGAAGCGGTCGAGAAGATGGAGGCGCTGTCCGCCATCCGCCCTCGCAGCGAATGGCACTTGATCGGGCCGCTGCAGGCCAACAAGACGCGTGTCGTTGCCGAGCGCTTCGATTGGGTGCATTCGGTGGACCGGCTGAAGATCGCCCAGCGGCTGGCCGAGCAGCGGCCGGCGTCCCTGCCGCCGCTTCAGGTGTGCCTGCAGGTGAACATCAGCGGCGAGGCGAGCAAGAGCGGGCTTGAGACAAGTGAAGTGAGCGAGGTCGCGCAGGCGGTGGCGGCGCTGCCGCGCTTGCGACTGCGCGGGTTGATGGCGATTCCCGAGCCCGTCGGTGATGTCGAGGCGCAGCGACGGCCGCATGCGGCGCTGCGCGAGCTCCTGCAGCGCCTTCAGCGCGAAGGCCTGGCGGTCGACACGCTCTCGATGGGAATGACGGCCGATCTCGAAGCGGCCATCGCCGAAGGCGCGACCATCGTTCGCGTCGGCACCGCCATCTTCGGCACGCGCTCGTAGCCCGGGTGCAACCCGGGGTCGCGTGCCACACCCCGGGTTGCACCCGGGCTACGCGGATCGCCAGCGGGGCCACGCACCGCGCCAGAACACCGCGACGTTGCCTGCGGCGACGAGCACCAGCCCCAGCAACGCCGGCGCCGTCCACCGATACCCCTCCACCAGCGCCGACACGTTCAGCGCCACCACCGGGAACAGCACCGTGCAGTACGCCGCGCGGTCCGCGCCGAGTCGCCCGACCAACGTGAGATAGGCCGTGAAGCCGATCACCGACCCGGGAATCGCGAGGTACAGCCACGCGCCGACATAGGTCGCCGATGCATCGAAGCGCACTGGCTCTCCCGCGGCGAGCGCATAGGCCGCGATGGTGGTCGCGCCCACCAGCATGGCCCAGGCGTTGGTCTGCAGGGGCGTCTGCCCCAGCCGCTGCATCGCCCCCGACAACAGGTTGCCGAGCGAGAAGCAGTAGGTGCCCGCCATCGCGAGCGCCAGGCCCCACAGCGTCTCGGGCCGATCGAGGTCCTTGAGCACCTCGCCGCCGAACAGCAGCAACAGTCCCGCGAGACCCAGCGCGCCACCGGCCAGCACCTGCGGGGACAAGGGCTTTCGCTGGAACACGCGGCCGTTGAGCGCATTCCACAGCGGCGCGGTGGAGAAGCACACCGCCACCAGGCCGCTCGCGATCCAGCGGCTGGCGTGAAGGAAGCACATGAAGTTCAGGCAGAACAGCGCCAGGCCTTGCGCCAGCAGCAGGGGCACCACCTGGCGCGACGGCCGGCGCAGCGTGCCGCGCCAAGCCAGCCAGACCAGCAGCACCGCCGCGGCGAGCCAGAAGCGGTAGGCGATGGACCAGGGGATGGGCACCGGGCCGATCTGCAGCTTCAAGGCGATCCAGGTCGTGCCCCAGATGAGCACGGTGATCAGGTACAGCAAGGCGTTGGTGGTCATGACGGCGAGTCTGCGACGCCGCCCTCGCCGCCACTCGCAGGAACTTGCGGTTTTGCGCGCGACCCTCGGGCACGGCGCGGTCGCGCGTCGTAAGCTGCTGCCGTGCCCCTGCCTGCCCCGACCGACGTCACCCAGCTCGCCGTCAGCGCCGCGCTGCTTCGCTCGCACGCCCGCCTGCGCCGCGCCCAGCCGCTGCCCTCGGGCGCCTGGGTCGCGCACTGGGGCAATGCCGACACCGAGACCTCCTACGTCAAGCCGGGCCACCACACCTTGTCGTTCTACCTCGAAGGGGGCCAGGCGGTGCGCTGCCACGAGGCGCCGTCGGCGCGCGGCGCGCCGGGCGCGCTGTGCCTGCTGCCGGCGCAGCACGAGTCGCACTGGGACGTCAACGGCTCGTTGCAGTTGCTGCACCTGTACCTGCCTACCCTGCCGCTCGCGCAGGCAGCCGAGCGCTGGTTCGACCTCGATCCGCGCTTCGCGACGCTGGCCGAGCGCATCTACTTCCACGATGCGCCGCTGGCCGCGCTGTGCGCGCGCATCGCCGCGCTCGACTGGCGCAATGCCGACGCGCAGCTGCACCTGCAGCAGCTCGTGCTCGACGTGCAGTCCCGCCTGCTCAGCGCCCACAGCGTGCACCGGCCGGCCGTGACCGACGTGAAGGGCGGGCTGTCACCGGCCGCGCGCCGGCGCGTGCTCGAACGCATCGAGTCGGGCCTGGCCGACGGCATCGCGCTGGACGAGCTCGCCGAGGCGGCCTGCCTGTCGGCCTTCCACTTCGCGCGCATGTTCAAGGCCAGCTTCGGGCACAGCCCGCACGCCTGGGTGATGCAGCGTCGGGTCGAGCGTGCGCGCCGGCTGCTCGCCGAGGGCCGCACGCCGCTGGACGAGGTCGTGCGCCGCTGCGGCTATGCGCACCTGTCGCACATGAACGCCGCCCTCAAGCGCGCCGGCCTGGGCACGGCCGGCACGTTCAGATCGCCAGCGCGGTGACGTTCTTCACTTCTTCCATCACGGCGTAGGTGCGCGTCTCGCGCACGCCGGGCAAGGTCCAGATCACCGAGCCGATGAACTCGCGGTAGGCCTGCATGTTGGCCACGCGCGTCTTGAGCAGGTAGTCGAAGCCGCCCGCCACCAGGTGGCACTCGAGGATCTCCGGGCGCACCTGGACCGCGGCCTTGAAGTTGTCCATCACGTCGTGCACCGTGCGATCGAGCAGGATCTCGACGAAGACCAGCAGCCCCGCGCCCAGCTTGCCCGGGTTGAGCTTGGCCTCGTAGCCGAGGATGTAGCCGTCGCGGGTCAGCCGCTTCACGCGCTCGAGCACCGCGGTGGGCGACAGGTGCACCTCCTCGGCCAGCTTGAGGTTGGAGATGCGCCCGTCCTTTTGCAGCACGCGCAAAATCTTGGAATCGATCTTGTCGATGCCGAGGACCGCCGATGGATCGTTGGACATGCTGGATTTCTGAGAAGTTGCTCAGCCTTCTTTGGTGATTAATGCTAGACCTGGACCGCTAACCTAGCAAGTAATTCTAGCGAGGTCCCCCGCCATGTTCACCGCTCCTGTCCCGGCCGCACGCCTTCCGTATCCGTATCGCAGCGAAGTCGAGGTGCTGGGCGCGATCAGCCCGGCGCTGGCCCGCGGGCTCGATTGGGACGCCGCCGCGGCCGTCGCGCGGCCCTGGGTGCAGGCGGTGCGCGACAAGCCGGCGCCGTTCTGGGCGATGGAATCGCTGCTGCGCGAGTACCCCATCTCCAGCGCCGAGGGCCTCGCGCTGATGCGCCTGGCCGAGGCGTTGCTGCGCGTGCCCGACGCCGAGACGGCGATCGCGCTCACCGCCGACCAGCTGGGCAAGGCCGAGTTCGATGCGACGAGCGGCGGCCCGCACAAGATGCTGGCGAGCCTGTCGGCCAGCGCCATCGCGTTGTCCAAGAAGTTCCTTCCCGAGAGCGAGGGCGAGGCGGGCCTGTTCAAGCGACTCGGTGCGCAGACCGTGGTGGCGGCCACCGTGCGCGCCATCCAGCTGCTGGGTCGCCAGTTCGTTCTGGGCCGCTCGATCGGCGAGGCCATGGACGAGGCCGCATCGGCGCGCAAGGCACAGCCGGCGATGCGCTTCAGCTACGACATGCTGGGCGAGGGCGCGCGCACCGAGGCCGATGCGCGGCGCTACCTGGCGTCCTACCTGCACGCCATCCAGGCGATCGCCGGCGGCCGGGCCGCCGAAGGGCCGGAGGGCGCCGACGGCATCTCCATCAAGCTCAGCGCCCTCTTCTCGCGCTACGAGGACGCCCAGCGCGAGCGCGTGTTCGCCGAGCTGCTGCCGCGCGTGTGGCAGCTCATCGAGCCGGCGGCACGCGCCAACATCAACCTCACGATCGACGCCGAAGAGTGCGAGCGCCTGGAGCTGTCGCTCGACGTGTTCGAGGCGCTGGCCGCGCGCATCGCGCAGCAGTTCCCGCAGTGGCGCGGCTTCGGCCTGGCGGTGCAGGCCTACCAGACGCGCGCGCTGCAGGTGGTCGACGAGGTGGCGCGCATCGCCCGTGCGCAGGGGCTGCGCTTCATGGTCCGGCTGGTCAAGGGTGCCTACTGGGATGGCGAGATCAAGCGCGCCCAGGAGCAGGGACTGGCCGGCTACCCGGTGTTCACCCACAAGCACCACACCGACATCTCCTACCTGGCCTGCGCGCGGGCGCTGATCGGTCACAACGACGTGATCTACCCGCAGTTCGCGACGCACAACGCCGGCACGATCGCGGCCATCCTGCAGATGGCGAAGACCAACGACGCCAGGTTCGAAATGCAGCGTCTTCATGGAATGGGTGAAGGCGTCTACCGCGAGGTGATGCAGGGCACCCAGCTGCCGGTGCGCGTGTACGCCCCCGTCGGCGAGCACCGCGACCTGCTCGCCTACCTCGTGCGCCGGCTGCTCGAGAACGGCGCGAACTCGTCCTTCGTGCACCAGCTCGCCGACGAGTCGGTCGACGTCCACGCGCTGCTCGCCTCGCCGCTGCATCCCGCCGCGGCGCCCGCGCTGCCGCTGCCGGTGGCCCTCTACGGGCCGCGCCGCGCCAACTCCAGGGGCGTCGACCTGACCTGCCTGGCCGAGCGCGAGCCGCTGGAGCAAGCCACCGAGGCGACGCAGGTCGAGCGCATCGCCGAAGCGACGCCCGCCGAGATCGACGCCGTGATGGCCCGCCTGCACGCCGGCCATCCGGCCTGGAACGCGATCGCGCTGGCCACGCGCGCGGCCATCCTGCGCCGTGCCGCCGACACGCTGGAGGCGCGCCTGCCGCTGTTCTGCGGCCTGCTGGTGAAGGAGGCGCACAAGACCCTGGGCGACGCCGTCGCCGAGGTGCGGGAGGCGGTCGACTTCTGCCGCTACTACGCCGACGAGGCCGAGTCGCGCCTCGCGCCGCAAACCCTGCCGGGACCGACCGGCGAGAGCAACGAGCTGCGCCTGCACGGCCGGGGCGTGTTCGTGTGCATCAGCCCGTGGAACTTCCCGCTGGCCATCTTCACCGGGCAGGTCGTCGCCGCGCTGGTCGCCGGCAACAGCGTCGCCGCCAAGCCGGCCGAGCAGACGCCCGCCGTCGCGCAGCGCATGGTCGCGCTGCTGCACGAGGCCGGCGTGCCGCGCGATGCGCTGGCGCTGCTGCACGGCCGCGGCGAAACGGTGGGCGCGGCGCTGGTGGCGGACAAGCGCACGGCCGGCGTGTGCTTCACCGGCTCGACCGCGGTGGCCCGCATCATCCACCGCACGCTGGCGGCGCAGGACGGGCCCATCGTGCCGCTGATCGCCGAGACCGGCGGCATCAACGCGATGATCGTCGACTCGACCGCGCTGCCCGAGCAGGTGGTCGACGCGGTGGTGCAAAGCGCCTTCCGCTCCGCCGGCCAGCGCTGCTCCGCGCTGCGCCTGCTGTGCGTGCACGAGAGCGTGGCCGACGGCGTCATCGAGATGATCCGCGGCGCGCTCGCCGAGCTGAGCGTGGGCGACCCGTCGCGCCTGGCCACCGACGTAGGCCCGTTGATCGACGCCGAGGCGGCCGACGGCGTGGGCAGCGAGGTGGCGCGCCTGCGCCGCGAAGGCAAGCTCATCGGCGAGGCCACGCTGCCCGCCCAGCCCAGGAACTTCGTCGCGCCGATCGCCTTCGAGCTCGCCGAGATCGCCGGCCTGAGGCAGGAGATCTTCGGCCCGGTGCTGCACGTCGTGCGCTGGCGTGGCGACGTCGACGCCGTGATCGCGCAGATCAACGCCCTGGGCTACGGGCTCACGCTGGGCATCCAGACCCGCATCGACAGCCGCGCGCTGCGCCTGGCGAAGTCGGCGCGCATCGGCAACGTCTACATCAACCGCAACATGATCGGCGCGGTGGTGGGCGTGCAGCCGTTCGGCGGCGAGGGCCTGTCGGGCACCGGCCCGAAGGCGGGCGGGCCGCACTACCTGTACCGCTTCTGCGGCGAGCAGACCCTGACCATCAACACCGCGGCGGCGGGCGGCAACGCCGCGCTGCTGGCGGGCTTCACCGCCGGCGTGGCCGGCGAGTGAGATGATCCCGGCCATGGACACGATCGCATTCATCGGCGGCGGCAACATGGCCAGCGCCATCGTCGGCGGGCTGCGCAAGAGCGGCGTCGAGGCCCGCGCCATCGTCGTCGTCGATCCGGGCGACGCGCAGCGCGACAAGCTGCAGGCCGACTTCGGCGTGCGCGCCCTGCCCGCGGCCGACGCCTCGCTCGAGGCCGCATCGCTGGTGGTGTGGGCGGTCAAGCCGCAGTACTTCCAGGCCGCCGCGCTGCCTTGCGCGCCGCACGTCGATCGCGCCTTGCACCTGAGCGTCATGGCCGGCATCCGCAGCGACGCCATCGCGCGTGCCGCACGCACCCAGCGGGTGGTGCGTGCCATGCCCAACACCCCGGCGTTGATCGGCCAGGGCATCTCGGGGCTGTTCGCGCGCGACGCGGTGAGCGCCGACGAACGTGCGACGGTGGTGCGCGTGCTCGCGCCGACCGGCCGCACGCTGTGGGTCGAGCGCGAGGACGACCTCGACGCCGTCACCGCGCTGTCGGGCTCGGGCCCGGCCTATGTCTTCTATTTCGTCGAGGCGATGATGCAGGCGGCCACCGAGATGGGGCTGTCGGCCGAGCAGGGCAAGGCGCTGGCGCTGGCGACTTTCTCCGGCGCGAGCGCGCTGGCCGGCGCGTCCGACGAGCCGCCGCAGGTGCTGCGCGAGCGGGTCACGTCCAAGGGCGGCACGACCTTCGCGGCGCTGAGCTCGCTGGAGGCCGACGGCGTCAAGGCGGCCTTCGTCAAGGCACTGAAGGCGGCGCAGCAGCGCGCCCGCGAGCTGGGCGACGAATTCGGCCGCGACTGAGCTCATCCCAGGGAGGATCCATGCGCTTCGTCTTCGCCGCCGCAGTGGCTGCAATGATCACCGCCCCAGTCGCCCGCGCCGAGCCGATCGCCGACCGATGGAACCTGGCCGACGTCTATCCGTCCCAGGCGGCCTGGGACGCCGACGCCAAGGCGGTGCAAGACCAGCTGGGCCGCTTTGCGGCCTGCAAGGGGCATCTCGGCGACAGCCCACGCCGCTTGCGCGAATGCCTGGACCTTCGCGCCGACATGACCAAGCGTCTGTCGCGGCTGTGGGTGTTCGCCAGCCAGCAGCTCGCGGAAGACACCGGCGTGGCCGCCAGCCAGCAACTGCAGCAGCAGGTCGAGCTGCTGGACAACCAGGTCGAGGTGGCAGGTGCCTTCGTCGATCCCGAGCTGCTGCGCCTGGGCGCCAGGCGCATCGATCGCTTCGTGACCCAGGACCCGGGCCTGCGCATCCATCGCTTTCCCTTGCGGCGCACGCTGCGCGCCGCGCCGCACACGCTGGACGGCGCCGGCGAGCGCCTGGTGGCGACCTTCGGCAAGATGAGCAACGCCGGCCAGTCGGCCTACGGCACGCTGAGCAACGCCGACATGCCCTGGCCCAGCGTGAAGCTGGCCGACGGCGAGACCGTCACGCTGGACCAGTCGGCCTACACCAAGTACCGCGAGTCCGCTCGACGCGAAGACCGCAAGAAGGTGATGGACGCGTTCTGGGGCACGTGGAAGAACTATGAGCGCACCCTGGGCGGCCTGCTGTACGCGCAGCTGAAGCAGGAGGCGGTCTACAGCAGCGTGCGCCGCTATCCCGACTCCATCACGCGCACCCTGGACCGCGACCACATCCCGGTGGCGGTGATCGACACCCTGATCGCGCAGACCAACGCGAACCTGCCCACCTTGCACCGCTACTTCCGCTTGCGCGCGCGCATGCTGGGCGTGACGGACATGCGCTACTACGACATCTACCCGCCGCTGGTCCACGGCGACTACAAGTTCCCGCTGGCAACCGCCAAGCAGCTGACCCTGGAGGCGGTGGCGCCGCTGGGCAAGGACTACCAGCAGGCCATGGCGGCCGGTTTCGACAGCCGCTGGATGGACGCCTACCCGCGGCCGCGCAAGCAGTCGGGCGCGCACATGGCGGGCTACGCCTACGACGTGCATCCGTACGTGCTGATGAACTACAACGACGACTACGAGTCCGTCACCACGCTGGCCCACGAGTGGGGCCATGCGATGCACTCGCACCTGTCCAACCACGCGCAGCCCTTCGTGACCGCCAGCTACGCGACCTTCGTGGCCGAGATCGCGTCCACCTTCAACGAGCAGCTGCTGCTCGAGCGCATGCTCAAGACCGCGAAGGACGACGACGAGCGGGTGTTCTACCTGGGCAGCGCCCTCGAAGGCCTGCGCGCGACGTATTTCCGGCAGGTCATGTTCGCCGAGTTCGAGCGCGACATCCACGCACGCGTGGACCGCGGCGAGTCGCTCACCGGCGAGGCCCTGACCCAGCACTACTGCGCGATCCTGAAGCGCTACCACGGCGCCGACCAGGGCGTGGTGACCATCGACGAGCCTTACTGCATCGAGTGGGCCTACATCCCGCACTTCTACAACGCGTTCTACGTCTACCAGTACGCCACCTCGATCGCCGCCAGCGCGCTGTTCGCCGATCGCGTGGCCAGCGGCGACCCGAAGGCGCTCGAGCGCTACCTGGGCCTGCTGCGCGCCGGCGACTCGGACTATCCGTACGAGCTGGTGAAGGCTGCCGGCGTCGACCTCGCGACCCCCGCGCCCTACCAGGCCATCGTGGCGCGCATGAACGGCATCATGGATCGCATCGAAGCCATCCTCGCGAAGCGGCGCTGAGCGCCGGCAGGCATGGGCCATGCCCGCCCCGCTTCAAGTCATGCAAACCCTGCATGACGATTGGTGAAAAACTCGGCACGCTGGCGCCTACAGTCTCGGCCCATGCAGGCGGCACGCCTGTCCCACCCGTCACGAGCGGGTCTCGACGCGCGCTGTCGCGTCGCGTCGAACCACCCTTTTCGCGGAGACAAACCATGAGCAACCTGTCCTATGTCACGCCCAGCGACACCAGTCCCTGGCACACCTACCTCTCGCAAGTCGACCGCGTGCTGCCCTACCTGGGCCCGCTGGCCCGCTGGGCCGAGACGCTCAAGCGTCCCAAGCGCGCCCTCATCGTCGACGTGCCCATCGAGATGGACGACGGCACGGTCAAGCACTACGAGGGCTTTCGCGTGCAGCACAACCTGTCGCGCGGCCCCGGCAAGGGCGGCGTGCGCTATCACCCCGACGTGACGCTGGAAGAAGTGATGGCGCTGTCGGCGTGGATGACGATCAAGTGCGCCGGCGTCGGCCTGCCTTACGGCGGCGCCAAGGGCGGCATCCGCGTCGATCCCAAGACGCTGTCGCTCAAGGAGCTCGAGAAGCTCACCCGCCGCTACACCAGCGAGATCGGCATCATCATCGGCCCGCAGCGCGACATCCCCGCGCCCGACGTGAACACCAACGGCCAGATCATGGCCTGGATGATGGACACCTACTCGATGAACACCGGCTCGACCGCGACCGGCGTCGTCACCGGCAAGCCCATCCACCTGGGCGGCTCGCTGGGCCGCGTCAAGGCGACCGGCCGCGGCGTGTTCGTGACCGGCCGCGAGGCGGCGCGGCGCATCGGCCTCAAGCTCGACGGCGTGCGCGTGGCGGTGCAGGGCTTCGGCAACGTGGGCAGCGCGGCGGCGGAGCTGTTCGTCGGCGCGGGCGCCAAGATCGTCGCCGTGCAGGACCACACCGGCACCATCGTCAACCGCAACGGCTTCGACATGCAGGGCCTGATGGCGACGGTGCGGCGCGACGGCGGCGCGGGCAACTTCAAGGAAGCCGAGCGCGTCGACAACGAGGCGTTCTGGGACGTCGACTGCGACATCCTCATCCCGGCGGCGCTCGAAGGCGTCATCACCGTGGAGCGCGCCAACCGCCTCAAGGCCAAGCTGGTGCTCGAGGGCGCCAACGGCCCGACGCTGCCCGAGGCCGACGATGCCATGAAGGAGCGCGGAATCCTGGTGGTGCCCGACGTGATCTGCAACGCCGGCGGCGTGACGGTCAGCTACTTCGAGTGGGTGCAGGACTTCTCCAGCTTCTTCTGGACCGAGGACGAGATCAACGTGCGGCTCGACAAGATCATGGTCGATGCGCTGAAGAAGATCTGGGACACGGCGGACCATCACAAGATCACGCTGCGCACGGCGACCTTTGCGGTGGCCTGCGAGCGGATCCTGATCGCCCGGGAAGAGCGCGGTCTCTATCCCTGATCATCCGCGCACGATGTGTTCGTAGGGTGGGCTTCAGCCCACGCGGCGGTGGCAGCAATCGACGCACCGCGTGGGCTGAAGCCCACCCTACGAAGTCAGAAGACCGTGTCGAGCACCACACCGGCCCACACGACGAAGCCGATCCAGTGGTTGATGCGAAACGCGCGGAAGCACCCCTCGCGCGAGCGATCGCGAATCAGCGTGTAGTGCCAGGCGGCAATCCCCGCCGCCACCGCCAGCCCCGCGAAGTACGGCCAGCCGAATCGCTGACCCGCCCCGACCGCGGCCCACACGGCAACGAAGCCGGCGTAGAACAGCATCACGCCGGCCACGTCGAAGCGGCCCAGCGTGATCGCGGAGGTCTTGATGCCGATCTTCAGGTCGTCGTCGCGGTCGACCATGGCGTACTCGGTGTCGTAGGCCAGGACCCAGAACAGGTTGCCCAGCAGCAGCCACCACGCCAGCGCCGGCACCTCGCCGCGCACCGCCGCGAAGGCCATGGGGATGCCGAAGCTGAAGGCCACGCCCAGCACGGCCTGCGGCATCGACAGGAAGCGCTTGGTGAACGGGTAGGCGATGGCGACGGCCAGCGCGGCGAAGCTCCAGGCGATCGCCGCCAGGTTGGTCGTCAGCACCAGCCCGAAGGCCACCAGCGCCAGCACCGCGCCCAGCACCAAGGCCTCGCGCACGCTCACCGCGCCGCGGGTGACCGGCCGCTGCGCGGTGCGCTTGACGTGCTTGTCGAAGTCGCGGTCGGCCACGTCGTTGACGGCGCAGCCCGCGCTGCGCATCAGAAAGGTGCCCAGCACGAACACGACGACCAGGTGCCAGCCCGGAAAGGCGCGCGCCGCGATCCACAGCGCCGACAGCGTTGGCCACAGCAGCAGGTAGCTGCCGGCGGGACGGTCCCAGCGGATCAGGTCGAGGTACAGCGCCAGGCGCGAGGGCGCGACGGCGGCGGGCGTGGTCATGCCCGCAAGTCTAGGGCCCCCGCACCCGTCAGAACATCGCCTTGAACTGCGCGCCGACGAAGCGCGGCTCGTTGATGAACCCTGTGAGGTTGTTGAAGTCGATGCCGCCCACCGTGCGGATCTGGTTCGTGATGTTGCGCGCGAACACCGCGGCCTCGTACTTGCCGCCGCCCCACAGGTAGCCCAGCCGCAGCCCGCCTTCGAGCAGCGACTTGCCGGTGTACTCGACCGATTCGTAGAGGAAGAAGTTGATCTTGCTGCGGTAGGACCAGTCGGTGTAGACGAACCATTCGCCGCCGCTGGCAGTGGGGATGCCGTAGCGCGCAGTCAGCGTGAGCACGGTCTTGGGCGCCTGCGGCAGCGGGTTGCCGTCGATGAAGACGGTTCCGGGTCGCGCCGCGTTGGGCGGGTCCAGCACGGTGCAGCCGCTCAGGCCGCAGGGCTGCACCGAGAGGTTGGGGTCATGGATCTTCGTGTCGTTGAGGCTCGCGCCCAGGCCCACCAGCAGGTTGTCGCTGAGGTAGGCCTGCAAATCCAGCTCGGCGCCGCGGCCCACGGTCTTCTCGGCGTTGATGAGGCGGTTGAAGTTGGCGTCGCCGCCCACGGCGGTGAGCTGCTGGTTCTTCACCGTGTACTGGAAGACGCTGAAGGCAACGCGGGCGCGCTTGTCGAACAGGTCGGCCTTCACGCCCGCCTCGTACGACAGCACCTTCTCCTTGCCGGCCACGGTGACCTCGTCGCCGAACAGCAGGCGGCCCTGGATGCTGGGCGCGCGAAAGCCGGTGGCCACGCGGGCATAGACGTTCGCGTCGGGCGACACGGCGTAGGTGCCGCTCAGGTCCCAGCTGGTGTCCTTGGCGCGCGGGTTCGTCGTGATGAGCCCGGTGGCGCCGCCGCCGATCGGCGAGACGAAGCGCTGGGCGTCGTAGTCCTTGCGGTCGTCGGTGTAGCGCAGGCCGCCCCGCAGCTTGAGGCGCTCGCTGACGGCGTAGTTGACCGAGCCGAACAGCGCACCGGCGCGGTTCTTCTGGTGCTGCACCGCATAGCCGTCCTGCGCATTGCCGTTCAGCGTTGCGTAGTCGAAGCTGTCGACCGTGATGCGCTCGTCGAACACGTAGACGCCCGCCAGCCAGTTGAGCGGCCCCTTGTCGTTCGACTCGAGCCGCAGTTCCTGCGTGAGCTGCTGGTGCCGGGGCAGGCCGTCGGCCGACTCCGACGGGAAGGGCACCGTGCCCGGCACCGCGGTCGCGAAGTTGAAGGTGTAGGGCCCGGCCGAGCCGTCGATGTCGCCGCGGCTGAACGAGCTGACGTGCTCGAAGCCGGTGATCGAATGCAGCGTGAGGCCGTCGAGCTGCCAGCGCAGGCGCAGGCTGGCACCGCTGCCGGTGAGCTTCTGCGAGTTGATGCCGTCGATCGCGATCTTCTTCTCGTCGAAGCCGGCCACGAGGTCGTTGGTGCCGGGCTGGATGATGTTGGCGCGGAACAGCCGCGCGCTGCCTTCGAGGTGGCGGCCATGCACGTTGAGCAGCGCGCTGAACTCCTTGCGCGGCTGCCACAGCAGCTGCACGCGCGCCGCGTTGTCGTCGAAGCCTTCCAGCGAGCTGGTCGGACCGCCGTTGGTGTTGGTGACCCAGTCCCCGCGGTGCTGCGTCTGCAGCGACACCCGCGCCGCCAGCACGCCCGACAGCGGCAGGTTCCACGCGCCTTCGAGGTTGAGGCTGTTCTCGCTGCCCGCAGTGGCGCTGAAGTAGCCGCCGGGCTTCTGCGACGGGCGTGCCGACTCGAACTTCACCACCCCGGCCGGTGCGTTGCGCCCGAACAGCGTGCCCTGCGGGCCGCGCAGCACCTCGATGCGCTCGAGGTCGAACACCGGAAAGCCCTTGAGGATGGGGTTCTCCTGCACGACGTCGTCGAACACCAGCGACACCGGCTGCGAGGCGTTGAGGTCGAAGTCGGTGTTGCCCAGGCCGCGCACGTAGAAGCGCGGGAAGGCGCGGCCGAACGACGACTCGATGTTGAGGCTGGGCACGCGGCCCGACAGCATGCGGATGTCCTGCCCGCCCGAGTTGATGACGTCCAGTCCCTCGCCGCCGAGGGTGGAGATGGCGCTGGGCACGTCCTTGATGTCTTCGACGCGCCGCTCGGCCGTCACCATGACGGGGGCGAGGCGCGCGGACTCGCCGCCTGCCGGTGCACTCTGTGCAAGTGCGTGGTGCAGCGGTGCGAAGCTCGCCGCCACGAGGGCGACGAGCGTGCGCGCCAGCGGCGGTTCTTTGTGGGAACGGTGCATGGCAAGGGGTCCTCCGGTATGAGTACCCGCCACTACGCAATGGGCATGCCACTGCGCATCGACTGCGGGGCCGATCAGTGCGCGGGCACGCCTTCGCGCCAAAGCGGCCAGCGCGCGACGATGTCGCGCACCAGCAGGCCGCCCACGTGCGCCAGGTTCTTCGTCGCGATGCCGAAGCCGCCGGTCGCTCCGGTGGTCGAGGCGATCAGCGAGGCGTGCGCGGACTGCCCCGGATGCGGTCGATCGAAGTTGGAGCCGGTGCGCAGCACGGCCAGGCGCTTCAGGTCGACGCGACCGGCGGCCGCGGCGCGCTCCAGCGCGTTGTAGGTCGCGTTGTCTTCCTGCTGGGTGGTGCAGTAGCGGCCCTGGCCGTCGGTCATGAGCTTCGTCCACGCCCGCGCGTGTGCGCCGAGGCGGTGGCCGTGCCACCAGGTGTCGCCGCCCAGCGTGTCGCACTGGGTGACGTGCGGCGCGGCACGCGCGGCCGCTTCGCGGTAGCGGCTGCGGTAGGCACGCGCCTTCGGGTCGTCCGCCAGCGTCGCGTCGCGGCTGAGCGCGAGGGCGGCCTGCAGCAGCGCTTCGTCCACGCGCGCGACTTCGGTGTGGTACTCGAGCTTGGGCTTCTCCCCGGGTCCCTGGGTGAGGATGCCGTAGTAGCCCGAGCGCCAGTGCGCGGGCATCTCGCGGGCGTCGATCTCGTGCGCGATGCCGACGTCGACCAGCCAGCGCGCCCAGGCCGCGGTGCCCAGCGTGCCTTGCGCCGGATCGATGCCGGCGATGCCCGCGATGAGGACATAGCTGCGCCGGAAGTCGAAGCGCGGGTCCAGGGTGACGGCCAGCGTGGATGCCGCGACGTTCGCATGACCCATGCCGGCGATGACCAGGCACACGTCGTCGGCGTTGCAGCGCAGCTCGGGGTGGTCGGGCGACAGGCCGGGCACGGGGATCTTCTCGTCCAGCGCGAAGGCGTCGACGAATGGCTGGGCTTCGGGCGGGAACATGGTGATCACCAGGACCTTGACGACGCGCGGCGCCGCGTCGGCCGCGAGGCCCACGCTGCCGTGAGCGCCCAGGGCGAGGAAGGCGACGGTCGATGCCCAACGGCGCAGGCGGGCGATGGTCATGGACGCGCTCCTTGCTTCTTCCACGCTGCGAGAAAGGCCAGCGTCACCTCCGCCTCGTTCGTCTCGGCCAGGCCGCTGGAGAAGAGCGCGCCGACGTCGGCGTTGAACTCGGTGGCGCCGGCCAGGTCGCTCAGGCTGCGAAAGGCGATGTAGGGCACGCGGTTGACCAGCGCGACGTGCGCCAGCGCGGCGGTCTCCATGTCGACCGTCTCGGCCTGGATCTGCTCGAACAGGTACTGCCGATAGTGCGGATTGGCGAGGAAGGCCGTGCCCGACACGCCGCGCCCCCCGATCACCAGCCGCGGCGTCTGCGCCACGCACTGCGCCGGGTCGGGAGCGCCCGACGGCTGCCGGGCGCGCGGACCGCAGCGCGCCAGCGCGGGCGCCAGCGTGCGCACGACGGCCAGCATGCGGGCGTCGACCGGGTAGTCGAAGCGGTACTCGCCGCGCGGCGCGTTGCCCGCATGCAGCACGTGGTTCTCGCGCATGAACAAGCCGGTGGGCACGCTGGCCGCGCCCGAGGCCGGCAGCGAGAACGAAGGCAGCGGCTGGCCGTCGGCGCCACGCGCAAGCCGCAGGCCCAGGCAGCCCACGTCGGCCTTCGCGCTGCCGCAGGGCGAGGGCACGCGCGCGTCGTCGCTCCAGTACACCTCCATCGGCATGGCCCAGCGCTCGGGCACCAGCACGTCGCCGACACGGCGGGCCGGGTTGATGCCGCCCGAGATGCCGCTCATGACCAGCCGCTCGACGCGGAAGTGGTCCAGCATCTGCTGCGTGACCAGTGCGGCGTTGATCATGCTCACGCCGCTCAGCACGATCACCACCGGGTTGCCGCGCAGCACGCCGGTGGTGAAGGTCTTGCCCGAGACCACGTGGCTTCGCTTGCCCTGGGTCTGCGCGAGCAGGATGTCGGCCTCGGCCCCGAACGCAGACACGATGCCGATGCGCGGCGTGCACTCGGTGAGGCAGCGCGGCGCGGCCAGTGCGAAGAGCGGCGCGGCCGCGCACACCATCAGGGCGCACCATCGGGAAAGCAGCATCGGCGACGGCTCCAGTGGACGACGGGGAGTCGTCACCTACAAGAACCGTGCCCGTTCAGCCGTCGAGGTGCTTCTGGAACACCAGCCCGGCGTGCTCGCGCAGGGCGTGGAACTTGATCTTCGGCCAGTTGGCCTCGATGGCGCGCAGCTCCGGTGCGTACTCCACGAGCACCGTGGGCGCATCGACCGCATCGTGGGCCACGCGGTGCGCATTGCCGTCGATGAAGCGCTTGAGCTCGTTGGCGTCGTCGCTGGTCACCCAGCGCGCGACCTGGAAGCGCGACGGCTGGATGCGCGCCTTCACGCCGTATTCATGCTCCAGGCGGTGCGCCACGACTTCGAACTGCAGCTGCCCGACCGCGCCCAGCAGCAGCATCGAGTCGGCGACCGGGCGGAACACCTGGATCGCACCTTCCTCGCCCAGCTGCGTGAGGCCGGCCTTGAGCTGCTTGGTGCGCAGCGGATCGGCCACCTCGACGGTGCGGAACATCTCCGGCGCAAAGAACGGCAGGCCGGTGAACTGCAGCGACTCGCCTTCGGTGAGCGTGTCGCCCAGCTGCAGCACGCCGTGGTTGGGGATGCCGATGATGTCGCCGGCGAAGGCCTCGTCGAGCAGCTCGCGCCGCTGCGACAGGAAGCTCACCACGGTGTTGGGCCGCAGCTCCTTGCCCGAGCGCACGACCTTCAGCCGCATGCCGCGCTCGAAGTGGCCCGAGGCCACGCGCACGAAGGCGATGCGGTCGCGGTGGGCCGGGTCCATGTTGGCCTGGATCTTGAAGACCACGCCGCTGAACTTCTTCTCGTCGGGCGCGACCTCGCGCTGGATGGCGCTGCGCCCGCCCGGCGCCGGGGCCAGGTCGACCAGCGCATCGAGCACTTCGCGCACGCCGAAGTTGTTGATCGCCGAGCCGAAGAACATCGGCGTCTGGCGGCCGGCCAGGAACTCGGCCTCGTCGTAGGTGGGCGCGGCCATCCGCACCAGCTCGATGTCGTGGCTGGCGTGCTCGTACTCGTTGCCGAAGCGCTGCGCATACACGGGGTTGTCGAGGCCGGGGATGATCTCGTCGTCCTCGCCCTTGCGGTCCTCGCCCGGCATGAACACGCGCATCTGCTCGGCGCGCAGGTCCATCACGCCATGGAAGGCCTTGCCCATGCCCACCGGCCAGGTGAAGGGCACCACGCTCATGCCGAGCTCGCGCTCGATCTCGTCCATGAGCGCGAGCGGCTCCTGCACCTCGCGGTCCATCTTGTTGACGAAGGTGAGGATGGGGGTGTTGCGGGCCCGGCAGACCTGCAGCAGGCGGCGCGTCTGCGGCTCGACGCCGTTGGCCGCGTCGATCACCATCAGCGCGGCGTCGACCGCGGTCAGCACGCGGTAGGTGTCTTCGGAGAAGTCCTGGTGGCCCGGGGTGTCGAGCAGGTTGATGACGCAGTCTCGGTACTCCATCTGCATCACCGAGCTGGCCACCGAGATGCCGCGCTGCTTCTCGATCTCCATCCAGTCGGAGGTGGCGTGGCGCGAGGCCTTGCGCGCCTTCACGGAGCCGGCGATCTGGATCGCGCCGGAGAAAAGCAGGAGCTTTTCCGTCAGCGTGGTCTTGCCCGCGTCAGGGTGGGAAATGATGGCGAAGGTGCGGCGGCGGCGCACCTGGGGCGTGAGGTCGGACATGGGACTGCAGCCTGCACCACCGGCTGCCGGATGAAGAAAACCCGCCATTATCGACCGGTGCCCGCCATGTCACACTGGCCCGATGCCGGAACTGCCCGACGTCACCGTCTACGTGGAGCGCCTGGATGCCAAGGTGCGCGGCGACACGCTCGAGCAGGTGCGCATCCTCAATCCCTTCCTGCTGCGCACGGCCCTGCCGCCGATCGCGCAGGCGCAGGGCAAGAAGGTGGTCGGGGTCGAGCGCCTGGGCAAGCGGGTGGTGCTGGCGCTGGAAGGCGATCTCTTCCTCGTCATCCACCTGATGATCGCCGGCCGCCTGCGCTGGCTGGCCGCCGGCGCCAAGCCGCCGGGCAAGATCGCGCTGGCGACCTTCGAGTTCGGCGCCGGCACGCTGGTGCTCACCGAGGCGGGGACCCGGCGGCGGGCGTCGCTGCACCTGGTGGCCGGCCGGGGCGCGCTGTCGGCGATGGACCCGGGCGGCATCGACGTGCTGTCGGGCGACCTGGCGGCGTTCAGCGCGCAGCTGCAAGCCGAGAACCACACCCTCAAGCGCTCGCTCACCAACCCGCGGCTGTTCAGCGGCATCGGCAATGCCTACTCCGACGAGATCCTGCACCGGGCGCGGCTGTCGCCGGTGATGCTCACGCGCTCGATGAAGCCCGACGAGACCGCACGCCTGTTCGAGGCGACGCGCGCGGTGATGACCGAATGGACCGACCTGCTGCGCGACGAAGCGGGCGACTGGCCCGACAAGGTCACCGCCTTCCATCCGAAGATGGCGGTGCACGGCCGCTACGGCCAGCCGTGCCCGGTGTGCGGCTCGCCGGTGCAGCGCATCGTGCATGCGGACAACGAGACGAACTACTGCGCGAGGTGCCAGACGGGCGGCAAGCTGCTCGCGGATCGGGCCTTGTCCAGGCTGCTCAAGGCGAGCTGGCCGAAGCACATCGACGACATCGAGTAGCCCTCAGCGCACCGCCGCCGCCTTCAACCGCCGGGCCACTGCCCACACGCCCAGCGCCGTCAGCACGGCGCACACCAGCAGCGGCACCATCACCTGCTCCACCCCGAAGCCTTCGCCCTTCAGCACCCGCGTCATCAGCGTCTGCTGCGCCAGCCCCGGCACCCACAGCTGCCACCACTGCTCGCCGCTCTGGTTGAACACCGTGGCCAGCGGCAGCAGCGAGATGCCCAGCACCACCACCGCGCTGCTGGCCTGCGCTTCCTTGAAGCTCTTGCAGCGGATGGCCACCGCCATCAGCACCGCCGACAGCGCGGCCGCCAGCGGCAGCAGCACCGCGAGGAACCACAGCGCCTCGTGCCAGCCGTACTGGAACATCGCCTGCAGCGTGTCGCTGCGCAGCAGCCACTGGGCGGGGATGAAGCTGGTGCTGCTGAGCACCGCGATCAGCATGCCCAGGCTGGCCACCGCACCCCACTTGCCCAGCACCAGCGCCAGCGGCGCGGGCGGCGTCATCAGCAGCGGCTCCAGCGAGCCGCGCTCGCGCTCGCCGGCCGTCGTGTCCAGGGCCGCGTTGAGCGCGCCGTACAGCACCGCCATGATCACGAAGAAGGGCAGCATGGCCGTCATCTGCGCCGCGCGGCTTTGGGCGTTCGCCAGGTCGCGCTCCTGCACCTCCACGGGCTCGGTCAGCGCCGGCGACACGCCGCGCACCGCCAGGTTGACCAGCCCGCGCTCGCGGCCGAAGCCGCGCAGCAGCCGCTCGATGCGCGCCGTGCCGCCCTGGGCCTGCTGGTTGCCGCTGTCGCTCACGATCTCCAGCACCGGCGTCTCGCCACGGGCCAGGTCGCGCTCGAAGTCGGCGGGGATCACCACCACCGGGTCGTGGAGCTTCGACGTGCGCAGCCGGGCTTCGTAGTCGGGCGGCGCCTGCTTGACGACATACGTCTGGCGGGCAAGGTAGTTGGCCAGCGTCGGCGCGTGCTCGATGCCCGTCACGTGCACCTCGCGCTTCTCCGCCCGCTCCTCGAAGCTCGCGATGAATGCCGACAGCGCGATCAGCACCAGCGGGCCCAGCAGCACGCTGGACATCAGCACCACCATCAGCGTGCGCCGGTCGCGCAAGGCGTCGGTGACCTCCTTGCGGTACACGGTGAGGGCGTCGCGCAGAAAGCTCATCCCTGCACCTGCGCCTCGTGCTGCCGCTGCTCCTGCGCGGTGAACGCGAGCGCGACGAAGGCCTCCTCGAAGTCCTCTTCCCCGGTCTGCGCCAGCAGCGCAGCGACCGTGCCGCGCGCCACCGTGCGGCCGTGCGAGACCACCACCACCTCGTCGCACAGCCGCTCCACCTCTTGCATGATGTGGGTGGAGAACACGATGCACTTGGCGCCGCCCTCCGGCGTGCGCAGCAGGCGCAGCGCGTCGCGCAGCGCGCGCGTGGCCAGCACGTCCAGGCCGTTGGTGGGCTCGTCCAGCACGATGTTGGCCGGGTCGTGCACCAGGGCGCGGGCCAGCGCGGTCTTCATGCGCTCGCCCTGGCTGAAGCCGTCGGTGCGACGCTCCAGCAGCGGCTGCATCTCCAGCATCTGCGCCAGCGTCTCGGCGCGGGCATGGGCCGCGTCGCGCGGCATGCCTTGCAGCAGGCCGTGGTAGACGATGTTCTCGCGGGTGGTGAGGCGCGGGTACAGGCCGCGCGCGTCGCTCAGCACGCCCATGCGCGCCAGCGCCTCGCGCGCTCGGGTGGCCACGTCGATGCCGTCGACGGCCAGGGTGCCGGCATCGGGCGGGATCAGGCCGGCCAGCATGCGCAAGGTCGTGGTCTTGCCGGCGCCGTTGGGGCCCAGCAGGCCGGTGATGCGGCCGTCGAGGGCCGTGAAGCTCACGTCCTGCACCGCCTTCACCACCTTCTTCTCGCTGCGCTGGAGCGTGAGCCCGCGACGGGCCGGGGCGGTGACGAACTGCTTGGCGAGCTGGCGGACCTCGATCACTTGGGGGCCTCGGCGTCGAGCTGGGGCGGGCGGTAGGCGGGCGGGCGCGGCACCGCGGCGACGCAGCTCGTGTCGACAGCGAGTGCGGCCTGGTCGTCCTGCGCGTCGATGAAGCGGAACAGCATGTCGTGCATGCACGGCATGCCGATCACGCCGTGACCCGCGCCGGGTGCGATCACGTGCCGGGCCATCGGGCCCAGCGCCTTCGCGACGCGCTCGGCATGGCGCGGCGGGGTGGCGGGGTCGGCGCCGCCGCTGAGCAGCAGCACGGGCGATCGGCTCGGGCTCATCGTGTAGAAGGCCGGCGGCACGGCGCCGCGCGGCCAGTCGGCGCAGATGCGCGCGTAGAGCCGGGCGAAGTCGTCGGCGAAGTCGGGGCCGGGCTTGTCGGTGGCTTGCGGCACGCGCGGCAGGTCTTCGGCGCAGACGACGGAGAAGTGCATGCCCATCGCGATGCCCATGCCCTTCTTGCCGCCGAACAGGCTGTTCAGTGCCGACAGCGGCTCGAAGCGGTCGTGCGCGGCCTCGGCCAGCGCATGCGGGAGCGCGGCGGCGAGCGTCGGCACGTACAGCGCGCCGCGCACGGAGCCGAGGACCATGTCGCGCGTCAGCGTGAAGCGCTCGGCCTGGCCGGTGAGCGGGTGCTGGACGGTGACGGGCTTGGGCAGGCTCTTGAGCAGCGCGTGCCAGTCTTGCCGCAGCGTCGGGTGCCGGTCATGGCAGGCGGGCTCCGCCTCGCAGGCCGCGAGCACCGCATCGAGCGCGGCCTGGCCGTCGGTCGAGAAGCTGGCGGGCAGCGCCATGTCGGGCGGCGCCACGCCGTCGAGCACGCTGCGCCGCACGGCGCTCGGGAACTGGCGCTGGTACTCGAGGATGGCGCGCGTGCCGTAGGACACGCCCACCAGGTCGATGCGCTCGGCGCCGATCGCGCGGCGCACGGCGTCCAGGTCCTGCATCGCGATGGTGGTCGTGTAGAAGCGCAGGTCGCCGTGCGGCAGCTGCTGCAGGCGCTCGCGGCAGCGGCGCAGCATGTCGAGCTGGAACCGCGGGTCGGACTGGTCGGCGAGCAGGCGCTGCTTGGGCTCTTCGCAGTCCAGCGGGGCGGAGCGGCCGGTGCCGCGCTGGTCGACGAAGACGATGTCGCGCCGGTTGTTGAGGCGGGTGAACCGCGGCAGCACCTGCGGGGCGACCTTGATCGCGCTCTGGCCGGGGCCGCCGGCAACGAGGAAGACCGGGTCGGGAAGCTTGCGACGGGCCATGGCGGGCACGCGCAGGTAGTGGATGGTGATCGTCGGGCCGTCGGGGGTGGCGGGGTCGAGGGGGCGGGTGACGGTGCCGCACTGGACCTCGTTGCGGATGCCGGGGATGCGGCAGGGCTCGTCGGCCCAGGCGGCGGTGGCCACGCCGAGGAGGATCGCGAGCGCAACGCTCGGGGTAGCCCGGGTGCAACCCGGGAACGCAGGAGCGGGGACCCGGGTTGCACCCGGGCTACGAGCGATCACGGTTCGCCGAGCAAGCGCTTCAGCTCGCCGCTGTCGATCAAGTGCTGGAGCTCCTGGTACCCACCGATCAGCACGCCGCGCACGAACACCATCGGAAACGTCGGCCATCCCGTCCACATCTTCAGCGCCGTCCTCCTGCGCCACTGGCTCAGGTAGCTGCCGTACTCGAGGTAGTGGAACGGCTGCTGAGCCGCGGTCAGCGCCGCCCGTGCGCGCCGCACCCACGGGTTCTGCGCCATCCCCACCACCAGCACGGGGTTCGACGTCGACGCCGCCTGCACGTTGTGGACGATGTCGGCATGCCAGTTGGCGATGCGATCGCGCACGGCGGGGTGCATGCGGGATTCATCGAGGATGGTGCGGGGCATGGGGTCTCCTGGGCGCGCGAAGCCGCAAGCTTAAGGGGTCCCCCCGCGCTCACGGGGAGGCGCGAGGGCGTCGCGGCCGGGAGAATCCAAAGGCATGAAGCGCGTCCTCGTCCCGGCCCTGCTCCTCGTCCTTGCGGCCGCCACTTGGGCGCAGGCGGGCAAGAAGCGCCCGCCGGCCCCGCTGTCGCGCGAGGAACTGCGCCAGTGCATGGACCGCGAGGACCAGCTCATCGAGCGCCGCGACGCGCTCGGGCGGGCCCGCGCCGAGCACGACACCGATCTGGCGGCGGCCACCCAGGCCGCGGGCGCGCTGTCGTCGCAGCTGCGCACGCTGGACAACACCGACGCCCCGGCGGTCGACGGCTACAACAAGCGCATCGACGAGCACGACCTGCGGGTGGGCAAGATCAACAAGCGCGCCGAGGCGCTGAACGCGGCGGCGGGAACGCTGCAATCCGACGGCGCCGACTTCATGGCCCAGTGCAGCACGCGGCCCTTCGTGCTGCAGGACAAGCAGTCCATCCTCAAGGAGAAGGGGCGCGATGCGGCCCGGCCGCGCGCGGTGCCCGTCGCGCCGAGCGGCGCGACGGCCAAGGACATCTGATCACCAGATGCGGATGCGTTCCTCGCCCGGCTTGAACATCTTGTCGCCGGGCTTGGTGCCGAACGCCTGGTGATACCCGTCGCTGTTGATCGCCGCCCCGTTGGCGCGGAATTCATCCGGCGAGTGGGGGTCGACCGTCAGCAGCTGCAGCGCCCGCTCCTCGCGCGTCTTGTTGCGCCAGGCCTGGCCGAAGCCCAGGTAGAAGCGCTCGTCGCCCGACAGGCCGTCGATCACCGGCGCTTCCTTGCCGGCCAGTGAGCGGCGGTAAGCCTTGTAGGCGATCTGCAGGCCCGACAGGTCGGCGATGTTCTCGCCCAGCGTCAGGCGGCCGTTGACCTTGTGCCCCTTCACCGGCTCGTACTGGTTGTACTGCGCGACCAGCTTGTCGCCCAGCGCCGAGAAGGCCTTGCGGTCGGCCTCGGTCCACCAGTTGCGCAGGCGCCCGTCGCCGTCGTATTGGCTGCCGGTGTCGTCGAAGCCGTGGCTGATCTCGTGGCCGATGATGGCGCCGATGGCGCCGTAGTTGGCCGCGTCGTCGGCCTTCATGTCGAAGAACGGCGGCTCGAGGATGGCCGCGGGGAACACGATCTCGTTGAGGCTGGGGTTGTAGTAGGCGTTGACCGTCTGCGGCGTGATCAGCCACTCGGTGCGGTCCACCGGCTGGCCGGCCTTGCGCGCCACGCGCTCGTAGTCGAAGCGGCCGGCGCGCACCGCGTTGCCGAAGGCGTCGCCGTCGCGCACTTCGAGGCGGCTGTAGTCGCGCCACTTCGACGGGTAGCCGATCTTGGTCACGTACTTGGCCAGCTTCTCCTTGGCCTGCTGCTTGGTCTGCGGGCCCATCCAGGTCAGGCCGTCGATGGACTCGCCGTACGACGCGAGCAGGTTGTCGACCAGCTGCTGCATGCGCGCCTTGTTCTCGGGCGGGAAGTGATGGGCGACGTAGACCTGGCCCACCGCCTCGCCCAGCGCGCCGTCGAGCGCGGTGGTCGCGTCCTGCCAGCGCGGCTTCTCCTGCTCCAGGCCCTGGATGGCCTTGCCGCGGAAGGCGAAGCGCGCCTCGCGGAAAGCCTGCGGCAGCAGCTTGCCCTGCTCGTCGAGCAGGTGGGCGCGCAGGTACAGCTTCCAGGTGGCCAGCGGCGTGGCCTTCACCGTGGCGGCATACGCCTTCACGTAGCTGGGCTGCGAGACCGACAGGCGGTCGATGCGCGGCAGCGCGGCGGCGCGGAAGTACGCCGGCCAGTCGAAGCCCGGCGCCGCCTTGGCGAGCTGCGCCACCGTCATCGGGTTGTAGGTCTTCACCGGGTCGCGGTTGTCCACGCGCGCCCATTGCGCCTGGGCCAGGCGCTTCTCCAGCGCATAGACCGCGGCGGCGCTGCGCTCGGGCTGCTTGTCGCCGCTCAGTCGGAACAGGGTCGTCAGGTAGACGCGGTAGGCCTGGCGCGCCTTGGCGTAGCGCTCCGCGTCCTTCAGGTAATAGTCGCGGTCGGGCATGCCCAGGCCGTCCTGCCACGTGAGCGCGCGGTTGGTGGTCGGGTCCTTGGGGTCGGCGTCGACCCAGGCCGGGACCGGCGTGGCGGCGATGCCCTGCAGCTTGCCCATCAGCACCGCCAGCTCGCCGTGGTTCTTGAGCGCGTCGATCTGCTTGAGCCAGGGCGTGAGCGGCGCCAGGCCGGCCTTGTCGATCGCCGCCACGTCGACGTAGCTGCGGTAGAAGCTGCCGATCTTCTGCTCGACGCTGCCGGCCGGCGCGCCCTTGGCCGACAGTTCCTCGACGAGCTGGCGCACGCGCTCGTCGGAGCGGTCGCGCAGCTGGATGAAGATGCCGTAGTCGGCCTTGTCGGCGGGGATGGGCGTGGACTTGATCCACTGGCCGTTGGCGTGCTGGAACAGGTCGTCCTGCGGTCGCACGGCGGTGTCGAAGCCGGCGCGGTCGAGGCCGGCGGAGAGGCTGTCGGCGGTGGCGAGGCCGGTGGCCAGCGCGAGCGCGCAGGCAAGGGTCAGCGTCTTGAGTTTCACGAGAGCGGTTCCTTGTGGGATTCGGGACGGGGTTCGGGTGCCGCGGGTGGCGGCACGCGAGGGTAATCGAGGCCCGGCATGCCGGGCCATCCCCAAGGGGCTGGAATGCCGATTCGGGGGGCCGGACGGCGGTGGGTGCGGGTCAGGCCGTCTTCTTGGACGCGGCGGCGGGCGGCTTGAGCAGGCCCTCGCAGACGCCGCGCTGCTGCGCGTCGTCGGCCGGCAGCTTGGCGCACACGCCGTCGAGCTTGATCTGCAAGCGCTGCACCGCCTGGGCGTGGCTGCGGCTCTTGTTCCAGCCCACCAGCTTGCCGCCGACCTTTTCGAGCGAACGCGCGCTGCGCTCGTAGAAGGCGTTCGGCTGGCCGGCGGCTTCGTCGAAGAGCTGGGCCACGGCCTTCTCGATGCGCGCCTCGTCCTGCGGCGCCAGGTCGATCAGGTTGGTCACGTAGCTGGAGCCCCATTGCAGCCGCGTCGCCGGGCCTTCCGACTTGGCGAAGGCCTCCTCGTACCAGCGCAGCGCCGCGTCCTTGTCGCCGCGCTTCTTGGCGTTGGAGGCGAGCTGCGACATCAGGTAGTAGGGCGAGTGGCTCTTCGCCAGGTTGGCCTGCAGCAGCGCGTCGGACTCGGCGCCCAGGCCGGCTTCCTGCAGCGTGTGGCCGGCGGCGGTGATGACCGCCTGGCGCTCGTAGCCGTCGGTGATCTCGCGGTCGACGCGGGCGCTGTGCTCGCGCACGTCGGCCAGCAGCGCGTCGGGAAGCTTCGCGCCCTTGGGCTGGTCGAGCTGGGCCAGCTTGACGCGCGCGTCGAGGGCGGTGATGCGGTCGGCTCGCGACAGGGTGGCGTCGCCTTCCATCGTCTTGAGCGCCGCGCTGTAGGCCTGGACCAGCTTGGCGCGCTCCGGCGTCTTCGGCTTGGTGAGCGCGTTGACGATGTCGTCGGGCCAGTTGGTGAGCACGTCCATGTGGGCGCGCGAGGCGCGGGCGTCGCCCAGCAGCGCGAGCACCTTGTCGCGGGTGGCGGCGTCGGCCTTGCCGGCGTCCTTCTCGTCGGTCGCGGCCACCGCCTTGAGCAGCAGGCGCGACGCCGTGTCGGGCTGGTCGGCGGGGCAGGCGCCGGCGAGCTGGTCGAGCACCGCGCGGGTCTTGTCCTTGGGCACGACCTGCTGCTCGTCGGTGTCCCAGGAATAGAAGGCGAGCAGCTTCCAGTCGTTGGGGGTGAGGCCCTTGCCGCCCGCCTGCGCGTCGGCGAGCACCTGCTTGACCGGGCGCTGCGCGTTCATGCCCAGCGTGAGCACCTGGGTGTACTGCGAGGCGTCGACCTCGCCCGGCAGGCGCGTGAGCTCGGCGCCCTCGGGGTTGAACAGCACCATGGTCGGGTAGCCGCGCACCTTGAAGCGGGTGCCGAGCTTTTGCGCGCCGGGGCTGTCGCCGTCGATGTAGACCGGCACGAAGGCGCGCGAGCGCTCGATGAAGTCGACGCGGTTGAACAGCGTCGCCTTGACCTGGTTGCACGGCGGGCACCACTTGGCGCCCCAGTACAGGAAGACCGGCTTGCGCTCGGCCTTGGCCTGGGCGAAGGCGGCGTCGACGTCGGCGTCGCTCGCGGCCTGCTTCCAGGCGATGCCTTCGGGGTGTGCGTCAGCGACGACCGCCGAAGCGGCGGGAACGATGACCTTGGCGACGGGGGTGTCGGCGGGCTTGGAGCACGCGGCCAGGATGGCGGCCGCGGCGACCAGCGAAAGATGGGTTCTCATGGAACGTCTCCTGCAAGCCTTCGAGTGTCGCTCAATCCACCGGGGCGACCGACTCGCGCACGGGATCGTGCGGCGCCGAGGTGGCGTATTGGGCCAGCGCCACGCCGGCCAGGGCCAGCATCGCACCGGCGATCTTGACCGCGGTGTAGTGCTCGCCGGTCGTGCCCCAGGCCACCAGGCCGGCGATGGGCGGCATGAGGTACAGCAGCGGCGCGGTGCGCGCGACGCCGCGCACCGCGTTGATCCAGCCCCAGATCAGCCAGCCGAGGAAGGCCGACACCAGCACCGCCCAGAGCATGCCGGCCCAGATGATCGGGCGCACGTTCAGCCAGTCGACCTGCAGTCCGGCGGGCAGGCTGACCAGCACCACCGGGCCGGCGCCCAGCAGGACCGCGTAGGTCATCACCGTGACGCCGCCATGGCGCTCGATCAGCGGCTTGGCCGCCACCGTGTAGTACGAGAAGAAGGCGGCCGCGACCAGCAGCACCAGGTCGCCGCCCGAGGCGCGCCACTGGCCGCCTTGCAGCTTGTCGGACAGGAACACCAGCACGCCGATGCAGGCCAGCCCCACGCCCAGCACCTGCGCCCGGGTGAGCCGCTCCAGCCCGTGGGCGCGCAGGATGAGCAGGGTGAAGACCGGCCCGACGGCGAGGATCAGCGAGCTGGAGAAGGCGGTGGACCAGTGGATGCCGTAGGTGACCAGGCCGACGTGCAGCAGGTGGCCGGCGATGCCCAGGCGCAGCAGCTGGCGCAGGTCGGCGCGGCCCACGCGCGGCCAGCGGCTGCCGTGCCGCCAGTAGAGCAGCAGCGCCGCGGCGATCGGCATGATGAGGTAGCGCACGAAGAGGAAGCCGCCGGGCGACAGGGCCTCGAACACGGCCTTCTGGACGCTGAAGTTGGCGCCCCAGACGAGGATGAGGGCGAAGGCCGCCCAGACGGCCCACTTCTGCCTGGCTTGATGCTCGCGCCGGCGGGATTCGGCGGGGAGGACGGAGGCGAGGGTGTCGGATCGCGGGGGCATGGCGGTGCCCGCCATGGTGCCTGGAAACGGATGTCCCTCTTGGAGCCCGGGTGCAACCCGGGTTGCACCCGGGCTACAGATACCCCTGGGCGTCGTCGTGCTGCCAGCCTTCCATCGGCGTCGCTCGCGCCAGCACCATCCATGCGTGGAACGGCAGTCGCATCGCGCGCCTGGGTGCCGGCCTCACGCAATCGAGACCCCCGGCTTCACGCGCCACCATCACGCCGCACCCCGGCGGGATCTCTTCCGGCTCCGCAATCCCTTCGCGGATCACGTACCAGCACTCCCCGGCCAGCTGCAGATACGCCGCCCGCTTGCCCTCGCGCTTCAGGTCCCCCAGCAGATCCGCGCGCCGCACCTTGATCTCGTGCACCACCGGCTCGAGGTAGTCCTCCACCGTGGTGTGCCGGATCGAGAACACGTCGGGCATGGCCATCACCCAGCCGTCATCGACCTTGGCCCGCAGCGCCAGTCCGCGCCACGCGATGCGCCCGGCCCGCGTCATCTCGCGCGCCACCTGCTCCACCAGCGCCTCGTGCACGTCGCGCGTGCCGCGGTTGCGCTGCAAGGTCTCGGCGAGCACGGCGATGCCGGCATCGGTGACGCGCAGGGTCTCGTGGCCGCTGTCGTGGCGCACCCGCTCCAGCCAGCCGGCGGCGAGCAGCTCGACTTCCACCATGTCCTGGCAGGGCCAGCCGGCCGAGCGCCAGATCGCGCGCAGGCGGCGGCGGTGGACGACGGTGAGCGAAAAGCTCATGCCACCTTCACGCCCTTCCAGAACGCGACCCGCCCCTTGATCTGCCTGGCCGCCTCGCTGGGCTCGGGGTAGTACCAGACGGCATCGGGGTTCAGCTCGCCGTCGACCATCAGGCTGTAGTAGTGCGCCTGCCCCTTCCACGGGCAGCTGCTGCGGTGGTTGCTGAAGGTCACGTACTGCCGGTTCAGGCTGGACTCCGGGAAGTAATGGTTGCCTTCGACGATGACGGTGTCGTCGCTCTCGGCGATGACGGCGCCGTTCCAGGTGGCTTTCATGCGGGGTTCCTCCTTGTGGACGCCGTCAAGCGTACAACCGCGCCGCGTTTCGCAGGCGCTCGCCGATCGAAGCCACCAGCGCCTTGTCCCCCACCACCTGCACGCTGTCGCCGTGGCGCAGGATGTCCATGATCAGCTCGGTGGAGTCGCTGTAGGGCACCTGCAGCTCGTAGCGCCCGTCGTCGAGCCAGCGCGCGCGCTGCTGCGCATGCCACTCCTCGTGCGCCACCCACTGCGCCGCCTCGGCCGAGAAGCGCAGCGTCGCCCATTTCAGCTTCGCGCCCGGGCCGCCGTAGATGCCGTAGCCGGCGTCCAGCTCGGCCTCCAGGTCCTTGACCGCGACCTGGCGCGCCCTGGTCTCGAGCGCCTTGGCCTCGACGACCGCGTCGAGCGCGAAGCGGCGCAGGCCCTCGCTGGCATGGCACCAGGCGTCGAGGTACCAGGTGTTGCGGTGGTTGACCAGGCGCTGCGGCGATACCTCGCGCACGCTCTCGCGCCGGTCGCTGCGCTTGAAGTAGCGCAGCCAGACGCGCCGGCGCTGCACCAGCGCGCTGCCCAGCAGCTCGAAGTGGCGGCTGGGCGCGCGCCGCCGCGCCGGGGCGATCACCTTGACGCGGCGCATCAGCTCGCGCGCCTCGAGCTCGTCGGCGCCCAGCATGCCCTGCAGCTTGTCCAGCAGCGGCTGCAGGTGGCGCGACAGCACGCCGTCGTCGTCCAGGCCCGCGAGCAGCTGGTGCATGGTGAGCAGCGCGTGGATCTCCTGCTCGCTGAACCACACGCCGGGCAGCTCCTGCCGCTGGCGCTCGGCGCCGGCCTCGAAGCGGTAGCCGTTGTCGAAGCGGTCGTAGACGATGGGCGCGGCCAGCCGGTCGCGCAGGTACTGCAGGTCGCGCTTGAGCGTGGCGCGCGACACGCCCAGCTCGGCCAGCAGGGTGTCGAAGCTCACGCAGCCGCGGCCGCGCAGCAGCAGCTCGATCTTGTAGAAGCGTTCAGTGCGGTCCATCGGATCACGGGTGGGTGGCTCACCAGATGAGCCAGTGGCGCGAAGCATACACGGGCCGGTGGCTCACGTGATGAGCCAGTGGCTCGCCACACTGCCTCCATCCATCCACCGGAGCCTCTCCATGACCACCGAACTCTTCACCGCCCCCACCCTGACCGCCCACGAGCACATCGGCTTCGAGCTCGGCTGGGACTACGCCCACTACCGGCTGGTGCCGCCCGCCCCGTACGCGCAGGAGCCCTCGCCGCTGCGCAACGGCCTGCTCGCCGGCCAGGCGGCCTTCGGCGCGCGGACCCTGCAGCCCACCCGCTCGGTGCGCAAGTGGCTGCAGCTGCGGCTTCACGCCTGGCTGCGCGGGCGCAGCGTCGAGCTGGTCCAGGTCACGCCGCGCTACCTCGAGCAGCTCGAGGTGTCGCACTGCCCCATCACCCGTGTCGCCCTGAGCACCGCCACGCTGGACAGCACCGACGCCTCCATCGACCGCGTGCGCAACGACGCCGGCTATGCCGCCGGCAACCTGGCCGTCATCAGCACCAAGGCCAACCACGCCAAGGCTGGTCACGGCTTTCGAGATGCGCTGCAGTTCGTGCGCCAGATCGACACCGGCCGCCTGGGCGGCATCGACGGCCTCAACGCCGCGCAGTGGAGCCGCGTGGCGGTGCTGTGCAGCTTAGTCGAGCCGATGTCGCACGCCATCGCGAGCACGCTGCCGCTGCTGGTCATGCCGCCCAACCGCCTGCGCCTGTTCAACCCGGTGCAGGCGCTGCAGGCCTTCGTCAGCCAGCAGCTCATGGCGCCCGGCTGGAGCCACCGCGTGAGCCGCTTCGAGGACCTGCTGCCCGGCAAGCCGGCCAGGCGTGCCTTCCAGACCTTCTTCCACGCGTTGCTGCCGCGCGTGCTCGAAGCCGCGCGCCGCGACGAGCTGCACACGCGCTGGGCGATCGAGGATGCGTGGCGCAATCCGCTGGTCCTGCGCCGCTGGACCGCCTTCGCGTCGCTGCTGACTCCGCAGCAGTGCGAGGCGCTGGTGGCCAAGGCGACGGCGCGCAAGCTGGGCGCGCTGCGGGTGCAGCAGCTCGACGACGAGCAGGCGACGGAGGGCTGGAACCTCGAGTCGCGCGGGTATGTGCCGCATGCGGTGCTGATGAAGCGCTCGCCGGTGCCGGCGCAGGCGGCGTTGCCGCTTTGAGGGCGGAAGGGGAACCCGGGTTGCACCCGGGCTACTAACCATGGCCCGGGTGTAGCCCGGGGAACTACGGTCGACTACACGGAAAACTCAATCAATCGTTTGATTTAACTGCTAGAGTGCCGCGCCATGTCTGCCCTCCCCGAACGACAGCGCGCACCGCGCAGCGACGGCGAACAGTCCCGCCACCGCCTCCTGCTGGCCGGGCTGCGCCTGTTTGCGCAGCAAGGCTTCGCCAAGACCTCGACGCGCGAGATCGCCGAGGCCGCCAACGTCAACATCGCGTCCATCAGCTACTACTTCGGCGACAAGGCCGGCCTGTACCGCGCAGTCTTCATGGCGCCCATCGACACGCCGCCGCCCGACCTGTCCGCGCTGTTCGCCGGCACCTGCACGCTGCCCGACGGGCTGCGCCGCATGCTGGGCGGCTTCATCGAGCCGCTCAAGCACGACGAGACGGCGCGCCTGTGCATCAAGCTGCACTGCCGGGAAATGGTCGAGCCCACCGGCCTGTGGGAAGAAGAGATCGACAACGGCATCAAGCCCATGCACGCCGCGCTGGTCGCGCTGCTGTGCCGGCACTTCGGCCTCAAGCGCCCCGACGACGAGATCCACCGCCTGGCCGTGTCCATCGCCGGCCTGGGCGTGCACCTGTTCGTGAGCCGCGACGTGATCGAGGCGCTGGCGCCGCAGCTGTCGGCGACGCCCGAGGCCGTGGACCTGTGGGCCGACCGCTTGCTGATGTACGCGCTGGCCTTGATCGACGCCGAAGCGAAGCGCCGCCGCAAGGCCGGGCGGCCCAGATCCAGGAGGTAGAAGACCGATGACAAGAAGCCTTGCAACCTTCGCGGCGGCACTGGCCGCCGTGCTGCTCGCCGCCTGCGCCGGTGGCCCGACGCGTGTCGAGCCGCTGCCCGCCGCCGACCTGCCCGGCCAGTGGCAAGCCCCGCTGCCGCACAACGGCCAGGCCGCCGACCTGGCGCGCTGGTGGGAGCAGTTCGACGACCCGACGCTCGCGCGCCTCGTCGCCGCGGCGCAAGCGGTGAACCCCACGCTCGCGACCGCGCGCTCGCGCATCGCCCAGGCCCGTGCCACCCGCGTGGGCGCCGGCGCGGCGCTGCTGCCGCAGGTCGATGCCGACGCGAGCATCGTGCGCGGCCGCCAGGACTTCGTCTCGCCGCTGGGCACCCTGGCCCAGGGCGGCGTGCAGGCCGCCTGGGAGATCGACCTGTTCGGCGCCAACCGTGCCGGACGCGATGCCGCGCAGGCCCGCCTCGAAGGCGCGCAGGCCAACTGGCATGCGGCGCGCGTCTCGGTCGCGGCCGAGGTCGCGTCGGCCTACGTCGGGCTGCGCGCCTGCGAGGCCCAGCTCGTCACCACCCGCACCGACGCCGACTCGCGCGGCGAGACCGCGCGCCTGACCGAGCTGAGCGCGCGCGCCGGCTTCCAGCCGCCGGCGGTCGCCGCATTGTCGCGCGCCAGTGCCGCGCAGGCCCGCGCCCAGCTCAGCGCCCAGCAGGCGCAGTGCGACGTGTCGGTCAAGGCACTGGTCGCGCTGACCGGCATCGCCGAGCCCGCGCTGCGCGAGCAGCTCGCGGCAGCGAGCACCCAGCTGCCGCAGCCGGCGCAGATCGGCGTCGCCGCGGTACCGGGCGAGCTGCTGAACCAGCGTCCCGACCTGCACGTGGCCGCGCGCGAGCTGGTCGCCGCCAGCGCCGACGTGTCGCAAGCGCGGGCCAGGCGCTGGCCGCGCATCACGCTGTCGGGCTCGATCTCGGCCGCGCGCTTCGAGGCCGCCGGCGTGACCGGCGACGGCACGCTGTGGTCGCTCGGGCCGCTGGCGGTGTCGCTGCCCCTGTTCGACGGCGGCACCCGCGCCGCCAACGTCGAGGCCGCCAAGGCGCGCTACGACGAAGCCGCGGCCAGCTACCGTGCCACGCTGCGCGGCGCGGTGCGCGAGGTCGAGGAGGCACTGGTGCAGCTCGACGCCACCGCGCGCCAGACCGAGGATGCGCGCATCGCCGTCGAAGGCTACGAAGCCTCGTTCAAGGCGACCGACGCCCGCTTTCGCGGCGGCCTGGCCAGCCTGTTCGAACTGGAAGACGCACGCCGCAGCGCCGCGCAGGCCAACAGCCAGTACATCGACCTGCAGCGCCAACGAGTCAATGCCTGGATCGCGTTGTACCGGGCCCTCGGCGGGGGCTGGACCCCTGCCGACCACAGCGCTTCCGCCGGCCACGAGCCGGTCGTGAAGTGAACGCCACGAGAGAACGACACACCATGAAGCTCCAACGCCATCCCCTCGCCCTCGCCGCCGCGAGTGCCGTTCTGGGCAGCGCCTTGCTGGCCCTGGCGGTCCATGCCGCCGACGACAAGAAATCCGACAAGCCTGCCGCCGCGGCCAAGGCCGCGCTGTCGGTCACCACCACCACGCCGCAGACCGCCACCCTGCCCCTGCGCATCGGCGCCAACGGCAACATCGCCGCCTGGCAGGAGGCGAGCATCGGCACCGAGGCCAACGGCCTGCGCCTGGCCGAAGTGAAGGTGGGCGTGGGCGACGTGGTCAAGCGCGGCCAGGTGCTCGCGGTGTTCGCGCCCGACACCATCCAGGCCGAGCTCAACCAGACCCGCGCCACCGTCGGCGAGGCCGAGGCCACGCTGGCCGAAGCGGCCGCCAATGCGCAGCGCGCCCGCGAGCTCGCGACCACCGGCGCCTTGAGCGCGCAGCAGATCAACCAGTACCTCACCGCCGAGCGCACCGCGAAGGCCCGGCTCGACGCGACACGCGCCGCCGCCAAGGTGCAGGAGCTGCGCCTGCGCCAGACCCAGGTCCTCGCGCCCGACCACGGCGTGATCTCGTCGCGCAGCGCCACCGTCGGCGCGGTCATGCCGGCCGGCCAGGAGATGTTCCGCCTGATCCGCCAGGGCAAGCTCGAATGGCGCGCCGAGGTGCCCTCGGTCGACCTGGGGCGCGTCAAGCCGGGCATGACGGTGAGCGTGATCGCGCCCAACGGCAACCGCATCGCGGGCAAGGTCCGCATGATCGGCCCGACGGTGGACGACAAGACGCGCAACGGCCTGGTCTACGTGGATTTGCTCGCCGACGGCGAGGCCAAGGCCGGCATGTTCGCGCGCGGCGACTTCGAGATCGGCACCGGCCAGGCGCTCACCCTGCCGCAAAGCGCGGTGCAGTTGCGCGAGGGCTTCAGCTACGTGATGCGCGTCGGCGCGGACGCCAAGGTCGCCGAGACCAAGGTGACGGTGGGCCGGCGCGTCGGCGACAAGGTCGAGATCACCGGCGGCCTGGACCCGTCGGCGCGCGTGGTCGCCTCCGGCGGCGCCTTCCTGGCCGACGGCGACGTGGTCCGCGTCGTCGAGGCCGCGCCGCCCAAGGCGACGGCCGGCACGACCACCAACGCATCGGGCACCGCCGCCGCCGCCACCGCCGCGACCGCCGCCACCAAGTGAGGGGCCTGCCATGAGAATCAACGTATCGGCCTGGTGCATCCGCAACCCGATCCCGTCGGTGCTGCTGTTCATCATGCTCACGCTGGTGGGCCTGATGAGCTTCCGCTCGATGAAGGTCCAGCAGTTCCCCGACATCGACCTGCCCACGGTGATCGTCACGGCCTCGCTGCCGGGCGCCTCGCCCGCGCAGCTCGAGACCGAGGTGGCGCGCAAGATCGAAAACTCGATCGCCACGGTGCAGGGGCTCAAGCACATCTACACCACGGTGCAGGACGGCACCGCCACCGTCACCGCCGAGTTCCGCCTCGAGAAGCCCACCCAGCAGGCGGTGGACGATGTGCGCGACGCGGTCTCGCGGGTGCGCTCCGACCTGCCCGGCGACCTGCGCGACCCGGTCATCAACAAGATGGAGCTGGCCGGCACGCCCATCCTCACCTACACCGTCGCGTCGACGCGCATGGACGACGAGGCGCTGTCGTGGTTCGTCGACAACCAGGTCACCAAGTCCATGCTCAGCGTGAAGGGCGTGGGCCAGGTGTCGCGGGTGGGCGGCGTGGCGCGCGAGGTGCGTGTCGAGCTCGACCCGATGCGCCTGCAAGCGCTCAACGCCACCGCGGCCGAGATCTCGCGCCAGCTGCGCCAGATCCAGCAGGAGGCGTCCGGGGGCCGCACCGACGTGGGCGGGCTGGAGCAGTCGGTGCGCACCATCGCCACCGTGCAGTCGGCCGGCGAGCTGGCGGCGATGGAGATCGCGCTCGGCGACGGGCGGCGCATCCGTCTCGACCAGGTCGCCAACGTGAGCGACACCGTCGCAGAGCAGCGCTCGGGCGCCCTGCTCGACGGCAAGCCGGTAGTGGGCTTCGAGATCGTGCGCAGCCGCGGCGCCGGCGAGGTCGACGTGGCCGAGGGCGTGCGCGCCGAGCTCCAGCGGCTCAAGGCGGCGCACCCCGACATCACCATCACCGAGGCCTTCAACTTCGTCGACCCGGTGATCGAGAACTACGACGGCTCGATGATGCTGCTGTACGAGGGCGCCATCCTCGCGGTGATCGTGGTGTGGTTCTTCCTGCGCGACTGGCGCGCCACGCTGGTGTCGGCCACCGCGCTGCCGCTGTCGGTGATCCCGGCATTCGCGGCCATGCACCTGATGGGCTTCACCATCAACGTGGTCACGCTGCTGTCGCTGTCGCTGGTGGTCGGCATCCTGGTCGACGACGCCATCGTCGAGATCGAGAACATCATGCGTCACCTGCGCCTGGGCAAGACGCCCTTCCAGGCGGCGCTGGAGGCGGCCGACGAGATCGGCCTGGCGGTCATCGCGACCAGCTTCACGCTGATCGCCGTGTTCCTGCCCACCGCCTTCATGGCCGGCGTGCCGGGCAAGTTCTTCGTGCAGTTCGGCTGGACCGCGGCGATCGCGGTGTTCTTCTCGCTGGTGGTCGCGCGCATGCTCACGCCCATGATGGCCGCCTACGTGCTGCGCGTGCCCAAGCGCGAGCACCACGAGGCGAAGTGGCTGTCGATGTACATGCGCTGGGCGCAGTGGGCGCTGAAGCACCGCATCAAGGTGACGCTGGCCGTCATCGGCTTCACGGTGGCGTCGTTCTTCCTCGTCGGCCTCCTGCCCACCGGGTTCATCCCGCCGGACGACCTGTCGCAGACGCAGGTCGCCGTGACCCTGCCGCCGGGCAGCACCTTCAAGCAGACCTACGCCGCGGCCGAGCACGCGCGCGAGATCGTGCAGAAGAACAAGCACGTGAAGCTGGTCTACACCGCGATCGGCGGCGGCAGCACCGGCGCCGATCCGTTCATGGTGGGCGGCGCCTCCGAGGTGCGCAAGGCCACGCTCACGATCAACATGACGCCGCGCGGCGATCGCCATGGCGTGTCCAAGCAGGACATCGAGGCCCAATTGCGCGAGGCGCTGGCCGACCTGCCGGGCGCACGGGTCAAGGTGGGGTTCGGCGGCTCGTCGGAGAAGTTCCTGCTCGTGCTCGCCGGCGAAGACGGCCGCGTGCTGGCCGAGCACGCCAAGCTGGTCGAGAAGGACCTGCGCACCATCCCCGGCATCGGCGCGGTCACGTCCACGCTGAGCCTGGTGCGCCCCGAGGTCATCGTGCGGCCCGACTTCGCGCGGGCCGCCGACCTGGGCGTGACCTCGGCGGCGATCGCCGACACGCTGCGCATCGCGCTGTCGGGCGACTACGACCAGGCGCTGGCCAAGCTCAACCTGTCGCAGCGCCAGGTGCCGGTGGTGGTCAAGCTCAAGGCCGATGCGCGCACCGACCTCGAGCTGCTCTCACGCCTGACCGTGCCCGGCAGCAAGGGGCCGGTGATGCTGGGCAACGTGGCCAGCTTCGCCATCGACAGCGGGCCGGCGCAGATCGACCGCTACGACCGGCTGCGCAACATCAACTTCGAGGTCGAGCTCAACGGCCAGCCGCTGGGCGAGGTCGAGAAGACCGCGCTCGCCACGCCCAGCCTGGCCAAGCTTCCGCCCGGCGTGATCCAGCGCAGCGTGGGCGACGCCGAGGCGATGGCCGAGCTGTTCGCGAGCTTCGGCCTGGCCATGCTGACCGGCGTGGCGTGCATCTACATCGTGCTGGTGCTGCTGTTCCACGACTTCGTGCAGCCGGTCACCATCCTGGCGGCGCTGGTGCTGTCGATCCCGGGCGCGTTCCTGGCGCTGTTCATCACGCACACCGCCCTGTCGATGCCGTCGATGATCGGGCTGATCATGCTGATGGGCATCGCGACCAAGAACTCCATCCTGCTGGTGGAGTACGCGATCATGGCGCGGCGCGACCGCGGCATGAGCCGCATGGACGCGCTGCTCGACGCCTGCCACAAGCGCGCCCGCCCGATCGTGATGACCACCATCGCCATGGCCGCCGGCATGATGCCCATCGCGCTGGGCCTGGGCACCGACCCGAGCTTCCGCTCGCCGATGGCCATCGTCGTGATCGGCGGGCTCATCACCTCGACCTTCCTCAGCCTGCTGGTGATCCCGGTCATCTTCACCTACGTCGACGACGCGGTGCAGAAGATCCAGGGCTTTTTCAAGCGGCATGCGCACCATGGACATGCGCATGGCGCGGCGGGGTCGGGGGCGGTGGATCGGGGGGCGGCGGATCGGGATTGAGTTGGAGGGGCACGCTCGTCGCCGGCCGCCGTCAGGAGCCGGGCTTCGGCGGCGCAAGCAACCTCACGCCCGGCAGCTTCGCCGCGGACACGTCGAACGTGACGGTCTCGGCGCATCCAGCGTCGGCCGCGATGGCGCTGATCAGAGCATCAGCGAAGTCCGCTTTAGCAACGTCCCAGCGCTGCAATGCCAAAAGAACCACGTCGCGCCGCTCCACCACGAGTTGCCTTGCGTTGAGCAGATCCTGAATTGTCTGTCGCAGCTCGGCCTGAGTCGCGGCGTACAGCCGCTTGAGCACCCAGCACAACTCGACCAGCACGATCAGACCGACGAACCCTGGAACGCCTTCGGACAGCTCCGATTCGATCAGCTGCGAGGCGCGTGCCGACTGTCGCTTGTCGTCTTGTGCCAGGTACCGCACGAGCACATTCGTGTCGAGACCGATCACGGGTCAGCTCTTGCGCCTGATATGGCGTTGCGAGGCTTCGGCGGTGACTGCTTCGTTCATGTCGGCGATCGTCGCCGGCTTGGTCACTCGGCCGGAAAAGCGGCCCTTGAGCGCATGGACGTCCGACTTCAGGGCAACGACCTTGAATCCGCCTTCGACTTGAACGAAGTCGACCTTGTCGCCGGCCTGCAAGCCAAGCGCAGTGCGCACGGCTTGCGGCATCGTGATCTGTCCCTTGCTGGTCAACGTGGAAATGGGCATGACGTTCCTTACCGCGAGTAAGGAGTGTACCGTCCACGACACGACAAGGTCAACGTCCGCGCCACTTCGTCTTGTCCGCCTTCGCATACAACGCCCGCATGCCAGGGCTGAGAAACACGTGGCCGGCCATCACCGCCATGTACGCCATCGCAACCAGCGAGCCGATCGCAACCTCTCGGTTGACGTCCCAGACCTGGAACGCCCCGCGCAGCGCGAGCAAGGCGCCGAGAACGAACAGCCCGCCGAGGAACATCGAGGCGGCGCGGCTGCCCTGCAGCGTGCGCCAGGCGGCGATCGCGACCACGGCCGTGCGGGCCAGGTAGATGAAGCCGCCGCTGAACAGCGCGCTGAGCACGTCGATCAGGAAGTACAGCGCCAGCATCGCCAGGAACAGGCGCGGCACGCGCTTCTCGGCGACTTCGGGCACCGACGTCGCCTTGGGCGGCGAGTAGGGATTGGTGTCGGACATGGGACTCCTCCGGGGTCGTGACCTCGAGCGTAACCACCCGCTTGACTTTCTATTTAACAAAAGCGTTAAATACAAACCATGGATCCCCTGTCCGCGACCTTCGCCGCCCTGGCCGACCCGACCCGCCGCGCCATCCTGGCCCGGCTGGCCCAGGGCGAGACCCACGTCGGCGAGCTGACCAAGCCCTTCCCCATCTCCGGCCCCGCCATCTCGCGCCATCTGCGCGTGCTCGAGGGCGCCGGCCTCATCGAGCGCGAGGTCGACGCCCAGTGGCGCATCTGCCGCGTGCGCGGCCCCGCGCTGCACGCGGCGCGCGACTGGCTGGACCGCTACCGCATGTTCTGGGAGGACAGCCTCGACCGCCTGGCCGAGCTGCTCGAAGACAAGCCCGCGCCGCGCCCGGCACGCCGCGTCGCCCATCCCGCCGCCAAGCCCCCCCGCAGGAGGAAAGCCAAGTGAACGCACCCGAGACCCATGTCCTTCAGATGGCCCGCTTCATCCGCGCCCCGCGCGAGAAGGTGTTCGATGCCTTCATCGCCGAATCGCTGCTGAGCGCGTGGCATTGCCCGCGCGGCATGCGCGTGGTCACCGCCCAGGTGGACGCCCGTGTCGACGGTGCGTGGCGCCTGGAGATGGTGTCGCGCGACGGCATGCGCATGGCCGTCGGCGGCCGCTACCTCGAGCTGCGCCGTCCCGAGCGCCTGGTCACCACCTGGCAGTGGGAGGGAGATCACCAGGCCCTGACGCCGGTCCACACGCTGATCGAGGTCGATCTCGTCGCCAAGGACGGCGGCACCGAGCTGCGCATGACGCACAGCGGCTTTGCCACCCCGGGGGCGCGCGACTCGCACACCCATGGCTGGAGCTCCTGCTTCAACCAGCTCAGCGACCTGCTCGATCCGCGCGGCAGCGCCGGCACGCTCACCCTTCTCGGCGACCTGCGCAGCAGCTATGTGCGCACCGCCCGCATGGGCTTCGCGGAGAAGGGCGTGGCGATCACACTCGACCCCGTGCCGCCCCACTCGCCGCAGATCAACGCCATCCATCCCTTCGGCCGCGTCCCGGCGCTGCGCGACGGCGACATCGAGGTCTGGGAGACCAGCGCCATCCTCAAATACCTCGACGAGAGCTTCGGCGACGGCCTCCTGCTCACTCCCCGGCGCAGCATCGACCGGGTGGCCTGCGAGCAGTGGGTGAGCGCCGTCAACAGCTACTTCTACGACACCATGGTGCGCCGCTGCGTGCTGCAGTTCGCGTTCCCCAAGGAGGCCGACGGCCGACCCGACCGCGCGGTGGTCGACGTGGCCCTCGCCGAGATGCCCGCGCAGCTGGCGGCGCTGGACAAGGCCTACCGGCGCAGCGACTTCCTCGCCGGCGATGCGCTGTCCTTCGCCGACCTGTTCGTCGCGCCCATCCTCGCCGCCGTCGAGGCCCTGCCCGAAGGCGCGCGGCTGCTGTCCGACAGGCCCCACATCCGGCGCGCCCAGGCCGCCATTCGCCAACGCCCCAGCTTCACCCGCACCGATCCATCACGCGGCTGACACCCGCCACATCCCGAAAGGAACCGCCATGAGCCGACCCTACGGAAAATTCATCTGGTTCGAGCACGCGTCCAACGACCACGCCAAGGCGCGTGCCTTCTACGAGCCGCTGTTCGGCTGGCACGTCGAAGCCATGCCGATGGGGGCGCAGTCGTACCCGGTGATCCACAACGGCAGCGAAGGCATCGGCGGCCTCACCACGCCGGACGGCGGCCCGACGCGCTGGGTGTCCTACATCCTGGTCGAGGATGTCGACAAGGTCCACAAGGCCGCCCTGGCCGCCGGCGCCAGGCAGGTCCTGCCGCCCACCGACTACGCGCCCATGGGTCGCGGGTCGGCCCTCACCGACCCGACCGGCGCGGCGGTCAGCCTGTGGACGCCGAGCGACCCGACCGAGCGCCCCGAGCCCGACCAGGTGCCCATCGGCGGCTGGTACTGGAACGAGCTGTGGACGCCGGACGCGGCCAAGGCGCTCGCCTTCTACGAGAAGGTCTGCGGCTACACCCACGAGACCATGAGCATGGGCGAGCAGGGCGACTATCACATCCTTCACGCGGCGGGCCAGGCGCGCGGCGGCGTGTTCCAGTCGCCCGACCAGGGCACGCCGCCGATGTGGATGCCGTACGTGCATGTCGCCGATTGCGACGCCACCGCCGCGAAGGCGGCACAGCTGGGCGCGAAGGTGTTCATGGCGCCGACCGACATCCCCAACGTCGGCCGCTTCGCCGCCATGTTCGACCCGCTGGGGGCGGCGATCGCCTTCATCAAGGGCGCGCCGCAAGCGATGTAGCGCTTACAGCGCCGGATCCCGAAATTACAGCGTCCGCGCCGGCGTCGCAGCGGCCGGCGCCGGCACACCGCCTGCCCCAGTCTCCTCACCTCCGAGGAGACAGGCATGGCAGACACCGTGGGCGATTTCGTGCTCAAGCGCCTCGCGCAATGGGGCGTGCAGCGCATCTTTGGCTACCCGGGCGACGGCATCAACGGCGTGGTCGGCGCCTTCGGGCGCAGTGACACCGGGATCGAGTTCGTGCAGGTTCGCCACGAGGAGCTGGCCGCCTTCATGGCCTGCGCGCACGCCAAGTTCACCGGCGAAGTGGGCGTGTGCCTCGCGACCTCCGGCCCGGGGGCGATCCACCTGCTCAACGGCCTGTACGACGCGCGCCTGGACCACCAGCCGGTGCTGGCCATCGTCGGGCAGCAGAAGCGCTCCGCGATGGGCGGCGACTACCAGCAGGAGGTCGACCTGGTGTCGCTGTTCAAGGACGTGGCCCACGAGTTCGTGCAGATGGCGACCACGCCCGAGCAGGTGCGCCACCTGATCGACCGCGCGATGCGCATCGCGCGCGAGCGCCGCGCGGTGACCTGCATCGTGCTGCCCCACGACGTGCAGGACCTGCCGGCGGTCGAGGCGCCGCCGCGCGAGCACGGCACCTTGCACTCCGGCATCGGCCACACCGCTGCGCCCGGCGTGCCGGCCGAGGCCGAGCTGCAGCGCGCCGCCGAGGTGCTCAATGCGGGTGAGCGCGTGGCCATGCTGGTGGGCGCCGGCGCGCTGGGCGCGACCGACGAGGTGATCGAGGTCGCGCAGCTGCTGGGCGCGGGCATCGCCAAGGCGCTGCTCGGCAAGGCGGCGGTTCCCGATGAGCTGCCGTATGTCACCGGCGCGATCGGCCTGGTCGGCACCAAGCCGAGCTGGGACCTGATGGAGCAGTGCGACACCTTGCTGATGGTCGGGTCGGGCTTCCCGTACGCCGAGTTCCTGCCCAAGGAAGGCCAGGCGCGCGGCGTGCAGATCGACGTCGACGCGCGCATGCTGGGCATCCGCTACCCGATGGAGGTGAACCTGGTCGGCGACAGCGCCGCGACCTTGCGCGCCCTCATCCCCTTCCTGCAGCGCAAGACCGAGCGCGCCTGGCGCGAGCGCATCGAGCGCGACGTCGCGCGCTGGTGGCGGGTGCTGGAGGCGCGGGCGAAGAACGAGGCCAAGCCGATCAACCCGCAGCGCGTGTTCTGGGAGCTGTCGCCGCGGCTGCCGGAGAACTGCATCGTCACCTGCGACTCGGGCAGCTGCGCGCACTGGTTCGCGCGCGACGTGCGACTGCAGCGCGGCATGATGGCCTCGCTGTCCGGCGGCCTCGCGAGCATGGGCTCGGCGCTGCCCTACGCCATCGCCGCCAAGCTCGCGCATCCCGAGCGCGCCGTCATCGCGCTGGCCGGCGACGGGGCGATGCAGATGAACGGCATCAACGCCCTCATCACCGTGGCGCGCCTGTGGCGCGACTGGGCCAATCCGCAGCTGGTGGTGCTGGTGCTGGACAACCGCGACCTCAACCTGGTGAGCTGGGAGCAGCGCGTGAGCCAGGGCGAGCCGCGCGTCGAGGCGGCGCAGGCGCTGCCGGAGTTCTCGTATGCGTCGTATGCCGAGATGCTGGGCCTGCGCGGCCTGCGCGTGGACCGGCCCGACGCCATCGGCCCGGCCTGGGAGGTCGCGCTGAACGCGAACCGGCCCACCGTGCTCGACGTCGTCACCGACCCCGACGTGCCGCCGCTGCCGCCGCACGTGAGCGGCAAGCAGGCGCGGCACTACGCGAGCGCGCTGCGCAAGGGCGACGCCGACGCCTTGTCGATCCTGAAGGCGACCGCCAAGGAGTGGTGGGACGGGCTGTTCCCGGCGCGCAGCAAGTGAACGTCGTCAGTGCGCGGTCTGATCGTTCGGCCCGCGCCGTGCGTCGATCCGGCCTTCCAGCTCGCCGATGTAGTTCGACAGCGAGTTGCCGGTCTCCTGCAGCGCCAGCCGGGTGCGCTGCTCCATCTGCTCGATGCGCGCGACCACGATGGCATGGGAGTCGGCCTGCATCTGCTCCATCTTCTGCAGCTCCGCATTGACGAAGTTGTGCAGCTCGGTGAAGCGCGAGCTCTCGGCGCGCTCGACCAGCTCGCGATGCGCTTGCAGCTCCTTCGCATGGCGGCGCGACTCGAGCAGCGCCGTGCCTTGCACGTAGATGAGGTAGGCCAGGCACATCGCGCCCAGCACGAACACCACGCCCAGCATGATCAGGCCGACCGGCGCCTGCACGGTGCCGAAGACCAGCGACAAGGTGGTGGGCGCGGTGAAGGCCGGCCAGTTCAGCAGCGCGAACAGCACCGTGAGTGCCACGACGACGAACAGGAACAGGGTCCGAAATCGCATGAACGTTCTCCTGATTTCGCAGCCCGGGTGAAACCCGGGTCTCACGGTCGTCACAGCAATTCACGCTCCCACCGCGGGAACGCAGCTTGCCGCCCGCAGGTGATGCACCGTTCCGCTTCCTCCCGTGCCGCCCACGCGCGTTGGGCCACCCTGGCCGGCACCGCCGCACTCCTCACCGCCTGCGCGCTGGTCGTGCGCCAGCAGACCCGCCGCGCCGAGCGGCAGCACCCGCCGCAAGGCCGCTTCGTCAGCGTCGACGGCGTGCGCCTGCACTTCACGGTGCACGGCCGTGACGAGGCGGCGCAGACGGTGGTGCTGCTGCACGGCGAAGGCAGCCTGGGCGCGGAGTTCGAGCTCAGCGGCCTGGTACGCCTGGCCAGCGAGCGCTACCGCGTCGTCGTCTTCGACCGCCCCGGCCATGGCCACAGCGAGCCCCTGGACCACCCGACCCCGCAGCGCCAGGCCGAGCTGATCCACGCCGCCCTCGAGCGCCTGGGCGTGCAGGATCCGGTCGTGGTCGGTCATTCCTACGGCGCGCTGGTCGCGCTGGCGATGGGCCTCGCCCACCCCGGCGGCGTCGGCAGCCTGGTGCTGGCCAGCGGCTACTACTTCCCGACCCTGCGCCTGGACCTTCCCTGGATGGCGGCGCCGGCGCTGCCGGGGCTGGGGACGCTGTGGCGGCACACCGTGGCGCCGCTGCTGGCGCGCGCGCTGTGGCCGCTGGCGGTGCGCCGCATGTTCTCGCCCTCGCCGACGCCGTCTGCGTTCCGCGAGCGCTTTCCCAAGGGACTCACCCTGAGGCCGTCCGACCTGGGCGCATCGGCTCGCGAGAGCGCCAGCCTGCTGCCTGCCACCCTGGCGCTGCAGCAGCACTACCACGAGCTCGACGTGCCCTCGGTGCTGGTGGCCGGCGCCCAGGACCGCGAGCTCAGCACGCGCTGGCACTCGCGCCGGCTGCACGAGCGCCTGGCGCGCAGCTGGCTGCGGGTGGTGGAGGACAGCGGGCACATGGTCCACCACGTCGCCACCGGCCAGGTGATGGCCTCGATCGACCAGGCGGCGGCGATGGTCTGGGACCGCTCGCTGCTGCTGCGCACGCCGAGCGGATTGAAGTCGAGCGAACCAGCCGCCGTCGCCCGGCCGCTGCCGTTCATGCCCTGCGCGAAGGTGTGAGCCTCACGCACACGGGGAGGCCGTGATAAACGGCGCGCCGACCCCGCTTTTCGATGTGCCACGGCGCGGCGCGCGCCCCTATCGTGCGGTGCATGAGCTCGACCGCGCCCCGATCGCCCCGCCCGGCCAGCACCGGCCCGACGCCGCTGCTGGTGCAGCATGCCAGCGCGGTGCTGGTGATCGGACCGCTGCTGCCGCGCCAGGAGCGTCCGCTGCAGGCCGACGCGACCGCGCTGGAGCGCTTTGCCGCGCTGATGGCCGAGCAGGGCTGGACCGCGCATGTGTCGGCCATGGCCTTCGACCGCATCTATGCCCGCGAGCGCTTTGCCTGGGCCCACCGGCGCGGCAATGCCGAGCTGAAGGCGCTGGCCGAGGAGCTGCTCATCTGCCACCGCCGCGGCTGGCCGCAGCGCCCTCGCTGATCGCCTAGTCCGGGACGCGCCGGTACCAGCGCGCGAGGGCTTCCTCGCGATGGCGCTCGCGCGCCTCGCCCGCGGGCAGCCAGCGCGCATGGCTCAGGGCCGCCCTCGCGACCACGTCCAGCGCCTGCACATGGCGGCGCAGCACCCGCTGCTGCCGGTGCTCGGCCAGCGGATTGAACATCCCGTGCCGCGAGAACAGCTGCCGCGGGTTCTTCTTCACCCACAGCCACGACCCCATCTCGAGCGTGAGCGGCAGCAGCAGGCGCCCCGGCCGCTCGGCGGCGCGCAGGTACAGGTGGTCCCAGAGGTCGCCGTGGGTCAGGTACTGGCGGCTTTGCGGCTCGATCACGTAGCGGTGGTGCAGCAGCGCCTGGTCGAACACCGTGGCGAGCGCATGCACCTCGGGCAGGTGCTCGATGGGCCGCGCGGTGTGGGCGAAGGGAAACCAGATCCGGTCGCGCAAGCCGAAGCCGGAGTGGCAGTCGACCGCGATGCTGAACGGCCGCGCCAGCAGTTCGTCCTCGACCACCCGGCACAGCGCCTGCGACTCGGCCTCCATCGGCGCATGGGCCGGGCCGCGGTACCAGGGCAGGGCGCTGCTCAGGCGCTGTCCGCCGATCAGGAAGGGCACCGGATCGCGCGCGTCGACCGGCGCGTTGCGCATCAGGTCGACGCCGTTCGGATTGGCCCGCGTGCCGCGCCACAGCCCGCCCGGATTGACCAGCGGCATGAACACCATGCGCAGGCTCTCGAGCTGGCGGTGCAGCATCTCGTCCCAGGCCAGGCGCATGACCAGGCTGCGCAGGAAGGCCAGCACCACCTCGGCGCCGATGCGCTCCAGCCCGTGCACGCCGCCGAAGAAGCCGACCGCCGGCACGCCCGGCGCCGGATTGCCGAGGGTCACGACGGGCACCGGGAAGCGCTGGCCGCCGCAGTCGATGTGACACGCGATGCGCTGCGACAGGTGCGCACCGCCCTCGGCGACGAGGCGCTGCAGTTCGCTCAGCTCGGCCAGCTCGGTGCGGCTCACGTACGGAAATCACACATCGTGACATCCAGCGTATCCGTTCGATGTGGCGCGCGCATGTCACAGCATCGTCACGCGTCACGCCTACGGTGGCGCGATGAACGGAGCAACCCTGCGAACCGCGATCACCCAGCCGGCCGCGTTCGGCGCCGCGCTGCTGTGGGGCCTGGTGGAACTCGTGGCCCTGTGCCACTCGCGCTGGCGCCGCCGCTGAAGCCTTCGGGGGGAACGCCTCTTGCTGCACTGGAGACAGGCGCAGCCAACCGAGGAGTCCCCATGACACAGCCTGCCGGCCGCCCCATTCCCGACCCGGGCAGCGATCCCGCGATCGCCGCCGCCGCCGACACGCCCACCGGCCACTACGGCCCGGGCTACGGCGATCCCACCCCCGTGGATCCGCTGAGCAGCGACGAGAGCCACCTCGCCTACCAGCGCTGGCGCGAAGCGCACCTGCGCGAGATCGACGAGGACTACCGCGCCTGGCGCGCCAGCGGCGGCGCGGCCTTCCCGGACGACTTCGACACCTGGCGCAGCGAGCGCCGCGCGAGCGAGACCGAGAAGGCCCAGCTGCTGTTCGAGCGCTCCTGATCCGGTGCCGTGCAGCCCGCCGCGCCCGGCTGCACGGGCGCGTGGCTTGCTGCGTGTGCAATGTCGTCACCCCGAGGAGACCGTCATGCGTGCCATCGATGTCCGGCGCCTGCTGACGCTGCTGTTGTGGGCCCTGAGCCTGTCCCTGATCGCACCGGACGCCGCGCTGGCCGCGACGAAGAAGAAGGCCGCGCCGCCGTCGCCGCAGATCAGCAGCTTCGAGATGGAGCCGGCGGAAAAGATCGCGGCCGGCAACGAGCTCTTCTTCCGCGTCCAAGGCACGCCGGGCTCATGGGCCACGGTGCGCATCGGCGGCGTGACCCGCACGGTGGTGCTGCAGGAAGTCGACGACGGCGTCTACGAGGGCAGCTACACGCTGCGGCGCGTCGACCGCGCCGGCACCGCTTCGAACGCCACCGCGACCCTGCGCCGCAGCGGCCGCAGCGCCACGTCGACCATGGCGCGCCTGAACACGTCGCCCCCGCAGGCGGTGATCACCGTGCCGCAGCCCGCACCGGCCCAGCCGCTGGCGCTGAACCGCTTCAGCACGACCCCGGTCGACCGGCTCGAGCCGGGCACCGAGCTGCGCTTCGTCGTCGAAGGCACGCCCGGCGCGAAGGCGAGCTTCTCGATCGAGAACGTCGCCACCGGGGTCCCGATGCGCGAAGCCGCGTCGGGCCGCTACGAGGGCAGCTACACGCTCAAGCGCGGCGATCGCGTGGCCGGCGGCGCGCCGGTCGTCGCCGTCCTGGAGGCCAACGGCCAGACCGCGCGCAGCACGCTGGCGCGCAGCGCGCTGGTGGCCGATGCGCGTCCGCCGACGGTGCGCAACCAGGTGCCGCGCGACAACGAGACGGTGCAGGCCGGCGGGCCGGTGACGGTGTCGGGCAGCTTCTCCGACGCGGGCGGCCTGGGCGTCGATCCGCGCACCGTGCGCATCGTCGTGGGTGGGCGCGACGTGACCTCGCAGGCGAGCATCTCGCGCGAGTCCTTCAGCTGGCGCAGCGAGCTCGCGCCGGGGCAGTACGTGGCCGACGTGACGGCACGCGACGGCGCCGGCAACCCGGTGCGCAGCGCCTGGACCTTCAACGTCGCGCAGGCGCCGACGGCGGCGGTGGCGGTCGGCATCCCCTTGTCCATCACCAGCCCGGCGCCCAACACGACGGTGCCGGCCGGAACCCGCTTCACCGTGCGCGGCAAGACCGCTCCGTTCGCGAACGTCGACGCCGAGGTGCTGGGCATCACGGCCGCGGCCAGCGCGGTGGGCCTGGTGCAGAAGCTCTACAACGACCGCCTCACCGCCGACGCCAACGGCGACTTCAGCTTCGACGTCGCGCCGCAGACGCCGGTGCCCGGCATGCGCTACGAGGTCATGCTCAAGGCCAACGCGAACAACCAGACCAAGGACACGCGGCTGGTGCTGTTCCAGCAGCGCTGAGGCCCTTTCCGGCGTGCCCTTCATCGCCTATGTTGGAAGCTTCCCGGACGATGAAGGAGCAGGCATGACCCATCTCGCAGGCAAGTTCGTGTGGTTCGAGCACGTGTCGGGCCACGTCGCCAAGGCGCGCAAGTTCTACGAGCCGCTGTTCGACTGGCACGTCGAGTCGCTGCCCATGGGCAGCTCGCGCTATCCCATGATCCTCAACGGCAAGGACGGGATTGGCGGCTTTCGCAGCACCGCGGCCAGCGAGCGGCCGTACTGGCTGGCCTATGTCTCGGTCGACGACGTCGACGCGACGTACCAGGCGGCGCTGGCGGCCGGCGCACGCGCCATCGAGGCCCCCGTCGACTTCCCGACCGTGGGCCGCGGCGCCACCATCGCCGACCCCTCCGGCGCCGTGTTCGCACTCTGGAAAAGCCTCGAGGGCGACCGCGCCGACGCCGAGCAGACCGCCACCGGCGACTGGTACTGGAACGAGCTGTGGACCGCCGACGAGATCGGCGCGCTCGCCTTCTACCAGCGCGTGTTCGGCTACAGCCACGAGTCGATGCAGATGGGCGCGCAGGGCACCTACTACCTGCTGAAGAAAGACAGCGTGTCGCGCGCCGGCATGATGCGCTCGACCCAGCCGCAGGCGCCGTCGATGTGGCTGCCCTACGTGGCCGTCGCCGATTGCGACTCGACCGCCGCGGCAGCGCAGCGCCTGGGCGGGCAGGTGCTCAGCCCGCCGGCCGACATTCCCGGCGTCGGGCGCTTCGCCGTGCTGGCCGACAACGTCGGCGCGGCCATCGCGGTGATCCGCCCCGCGCCGGCGGAGCTGGCGGCGGCGGAGTCGGCGATCACCGAGGCGACGGCCGCCTGATCGCCGCGGCGCGCAGTTCGTCACGCCGGCCGCGGCCGGCGGGCGAACTGGCCGTGGCCTGCCCCGCATTTCGCTTCATGGGGCGGGCGCCGCGGCCGATAGGCTAGGTGCATCGAAGTTTCGGGAGAAGCCCATGCACCACGGCACACGTCCCCAAGAGGTCTCGGCCGCCGACCACCGCGCGGTCACCCAAGGCGATCCGCTCGACCGCGAAGAGCGCCGCGCGCTGGCCGAATCGCTGGCCGAGCTGCTCGCCAGCGGCGACGCGCAGGAGCGTCGTGGCCGCCCCTGGGACATCACCATGCCGGCCGATCTCGATTCGCCGCGGCCGTCGCAGCCCTTCGAAGAGCCGCTGCGCGGGATGGCGATCCGCGAGGTGATCGAGCCGCAGATCTTCCGGCACTTCTTCGGCGTGAACCCGCGGCGCCAGAGCCGCTAGATCGCGCCGATGCTTCCGGTCACCGGCAGGACGATGCCGGTGATGTAGCCCGAACACACCGGCGCCGCGAGAAAGACGTACGCCGGCGACAGTTCCTCCGGCTGGGCCGCGCGCTTCATGTCGCTGCTCTTGCCGAACTCCGCCACCTTCTCGGCGGGTGAGTCGGCCGGGTTCAGCGGCGTCCACACCGGCCCCGGTGCGACCGCGTTGACGCGGATGCCCTTGTCCAGCAGGTTGGCCGCGAGCGACTTGGTGAAGGCGTGGATGGCACCCTTGGTGGTCGAGTAGTCGAGCAGCTTGGGGCTGCCCTCCAGCCCCACCACCGAGCCGGTGTTGATGATGGACGCGCCGGCCTTCAGGTGTGGCAGCGCCGCGCGCGCCATGTGGAAGTAGCCGTAGACGTTGGTGCGGAAGGTCTCGTCGAAGCGCTCGTCGCTCAGCTCCTCCAGCGACGACGCATGCTCCTGGAAGGCGGCGTTGTTCACCAGCACATCGAGCCGTCCGAAGGCCTGCACCGTCTGCTCGACCGCCTGCTTGCAGTAGGCCGGGTCCTTCACGTCGCCGGGCAGCAGGATGCAGCGCCGCCCCTCGGCCTCCACCCAGCGCTTCGTCTCCTCGGCGTCCTCGTGCTCGTCCAGGTAGGCGATGGCGACATCGGCGCCTTCGCGGGCGAACAGCACCGCCACCGCGCGGCCGATGCCGGAGTCGCCGCCCGTGATCAGCGCCGCCATGTCGCGCAGCTTGTTGCTGCCTTCGTAGTCGGGAGCCTGAAAGCGCGGCTTGAGGTGCAGCTCGGCCTCACGGCCGGGCTTGGCGATGTGCTGCGCCGGCAGGTCCTGCGGCTGCGGGCGGGCGCCGGCCTGCGGCGCGTCCTTGGCCTGAGGCTTGTCTTCCTTCGGCTTGGTGCCGTCGCGCACGTCCTGCTCGGCCTGGATGCGCCGCTGCTTCTCGACGGTCGGGTGGTTGCGGTTCGAATCGGTCATGTCCGTCTCCTGCACGGTGATCAATGCAGATCTGCGGGCAGGTCCCGTGCCCGTGCGTGCATCGCACATTTGGAAAACCACTCGGTTGCGTCTCGACGCACAAGCGCCGCGTAGCGACGACCTTTCGCGGCCGAAACTGCCGCGCAGGGTTGCCACGGATGTAGCAGTTGCGGTACTAGTGCACGCTACGCGACGCCTGCTGGACTGAGAAATCGGGTATGGCGTTCGCTTAGACATTGCGGTTCGAGTCGGGACCGCCGCAGCCTGGGTACAGCGGCACGTCGTTCGGGAGAAGACCACGCTCCCCACACACCAAACCACTGGAAGGTCTTCGCAATGTCAATGCAATCACTCCGCTTCAGCCTGCGCGTGGCTCGGTCGGAGGCGGCGCTTCGTGCCGCCTGCGCCGTGCGCGCCGCTTCCTACGGCCACCACCTGCCCAGCCTGCGCACGCCGTTCAGCGAGCCCGACGAGCTCGACTGGTCGGCCGACACCTCCGTGTTCGTCGCGGTCGACAAGGTCAGCGGCCAGGCCGTCGGCACGGTGCGCCTGTCGACCAACGCGCGCACGCCGCTGCAGATCGAGCGCAGCACCGCGCTGCCCGAGCCGCTGCCCGACCACATGCTGGCCGAGATCACCCGCCTGGCGGTGCTGCCCGGACACGACGACCCGCGCGTCAAGCTGGCCTTGATGAAGGCCACCTACCTGTACTGCATGGCGCGCCAGGTCCACTGGATGGTGATCGGCGCGCGCAGCGACGGCCTGATCCGCCAGTACCGGCGCCTGGGCTTCACCGACCTGCTGCCCGACGGCACCATGGTGCCGCTGGCCCACGCGGGCAACCTGCCGCATCGCGTGCTGGGCTTCGACGTCACCGCCGCCGAGCGCAACTGGCACGCGGCGCAGCACCCGTTCTACGAGTTCATGGTGCGCACCTACCACCCCGACATCGAGCTGTTCGGCGAGCCGGTGGTGCGCGAGCACGCACCGCTGGCGCTGGCAGCCTGACGCGGTTGGCGCGTCCCGGGTTGCACCCGGGCTACGAGGTGTAGCCCGGGTGCAACCCGGGGTCGGGGGTGGTGGGCAAGCACGCCCCGATCACCGCGACCAGCTCGGCCTCCGTGAACGGCTTGCCGACGAAGTGATCCATCCCCGCCTGCTGGCACTGCTGGCGGTCGTCGTCGGCGGTGTTGGCGGTGAGCGCGACGATGGGCACCCGGCGCAGCCCCTGCGCCAGCTCGAGCACGCGGATGCGGCGGGTCGCTTCCAGGCCGTCCATCACCGGCATCTGGCTGTCCATCAGGATCACGTCGGGGCGGGCCTGCTCGCTCATCGCGTGGCGCACCGCGTCGGCGCCGTGGGCCACCCGCGTCACCTCGCAGTCGTGGCGCGCCAGCATGGCCTGGATGACCAGGGCATTGACGTCGTTGTCCTCGGCCAGCAGCACGCGCGCCCGCGACAAGGCCTCGCGCCGGTCGAGCGCGGCCGCCACCTCGGCGTCGGCGCCGCCGGGCGCGGGCTGCGCCGGCAGCGGCAAGGCCAGCATGAACTCGCTGCCGCGGCCCAGCTCGCTGGTGCATGCGATCTCGCCGCCCATGGCGCGGCTGATCTCGCGTGCGATGTTCAGCCCCAGGCCGGTGCCCGCGCCGCGCACCGACTGCACGTCGTTGGCCTGCCAGAAGGCGTCGAAGATGTGCGGCAGGTCGGCCGGCGCGATCCCCGGGCCGGAGTCGCGCACGCGGAACTCCATCGGCCCGTCGCTGCGCCGGCTGACCTGCAGCTCGATGCGCCCGCGGTGGGTGAACTTGATCGCGTTGCCCAGCAGGTTGTGCAGGACCTGGCGCACCCGTGTCAGGTCGCCCAAGACCCAGCACGGCGCGGGCAGGTCGATGCGGGCCGAGAACTCCAGCCCCTTCTCGTCGCAGCGCACCAGGTACACGTCGGCCAGCTCGTCGAGCTCGGCCGCCAGGTCGAAGGCCGCTTCCTGGATCTCGACCCGGCCGGCCTCGATGCGCGAGACATCGAGCAGGTCGTTGATCAGCCGCAGCAGGTGCTCGCCCGAATGCTCGATCAGGCCCAGGCGGTGCTGCAGGGCCGGATCCGGATGCTCGGTGCGCGCCAGCCGGGTGAGCCCCAGGATGCCGTGCAGCGGCGTGCGGAACTCGTGGCTCATGGTGGCGAGGAACTGGCTCTTCACCGCGCTCTGGGCGCGCGCCAGCGCCAGCGCCTCGGCGCGCTCGGCGGCGATGCGGTCGGTGAGGAAGCGCAGCCGGAACACCTCGGCCAGGCGGGTCTGCGATCGGCGCGCGCTCGACAGCATCACGCCGAGGAAGAACATGAGGCCGATGCCGGCGAACAGGCCCAGCTCGTCGCCGCGCGCGAGCAGCGCCAGCGAGGTCGGCACCATCATCGGCAGCACGTAGGCGGCGGTGGCCAGCAGGCGCACCTGCAGGCCGAAGGTGGCGATCAGGGCGACGCAGGACAGGCTGGCCGCGACCACCGACACGATCCCGGTGTCGCCGGTCATCATCCAGGCGCCGCCCAGGCCCCACACCGCACCGTCGAGCGCCAGCAAGCCCATGGTCCAGCGCTGCCAGGCCGGGCCGCCCGGACGGCCGCGCACGCGGTACAGGTTGGCCAGCAGCATGCGGGGCAGCACCACGCCGACCTTCAGCCCGACCCAGGCGAGCAGCAGCGGGCGCGGCACGAACGGCGACAGGTGCGAGGCCAGGAACAGCGCGAACACCGTCGCGAGCAGCGTGCCCACGGTCGAGTGGGCGACGATCATGCGCAACTGCTCGCCGGCGACCAGGCCGGCCAGCTCTCGGTCGGCGGATTCGGGGTCGGCGGAGGAGGATGAGGTCGGTTCGTCGGCTTGGGGCATGCGAAAGCTCGCGAAGTGTTTCGCATTCGCAGCGGGCAGGATACCCCTACGAACGCTGCAGGCGCCGTTCCGGTGCGCTTCGTGCACAGCGTCGTGGCGTGGCAGGATGCACATGTCCGAACCGTGGAGGTTCACCATGCAGCCACTGACCCGCCGTGCCGCGTTGCGTGCTTGCGCCGCCGCCGGCCTTGCCACGTCATGGCCCGCGACCTTGCACGCCGCGCCGTTGCGCCTGCAGTCCTGGCCGCTGGCCACGCCCCGACCCACCGGCATCCACGACGTCGCGCCCGCGCCCGACGGCGGCGTCTGGTACACCGCCCAGCGCAGCGGCCACCTCGGCTGGTTCGACCCGGCCACCGGCCGCAGCGAGCTCATCGCACTGGGCGCAGGCTCGGCGCCGCACGGCGTGATCCAGGGTCCGGACAAGGCGGCCTGGATCACCGACGGCGGCCAGGGCGCGATCGTGCGCGTGGGCTGGCCCGACCGGGAGGTTCGCCGATTCCCGCTGCCCGAGGGCACGCCCTACGCCAACCTCAACACCTGCGCCTTCGACGGCGACGGCGATCTCTGGTTCACCGGCCAGAGTGGCGTGGTCGGCAAGCTGGCGCGCAAGAGCGGACACGTCAGCGTCAAGCCGTCGCCGCGCGGACGCGGGCCCTACGGCATCTGCGCCACGCCGGCGGGCGAGGTCTGGTGGTGCTCGCTGGCGGGCAGCTTCATCGCGCGCATCGACCGCAAGACGGGCGAGTCCACCGTGGTCGAGCCGCCCACCAAGGACCAGGGCGCGCGGCGGGTCTGGAGCGACAGCCGCGGCCACATCTGGGTGAGCGAGTGGATGAGCGGCAACCTGTCGGTGCACGACCCGGCGAAGAACGCCTGGCGCAGCTGGAAGCTGCCGGGCGCGTCGCCACGCACCTACGCGGTCTATGTCGACGAGCGCGACCAGGTGTGGGTGAGCGACTTCGGCGGCAATGCGGTGCTGCGCTTCGATCCCGCCACCGAGAAATTCGAGCCGACGGTGTTCCCGCGCGAAGCGGCCAACGTGCGCCAGATCCTGGGCCGGCCCGGCGAAGTGTGGCTGCCGGAAAGCGGCACCGAGCACATCTCGGTGATTCGCACCGCCGCCTGAGGCCGCTTCGGGTGGCGACCCAGCACACCCTGTTCGACCCGCCCGCGCCGGTGCTGCCCGAAGGGCTGGCCTTTCGCGAGGACTTCATCGACGCGGCCGAGGAAGCGGACCTGCTCGCGGCCATCGCCCAGCTCCCGTTCGAGGCCGCGCGCTACAAGGCCTTCACCGCGCGACGTCGCGTGGTGAGCTATGGCCATCGCTATGACTTCGACGAGAACCGGCTCGAGCCGGCGCAGCCTGTCGCGCCCTTCCTGTTGCCGCTGCGCGAAAAGGCCGCCGCCTGGGCCGGCGTCGCGCCCGAGGCCTTCGCCAACGCGCTGGTGGCGCAATACGAGCCCGGCACGCCACTGGGCTGGCATCGCGACGTGCCCGACTACGAGCTGGTGTTCGGCGTGTCGCTGGCCGCGCCGGCGCGCATGCGCCTGCGGCGCTATCCGCCGGTGAGTCCGAAGAAGGCCGACGTGATCTCCCTGGAGCTGCCGCCGCGCTCGGCCTACGTGCTGCGCGGCGTGGCGCGCTGGGGATGGCAGCACAGCATCGCGCCGACCGAGGCGCTGCGCTACTCGATCACGTTCCGGACCCGCCGGTGATCGCCCCCCGTCATGCGCTGTAGCGCAACGACGACCCGTGCTTCTTCTCCCAGACCTCCTGGTCGGCGATGCAACGCTTGGCCGTCGGCTGCGCCGACAGGCGCTCGAAGCTGATCGCCTGCCCGCAGTCCACGCACTCGCCATAACGACCGGTCACGATGCGCTCGTGCGCCTCCGTGATCTGCGCCAGCTCCTCCTGGTCGCGGATCAGCTCGACGTGCTCGATGCCGCTGCGATAGCGCTGCTCGCCTTCCTCGCCGAGGTCCTCGACCTGCGGTCCTTGCGCGCTGGGGCGCTCGGCGGCCGCCTCTTTCGCCGCGCGCACGCGCGCCTGCAATTCGGTTTCGCGTTCGGCGAGCCGCTGCCGGAGGGTGCTCAGTTGCGCTTCGCTCAGGTGGGACATGGCCGTCTCCAAAGATGGAACGGGCCGAAGCAGTGAAGCCCGGCCGCCGCTGAATGCTGCCGGCAAGGCACATGCCCGGGGCGTCGCCGCCGGGCACGCCCGTTGCCCCGCACTGCGCGACGGCTGCCGCCGGCGGCAACGGTTCTTCGCGGACATGAACTGGAAACTTCCCGACGGGCTGCGCCTTCGGCGCGCCGCAGGCGACGGCATGCAATGGCGCCACATCGCACGGCTCGCGGCGCTGTGGGCGGCGCTGGTTGCGGGCGTGCTGCTGCTGGCTGCAGCCGCCTTGGTCACCGCGGTGTGGCCGTCGGCGCCGGGCCTGCCGGAGCTGCGCGAGCTGCAATCGGCCAAGCCCAGCGTGCTGATGTCGGCCGACGGCAAGGTGCTGACCAGCTTCGTGCGGGCACAGCAAGAGGCGGTGCCGCTGGCGCGCATCTCGCCGCACGTCAAGCAGGCGCTGCTCGCGACCGAGGACCAGCATTTCTACGAGCACCACGGCGTGGACTTCGGGCGCACGCTGGTCGCCGCCTTCCATACGCTCACCGGCAACACGCAAGGCGGCTCGACCATCACGCAGCAGCTCGCGCGCAACCTGTTTCCCGAGGAGATCGGCCGCTCGCGCACGCTCACCCGCAAGGTCAAGGAGCTGATCACCGCCATGCGCATCGAGCGCGCCTACGGCAAGGACCAGATCCTCGAGTACTACCTGAACAGCGCGCCCTTCCTCTACAACGTGGTGGGCATCGAGATGGCCGCGCGGACCTACTTCGACAAGTCGGCGGCCGAGCTCGACGTGCTGGAGAGCGCGACCCTGGTCGGCATGCTCAAGGGCACGCGCTACTACAACCCCGTCCTCAACCCCGAGCGGGCGCTCGCCCGGCGCAACGTCGTGCTGTCGCAGCTGGTGCGCCAGGACCTGCTGCCCGAAGCCACGTTCCGCCAGCTGCGCGAGCGGCCGCTGGGCGTGAGCCTGAACCGCCAGCCCGAACTGCTCGGGTCGGCGCCGCACTTCGCGGTGCAGGCGCGACGCTGGCTGATCGCCTGGGCCGACGAGCACGACTACAACCTGTACACCGACGGCCTGGTGATCCAGTCGACCATCGACTCGCGCCTGCAGGAGGCCGCGCTGGCCGCGGTCGAGCGCCAGGCCAAGGCGCTGCAGGCGGTGGCCGACGTCGAGTGGAGCGCCGCCGGGATGCGGGTCGTGTCCAGCTCGCCCGAGGCCTACGAGCGCAGCCGCCCCAAGGTCGATCCGTTCGCGCATTTCTGGAGCAAGCAGCGCGACCTGGTCGCGCAGTTCGTGCGCGAGTCGCCGCAGTTCAAGGAAGCGCTGAAGGCTCAGGGCGATCGGAAAGCCGACGAAGCGGCGCTGCGCGCCCTGCTCGCCGACACCGACTTCATGGCCCGCCTCAAGCGCGACAAGACCCGGCTCGAAGCCGGCTTCATCGCCCTGGACCCGCGCAGCGGCGAGGTCCGCGCCTGGGTCGGCAGCCGCGACTTCGACACCGACCAGTACGACCACGTCGCGCAGGCCGCACGCCAGCCGGGGTCGACCTTCAAGCCCTTCGTCTACGGCGCGGCGCTGGAAAGCGGGCTGAGCCCCGATCGCAGCTATGTCGACGCACCGGTGGAGATCCGCCTGGGCGACGGCACGCTCTGGAAACCCACCGACATGACCGAGGCGAGCAACCTGCCCATGACCCTGCGCGACGGCCTGGTGTATTCGAAGAACACCATCACCGCCCAGGTGGCGCAGGACGTGGGCGTGTCGCGCATCGTCGCGCTGGCGCAGGCCATGGGGGTGGACCAGAGCAAGCTCGACCCGGTGCCGTCGCTCGCGCTGGGCACCAGCCCGGTCACGCTGCTCGAAATGGCCGCGGGCTACGCCACCATCGCCCAGCAGGGCCAGTACCGCAAGCCGCTGTCGATCCGCCGCATCCTCGACCGGCACGGCAAGGCGCTGGCCGAGTTCCATGGCGAGACGCGCCGCGCGATGTCGTCGGACACGGCGCGCGACCTGATCGACATGATGCGCGGCGTGGTCAACCGCGGCACCGGCACGCTGGTCAAGTCGCGCTTCGGCATCGTGAGCGACATCGCCGGCAAGACCGGCACGACGCAGAACAACACCGACGGCTGGTTCATCCTCATGCACCCCGACCTGGTGGCCGGCGCCTGGGTCGGCTTCAACGACTCGCGGGTCACCATGCGCAGCGACCACTGGGGGCAGGGCGGCCACAACGCGATCCTGCTGGTCGGCGACTTCTTCCGCAGCATGCAGAAGGGCGGCCTGGTCGACAACAAGGCGCGCTTCCCGGCGGCGGCCCATCCGCCGGCGCCGCCCGCGTCGGTGTCGGGCGACCACTGGTCGCTGGAGACGACCTTGCCGGCGGATCCCACCGGAGCGACCGGCGCCCGCACCGAGGTGATCGTGCGCCAGGAAGGCGGCACCATCGTCATCGGCGACAAGGCGAGCGTCACCACCAGCCGACCCGCCGCGGGCCGCGCCGATGCGCCCAAGAGCGCCGAGGAGCTGGACCAGGCGCTGCACCGGATGGGGCGCGATGGGAACGGCGTCGAGACCCGCTGGCGCGACGAGGGGGCGGCTTCGTGGCCGCAGGCCGAGCCGGATCCCACGCATTAGGGGGTGCGGCGACGCTGTAATTTCTGCCACGCCGCATCGCCGCGGCGCATTCCGGTGAAACTTCGCGCCCACCGCGCGCGCGCATGTGCACGCGCCGGCCGCAGCCGGTTCAATGGAACCCCATGCGTGCCGCATTGCTTTTCACCGCCTTCGCGCTCGGCGCCGCAAGCGTCGCGGCGGCGGAGCTCACTGCCACCGAGATGCGCTGGCTGCGCGGCGGCTGGCCGGTGGTGAACTACGCCAAGGCCCAGGCGCTGCCGCTGGACATCGTCGCCCAGCCGCAAGCGAAGGCGGGCGACGCGCCGCTGGCCATGGGCTTCGTCGAGGGCCGCTGCAAGCTGGTGCTGGCGATGCGCGGCAACCCGGAGGCCGAGTCGACGCTGGCGCAGATCCCGCCGGCGCTGCTCGACCCGGTCGTCGAGGCCATGTTCGCGCACGAGCTGGGCCACTGCTGGCGTTACGTGCACGGCGCCTGGCACACCCTGCCCGCCGGCTTCGTCGAGATGGCGGACGACGGCATGGTCGACGACCAGGAGATCGCCCGCCTGCGCCGCGACATGCGCCAGACGCGTCGCGAGGAAGGCTTCGCCGACCTGGTCGGACTGGCCTGGACCCTGGAGCACCACCCGGCGGAGTACCTCGCGGTGCATCGGTGGTTCGAGCAGGTTCGCGCCGACCAGCCGGTCGAGGGTGCGCACCACGACACGCGCGTCTGGCTGCGGCTGGCCCAGGACCGCAGCGCGTTCGGCGCCGGCGAGACGCCGTTCGAGCGGGCGCGCAGCCTCTGGCGCCAAGGGCTGGAGAGCCTTCCGTAACGTCCACGGGGCGTTGAAGCGGCCGGCAGGCGGACCCATCTGGGGCTTCTGCGCCACCCTGATTGCGTCCATGCCGATCGTCGCCCTGTCTGCCTTGCTCCACCTTTACCTCGCGTGGCGGCTGGTGCCGGCGTGGTCGGCCTGGCCGGTCGCGGCCGGTGCGCTGGCCGCCTTGCTGCTGGCCTCGGCCATCGTCATGCCGCTGGCGATGCGGGCGCGGCGGTTTCGCTCGCCCGGCTGGGCGACGGCGATGACCTGGGCCGGCTTCGGCTTCCTCGGCCTGTTCTCCTCGCTGCTGGTGCTGACGCTGCTGCGCGACCTGGGGCTGGGCGCGGCAGCGCTGTTGCACGCCGCGGTCGGCGGCTTCGACCTGGAGCGGCTCGCCCTGCGCAGCGGCCAGGCCGTGCCGCTGCTCGCGCTGGTCGCGACGCTGTGGGGCTTCCTGAATGCGCGCCGCACCGCCTCGGTGGTCGACGTCGAGGTGCCGATCGCCGGCCTGCCCGCGGCGCTGCACGGCTTCACCATCGCGCAGATCAGCGACATCCACGTCGGTCCGACCATCGGGCGCGGCTACCTCGACGCCATCGTGCAGGCGGTGAATCGCCTCGACGTCGACCTGGTGGCGGTGACCGGCGACCTGGTCGACGGCCGGGTGGCGGACCTCGCCGAGCATGTCGCGCCGCTGGCCTCGCTGCGCTCGCGCCATGGCACCTACTTCGTCACCGGCAACCACGAGTACTACTCGGGCGCGCCGGCCTGGATCGCGGAGCTGCGGCGGCTGGGCGTGCGCGTACTGCTCAACGAGCACGTGGTGCTGAGCCACGGCGAGGCGGCGCTGCTGCTGGCCGGCGTGACCGACCACGGTGCGCATCACTTCGATCCGGCGCAGCGCAGCGATCCGGAAGCGGCCCTCGCCGGCGCCCCGGCCGAGGCGCGGGTGAGGGTGCTGCTGGCGCACCAGCCGCGCAGCGCCGAGGCGGCCGAGCGCGCAGGCTTCCAGCTCCAGCTGTCGGGACACACCCACGGCGGCCAGTTCTGGCCGTGGAACCACTTCGTGCGATTCCAGCAGCCGTTCACGTCCGGGTTGCACCGCTGGCGCGGGCTGTGGGTCTACGTGAGCCGGGGGACCGGCTATTGGGGGCCGCCCAAGCGGCTGGGCGCGCCCTCGGAGATCACGCGAGTGCGCCTGGTGCCTTCGTAGCCCGGGTGCAACCCGGGCTGCACCCGGGCTACAGGCTCAGCTTGCAGCTGTCCCCGCTCGCCCGCCACACACGCACCGACGCCAGCCTCGGCAGCGGCCCCGCCAGCCGCGCCGCGATGAACGCGCACAGCCCTTCCAGCGTCGGCTGATCCAGCCCCTCGACCTCGTTCAGCAGGTGGTGGTCGAGCACCTGCTGAACCTCGTCCAGCGCCTGCCGGAACCGCCCCAGGTCCATCAGCATGCCGGTCGCCGGATCGGGCAGACCGCGCAGCGTGACCTCGGCGTGGTAGGTGTGCCCGTGGATGCGCCGGCTCGACTCGGTCTCGACCTCGCGCTCCAGCGTGTGCGCCGCCTCGAACCGGAAGCGCTGGGAGAGCTCGTACATCATCAGCGGATCCCCAGCACCTTGTGCGTCTGCACGCTCAGCCGCCAGCGCGGATCGCGCAGGCAATGCGCGATCGCCCACTGTGTGTTCGCGGGCAGCGCGGGCCCGTCCATGGGCTGCACGTACAGGCGCTCGAAGGGCAGCGCGGCGAGCTCGTCCAGCGCCAGCCCGTCCTGCGGCACCACCACCTTCAGCTCATGGCCCGAGCGCTGCACCAGCGGCGCGCCGGCCTTGGGGCTCACGCAGATCCAGTCGATGCCCGCCGGCGCGGCCAGCGTGCCGTTGGTCTCGACCCCGATCTCGAAGCCGCGCGCGTGAACGGCGGCAATCAGCGCGGCGTCGAGCTGCAGCAGCGGCTCGCCACCGGTGAACACCACCAGCCGGCGCGCCGATGCGCCGCCGGTCCAGCCGGCATCGATGGCCGCGGCCAGCGCCTGCGCCTGGGCGAAGCGACCCCCGCCGGCGCCGTCGGTGCCGACGAAATCGGTGTCGCAGAAGCGGCACACCGCGCCGGCGCGATCGGCCTCGCGGCCGGTCCACAGGTTGCAGCCGGCGAAGCGGCAGAACACCGCCGGGCGGCCGGTGTTGGCGCCCTCGCCTTGCAGCGTGTAGAAGATTTCCTTGACCTGGTAGGTCATGCGGCGTTCCCGGGGATGGGCCGGACATCCAAATGGGGTCCGGCGTGTCGGCGGGCGCTGGACGCCCGCTGCAACCCAGCGGGTTGCGACGAAGCCTCGATTTTAAGCGGGCGCGCCGTGCCCGGCGGGCGCAGGGGTTGCGCGGCACACGCCTTGCCGGTTGCGCTCAGCATGGCCTCGTCGCGCGCCGCCACCCCGCTCGCCCCCGATGGCCGCGCCGCCGGCGCGACCGCGCTGCTGATCGCCGACATGATCAGCAGCTGGCGCTTCGACGACGCCGAGCGCCTGCTGCCGCGGGCCGCGGCCATCGCGTCCCACATTGCCGCGCTGAAGGCGCGCTGCCGGCGCGCCGGCGTGCCCGTCATCTACGCCAACGACAACCACGGCATGTGGCGGTCCGACTTCCGCCAGGTGGTGCAGGGCGCCCAGGCCGAGGGCGGCGCCGGTGCGCGCATCGCCGAGCAGCTGGCGCCGGACGACGACGACTACTTCGTGCTCAAGCCCAAGCATTCGGCCTTCTTCCTCACGCCGCTGGACCTGCTGCTGCAGCATCTCAAGGTCAAGCGCCTGGTGATCACCGGCGTGGCCTCGGACCAGTGCGTGGTCGCCACTGCCGTCGACGCGCGCATGCGCGACTTCGAGGTCGTCGTGCCGCGCGACTGCGTGGCCACCCAGTCGGCGCCGCGCAACCGGCGCGCCATCGAGCACTTCGAGGAGGCGCTGTCAGTGCCGACCACGCCGTCGACGCGGCTGCGCCTGCCGCATCGCTGACGCCGGTGTGCGAAAGGCACGCCAGGCAGGACAAACGCGCAACGCCCGATGGGCGAGCGGCCACTAGGATGGGGCGCCACGAACAACTTCCCGGGAGACTCCATGACCTTGCGACACCGCCTGGCCCTTGCTTCGCTCGCCTTGGCGCTGGCCGCCCCGGCCGCGCTGGCAGCCGGCACGTCCACCAAGTTCGAACCCGCCGCCGAGGTGCGCGGGACGCGGCTGCAGCTCAACGGCGCCGGCACGCGCTTCAAGGCCATCTTCCGGGTCTACGACATGGCGCTGTACACGACGAAGAAAGTGGGCACGGCCGAAGAACTGCTCGCGCTGCCGGGCGCCAAGCGCCTGTCGTTCGTCGCCTTGCGCGACATCCCGGGCACCGACCTGGGCCGCCTGTTCGTCAAGGGCCTGGCCGAGAACTCGCCGGAGGACCAGGTCCGCAAGCACACCGTCTCGACCACCCGCTTCATCGAGATCTTCTCGGGCCGCTCCAAGCTGGTCGCCGGCGACACCTTCGCGATGGAGTTCGTGCCGGGCAAGGGCACGCAGTTCTTCATCGTCGGGCAGCCGCAGGGCGAGCCGGTCGGGGATGACGAGTTCTTCCAGATGGTGCTGAAGATCTGGGTGGGGGGCTCGCCTGCCGATCGCATGCTGAAGGACGCGCTGCTGGGTGGTGACAAGCCCTGAGGTCGGGTGACCCGGGTTGCACCCGGGCTACGGCGTCAGCCAGCTGCGGTCCAGGTCGCGGGCGTAGGCCGACAGCGAGCGGCGGTAGCGCAGGATCGTCGGGTCGTCGGTCGACTCCAGCAGCAGCCCGATGAGCTGCTCGATGGCGTCGCGCGGCCGGCCCAGGTTGTAGGCGGTGAGCGCGTGGAAGACGCGCAATGGCTTGAAGTCGGGGAAGCGCGCGATGCCCTCGCGCAAGACCCGGTCCGAGTCGGCATCGCGGCCCAGCGCGCGCAAGGTGCTGCCCAAGCCGAGCAGCGCGCTGCGCCGCTCGTCGTCGCCGAGCTCACCCGCCAGCGCAGCCTCGTAGTGGGCCACAGCCTCCTGCTCCAGCCCCAGGCTGTCGTGGACCCAGGCCGTCTGCACGGCGATGCGAGCGTCGGCGGGGAACTCGGCGCGCAAGGCCAGGAGCAGCGGGAGGGCGAGCTGGAGCTGGCCGTTTTCTCGCAGGGCGATGGCGTCTGCGAGGCGGGTGTCGGGGGAGGCGCTCATTGGCCGGCCGGACACGCCGCTCACACCGCGCTCAGGCCTCTTCGGCGCGTACCGCCTTCGTCGACTTCGCGGGCGGCGTCTTGGACGCCTTCGCGATCACCTGCCGGTAGATTTCGTCGACGGCCGCGTCGTGCGCGGCCAGCTCACCGCCCACGTTGGGACTCATGCGATCTGCGCTGCGCCTGGCGCTGATCGGCAGCGCATCGAGCGCGCCGGATTGCGCGCAGGCGCTGAGGATGCTTGCAGGATCGAGCAGGGCGGCGAAGGGGTTGGAATTCATCAACATCGCAGTTCAGAGGGTCGAGCCGAAGGCTGGCTTTGGGCGAGCCCTCGATTTTAAGGCGCCGCACTCTCGAAAGCGATCAAGACCTTGCTCGGACGGCCCTATTCGGCAGTTCTCGCGGCAAGGTGCGGCGGACCCCGGTGGCGGTGTTACTGGCTCTGACGGGCGAACGTGGTCCGATACTGATCGTTCGCGTCAGCGCGGGTGTTGACCTCCAGCATCATTCCGCCAGGGACCCAGCAGAAGAAGCGCGAGCCGCGCGCATGGCCAAGAACGGCGGTTTCCATCTTCTCGCCCTGAGACACCAGCAAGGCGCGGAGCTCGTGCACAGCTTCCACCGTGGGCAATTCCACGCCGATATGGAAGTTGTGCGGCCAATTCACTTCCCGGCCGGAAGCATCTTCGATGACGATGTCCAGGCCGTCCTTCTTGAGGACGCGGCTGGTCCCCATCGGCGAGATCGTGAAGCCCAGATACCGCTCGAAGAACCTTGCCGCGGCATCGGCCTCCCGCGAGGGGAAGCTCATGTGGTTGAGTGTCGAATGGATGGTCTCATTCATGGTTTGTCCAAAGGAAGCGGAGCACCGGCGCGGCGTGGCGCTGATGAGGCGGCAAGGGGCGTGGGACGCCGGAGGAACCGGCTCGGGCAGCAAGGACTTGCCCAGGGATTGCATTCGTCAACGGCCTCGCGCACATCACAGCGACGTTCAATGCCGCTGCCGATGAAGTTGCGCGTTGGTTGACGTAAACGCTTACGGCCGATGCGATGCGGAGTGCATCGACGGGGGGAGCCTAAGGTCGCTCGAGCTGGCTGTCAACGCGAATCAATCTGGGGCCGACGGGCGTGATTACCGTTGAACCCGAAAGTCTTCTCCAATGCCAAATCCTTGCGTTGTGTGGCCGAAAAGTAGCGCACACACTCGCGGCTGGCTGCTTGCGCAACAGAGCAGTCGAGCCGATTGAGAGGGTGAAGCAATGGAACGCAACGCCGCTGGTGGACCTTCAATCGATAGCCAGGAGGCAGGCCGTGCGGCCGGTCCCGGCGTGGGAATGGTGAATCGACGTGATCTGCTGGTGGGCATGACGGGCATTGCCTGTGCGTGGTCGAGTCACGCTGCATCTGAACTGGTCGTGGCCCAGGTCGGGCCGCTGACCGGGCCCCTCGGACCCAACGGGTTGGCGAACTACATCGGAGCGAAGGCCTGCTTCGACCTCGTGAACGCTCAGGACGGCATCAACGGGGTGAAGATCCGGTTTGTCCGCGAGGATGATCGGTACAAGGCAGACGAGACCGTGCGGCTGCTCGAGCTCGTGACCAAGCGCGACAAGCCCGTGGCCTTCGTCAACATCCTTGGCTCGGCCAACGTGTCCAGCGTGCTGAAGGGGAAGCTGCTCGATCGCCTCGAGGTGCCGGTGATCGGCGTGACACCCGGGGCCGAGGACCTGCGCCAACCCGGCAGTCCGTGGCTTTTTCACGTGCATGCCGGCGACAAGTCGCAGATCGAGCGCATTCTCGGTCACCTGTCCACCTTGGGCATTGGGCGGCTTGCCGTCGTCTACCAGGACATCCCGTTCGGCAAGAACGGCTTGGCCCTCGTCGACAAGCTGGCCGGTCCGATGAAGGTCGACATCCTCGGGCGCGTGCCCGTGCCCGCTGGTGCCGATGATCTCAAGGTCGCCGCTTCGGAACTGCGCAAGACCGGCGCCCAGACCTATTTGATGATCCTGGCGCCGAACAGCGGCGCTTCGTTGGTTCGTGATGTGCGGGAGGCGGGTGATCGCACGCCGATCTACGGCATGTCTTACGTTCCAGCAGACGCCATCGTTGCCAAGGCGCCGCCCGGATCTGCCGTGGGCGTTGCCCTCGCACAGGTGATGCCCAACGCCTCGACCCTCAACACCGGCATGACGCGCGAGTTTCATCGGGCGATAACCAAGTTCGCACCGGAAGTCACCGAGCCTTCGCAATTGCACCTGGTGGGCTACCTGGCTGCGCGCATCACGGTGGAGGGCTTGCGCCTGGCGGGCGCCAACCCGACACCCGCCAGCCTCGCCAGGGCCTTGCGCCGGATCCGCCTGGATCTGGGCGGGTACAGCGTCGACTTCACCGGCGCAGACAATGTCGGCTCGCGCTACGTCAATATTGGCGTGGTCGACGCGCGAGGCCGGCTGATGTACTGACTGCGTGGGCCGACACGCGACTTGTCGGATGAAAGAGAAAGTGAGACTGCATGCGTTGTCCTGCAACCGCTTTCTCACTTTCTCTGTCACGCTCAAGTTCGGCCACGCCAACTTTGGTGAGACGACGCAGATCTGTTGACACGGATAGTGCGACGATGTTTGTAGATGCGAAACGCCGGCCAAGTTCGTGAGCCCCAAGGCATGGCGAGATGCTCAGCCCGCGTCAGACTATCTCGCGCGCCGGTGAGGAGCGCGTCCAAAGTTCACAGGAATCTTGGCGCAGCCTGCCTTGTCGGTGGCGCAGAGGCGAGCGAGGTCAGTTGTATAGGACTCCTGCGACGGCTCGTAGTCTCCATAGTCCGCATCGGCGCCAGCGGGTAGGGGTACGAACTCTTACTCAGCAACGCTAGGAGGCGAGTATCGATTCGACCTGCTCTCCACCAAGGGGTAGATGGCCACTTACTGTCCTTGAATCCCCGCAGGTCGCTCAAGTCAACTTCCTCAAAGCGGCTCGCCTGTATCTGGGCGCCGGTCAAATCAGCCCTGGAGAGATTTGTCCCAGAAAGGTCGCAGTCAAGCAGCATTACCCCGCTTAGGTCGAGGTCCATCTTTTGTGGGCGGGGCAACCGCAAGATGGCAGCAAGCTTCGGGCAGACATATCGCATTTCAGCAACATAAGCGTTGGCTGCGCCAATCGAGACGAACGCGGGGGGAAGTCCTCCCCAACTGTTCCCGGACTTTGAGCCGGTGGCTTCTACGCCGCCGATCGCTGCAGTCATAAAACCTCTTTGCAATCGCGCCGATCTCTCTTGGCGTTCGGCCTCCTTTGCCGCATCTGCGGCAGCGTGGTATGAGGCGGCAAGCGTGCGAGCAACGATCAGCATGCCCGCAACGGTCGACCAATCCTGCTGCCTGAACGTAGAGTCGAAAAGGTCACGAAAGCCTTCCTCGTCGCTCACTCGGCCCATCACTGCAATGGCTAGTTCGTCGGCCTTGTCGTGGTAGCGCTTGGTCTCCCTAAGCGGCTTAAGCATCTCCTGCGCTGCCAATCCACTAATCACGGACTGCGATCCCGCCAGAGCCTTAACGGCTTCGCGCCACTGAATGTCCTCATTGGCTTCGATGGTCGCCTTGACCTGCTCTGCCTGTAGTCTGGCTGTGTCCCGTTGGATGAGCGTCGCGTCGCGCTGCAGCCAGATCGTCACCAGGAGCGTGAGCAGCGTCAAGAACGGCACAACGAAAGTGGCAAATGACTTCAGGCCTTCAAAGCGAATCAAGCGCTGTTGATTCTCGGCGTCGCGCTGCGCCTTCCACGCCTCCGCCACGGCCTTCCAGGTATCGGCCGCGCTCTTGTAGTCCTCAATCCGTTTGCTCTCTCCCGCTAGCGCCGCGGCTTCTTGCCGCAGTCTCAGCAAGGTCTCCTCCATGGCGCCTCCCTGCGAGTCGTAGCCCTGCTGTGACTCTCGCGGGTCGTAGATTGCCTGTCAATGAGCAGCAGTTCAGTCGCGCTTCGCTTGCTTGCGGCGCACCCGGCCCGGCGCACGATGGCGTCGGCCGCGGGATCCGCAGCCCACCTGGATCCCGTTGCCCACTGCCAGATGCTCAACGACGCGGCGAAGTGTTCGTCCGCAGCCGCCGGCAATCGCCGCCACGCAAGGGATTCGCCGTAGCGCGTGGAATACTGCGGCGCTAGAATTCGCCATGTGCGAAGTTACTGCAAGGTGATCTAGAGTGAAGATGCTGCAGTTATCGGCGCATGGCGCGATCGTCATCACAAACTGCTCGGCGAGGAAAAGGCAGTTCGGCCCTTCGGTCTCGTACCCCGAAGGGGCGCACTCGACGCTTGACGAGATGGCCCGTTCTTGGATTTCGGCCACGAAGGCAAGTGAACAGGCATCCGAGGCAAGGCATTTGTACGTCGGTAGGGCCTTCTCCGACGCCCGCATCACGGCTCAAGCGATCCAAGGGGCGCTGTTTATCGCGTCAGCAGGCTTTGGCTTGATAGCCGCTGAGCAACAGCTGCCCCACTACTGCCTCACGGTTTCCGGCGGCGCTGGATCGATCCGGCACAACCTCCGCGCGATTGGTGCGTCGTCGTCTGATTGGTGGCAGGCCATCAAGAAGGTGTTGGGCCAACCAAGCCTGGCTCATCTGGTGATGCGACCAGAGGTCGACTCCGTATTGCTATCGATGCCCTCCAGCTACTTGGCCATGGTTCGCCAAGATCTGGCGGACCTGCCCCATCGCTACGTGGACAAACTCCGCGTATTCACGTCTTCGGCTGGGATGAATGAGGTTCCGGAACAGTTGAGATCTGCCGTCCTTCCCTACGATGATCGACTAGAGCGCGTCGCGGCCTATGCGGGTACGAGGGCCGACTTTCCACAGCGGGCTATGCGCCACTTCGTCGAAGCGCTCGGCGCCCACCGCATGTCCTTGGCCAAGGGAGTCTTCGCCGTAGAACAGGCGCTGGCTGGAATGGAAAGGCCCAACGTACCCGCCCGGGCCAAAGCGGCAGACGCCGAAATCGCGGCACTCTTGCGTGCACAGTGGACCAAGCATGGCGGTAGCTCGTCTCGGCTACTCAGGTTCCTGCGCGATGACGCAATGGTCGCGTGCGAACAGGGGAGGTTCCGTGGTATCTGGTGGTCCGTCAAGTCCGAGATGGCCGCCTAAGGAGCTGCGGTGGCCAGAACCAAATCAGAAATCGTGATCCGCGCCCTTCATACGAAGCAGGGCGATGACCTCGACGTGTTCGCGTTCTTCATCCGCGGCGCGGACATCGTCAAGGTCGCGGACATCTCACGTGTCGAGCGAGACGAGAGCGACGCTCTGAAGGGCTTCCAGCGCCCGGAGATACGGAGTCACGTCAAGGGCATCGTCGACTACTTGAACCAAGGCAAGGTGCTTTTCCCGAACGCGATCATCCTGGCCATGTCACCCGAAGTGCGCTTTGCCGCTTCGCGCGGCACGAAGCCCACCGGTGATGAGGGCATCGCGAACATTGGGACGCTGACCATTCCGGTCTATCAGGAAGGTAAGCGGGTCGCCTGGATCGTCGATGGTCAGCAACGATCCTTGGCCCTCGCTCAAGCGAGCAAGCTCGAGGTTGCAGTGCCGGTCGTTGGGTTCGTATCTGACAGCGTCGAGGTCCAGCGAGAGCAGTTCATTCTCGTCAACAAGGCCAAGCCATTGCCCAGTCGGCTCATCAACGAGTTGCTACCAGAGACAGGGGGGATCCTGCTGCCCCGTGACCTTAGCTCGCGCAAGGTTCCGTCGGAAATCTGTGGTCTGCTCAATCGAGACCCCAACTCGCCATTCTTCAAGCTAATCAAGCGACCCTCCGATCGTGGTGCCGGTAGCGCAGTTGTCACGGATACGGCCGTAATCAGCATGATCCGAAACAGCATGAACAACCCACTCGGCGCGCTCGCCATATTCCGAACCAGCTCGAACGGCCGAGACGGGGTCGACCTGGAGGCCATGTACGGCCTGCTTGTGACCTTCTGGTCCGCAGTCAAGTCTGTCTTTCGCGACGCCTGGGGACGTGATCCCCGTCATAGCCGCCTGATGCACTCAGCAGGCATCGAGGCGATGGGCGTGCTCATGGACCGCATCTACGGTCGCCTCCAGCCTAGCGACGACGTGAAGATCGTTGAGAAGGAGTTGCAGAAGGTCGCTCCGCACTGCCGCTGGACCAAGGGCGTGTGGGAGAGCCTGGGCGTCCCTTGGAATGAGATTCAGAACACACCCAGGGACATCCGGCGCCTGCAAAACGCGCTGGTCCAGGCGTACTCCGTCGCAGGGGTCGGGCGTTGAAGTTTCTCTACTCCGACACCCAGGACTACGTCGATCCTGACTATGACTTCCTGAACGATCGCTCAGCACCGAAACGCGAGAGGTATTGGGACGATCTCTATGCGCACGAAATCATGCTCACTGCGCCCTACGATGGGCTCCTAGTGGCCATGAGCGCAGTGCGAAAGGCCGAAGGTGTTGCAGCGTCCAAGGTTCGATATTCGACGGCCGAAGAGCAACGCTTGCTCCGAATTGGCGCACGCAAATTCCTCCGCTTCGACGGACCGCTATTCCGGGACCTCATGCTCATGGGCGACTGCGGTGCTTTCGCGTACGTCGAGCACACGGAGCCGGCCTATTCACCAGAGGAGGTGTGCGAGTTCTACCTTGACGGGGAGTTCACACACGGGGTGTCGCCCGACCATGTCATTTTCGAGTGTGATCTAGACAATCCGCCGGCTCGCGCGATGCCGGAGGCGCATCGACGGTTTCAGATCACGCTCGAGAACGCCCGCAAGTTCATCAAACTGGTTCACCAAGAAGGCGACTTCTTTGAGCCCATGGGTGCTGTGCAGGGGTGGTCGCCGCAGAGCATGGCAGCTGCAGCCGATGAACTCGTGAAGATGGGCTATCAGTACCTGGCCATCGGTGGCCTGGTACCCCTGAAGGTGGATGCCATCAAGATTGTGCTGGACACCATACGGCGCAAGATCGGGCCAGACCCAAAGTTGCACCTGCTCGGGTTCGCCAAGGCTGACCACATCCACCAGTTCACGAACTTTGGCATCACTAGCTTCGACTCCACCTCGCCTCTCATTCGGGCCTTCAAGGACGAGAAGTCCAACTACTACCTAAAGAACCCCGAGGGCGGCCTCGACTACTACACGGCGATCCGCATTCCTCAGGCCCTCGAAAACAGCCGTCTCATGCAGGGTGTCAAGCGGGGTCTGTTCAGCGCTGAAGATCTCGTCAATCGCGAGCAGAGAGCGCTCAAAGTGCTGCGAGAGTTCGATCGTGGCAAGGGAAGCGTGGAAGGCACTGTGGATGCCGTCATGGACTACCACCGGTTCCTGCTACTGGGTGAGGGAGAGGACGAAAGGACTCAAGCCAAGACGCTCGCGAAAACACGAGAGCGCATCGAGCGCACTCTGCAGGATCGCCCCTGGAAGCGCTGCGACTGCGCCATCTGTCAGAGCGTGGGCGTCGAGGTGATCATCTTCCGCTCCAGCAACCGCAACAAGCGCCGAGGCATGCACAACCTCGGCGTCTACCACCAACACCTAAAGAACACTTTGGAGAGACACGCGTGACCGTGTACCGCTACCCCGCGCTGAGAGCCCGCCAAGCAGCCGAGCACGATGTATTCGTCTTTGCCGCAAGTCCCCAGGACGTTCTTTCGTTTGCTCAAATCGAGCGGGTCGGACGAACTGACGACGGGCAACTCAAGGGCTTCCAGCGGCACCAGATCGCCTCGCACATTCGCGACATCCGCGACTACCTCGCACGGGAGGACGCGTTGCTCCCCAACGCCGTGATCATCGCCTTCATCGAGGGGGTTAAGGTCAAGGATCTGGGGCATGGCCGGTTGGAAGTCCTCATCGACGACAAGAAAGGACCGCCGGGCTTTGTTGTTGACGGTCAGCAGCGCCTGACCGCGCTCTCGGGGCTGCAGAAGCCAGATTTCCAGGTCTTCGTCTCTGCGGTGGTCTGCAAGAACTACGACGAACTCCGCCAGCAGTTCGTCCTCATCAACAACACTCGCCCGCTCCCCAAGACGCTGATCTACGAGTTGCTGCCGACCGTGGAAGGCCTGCCTGAGCGCTACACCGCCCGCCGGTTTGCGGCGCGGGTCGTTGAGCGACTGAACTTCACGGGTGGACGCGCGCTGCGCGGGCAGATTCGCCAGCACACAAACCCTGCGGGCGTCATCAGCGACACCGCCATGCAAAAGGTGGTGATGAACTCCGCTGCGCATGGCGCCATCCGTGAGCTCATTCAGTACGAAGACCGCGAAGACCGGGCCGTCGATCTGATCAACGAGTTCTTTGAGGCCGTCGCCGAAGTCTACGGCGGGCAGTGGGTCGGCATGAGCCCACGGGTCTCGCGTCTGCGCCACGGCGCTGGCATCGTGGCAATGGGCTTCGTGATGGACCTGCTGTTCTCCAGCGAAGGCGCTAATACCAAGGATGGATTCGTGCCCGCTCTCGAACTGCTCAAGCCCTCCACCGCCTGGACCTCGGGTACATGGAAGATGGACGACTGCGAATTCCCCTGGAACGACATTCAGAACACGCCCTCGGACATCGATCTGCTCACGCGGTTCCTTGTTTCAACCACGAAGCGGCAACTGCGCAGGCTGCGCAGGGCTGCCAACGCCTGAACAACCATGCGCACATCCGCACTCGTCCTGTTCTCTGGAGGCCAGGACTCCGCCACCTGCCTCGCCTGGGCATTGGACCGCTTCGACGCAGTGGAGACAGTCGGGTTTGACTACGGGCAGCGCCACAAGGTCGAGTTGGATTGCCGCGAACGCTTTCGCACACGACTTCGCGAGCAGTTCCCCGCATGGGCAGAGAGGCTGGGCGAAGACCACCTGCTCGATTTGGGTTTGTTGGGCCGCATCAGCGACACGGCGCTCACTGCGGAGAAGCGGATCGAATTCGAGAGCTCGGGTTTGCCCAACACCTTCGTACCGGGCCGCAACCTCATGTTCTTCACCCTAGCAGCAGCCCTTGCCTACCGCCGTGGACTCAAGGTGTTGGTTGGCGGCATGTGCGAGACCGACTACTCCGGCTATCCCGACTGCCGCGACGACACACTCAAATCGCTGCAGATAACCTTGAACCTTGGCCTCAACACCCGTCTTGTGGTCGAGACGCCCTTGATGTGGATCGACAAAGCCCAGACGTGGGCCTTGGCGCGGCAGCTCGGGGGTGACGGGTTGGTTCGCCTCATACGCGACGAGACGCATACCTGCTACATGGGTGACCATCACTCGCTTCACGACTGGGGCTACGGCTGTGGCGAATGCCCAGCATGCGATTTGCGCCGCAAGGGCTACGAGGCCTTCGCCGGCGAAATGGTGGCCGCGTGAACCCTGCTTTCGCCCTTACGGTGGCTTCCGCCAACTTCGAGGCCGCACGGCAAGTCGACGTGCTGCCCGAGGGCCACCGCTGCCGATCGCTGCATGGCCACAGCTTCCAAGCGACAGTCTTTGCTGAAGTACCAAGGTCTTTCGCAGCCTATCCAGGCGGAGAAGTTGACTCGCTACGCACTCAGCTCGAAGAGTGCGTGGCGCCGCTGAACTATGTTCTCCTGAACTCAGTTGTCGAGCAGCCGACCGACGAGAACTTGGCGCGATGGATTCGGAAGACGCTGCGGGTGCCGGGCATCGATCGCGTAGCGATACAGAGCACTGCGAACCAGGGCGTCGACCTGGACCGCGATGGCCAAGCCCATGTCTGGCGACGCTTCAGATTCCAGGCAGCGCACCGTCTCCCCAACGTGCCCTTGGGCCACAAGTGCGGGCGTATGCACGGCCATGGCTTCGAGGCCATCATTCACGCGAACCAAGACCTGGGGTCACGGCCTCTCAGCATCGACCACGACCATCTTGACGCGATGTGGGCCCCGCTGCACATGCAGCTCAACTACCAATGTCTCAACGAAATCGAGGGACTGGAGAACCCCACCAGCGAGAACTTGTCCGCGTGGATTTGGCAGCGCTTGAAGCCGCTCCTCCCCGAGCTCTCCTGGGTCACCGTGTTTGAGACCGGCGCCTGCGGAGCCAACTTCGACGGTGCGAACTACCGGATCTGGAAGGAGTTCACCGTCGACAGTGCTGTGCGTCTTGCCCGCGCTCCGGCAGTTTCTCCACGCAGTCGAATGCACGGGCATACGTATACCCTGCGGCTGCACTTGAACGCGCCGCTGGACGCAGCTATGGGCTGGACAGTGGACTTTGGAGACGTCAAGGAAGTCTTCAACCCGATCTTCAAGTTGATCGACCACCATCCAGTGAACGAGTTGCAGGACCTGGTCGACGGTGACTGCGCGAGCCTCGCGCATTGGCTCTTCCAGCAGGCGAAGCCGCGACTGCCCTCTCTGTATCGCATCGACCTTCATGAGACGCCGGGCACGGGTTGCCTCATCGCTGATGCTATCGATGGACCAGCTATGCCGATCTAGCCATGACGTATTCGATCAAGGAAGTTTTCTATACGCTTCAAGGCGAGGGGCACCGCGCCGGGCGGCCTGCCGTCTTCTGTCGGTTCGCCGGATGCAATCTGTGGACAGGTCGCGAGGAAGACCGCTCGAGAGCAATCTGCCGGTTTTGCGATACGGATTTCGTGGGCGCCAATGGCACCCTTGGCGGCAAGTTCGACAGCGCCGATTCCCTGGCCAACGTCATTGCAGCTCAGTGGCCTGCAGGTGAGGCACACCGGTATGTGGTGCTTACCGGCGGCGAGCCCTTGCTGCAGGTGGACAGCCCTCTCGTGGACGCATTGCATCGGCGCGACTTCGAGATCGCCGTTGAGACGAACGGCACGGTGCCTGCCCCCTCTGGGATCGATTGGATCTGCGTGAGCCCAAAGGCGGGAACCACTCTCGCGATTCGATCCGGCGACGAGTTGAAGCTCGTGTACCCGCAAGAGGGGATCGATCCTGGCCAGTTCACAGACTTGGCGTTCGGGCGGTTCTATCTTCAGCCCATGGACGGCCCGTGCCGCAGTTCCAATACGGAGCGTGCGGTGGAATATTGTCGCCAGCAGCCCAAGTGGAATCTCAGCGTTCAGACCCACAAGATGATCGGGATCCGCTGATGTTCGAGCTAAGCCAGAAGTTCTATTTCGAGGCGGCGCACACCCTACAGCGCACGATTGACGCCGAAGGAAGTCGACGCATTCATGGGCACACGTATCACGCCGAAGCTACGGTGTCCGGCAGGCCCGATCCGCACACTGGCATGGTGCTTGACCTGGGACACTTCCGATCTGCAATCGAAGCAGTCAGAGCCAAACTGGACCATCAGTTCCTCGACGAGATTGCTGAACTTGGACCCGCGACACTTGAAAACCTGTGCGCCTACATCTTCGCGGAACTGTCCAAGAGCGTCGCTCGCGTGGTGACGGTAAGCATCGAACGGCCGGCCACTGGTGACCGTTGCACGTATCGCCCGTGACCGCGCCCTTGCTGTGCACACGCCGATCAAACACCACGAGCTAGTCCATGAACGATCGGCAACCCCCGTCTTGATGATGGCGGAGCCGATCAGGCTTAGGCTTACGCGGAGCTTTTGTTCATGACGCGTCCGACCCACCAGGCCCCGGGCATATTCAGGCGACTCTTCTTGCGAAAAGCGTCTACTTGGGAAATCGCGTGAGGGCGTCGGAGCATGCGGAACACAGCACCCGCACGTTGTCGATATTCCACGGAACCAACGACGCTCGCTTGGCTATGTGCAACTCCGAGTCTGCACTTGAGCGGGAGCACCCCTCAGCTTCGCAACGACTCGATGCCATCTCAACTGCCCAGTACAGCAATCGGTTCATGTTCACATCGCCGCTTCGGAAATTATCGCCAAAAGCCAACCGGCCTTGAGTGATGTAGGTGAGGTGATCGTGCTTGGCAACATTACATCGCTTGCAGATAATCCTCGTATTAGATTCTATATTGCCCCTCATCGAAAAGGGAAAGATGTGATCTAACTCTGGGCTATCGTCGCAACCTGACTCGCTTAGATTTAGCACCACCCCACAGGCAACGCATCTGTGGTTCTGCTGCAGGAGTAGCGCGCGCCGAGTACTGTAGTGAAGATCGGACCAAGAAGATTTTCTAGCGCCATTGCGAAATTCAAGCAAACGGCTGCCTAGTTCAACTAGGCCGTCAATCTCGTAAGGCGAGATACGAGTTTCTAGTCCTCTGTCTTTTATAACGCGCTCAACCGCTCGGCGGCGATCGTTATATGTCTTCAAATTGTCAAACGATGGCAGCAACGACATAAGAGCACGATGAGCAAGCGCCGCCCAAGCGAAACCCATCGTTCGGCTTCCAAGAAGGTCCCCCAAAGCCAAAACCGAAGCTACGTCTTCTATCGTAGCGGGCTCACGCAAGAGCGCTGTATCTCGGATTGCCTCGATCCGCAGTAACTTCACAGCTTAAAGATGATGCTACCGGTCGACTGATTCTTCAAATCGGCAACCGTCTTCTCGTTAGTTATGATCTGCTTAACGGCTTTGACGAATTCGTCTCTAGGACCACGACTTCCATCCAAACCCTTCGACCCCGGTCCCCATTCACTGAAGAACTCCGGCTTTAGGCGGTTAAAGTACATCTCGCACCGCTTCCGGAATGCTGATATATCCGGCAGGATCGTAGCTACCGTTTTGGCACCGTCTGGGTCATTGTTCACCTCGGTATATATGGCCTCAAGCATCACTTGGCAAACTCCTATCTGAACCAAGTTGAGGATCGTCGCACGAAGCAGTTTTGAGACCGGCGCAGAGTTGTCGGGGAGCATCTGCGAACTCCAAAGATCAGTATCGGCATAGCGCTTCTTTGCCACGCCCCAAAAAACTTTCAGGTAGTCATACCAAAGGCCAAGCGCCACCCAGTTCTCTAGCTTCTCTCTCTTTGTCTTCCCTGGGATGTTGTGTGCCACCATCGGATAGATCAAACTTGCCCGGTGCCAAAAGCTCGCAATCTTGGACTTTGCCGCCTTTGCATCGATGGGGGCAACCTCCGCCATCCCGAAACGCAGCATCCCATAGAACGGCGATTCAGAATCATCATGAAGGCGCATGACGCCTTGGTATAGGGGGACTGGGATACCAGAGTCAACAAGCCGCTTTTCTACTTTCGTCAACTCGTCTGATGTAAGTGAGGTTCCGATGATATTGATTAGCAAGGCCTCCTTCACCGTCCTAGCGGTACTATTGAGTACGATGAACTGAAAGGCAAGCTCCTGCCAACCAGCGTCCGGCAGCGCCGCGATCAGAAAGGGGATGTTCTTATGTTTGGTCCCCAAAACTCGATGTTGACCATCAATTATTAGTCCAACCTTCAACTCCTCGCTGAGTGCACTGATCCAGGAGTCCAGATCCTCTTCGGTAAGGGCATCGATATCGAGTTCTTTCGCCTTTGCGAAAACCAACTCCCGACTTGAAGGAACCTCGGCATCTATCCCTGTGTCTGTTTCGGCGTCTTCGAGGGCGATGACCACAGCCTCGGCGACATCCACGGGCTCGTTTATGGGCTCAGCATCGCCTACCGCGCTGTCATCATTCTTAGTGGCCATGCTCATGTCTGCCCCTTTGTGCCCACAGTCGCAGGTATTAACTTTACGAGTTGGCGGAGCGCAGCCCGCTTCTCTTCGATAGAGTTCATTGTCGGAAGCTGGATGCTAGGGATTTCTATGTAGCCAGCGACGAACTCACCGCTTTTTAGCGTGTTGATATCGAAGGGCTCGGCCTTTTCATTCAAAGTCTTCACCGTCCCTCTAAAGCCCAGCACGATGGCGGAGGGTGACGAGTTGTCTTCGAACTTTTCAAAGAACTCTGATATCTCCTCCACGTGTTCCGGCATTTCCGGACGTTGAAAATTCCGGAGATCGCTTGCCGCTTTTTTTGGAACCGTACTCCAGTCGGCGATGTCGGCCGTAGTAGCAACAAAAGAACACTGGATGGGTGCCTTTGGGCGCTGCCGGAAAAAGTCGCATCGGTAGCGGATATGGACAACTTCGACGTTTTCGTTCGCCATCTTCGGTCCTTTGTCTTTATGGAGCACGCTCGGCTCACAAACTGCTCGGTGGGCCCACGAATAACCTGTCAGGCGACTGGGTCGCCAGCTGACGGACAAGTCTACCCCTATGAAGATCTGTGAAATGCCTGGTCGGAGCTATCGTAAGGAGGCCTGGTACGACACCCGGCTTGACCGGGTTGGATGAAGCGCAACTTGACGCCGTTTCAGCCGTCTCGCCCTATGCCGCACCGTCCTGCCGGCGAACTCCGCACGGTGTTGGAGGCGGATCACCTTCGGCAGGCGTCGCTTGGCTTTAGCAGGCTGCTGAAAAAGGACTTCGAGTGGGTCGAAGGACGCGTTTCAGGGGGTGGTTGAATCCTTCACCTGCTCGAAAAAATCGCTTGCCGCCCGTTCTACGAGGTCGACCGAAATGAGAAGTGGAAGCCATCTTCGTTTTTCAACAGCCTGTTAGGCGCTCGACTGTTGCGCGAGATGCGGGAGTTGCGTTACGGCGGTGGCGATGGCGGGGCGCGGCGTCCGCTGAATCATGACGGCGGAACGTCTCACTATCTCTGCCAGAGTCCGTCTCACGTACTTGGCAAAAATCTCACTTTCTCTGTCATCCGACAGCGTCACACGTCGATGTTCGCCGCCCTCAACGCATTCGTCTCGATGAAGTCGCGCCGCGGCTCCACCTCGTCGCCCATCAGCATGGTGAACACGCGATCCGCCTCGATCGCGTCGTCGATCTGCACCCGCAGGAGCCGCCGCACGTTGGGATCCATGGTCGTCTCCCAGAGCTGCCCGGGATTCATCTCGCCCAGGCCCTTGTAGCGCTGGCGGCCGACGGCGCCTTCGGCCTGCTGCATCAGCCAGGCCATCGCCTGGCGGAAGTCGCCGACCTTCGAGTCCTTCTGCTTGTCGCCCTCGCCGCGACGCACGACCGCGTCCCTGGCGACCAGGCCCTTGAAGGTCTTGCCGGCGGTGGACAGCACCTCGTAGTCGGCGCCGTGCACGAAGTCGGCGCTGATCACGCTGCTCTTCACGTTGCCGTGGTGCATGCGGCCGATGCGCAGGATGTGCTTGTCCATGCGCGCGTCGAACTCGGCCGTCACCTCGGCGTCGTGCAAGGCGGCTTTCAGCGCCGCCGCCGACGCTTCCGACGCTTCCAGCGTGTCGAGGTCGATCGCCAGGCCGTTGGCCATGGCGCGCAATGCCTCCACGTCCATCCAGTTCGACAGCCGCTCGACCACGTTGTTGGCCAGCACGTATTGGCGCGCCAGCGCTTCCAGCGCGTCGCCTTGCAGCACGGCCGCGCCCTCCACACCGGTGTCGAGGCGGGCGTCCTTCAGCGCGACGCGCATCAGGTAGGCGTCGAGCTCGTGGCCGTCCTTGAGGTACTGCTCGTCCTTGCCCAGCTTGACCTTGTACAGCGGCGGCTGCGCGATGTAGACATGGCCGCGCTCGACCAGCTCGGGCATCTGGCGGTAGAAGAAGGTCAGCAGCAGCGTGCGGATGTGTGCGCCGTCGACGTCCGCGTCGGTCATGATGATGATGCGGTGGTAGCGCAGCTTGTCGGGATTGAACTCGTCCTTGCCGATGCTGGTGCCCAGCGCGGTGATGAGGGTGAGGATCTCGTTGCTGGTCAAGAGCTTCTCGAAGCGCGCCTTCTCGACGTTGAGGATCTTGCCGCGCAGCGGCAGGATCGCCTGGAACTTGCGGTCGCGGCCCTGCTTGGCCGAGCCGCCGGCGGAGTCACCCTCGACGATGTAGATCTCCGACAGCGCCGGGTCCTTCTCCTGGCAGTCGGCCAGCTTGCCGGGCAGGCCCATGCCGTCGAGCACGCCCTTGCGGCGCGTCATCTCGCGGGCCTTGCGAGCGGCCTCGCGGGCGCGCGCGGCCTCGACGATCTTGCCGCAGATGATCTTGGCGTCGGCCGGGTTCTCGAGCAGGTAGTCGGTGAGCGCCTTGCTCACCACGTCTTCGACCGGCCCGCGCACCTCGCTGGACACCAGCTTGTCCTTGGTCTGGCTGCTGAACTTGGGCTCGGGCACCTTCACGCTCAGCACGCAGCACAGGCCTTCGCGCATGTCGTCGCCGCTGATCTCGACCTTGGCCTTCTTGGCGAGCTCGTTGTCCTCGATGTACTTGTTGATGACGCGCGTCATGGCTGCGCGCAGGCCGGTCAGGTGGGTGCCGCCGTCACGCTGCGGGATGTTGTTGGTGAAGCACAGCACGTTCTCGCTGTAGCCGTCGTTCCATTGCATCGCCACCTCGGTGGTGATGCTGGTGTTCTGCTCCGACATCTTCTCGCCGACGGCGTGGAAGATGTTCGGGTGCAGCACCTTCTTGCCGGTGTTGATGAAGTCGACAAATCCCTTCACACCGCCGACGAAGGCGAAGTTGTCTTCCTTGTTGTTGCGCTCGTCGACCAGGCGGATCTTCACGCCGTTGTTCAGGAAGCTCAGCTCGCGCAGGCGCTTGCTGAGGATGTCGTAGTGGTAGTCGATGTTCTCGAAGATCTCGTCGTCGGGCAGGAAGTGCACCTCCGTGCCACGCTTCTCGGTCTCGCCGGTGATCTTCATCGGGCTCACTTCGAAGCCGCCACGCATCTCGATCACGCGGTCCTGCGGCACGCCCTTCTTGAACTCGATGAAGTGCACCTTGCCCTCGCGGCGCACCTGCAGCCGCAGCCACTTCGACAGCGCGTTGACGCACGACACGCCCACGCCGTGCAGGCCGCCCGAGACCTTGTAGCTGTTCTGGTTGAACTTGCCGCCGGCGTGCAGCTCGGTCAGCGCGATCTCGGCCGCGCTGCGCTTGGGCTCGTGCTTGTCGTCCATCTTGACGCCGGTGGGGATGCCGCGGCCGTTGTCGATGACGGAGATGGAGTTGTCGGTGTGGATGGTGACGACGATGTCGTCGCAGTGGCCGGCCAGCGCCTCGTCGATGGAGTTGTCGACCACCTCGAACACCAGGTGGTGCAAGCCGGTGCCGTCGGAGGTGTCGCCGATGTACATGCCGGGGCGCTTGCGCACCGCCTCCAGGCCTTCCAGGATCTGGATGCTGCCCTCGCCATAGGCGTCGAGCGCGGGGCCCACGGCGGCCGCTTCCGAGGCCTTGTCGCCGAGCTTCTTGCTGTCGTCGTGAGAGGGAATTTGAGGTTCGGTCATCGCTGTCTCTGGAACTCATGTGGGGGCGGATCCGGCGAATCACAGCCCCATAGAAAATGCCGAAGCGGGCCGCAGCCCGCTCGTCGTGCGCCTCGCTTTTCGCGGCTCAGATCCGCATCGGCATCACCACGTACTTGAAGCCGCTTTGCTCGGGCACGGTGATCAGGGCGCTCGAATTCGTGTCCTGCAGCTCGATCTTGACCATCTCCTGGCTCATGTTGGCCAGCGCGTCCATGAGGTAGGTGACGTTGAAGCCGATCTCGATGGTGTCGCCGCTGTAGTCGACCTCGAGCTCCTCCTTGGCCTCTTCCTGCTCGGCGTTGCTGGAGGCGATGCGCAGGGTGCCGGGCTCGATGTTGACGCGCACGCCCTTGAACTTCTCGCTGGTCAGGATGGCCGCGCGCTGCAGGCTGGACAGCAGCGGCGCCCGGCCCAGCGTGACATGGTTCTTGTGGCTCTTGGGAATGACGCGGTTGTAGTCGGGGAACTTGCCCTCGACCAGCTTGGTGACGAACTCCATGCCCGAGAAGCCGAACTTGGCCTGGTTGCCGGCGAAGCGCATCTCGATGGGCGTGTCTTCGTCCTTGAGCAGGCGCTGCAGCTCGAGCACCGTCTTGCGCGGCAGGATGACCTCCTGCTTGGGGATCTCGACGTCGAGGTTGGCCTGGGCCAGCGCCAGGCGGTGTCCGTCGGTGGCCACCAGCGTCAGGCTCTTGCCTTCGGCCACGAACAGGATGCCGTTGAGGTAGTAGCGGATGTCGTGCACCGCCATCGCGAAGTGCACCTGGTTGATGAGGTGCTTGAGCGTCTTCTGCGGCACGCTGAACATCGGGCCGAAGTCGGCCGCCTCCTGAACCAGCGGAAAGTCGTCGCTGGGCAGGGTCTGCAGGGTGAAGCGGCTCTTGCCGCCTTGCAGGGTGAGCTTGTTCTGGCTCGAGCTCAGGGTGACGGTCTGGTCGGCGGGCAGGGCACGCAGGATGTCGATCAGCTTGCGCGCGCCGACGGTGGTCGAGAAGCTGGCCGCGTCGCCGTCGAACTCGGCGGTGGTGCGCACCTGGATCTCCAGGTCGGAGGTGGTGAACTCGATCGCGCCGCCGTTCTTGCGGATCAGCACGTTGGCCAGGATGGGCAGCGTGTGCCGCCGCTCGACGATGCCCGCCACCGCCTGCAGGGCGTTCAACAGTTTTTCTTGAGCTGCCTTCAAGACAATCATGTCAACCTCTTAAATTGGTCGTTCTAGTAGGGGCGCAGGGGTTCTGTGGAGAACACCATTTTCCCCTTTTCTCACAACCGTTTATGGCCCGGGGAACCCTGTGGGCCCGGGACCTCGAAAGACGGGACTCGCAACCAACAACTTCGCTCGCCTGACGGCATCTGTGGATGACCGCAGGCTTGTTCAAAAGTTGTCCCCACCCTTGTTGCTTGACGCGGTCCCAGTCATCGTGCTTAGCCTTTGAGAGTCTGTTCCAGCACGTGCAACTGCTGGTTCAGCTCGGTGTTCTTCTGCCGTTCGGCGGCGATCTTGCGCACCGCGTGCAGCACCGTGGTGTGGTCACGGCCGCCGAACAGCTCGCCGATCTCCGGCAGGCTTTTCTGGGTCATCTCCTTGGCCAGGTACATCGCGATCTGGCGTGGCCGCGCGATGCTGGCCGGACGCTTCTTGGAATACATGTCGGCGACCTTGATCTTGTAGAAGTCGGCCACCGTCTTCTGGATGTTCTCGACACCGACCTGGCGGTTCTGGATCGACAGCAGGTCCTTCAAGGCCTCGCGCGCGAGCTGGATGTTGATGTCCTTGTGCGAGAAGCGCGAGTACGCCAGGATCTTGCGCAGCGCACCTTCGAGCTCGCGCACGTTGGCGCGCACGTTCTTGGCCACGAAGAAGGCGACGTCCTCGGGCATGGTCGCGCCTTCGGCGTCGGCCTTGCGCATCAGGATGGCCACGCGCATCTCGAGCTCGGGCGGCTCGATGGCCACCGTCAGGCCCGCGTCGAAGCGTGAGGTCAGGCGCTCGTCGATGTCCACCAGCCCCTTGGGGTAGGTGTCGCTGGTCATGATGATGTGCGCGCGCTTGGCCAGCAGGGCCTCGAAGGCGTTGAAGAACTCCTCCTGCGTGCGCTCCTTGCCGGCGAAGAACTGCACGTCGTCGATGAGCAGCAGGTCGAGCGAGTGGTACTTGGCCTTGAGCTCGTCGAAGGTCTTGCGCTGGTAGTTCTTCACCACGTCGGTGATGAACTGCTCGGCGTGCAGGTACAGGATGCGCGCGTCCGGACGGTCGGCCAGCAGCGCATTGCCCACCGCGTGGATGAGGTGGGTCTTGCCCAGGCCGACGCCGCCGTAGATGAACAGCGGGTTGTACATCTGGCCCGGTGCGCCCGCGACATGCAGCGCCGCGGTGCGCGCCATCTGGTTGGCGCGGCCTGGCACCAGGGTGTCGAAGGTCAGGTTGAGGTTGAGGCGGTGGCGCGAGAGCTCACGCGCCGCGGGCGGCGACGGCGGCACGGCGGCGAGCGCGGGCGTGCCGTTGAGGACCTGGCCGACGCTCACCACGCCGCGGGCGCCGGGAGCGGTCGCCGGATAGGTCGGTGCGTTCGCGGCGAGCCGGTCGGCGCCGTCGCGCGGCGCGAGGGCGATCTCCAGGCGCACCGGCTTGCCGGCGAGCTCGGTGAGCACGGCCTCGATGCGCCCGGCGTACTGGTTGCGGATCCAGTCGAGCTTGAAGCGATTGGGCACCCGCACGGTCACGACGGCGTCGCCCGAACCGCCGTCGGCCACGTCGGCCGCCGGCAGCGGGCGGATCCAGGTATTGAATTGTTGTTCGGGCAGTTCGGCCGCGAGACGCTCGCAACCACGCTGCCAGAGGTCAGCGCTCATGTTGTGGAAAACTCTTTTCGGAGCGGCCGGATTGTACGTTCCCCTCAGCGGCCAAGGGGGTGGTTATCCACAGTTTCGAACCGAGGGTCAAGACCCTGCCCAAGCCGCATGCTGCCGTCCAAGTCTTTGACTTTGAAGGGGGTTTTTGGTGTAATAGTGGGTTTCCCGAATCGCCGGGGAAGCAACACCGAACGTCAAGCCCCACGCGCTTTGCAGTAACCCCGAAGCGCCAAGGCAGCAGGGCGCGACCCGAGCCGCCATGACCCGACATGAGCGGCGACGGGCAGCACCCTCGCGAAGGAACCATCATGAAACGCACCTACCAAGCCTCCAAAGTCCGCCGCGCCCGCACCCACGGCTTTCTCGTTCGCATGAAGACGCGCGGTGGCCGTGCCGTCATCAACGCCCGCCGCGCCAAGGGCCGCAAGCGCCTGTCCGTCTGAGCCAGCGCGGCTCAGGTCCTCGCCGCAACGGGGAGGCCTCGTGATCGGCCGCATCGTGCGTTCCACCGACTTCGAACGCGTGCTGTCTGCGCCCACCCGGGCGCGCAGTCCGCACTTCGCCGTGCATCACCTGCAAGGCGCGCCGAGCGTGCCCCGACGGTCGTCCATCCCAGCGTTTTCCACCGAGTTGTCAACAGGCTTGGTCACGGACTCGCCCAAGGCTGTGGATGACCGTGTGTGGCTGGGTGCAGTCGTGCCCAAGCGGCATGCCCGCCGCGCGGTCACCCGCACGCTGATCAAGCGCCAGATCCGCGCCGCCGCCGGCCGCCAGGCGCTGCCGGGCGGGCTGTGGGTGGTGCGCCTGCGCTCGCCCTTCGGCGCCGACTTCGTCAGCGCCGCGTCGCGCCGCTTGCACGAAGCCGCCCGCGACGAGCTCGACGCCCTGCTCGCCGAGGCAGTGGCCCGCCCGTCGCGCGCGTGACGCCATGGCGCTGCTGCGTCTCCTGGCCGACCTGCCGCGCCGCGCCCTGATGGCGCTGGTGCGCTTCTATCGCTTCTTCCTCAGCCCCTGGCTGGGCACGCGCTGCCTCTACCTGCCGACCTGCTCGGCCTACGCGCTCGAGGCCCTGGAGCGGCATGGTGCCGTGGCCGGCAGCGTGCTCACGGCCGGTCGCCTGCTGCGCTGCGCGCCGTGGTGCGCAGGCGGCCACGATCCGGTGCCCGACGCCCCGCTTCGCCTGTTCAGCCGTCTCGTGCCCGGCGTCTCCCGCAACGCCGAGCCTTCTTCCTTGTCCCGCGAAAAGAACATCCCATGACCGACATGCGCCGCACCCTGCTCTGGGGCGTCTTCCTCGTCTCGTTGTTCCTGCTCTACGACGCCTGGATGAAGCACACCGGCCATCCGTCGATGTTCGCGCCGGCACCGCCCAAGCCGGCCGCGGTCGGCTCGGCTGCGCCGTCGAGCGCACCGAGCGCAGCGGCGCTGCCCACGCCCGCCGCCGCAGGCAGCACGGCGGCTGCCGCTGCGCCCGTCGCGGCCGCGCCGGCATCGGCGCCCAGCGCGGCCGAGCACATCGTGCTGACCACCGACCGCGTCAAGGCGACCTTCAGCACCCTGGGCGGCGAGATCACGCGCCTGGAGCTGCTGGGCCACATCGACCCGAACGATCCGAAGCGCAACGTGGTCCTGTTCGACGAGTCCAGCGAGCGCCTGTACAAGGCCCAGAGCGGACTCATCGGGCCGCAAGGCGGCGCCGCGCTGCCCAACCACTTCACGCCCATGACCGCGCTGCCCGGCGAGCGCACGCTGAGCGACGGCACCAACCAGGTTCAGGTCAAGTTCGAGTCGGCCCCGGTGGGCGGCGTCAAGCTGGTCAAGACCTACACCCTGCGCCGCGGCGACTACGTGATCGGCGTGACGCACGAGGTGGTCAACCAGTCGAACGCGCCGGTCGACCCGCAGCTGTACCTGCAGCTCGTTCGCGACGGCAACGCGCCGGCCGGCGAGTCGAGCTTCTACTTCACCTTCACCGGCCCGGCCATCTACACCGACGCCTCCAAGTTCCACAAGGTCGACTTCAAGTCGATCGAGAAGCGCCAGCCGGGCGACAAGATCGACCACGACACCTCCGGCGACAACGGCTGGATCGCGATGGTCCAGCACTACTTCGCCTCGGCCTGGCTGCTCAACGGCAACGAGAAGCGCGAGTTCCGAACCACCAAGGTCGCGAGCAACCTCTATTCGGTGGCCATGGTCGTGCCCCTGGGAACGGTCGCGCCGGGCACCACCAAGACGCTGGAGGCGCGCCTGTTCGCCGGCCCGCAGGAAGAAGACAAGCTCGCCAAGCTCGCGCCCGGCCTGGAGCTGGTCAAGGACTACGGCTACTTCAAGATCCTTGCCGAGCCGCTGTTCTGGCTGCTCACCCAGCTGCACAAGCTGATCGGCAACTGGGGCTGGGCCATCGTCGCGCTGGTGGTGCTGCTGAAGGTCGCGTTCTACTGGCTCAATGCCAGCGCCTACCGATCGATGGCCAAGATGAAGGCCATCAACCCCAAGGTGCAGGAGCTGCGCGAGCGCTACAAGGACAAGCCGCAGCAGATGCAGCAGGAGATGATGCGCATCTACCGCGAGGAGAAAGTCAATCCGCTGGGCGGCTGCCTGCCCATCCTCGTGCAGATGCCGTTCTTCATCGCGCTGTACTGGGTGCTGCTGTCGACGGTGGAAATGCGCCACGCACCGTGGATCGGCTGGATCACCGACCTGTCGGCCAAGGACCCGTTCTACATCCTGCCCCTGCTGATGACCGCGAGCCAGCTGCTGCAGACCTGGCTCAATCCGGCGCCGCCCGATCCGGTGCAGGCCAAGATGATGTGGATCATGCCGCTGGTGTTCAGCGTGATGTTCTTCTTCTTCCCGGCCGGCCTGGTGCTGTACTGGCTGACCAACAACATCCTGTCGATCGCCCAGCAGTACGTGATCAACAAGCGGCTGGGCGTGATCGGCAAATAGCGCTCAAGTCGCGCCAGCGCCGGCCGATATCCCGTTCAACGATCAATGCGGGGCCGACCGGCGTCGGCGTCGACGCAGTCGCGTTGCCCTGACCTTGCCGCGCGACATGCGCCGGCGCTGCCGCCGGTCCCGGAGCGTGAACACGCCTCCCCCCGCGCCATTTGCGTCGCGCTGCCGCGGCGACAATGCGGCATGCTGCCGCGCCGCCAGGATGCCATCGTCGCCATCGCCACCGCGCCCGGTCGCGGCGCGGTCGGCATCGTGCGCGCCTCGGGCCGCGATCTCTCGTCGCTGATCCAGGCGGTGTGCGCGCGCAGCCTCACGGCGCGTCACGCCAGCTTCGGGCCCTTCGTCGATGCGCAAGGCGAGGCGATCGACCAGGGCATCGCGATCCACTTTCGCGCCCCCCATTCGTACACCGGCGAAGACGTGCTGGAGCTGCAGGCCCACGGCGGCCCGGTCGTGCTGCAGCTGCTGCTGGCGCGCTGCCTGGAGGCCGGCCGCGACATCGGCTTGCGACTGGCCGAGCCGGGCGAGTTCACCGAGCGCGCCTACCTGAACGACAAGCTCGATCTCGCCCAGGCCGAAGCGGTGAGCGACCTGATCGAGGCCAGCACCGAAGCCGCGGCGCGTTCGGCAAGCCGCTCGCTGGCCGGCGACTTCTCCGGCGAGATCCACCGGCTGCGCGACCAGCTCGTCGACTTGCGCATGCTGGTCGAGGCCACGCTCGATTTCCCCGAGGAGGAGATCGACTTCCTCGAGAAAGCCGATGCGCGCGGCCAGCTCGCGCGCATCGTGGCGCAGGTCGATGCCGTGCTCGACCGCGCGCGCCAGGGCGCCTTGCTGCGCGAAGGCATCAAGGTGGTGATCGCGGGCCAGCCCAACGTCGGCAAGAGCTCGCTGCTCAACGCCCTGGCCGGCGCCGAGCTGGCCATCGTCACGCCGATTCCCGGCACCACGCGCGACAAGGTCAGCGAGACCATCCAGATCGAAGGCGTGCCGGTGCACGTGATCGACACCGCCGGCCTGCGCGACACCCACGACGAGGTCGAGCGCATCGGCATCGCGCGCACCTGGGCCGAGATCGAAGGCGCCGATGCGCTGCTGCTGCTGCACGACCTCACCCGGCAAGACGACCCCGCCCATGCGGCCGGCGACGCGCTCATCGCGGCGCGCCTGCCGCCGGCGCTGGCTCACGGCGGTCGCGTGGTGCATGTGCTCAACAAGGTCGACGCGGCCGCGGCGCCGCCGAACGAGCCCGGCCTCGCGGTCTCGGCGCGCACCGGCGCCGGCCTCGATCGCCTGCGCCGGCGCCTGCTCGAGCTGGCCGGCTGGCATGCGAGCCCCGAGGGTGTGTTCATCGCGCGCACCCGCCATGTCGAGGCCTTGCGTCGCACCCGCGAGCACCTGGCGCGCTCGCGCGAGCAGGCCGAGAGTGTCGATCCGGCGCTGGACCTGTTCGCCGAGGAATTGCGGCTCGCGCAAGTGGCACTCGGCGAGATCACCGGCGAGTTCACGCCCGACGATTTGCTCGGCGAGATCTTCAGCCGCTTTTGTATCGGAAAGTGAGCGACGCCCCTATCGTGACAAACGGGCGCTGTTCGCCGATCAACGGAGCGCGCAAGACGGCGCGCGCGATTGTGAGCACAGGCCTCGCGGTCAATAATCGCCTTGACAAACGGCAGGAGGCCGGTGACGCGCTCACCGGTGCGGAGGATGACGGAATTCCAGGACCTGGTGCACGCGATCCAGACGCTCAATGCGGAAGACGCTTTCCGTCCGCGGCTGAACCTCGACCAATGGCGCACCATCGCGCCCTACCTCACCCGCCATGACATCCGCGCCGGCGACCTGCTGATCAAGCAGGGCGACACCGATCGCACCATGTACTTCCTCGGCCAGGGCTCGCTGCAGGTGTTCGTCACCGGCGGGGCGCCCGGCACCAACCGCATCGCCATCCTGCGTGCCGGCTCGGTGGTCGGCGAGCCGGGCCTTTTCACCGACGGCCCGCGTGCCGCCAACGTCGAGGCCATGACGCCGTGCTCGGTGTGGGCCCTGCGCGGTCCGCGCCTCGAGGAGCTGTCGCAACGCACGCCGGCGCTCGCGCTCGAGCTGTTGCGCGCCGCCGGCGGGGTGATGGCCACGCGCATGCGCGCCAACGCCGCACGGCAGATTCCGTTCACCTGACCGCGACCGGCCCGCGGGGCGCGCTCAGTGCCCCTCGAAGCTGACCAGCGTGAACAGCTTCAGGCCCGCGGCGCGCAGCTTGTCCGACCCGTGCAGCTCGGGCAGGTCGACGATCGCCGCCCCTTCGATCACCGTCGCGCCCAGCCGTTCGAGCAGCCGCATGCCGGCCATCATGGTGCCGCCGGTGGCGATCAGGTCGTCGATCAGCACCACGCGGTCGCCCGGCTTGACGGCGTCGGTGTGCATCTCCACCGTGGCCGAGCCGTATTCCAGCTCGTAGGTCTCTTCGACGGTGGTGAAGGGCAGCTTGCCCTTCTTGCGGATCGGCACGAAGCCGATGTTCAGCTCGTAGGCGAGCACCGAGCCGATGATGAAGCCGCGCGCATCGAGGCCGGCGATCGCGCTCGGCTTCACATCGAAATAGCGGTGCACGAACTGGTCGATCAGCACGCGGAACACGCGCGGATTGGCGAGCAGCGGCGTGATGTCGCGGAACTGCACGCCCGGCGACGGCCAGTCCGGCACGGTGCGGATGTGCTGCTTGATGTAGTCGCCCGGGCTGGCGATGGCGGTGCTGTCCGGCATGGCGCCGCGATTGTGAACGCGCCGCGCGGCCGGCGCCAGCGGGATCGGACCGTCAGGGCGCGCCGAGCAGCTTGCCTTCGGCGAGCGACAGCGGCTCGGGCAGGCCCGACAGCACCAGCGTGTCGCCGGCGCCCAGCACCAGCGCGTCGGCGGGCTTGGTCACCGCGCCCGACGAGCGCCGCAGCGACACCACGCTCACGCCGACCGCGTGCAGCGCCTGGTCGCCCAGGGTCTGGCCGACGCAGGCGCCGCCCGGCGGCAAGGTCACGCTGAGCAGGCGCGCGGTCTGCAGCTCGTCGACGGTGTCGTCGTCGGCGCCGTGGAAATAGCCGCGCAACAGCCCGTAGCGCGCATCGCGCTGGTCCTGCACCAGCCGGATCACCCGGCGCATCGGCACGCCGACCAGCGCGAGCGCGTGGCTGGCCAGCATCAGCGAGCCCTCGAGCGCCTCGGGCACCACCTCGGTGGCGCCGGCCGCGCGCAGCTTCTCGAGGTCGGCGTCGTCGAGCGTGCGCACGATCACCGGCACCTTGGGCGCGTGGGCCTGCACCAGGCGCAGGATCTTCTGCGCCGACGCAGTGTCGTGGTAGCTCACCACGACGGCGCTGGCGCGCGCCAGGCCGGCGGCCATCAGGCTTTGCAGGCGCGCGGCGTCGCCGAAGACCACGCTCTGGCCCGCGGCCGCGGCCTGGCGCACACGGTCGGGATCGAGGTCGAGCGCCATGTACGGGATGCGCTCGGTCTCGAGGATGCGCGCCAGGTTCTGTCCGCTGCGGCCGTAGCCCGCGATGATCACGTGGGCCTCGGTGTTGATCGCGCGCTTGGCGATCGACGTCATCGCGACCGACTGCATCAGCCAGTCGCTCGCCGACAGGCGCATCACGATGCGGTTGCTGTACATCACGATGAAGGGAGTGGCCAGCATGCTCAGCACCATGCTGGCCAGCACCGGCGTCTGCAGCTCGGGAGGCAGCAGCTTGTGGTCGGTCGCAAGGGTGAGCAGCACGAAGCCGAACTCGCCCGCTTGCGCGAGGTACAGGCCGGTGCGCAGCGCCACGCCGGCGGCCGCGCCGAACAGCTTGGCCAGCGCGGTCACCAGGCCGAACTTGAACAGCACCGGCAGCACGCTGAGGGCCAGCACCAGCGGCGCCTGGCGGACCACCGCCACGGCATCGAGCTTCATGCCGATGGTGATGAAGAACAGGCCCAGCAGCACGTCGTGGAAAGGCCGGATGTCGGTCTCGACCTGGTGCTTGTATTCGGTCTCGGCGATCAGCATGCCGGCCACGAAGGCACCCAGCGCCAGCGACAGGCCGGCCAGCTCGGTGAGATAGGCCAGGCCCAGCGTGACCAGCAGCAGGTTGAGGATGAACAGCTCCTCGCTCTTGCGTCGCGCCACCTGCGTGAGCCACCAGCGCATCAGGCGCTGGCCGCCGACCAGCAGCAGGGCGAGCAGCGCGGCGGCCTTGAGCGAGGCGACCAGCAGCTCGCGCAGCAAGGTCTCGGGCGCCGAGCCGAGGGCCGGGATGAGCACCAGCAGCGGCACCACCGCCAGGTCCTGGAACAGCAGCACGCCCATCACGCGGCGGCCGTGCTCGCTGTCGATCTCCAGCCGCTCGGCCATCAGCTTGACCACGATGGCGGTGCTGCTCATCGCCAGTGCGCCGCCGAGCGCGACCGCGGCCTGCCAGTGCAGCGACCAGGTGCGCCCGAGCTGCGCCAGGACCCATCCGACCAGCGCCGTGCCGGCCATGGCGGCGAGGATGGTCAGCGCGACCTGGCTGAGCCCCAGCCCGAAGACCAGCTTGCGCATGCTCTTCAGCTTGGGCAGGTTGAATTCCAGCCCGATCACGAACATGAGGAACACGACGCCGAACTCGGCCAGGTGCTGGACCGCCGTCGAATCCTTCGACAGGCCCATCGCGTTGGGCCCGATCAGCACGCCCACCGCGAGGTAGCCCAGCATGGGCGGCAGCTTGACGAGGCGGCAGACGACGACGCCGGCCACCGCGGCGATGAGGTACAGCAGGACGAGTTCGAGGGTGGAGGCCATTCCGGCAAGGGGGTGGGCAGCGTTCGCAAGGGCCGTGCCTACAATCGGATCATCGTAAAGGACACCGGCGTCGCACCGTGCCTGCAAAACCCTCATTCGACCCGCAGCGCGCACTGCAGCTGGCCCACGAGACCTTCGAGATCGAAGCGCGCGCACTGCTCGGACTGAAGGCGCGCCAAGGCGACAGCTTCGCCCGCGCGGTGCACACCATGCTCGAGTGCCGCGGCCGTGTGGTCGTGATGGGCATGGGCAAGAGCGGCCACGTCGGACGCAAGATCGCCGCGACGCTCGCGTCCACCGGCACGCCGGCAATGTTCGTGCACCCGGCCGAGGCCAGCCACGGCGACCTGGGCATGGTGACGCCCGGCGACGTGGTGCTGGCCATCTCCAACTCCGGCGAGGTCGACGAGCTCGCCGCCATCCTGCCGGCGCTCAAGCGCGTGGGCGTCACGCTGGTCGCGATGACCGGCCGCGCCGAGTCCACGCTCGCGCGGCATGCCGACATCGTGCTGAGCAGCGCGGTCGACGAAGAGGCCTGCCCGCTCAATCTCGCGCCGACGGCCAGCACCACCGCGCAGATGGCGCTCGGCGATGCGCTCGCGGTGGCGCTGCTCGATGCGAACGGCTTTCGCGAGGAGGACTTCGCCCGCTCGCATCCCGGTGGTGCGCTCGGCCGCAAGCTGCTCACCCATGTGCGCGACGTGATGCGCAGCGGCGATGCCGTGCCGCGCGTGCTGCCCCACACGCCCTTCATCGAGATGATGCGGGAGATGACCAAGAAGGGCCTGGGCGCCACCGCCATCGCCGACGCGCAGGGCCATGTGCTGGGCATCTTCACCGACGGCGATCTGCGCCGCCTGCTCGAGCAGGGAAGCATGGACCTGCGCGAGCTGGTCGCACGCGACGTGATGCACCCCAACCCGCGCCTGGTGCGCGAGGACGCGCTGGCGGTCGATGCGGCCGACCTGATGGAGCAGCATCGCATCACCAGCGTGCTGGTGATCGACGCCGAGGGCCTGCTCACCGGCGCACTGAACTCCAACGACCTGATGCGGGCGAAGGTCATCTGATGGCGTCGATCCCGTTCGCGCCGGCGCTCGCGTTCGCGCCCGAGCTGCTGCTGAAGGCGCAGGGCGCGGGCACCGGCGTGCGCGCGGCCATCTTCGACGTCGACGGCGTGCTCACCGACGGGCGCATCTACATCGGCGAAAGCGGCGAGGCCTTCAAGGCGTTCAGCACGCTCGACGGCCACGGCCTCAAGCTGCTCGCGCAAGGCGGCATCGTGCCCATCGTGATCACCGGCCGCGACTCGCCGGCGGTGCGGCGTCGCGTGGCGGACCTGGGCATCGTGCATGCGATGTACGGCGTCCACGACAAGCTGGCGGCGGCCAACGGCGTGCTCGCCGCGCTGCAGCTCGCCTGGCACAGCGTCGCGGTGATGGGCGACGACTGGCCCGACTTGCCGCTCATGACCCGCGCGACCTTCGCCTGCGCGCCGGCGAATGCGCATGCCGAGGCGAAGGCGGTCGCCCACCATGTCACCGCCGCCGCCGGCGGGCATGGCGCCGCCCGCGAATGCTGCGACCTGCTGCTGATGGCGGCCGGCCGCTACGCCAGCCTGCTTCAGGGCCACCTGGTCACACTGGACGACGGGCAGTGAAGAACGATCCCGCCGCCGCGCTGACGCCCGCAGCCGGACATCGGCCGGCGGTCACCAAGCCGCCCTGGCCGGCACGTGTCGTGGAGCAGGCGTCGTCGTACCTTCCGCTTCTGCTCATGGCCTTGCTGGCCCTGGGCACCTGGTGGCTGGTCAAGAACACGCCCACGGCCGACGCCGAACGCCGCGTCGCACCCTTGCGCCACGAGCCCGACTACACGATGAGCCGCTTCATGGTGCGCCGCTTCGGTCCCGACGGCAGCATGCGCGCCCAGATCGAGGGCGACACCCTGCGCCACTACCCCGACACCGACACGCTGGAAATCGACAACGTGCGCGTGCGCGCGGTCGCCCCGGACGGGCGCGTCACCCTGGCCCAGGCGCGCTCCGCGCTGGCCAACGGCGACGGCAGCGAGCTGCAGCTGAAAGGCGGCGCGCACGTCGTGCGCGAAAGCCTGGGCGGCGACGAGCCGATCGAGTTCCGCGGCGAATTCCTGCATGCCTTCCTCGACACCGAGCGCCTGCGCTCGCACCTGCCGGTGACCGTGACGCGCGGCGGCGCCGAGGTGCGCGCCGATGCGATGGAGTACGACCACCTCGACCGCGTGGTGCAGCTCAAGGGCCGCGTCAACGCGGTGTTCCCGCCCAACGGCCGGACGCGCCGATGAGCGCGCCGCTGGCCTACATCACCGGCGCGTCCAGCGGCATCGGCCAGGCACTGGCGCTGCGCTATTACCGCGGCGGCCATCGCCTGGCGCTGGTGGCGCGCCGCGCGGCCGAGCTGCAAGCCTGGGTGCAGGCGCAGGGCCTGGAGGCGTCGCGCGTCGCGGTGTACGGGGCCGACGTGCGCGACGTGCCCGGTATCACCGGCGCGGGACGCGACTGCATCGCCACGCAGGGCTTGCCCGACGTGGTCATCGCCAACGCGGGCATCAGCGTCGGCATGGACACCGCGGTGGCCGAGGACCTCGAGGTGATGCGCAGCACCTACGAGACCAACAACCTCGGCATGGCCGCCACCTTCCAGCCCTTCGTGGCCGGCATGCGCGCACGGCGCAGCGGACGGCTGGTCGGCATCGCCAGCGTGGCCGGCATCCGCGGCCTGCCGGGCCACGGCGCCTATTGCTCGAGCAAGGCCGCGGTCATCAGCTACTGCGAGAGCCTGCGCGGCGAGCTGCGCCCGGACGGCGTGAAGGTGGTGACCATCGCGCCCGGCTACATCGACACGCCGCTCACGCGCGACAACCGCTACGGCATGCCCTTCCTGATGCGTCCCGACGACTTCGCCGACAAGGCCTTCGCGGCGATCGAGCGCGGCGTGCGCTTTCGCGTGATCCCGTGGCAGATGGGGGTGGCCGCGCGGCTGCTGCGCCTCATGCCCGATGCGCTGTTCGACCTGGCGCTCGCCGGCCGGCCGCGCAAGCGTCGCCAGGGCGAGTAGCGCGCTTTCACCCCGTCGCGCGGCCGGCGCCGTTCAAGCCGGTGTGTTCCACCCCAGGATGCATCGATGAACCGACTCGGGATGTGCGCGTTGGCCTGCGCGCTGGCGCTGTCTGCCTGCAGCGAGAAGCCGCAGCGCGAGCGCGCCGTGATGGACAACGCGCGGCTGGCCCAGGCGCCAGCGTCGCCCGCGCCGGCGGGCGTGGTCGCCGCCGCCAAGGTCGAGTCTGCGAACGAGGCGCCGCTGCGCCGCTTTCTCGCGGTGCGACACGAGCTGCAGATCTTCACCGCGGCCGATGGGGTCGAGGTGGCCTGGCGCCAGGCCAACGACGCCTGCGCCGCGGCCGGCTGCGAGCTGCTCGCCTCCACGCTCGCGCGCGATGACCGGCGCCACCCGGCCCAGGCCACCCTGGAGGCGCGCGTGCCGCCGGACCAGCTCGACGGCTTCCTGCGCCAGGTCAGCGCGCTGGGCAGCGTGGGCCATCACCACAAGACGGCGGAGGACAAGACCGACGAGGTCATCGACACCGAGGCGCGACTGAAGAACATGGCCGCGTTCCGCGACAACCTGCGCCGCCTCATGGCGACGCCGGGCGCCAGGCTCAAGGACCTGGTCGAGGTCGAGCGCGAGCTGGTGCGCGTGCAAAGCGAGCTCGACAGCCTGGCGTCGCGGCGCAAGTCGCTGGCCAGCCAGACCGACCGCGCCCATGTGAGCTTGAGCTTCAGTGCCGAGCCTGCGGTGCTGGAGCTGGGCATGTGGTCGCCGGTGCGCGAGGCCGTCGTCGGGGCCGGCCATGTGTTCGCACGCAGCCTGGCGGCACTCGTCGAAGGGGTGGTGGCCCTGCTTCCCTGGGTCGCCATGGTCGCGCTGCTGGTGGCCAGCGCGCGGCCCGCATGGCGGCGCTGGCGCTCGCAGCGCGCGGCCTGAAAGAAAAAAGGCGGTGAGCACGAATGCCACCGCCTTGATGGACGCCGGGCCTGCGGGCCAGCGTCCGAATGATCGTGTGAGGCTCAGTAGCCGCCGCGTCCGCCGCCGCCACCGCCGTAGCCGCCGCCACCACCGGAGCGGCCACCGCCGCCGCCGCCGTAGCCGCCGCCGCCGCCGGAGCGGCCACCGCCGCCGTAGCCGCCACCGCCGCCGGTGCGGCCACCACCACCGCCGCCGCCGCCGTAGCCGCCGCCACCACCGCCGCCGTAGCCACCGCGGCTGCCGCCGCCGCCGCCGAAGCCGCCCGGACGCTCTTCACGGGGACGCGCTTCGTTGACGACGACGGCGCGGCCGTCGAGGGCCTGGCCGTTCATGCCGTTGATCGCGGACTGGGCTTCCGCATCGGAGCCCATCTCGACGAAACCGAACCCCTTGGAGCGGCCGGTGTCACGGTCCATCATGACCTTGGCCGAAGCCACGGTGCCGAACTGTGAGAATGCTTGTTGGAGATCGTCGTCGCGGACGCTGTAGGCAAGGTTGCCCACGTACAGTTTGTTGCCCATTGGAGAGCGCCTTTCGTTCCTGAAAACCCAGTGAGACCTCGGAGCGTCAACCTGTCCTGAACCATTCAAGCAAAGGCGCTGCTACCTAACTGGACATTCCATTATCAAGTAAACGAGAAATCGTGCGCAAAGCCGCGCGACATAAAGTGTTGTTTTCAAGTAGTGGTTTGGGCACTCGGTAAAACCCTCCGTGGTCGACGGCGCAGGCCGGTAAAAAAGAACGGACGCCACCCTCGTGAAAACCCGTGGTTTCGAGCCGCCAGCGCGCAGTCCGATCGAGGCGCTCAGCCTGGTGCTGGGCAGCGTCGATGCGCTGCGCAACCTGCGCGCGCTGTACCTGCTGCTGTTCACCTTCGCGCTCGCCGGGCTCTTCACCGCCATGGCGCAAGCGTCCTTCGTCCGCGGTGGCCTGTGGGCTCCGCTGGAGGTCGCGGCGGCGCTGTTCGTCGCGTTCTACGGCGGCAACGCCGCCGGGATCCTGGTGATGGACGAGGCGCGCGGACTCGCGGTGCGCGACGTCGGCGAGGCGGTGCGCACCTCGCTGCTCACCGCGCACCGCCTGCTGCTCGCGATGCTGCTCATCGCCTTCAGCTATGCCCTGCTCGGGGCTGCGCTGCTCGCGCTGATGTGGCTGTGCCGCCCGGCCGTGAGCGGGCCGCTGCTGAGCCCGTGGCTGTTCGGCTTGGCGGTGCCGCTGGGCGTGGTGTGCGTGGGCGTGGCGCTGCTGGCCTGGATCGCCGTCGTCGTGCCGCTGGCGGCGCCGGCCGTGTGGGCCGGTGCGGGCGTCATGACGGTCGTTCGCCAGCTGTGGCAGTGGATGCGCCACCGCCTGCTCACCGTCGCGCTGCTGATGGCAGCGGTGAGCCTGCTGACCGCGGGCGTCGGCGCGCTGGTGAGCTTCGTGGTCGCGGCCGGCGGGCGCGTCGTGTCCGAGGTCGGCGTGCGGCTGGTCGGCATCGACGTGCCCGCGCCGGAGCTGATGCGCGGCCTGTTCGGCCTCGGCGCACGAACGGCCGGCGCCAACGGCCATGTCGCGGCGGCCCTGGTGGGCGGCGGCATCGTGTTCGCGATCGCGCTGGTCCTGCCGGGCCTGGTCTACCTGCGCGGCACCTGCTCGGTCTACCTGGCGCTGTGCGAGGACCCGCGCTGACATGCGCATCGCCAGCCTGGTGCCCAGCCTCACCGAGCTCGCTGCCGCGCTGGGGCTGGCGCCGCTGATGGTGGCGCGCACCGGCTTCTGCGTGCACCCCGCCGAGCTCGTGAGCGCCATTCCCAAGGTCGGCGGCACCAAGGACGTGAACCTCGCCAAGCTGCGCCGGCTCGCGCCCACCCACGTGCTCGTCAACGTCGACGAGAACCGGCTCGACACGGTGCAGGCGATCGAGGCCTGGCCGGCGGCGCAGCGCCCGGTGGTCGTGGTCACGCATCCGCTCGGCCCGGAGGACAACCTCGCGCTCATCGACCAGATGGTCGAGGTGTTCGGCCGGGTCGAGGGCGTGCCGTCACGCGCGGCCGCGCTGAGGCGCGAGATCGAGGACGCGCTGGCCGCCACCCGTCCGTCGCAGTTCGTGCCGCAGCGTGTGCTGTACCTCATCTGGCGCGATCCCTGGATGACCGTGGCGCGCGACACCTACATCGCGCGCATGCTCGCCCGGGTGGGCTGGCAGACGCTGCCCGCCGTCGAGGGCGGCCCGCACGGCGCGGCGCGCTACCCCGTCGTGCACGGCGACGAGCCCTGGCTGGCCGAGGTGCAGCAGGTGCTGCTCAGCTCCGAGCCCTATGCCTTCGGCCCGCAGCACCTCGATTCGGCACGCGCGCTGTGCCCGCGCGCGCAGGCCCGCATCGTCGACGGCGAGCTCATCGGCTGGTACGGCCCGCGCGCGGTGGCGGGGCTGCGCTGCCTGCGCGAGCTCGCCGGCGGGTGAGAATCGGCGCATGGACCTGCTCAAGCCGCTGATCGCGCTGCTCGCCATCGTGAACCCGATCGGCGTCGTGCCGTTCTTCATCCACTTCACGCAGGGACTCACCGCCGAGCAGCGCCGGCGCACCATCCGCGTCAGCTCGTTCAGCGCCTTCATCGTGATCGCCGTCAGCGCGCTGGCGGGCCTGAAGATCATCGAGTTCTTCGGCATTTCGCTCGCGTCGTTCCAGGTCGGCGGCGGCACGCTGCTGCTGATTGCGTCGATCCAGATGCTCAACGCCCAACCCGCCGAAGGCCGCAAGGAAGACGTGAGCGAAGGCGAAAGCAAGCTCGACGCCGGCGCCAGCATCGCGGTGGTGCCGCTCACCATCCCGCTGCTGACCGGGCCGGCCACCATCTCGACCATGGTCATCTACGCCGACAAGACACGCCACTGGTGGCAGCTGGCGGTGCTGGTGGGCTACGGCGTGGTGGTGGCGGTGGCGACCTTCCTCGCGTTCTCGGCCGCCGGGCGCATCGCGCGGGTGCTCGGGCAGACCGGGATCAACATCATGACGCGGCTGATGGGGCTGATCCTCGCGGCGCTCGCGGTGGAGCTGCTGGCCGACGGGCTGACGAAGCTGTTTCCGGTGCTGGCGTCGCAGTTCGCGCGCTGACGACCCCGGGTTGCACCCGGCCTGCCATCTTGTAGCCCGGGTGCAACCCGGGACGCAGCACTTCTCGCAAGGCCAGCAAGGCCGACGACTGCTCCCCGGTGCGCCAGATCAAGGGGGTGACCACACGCGACACCTCCGCCGGCAGCCGATGCTGGCGCACCGGCGCACCTTGCACCGTGTCGAGCACCGATTGCGGCACCAGCGCCACGCCCGTGCCCGAGGCCACGCAGGCAACGATGGCGTGGTACGAGGCCAGCTCCAGCACGCGCCGGCCGCCCGCATGCGCCGGCCCCAGCCAGCGCTGCAGCACGCGGCGATAGGCGCAGCCGCTGGGGAAGGCGATGAGCGAGTCGCCGGCCAGGTCCGCCGGCTTGCGGATGGGCGGGCGCTGCAGCGACGAGATGAGCACCAGCCGTTCGGTGAACAGCGGCAGGTGCGACAGCCCCGGCTGCGTGGGCACCTCGGCGACGAAGGCAGCGTCGAGGCGGCGCTCGATCACGCCGGCGGTGAGGGCGTCGTTGGTGCCGGTGGTCAGCTCGACCTTCACCTCGGGGCACGCCGCGTGGTAGCGCGCCAGCACCGACGGCAGCCGGCTCGCGGTGGTGCTCTCGAGCGCGCCCAGGCGCAGCACGCCGCGCGGCGCCGAGCCGCCGACCGCGTCGCGCGCCTCGTCCGACAGCTGCAGCAGGCGCTCGGCATAGCCGAACAGCACCTCGCCGCTGGGCGACAGGTGCAGGCGCTGCTTGCTGCGGTAGAACAGCTCGGTGCCGAGCGAGGACTCCAGCTGCCGGATGCGCGTGGTGATGCTCGACTGCACCCGGTGCAGCTTGCGCGCGGCGCGCACGATGCCGCCCTCTTCCACCACGGTCTTGAAGATCTGCAGGTCGGCCAGGTCCATGGGGTCGCTCCAGTGTTCTCCGTTCGAGAAGAACTTGTTCTGAATTATTCAGTATCCGAGAAGACCGTGCAGGCCTACCATGGCCGCATGCAAGCCCCCGAAGATTCCGCGACCGGCCGCGCCGTCTGGACCGGCCTGGCCGGCCTGGCCGCGGCCATGGGCATCGGGCGCTTCGCCTTCACGCCGCTGCTGCCGCTCATGCAGGCCGACGGCCTCACGCTGAGCCAGGGCGCCTGGCTCGCCGGCGCCAACTACCTCGGCTACCTGTTGGGGGCACTGGCCTGCGCGGCACTCGACTTGCGGCCGCAGCGTGCGGCCCATGGCGGGCTGCTGGCGGTGGCGCTCACCACCTTGCCGATGGGCCTGGAGCCGTCCTTCCCGCTGGCGTTGGTGCTGCGTTGGGGCGCGGGGATGGCCAGCGCCTTCGTGCTGGTGGGCATTTCGGCCTGGTCGCTGGCCTGGCTGGCGGCGCGCGGCCGCGTCCAGGCGTCGGGCACCGTCTATGCCGGCGTCGGCGTGGGCATGGTGGTCGCAGGCCTGGTGGCGATGGGTGTCGCGCTGGCCGGCATGACCGCGGCCACGGGCTGGTGGCTGCTCGGCGGCCTGGCGGCGGCGGTGACGGCGCTGACATGGCGGGTGCTGCAGACCGCGCCTCCCATCGCGCCGGCAGCCGCGTCCACCGGCGCCGAGCCGCCGGCGCGCCACATCGGCCTGGTCGTCTGCTACGGCGCCTTCGGCTTCGGCTACATCCTGCCCGCGACCTTCCTGCCGGCCATGGCGCGCGAGCTGATCGCCGACCCCGCGCGCTTCGGCTGGACCTGGCCGGTGTTCGGCCTGGCGGCGGCGTTGTCCACCTGGGGCGCCGGTGCGCTGTTCGGCCAGGTCGCGCCGCGCAAGCTGTGGGCCGGCAGCCAGGTGGTGATGGCCGCCGGCGTGCTGATCAGCGCGGGGTTCGCGCACAGCCTGGCCGCGCTCATCGTGAGCGCCGTGTGCGTCGGCGGGACCTTCATGGTCGCGACCATGGCGGGCCTGCGCGAAGCCCGGCGCGTCGGCGGCGCCGCGGCACCGCGCCTGATGGCCTGGATGACCGCCGCCTTCGCCACCGGCCAGTTCGTCGGCCCGCTGACAGTGGGCGCCGCCGGGCCGCAAGGCCTGGCCGTGCAAAGCGCGATCGCGGCGGCGTTGCTGCTCGCCAGCTCGGCCGCGCTGCTGTCGCGCCGCGAGGCAGGCACCCTCTCGTCCCCTTCCCGCACGGAGTCCTCATGACGTCACTTCGAGACCGCCTTCCGCCGCTGGCCCTGGACCAGCTCGACGCCGCCCAGCGCGCCGCCGCCGACGAGCTCATCGCCGGCCCGCGCAAGGGCGTCAAGGGCCCCTTCATCCCGCTGCTTCGAAGCCCCGAGCTGCTGTCGCGGGTGCAGAAGCTCGGCGAGTACCTGCGCTTCGACAGCGCCTTGCCGCCGCGCCTGTCGGAGTTCGCCACGCTGATCGTCGCGCGCGCCTGGACCCAGCAGTTCGAATGGAAGGTGCACGTGGCGCTGGCGCTGAAGGCGGGCACCAGCGCCGCCTCCATCGCCGCGCTGGCCGACGGGCGGCGACCGACCGACATGAGCGACGACGAAGCCTGCGTGCACGACTTCGCGACCGAGCTGCTGCAGCGCCACGGCGTGAGCGAGCCGGCCTACGCGGCGGCGCTGGCGCGCTTCGGCGAGCGCGGCCTGATGGACCTGACCGCGCTCATCGGCTACTTCGCCATGGTCTCGATGGTGCTCAACGTCGCGCACACGCCGGCCGAGGCGGGCGAGGGCGCGGCGCCGCTGGCGGCCTTCCCGCCCTGACACCCCGACAATCAGGGCATCGCCGGCACGCCAGAGCCCACCATGCCCGAACCCCGCTTCAGCACCACCGACATCGTCCATTCCGACCGCGAGGTCGGCGTGGAGCACGGCGGCATCCACAAGCCCATCCACACCTCCGTGCAGTACGGCTTCGAGCGGGTCGAGGACCTGATCGGGGTGTTCCAGGGCACGCTCAAGAACAGCTTCAGCTACGCCCGCCAGGGCACGCCGACGACCGCGGCGCTGGAGGCCAAGATCACCCGCATGGAGCAGGGCGTGGGCAGCGTGTGCTTCGCCAGCGGCATGGCGGCCATCAGCGCCGTGCTGCTCACCTTGCTGCGCGGCGGCGATCACCTGGTGTCCAGCCGTCACGTGTTCGGCAACACCAACAGCCTGCTCGACACGCTGGGCGAGTTCGGCGTCGAGGTGAGCAAGGTCGACGCGACCTCGGTCGACCAGGTCGCCGCGGCATTGCGGCCGACCACGCGGATGGTGTTCGTCGAGACCATCGCCAACCCCGCCACGCAGGTCGCCGACCTGGAGGCCATCGGCGCGCTGTGCCGCGAGCGCGGGCTGCTCTACGTGGTCGACAACACCATCACGTCGCCGGTGCTGTTCCGCCCGAAGACGGTCGGCGCCGGCCTCGTGATCAACTCGCTGAGCAAGAGCATCGGCGGGCACGGCGCGGCGCTGGGCGGCGCGGTCACCGACACCGGCGTCTTCGACTGGCAGAACCACCCCCGCATCGCGGCGAGCTACCGCAAGGGCGATCCGCGCGGCTGGGGGCTGATGCAGGTGCGCAAGAAGGGGCTGCGCGACATGGGCGGCTCGCTCTCGTCGGAGCAGGCGCACCAGATCAGCGTGGGCTCGGACACCCTGGCGCTGCGCATGGCCCAGACCAGCGCGACGGCGCTCGTCCTCGCGCGCTTCCTCGAGAGCCATGCGGCCGTCGGCAGGGTGCACTACCCGATGCTCGCCTCGCACCCGCAGCACGCGCTGGCGGCGCGGCTGTTCAGCGCGGGGTCGTGGCTGCTGGCCTTCGAGCTGCGCGATGCGTCGCGCTGCCTGCCGGTGCTCGACCGGCTGCGCGTGCCGATCAAGGCCACCGGGCTGGGCGACACGCGCAGCCTCGTCATCCCGGTGGCGCCCACGATCTTCTGGGAGGCGGGACCGCAGGTACGCGCCGAGATGGGCATCGCCGACGGGCTGGTGCGGGTGTCGGTGGGGCTGGAAGACGCGGGCGACCTGATCGCCGACTTCGAGCAGGCCTTGTCGTAGCCCGGGTGCAACCCGGGAACTTTCAGCGGGTAGCGCGTCCCGGGTTGCACCCGGGCTACAGCCTCGAGAGCACCCTGGCGACGACCCTGTCGCAGCGGGCGCCGCCGAAGCGGTACATGTCGCGCTCGGCCAGGTCGATGTCTTGCGCCAGCGATTCGCGCAGCAGGCTGCGGGCGCGGAAATGCCGGCTGCGCACGGTCGCCTCGGGGATGTCGAGGCACAGCGCGGTCTCTTCCACGCTCATCTCTTCCACGCAGCGCAGCACGAACACCATGCGGAAGGACTCGGGCAGCTCCTCGAGCCGGCGCTCGAGCAGGTGGCGCATCTCGCGCCGCCCCAGCGCCTCGTCGGGCGGCTCGGCGTCGTTGGCGGCGACGGCGTCGGGATCGAAGTCGCTGGCGGGCGCCAAGGTCGGCGCCAGCTGCTGGCGGCGCGCCTGGCGCCGCACCCGCCCGAGGCATTCGTTGACCACCAGCCGCGCCAGCCAGGTCGACAGGGCCGCGCTGCCACGGAATCGCGCCATGCCGCGGTAGGCCGCGAGGTAGGCCTCCTGCAGCGCGTCCTCGGCCTCGGCGTCGTCGCGCAGCACCGAGCGCGCGAGGCGGTACAGCCGCCGGTTGTTCAGCCGCATCATCGACTCGAAGGCCAGGCGGTCGCCGGCCACGATGCGCCGCACCAGGTCCGCGTCGGGATTGGCGACCGCGGGAATCGCTTGCACGTGATTGGACAAGAAGCTCCCCTTTCATGGTCGGATGGAAGCGGCACGCATAGGCATGGCGTCCGGGCGTGTCGAAGGCATGTTCCCACTGGGCGCCGGCATCCAGCGTGCCCGAATCGAAAGCCCCGGACGACGCCGTGGCGCTGTGCGGGACGAGGTCGCGGTTGACCCAGTGCACCGCGTCGCCGCGCCGGATCGCCAGCGATGCCGGTACGAAAGCCATGCCCTCGATCGCGACCGTGTGGACGCGAGGCGCGGGACGGGCGACGGGCGCCAGCAGCGAGCCGATGGCGAGCAGGCATGCGCGGCGCCGCTCATCCACCGCGCTTGCCCAGCGTGCCCTGCAGCTGCTTCGCATGCTCCAGGTGGGCGACGAAGGCCGGGCGCACCTTGACCAGCAGCGCCTTCAGCTCCTCGTTCGTCGCGCTGGGGATCAGCGTCTTGTCCAGCGCGTCGATCACCGCCTGGTGGTAGCTCACCTCGTTGTCGACATAGGCGCGGTCGAAGGCGGCGCCCGACAAGGTCTTGAGCCGCGCCAGGTTGCCGTCGCCGCCCTTCTTCAGGCCGGCGCTCGTGTCGCTCGGCTCGGGCGTGACCTTCAGCCGCGCGACCAGCTCGCCGGCCGCCTTGTTGACGCCGCTGTGGTCGGTGACCATCAGCTGCGCGAAGGCCTTGACCTCGGGCGATGTCGACTTGCCGGCGGCGAGCTGTCCGGCCTCGATGTCGACCTGGTTGGCGGTGACGACGATGGCCGCGATCTGCGCATCGCTGGGACCGGCGGCCCAGGCGGTGCCGAGGCCGAGCGCGAGGGTGAGTGCGACGAGGTGCTTGTTCATGGACACGGGCTCCGAGTGGCGATGCGGCATGGACGTCACGGCCGCACGGCGCGTTCCCGCCTACAGTTCGCAGCCATGAGCTTCGCCGCCCTCAAGAGACACGCCGCCGCCCTTCCCGGCGCGACCACCGACATCAAATGGGGCGCCGACTGGGTGGCCAGCGTGGGCGGCAAGATGTTTCTCGCGGGCGGACCCGAGCCCGGCAGCTGGGCATCGTGCTCGTTCAAGGTCGACGATCACCGCTTCCTCGAGCTCACCGGCCTGCCCGGCTTTGCGCCGGCGCCTTACCTGGCGCGGGTCAAGTGGGTGCAGCTGCGCGACCCCAAGGCGCTGCCGCTGGCCGATCTCAAGGCGCTGGTCACGCGCTCGCACGCGCTGGTGCTGGCCAAGCTGCCGCTCAAGCTGCAGAAGGAACTGCTGGCGAAAGGCTGAGGCCATGCCGCGCCGCCGGCCCGCGCACCGCTACAGCGTCTACGTCGTCGAGCTGGCCGACGCGGTGTGGAACGAGCCGAGCTTTCGCAAGGCCAATCCCGATCACCAGCTCGGCAAGCCCTTCGTCTACGTCGGCATGACCGGGCTGGACCCCGACCTGCGCTTCGACAAGCACAAGGCCGGCATCCAGGCCAACCGCTTCGTGCGCGACTACGGCGTGCGCCTGCTGCCGCGGCTGTACGAGGTCTACAACCCCATGCCGTACGACGGCGCGCGCGAGATGGAGGTCGAGCTGGCGATCGGCTTGCGGGAGGCGGGCTACGGCGTGTGGCAGGCATGAGCTCGTCCACAATCGCCGCATGTCCACCCCGACCTACGACTACATCGTCGTCGGCGCCGGCACCGCCGGCTGCCTGCTTGCCAACCGCCTCAGCGCCGACGGCAGCAAGCGGGTGCTGCTCATCGAGGCCGGCGGCAAGGACGACTACCACTGGATCCACATCCCGGTCGGCTACCTCTACTGCATCGGCAACCCGCGCACGGACTGGATGTACTTCACCGACGCCGATCCCGGCCTGAACGGGCGGCGCCTGCGCTATCCGCGCGGCAGGGTGCTGGGCGGCTGCTCCAGCATCAACGGGATGATCTACATGCGCGGCCAGGCGCGCGACTACGACCACTGGGGCGCGCTGGGCAACCCCGGGTGGAGCTGGCGCGAATGCCTGCCCGGCTTCCTGCGCCACGAGGACTACCACCACGGCGCCGACGCGTTCCATGCGGCGCCCGGCTTCGACCCCACCGGCAAGCGCCCCGGCGGTGAATGGCGGGTCGAGCGGCAGCGCCTGCACTGGGACATCCTCGATGCCTTCGTCGAGGCGGCGAAGCAGGCCGGCATCCCGCACACCGAGGACTTCAACCGCGGCGACAACGAGGGGGTGGGTTACTTCCAGGTCAACCAGCGCGGCGGCATCCGCTGGAACGCGGCCAAGGCGTTCCTGCGCCCGGCGCTGGACCGCGACAACCTGCAGGTGTGGACCGGCGCGCACGTCGCGCGGGTGCTGCTCGAACGAGGCGACAGTGGCCTCGCGGCGACCGGCGTCGAGGTGCTGCCGCACGGCGGCGGCGAGCCGCTGCAGGCGCGGGCCACGCGCGAGGTCGTGCTGTGCGCCGGCGCGATCGGCACCCCGCAGCTGCTGCAGCTGTCGGGCATCGGCCCGGCGGCGCTGCTGCAGGCGCACGGCATCGACGTGCAGCATGCGCTCCCCGGCGTGGGTGACAACCTGCAGGACCACCTGCAGATCCGCGCGGTGTACAGCGTCGAGGGCGCCAAGACGCTGAACACCATGGCCAACTCGTGGTGGGGCAAGGCGCTGATCGGGCTCGAGTACGCGCTCAAGCGCAGCGGCCCGATGAGCATGGCGCCCTCGCAGCTGGGCGCGTTCACGCGCAGCGATCCAGGTCGGCCGCATCCCAATCTGCAGTACCACGTGCAGCCCCTGTCTCTCGACGCCTTCGGCGAGCCGTTGCACCCGTTCGACGCTTTCACCGCCAGCGTGTGCAACCTCAATCCGACCAGCCGCGGGCAAGTCCACATCCGCAGTCCCCGGCCGCAGGACGCACCCTCGATCCGCCCCAACTACCTGAGCAGCGACGAAGACCGGCGCATCGCCGCCGAGTCGCTGCGGGTGACGCGGCGCATCGTCGGGCAGCCCGCGCTGCAGAAATACCGGCCGCAGGAGGTCAAGCCCGGGCCGCAATTCCAGAGCGACGAGGAGCTGGCGCGCCTGGCCGGCGACATCGGCACGACCATCTTTCACCCGGTCGGCACGGCGAAGATGGGTCCGGCTGCCGACCCGCTGGCGGTGGTCGACGCGCGCCTGGCGGTGCACGGCGTGCGCGGGCTGCAGGTGGCCGACGCCAGCGTGATGCCCACCATCACCAGCGGCAACACCAACTCGCCGGTGCTGATGATCGCGGAGCGCGCCGCCCAGTGGATCGCCGAGGCGGGCTGACGCCGGCCTCATGCGCGCAGCGCAGGAGCAGCTGCGATTTGCTTCGTTGGCACGCCCTGCGCCACGGCCTATCGTGGCGCTGTCTTGTCTCCTCGCCCTCGGGCGACTTGGTCACCCCGCCGGCCCCGCGCCGCCGGGGTGCTTTTTTTCGCGGCACACTGCTGCCATGCCGCATGCCGCTCCACCCCTGCTTGTCGCGGGCCTGTGCGCCCAGTGGTGCGGCGCCTGCCGCGACTGGCAGCCGCTGTTCGAGCGCCAGGCCCGGGCCTTCACCGGCCAGGCCGACTTCGCCTGGGTCGACGTCGAGGACCACGACGAGGTGATGGGCCACCTCGACGTCGAGAACTTCCCCACGCTGATGATCGCGCGCGGCGACGAGGTGCTGTTCTACGGCACGATCACGCCGCACGAGCAGACGCTGGTGCGGCTCGTGCAGACGGCGCTCGAGGGCGGGATGAAGCCGGTCGATGACGACGAGCTCGACGGGCTGCCGCAGCGGGTTCGCAGCGCGCGCTCGTAGCCCGGGTGAAACCCGGGTTGCACCCGGGCTACGAAGGCAGTGTCACGAGGGCCTGCATCTCGGCCCGATGCCCGGCATCGTGCGCCGCGATGCCCTCGGCCAGCGCCGCCAGCGTGATCACCCCGAAGCCGCCGAAGATGCCCTTGCGGTCGGCGTGGCGTGGCTGGTGCTCGCGCAGCAGCGCCACCGTCGCGGCCCGCGCGGCGCGAAAGTCGCGCAAGGCGGTCGCGAGGTCCTGGGCCTGGTAGTCGCGCTCGACGGCGAGCGCGCTGCCGTCGATCTCGGCCAGCTCGGGCAGGTCCTCCTCGACGATGCGGCGGATGCGCACCGCAAAGCCCTCGCGCTCGAGGTCGCGCAGGTGGCACAGGTGCTCGACCAGCGAGAAGCTGCCGTCGGCCGGACGGCGCCGCCGCCCTGTCACGGGAACGGCCTCGACCAGGGCCGCGACGCGCTCCGGAAAGTCCAGCAGCTGATCGATCAATGCCTGCATGTTGACCGAATGGTAACCACTTGGCTACGATCTTGCACATGCCGCTCACCAAGGACGAACAGCGCAGTGCCTGCCTCGCGGCTCTGGCCGACCCCACGCGCCGCGCCATCCTCGAGCTGCTGGGCCGCAGGCGGCTGCACGTCGAGGAGCTGGCGACGCACTTCCCGATCAGCCGGCCGGCGATCTCCAAGCACCTGCGCACGCTGAAGCAGGCCGGGCTGCTGCGCGAAGACCGCGAGGGCCGGCGCGCCTTCTACGGCGTCGACGCGCGCCCGCTGTCCGATGTCGAGCGCTGGCTGGTCCGGCAAAGGCGCGTGTGGGAGACCAGCCTCGCCCGGCTCAAGCGCCTGGTGGAACACGATGACTGAAGCGCCGCGGGTCGAGGTGGCGGGCCTCGCGATCACCGGCGAGCTGTGGCTGGCCGCGCCGCCGGCACGCGTGTTCCGCGCCCTGACCACGCCCGAACTGCTCGAAGCCTGGTGGGGCGACGCCGAGGTCTACACCACGCACGACTGGCAGCTGCGCGCAGAGGTCGGCACGTCCTGGCGCTGCGAGGTTCGCCTGCGCAACGGCCGGCGCCACCACATCGACGGCCGGGTGCTCGAGGTCGTGCCCGAGCGCCGGCTGCGACTGAGCTGGCGGCCGAGCTGGGATGCGTCACCCCTGACGGAAGTGCGCTTCGAGCTCGAGGCGCAGCGCGGCGGCACCTTGCTGGCGCTGCACCACGGCGGCTTCCGTCCCGATTTCACGGGGCTGGAAACGCATCGCGTCGGCTGGCCCTGGGTCCTCGCCTGGCTCCAGGCATCGGTAGCCCGGGTGCAACCCGGGAGCAGCGTCCCGGGTTGCACCCGGGCTACGACGGAGGACGGACCATGAGCGAAATCGACGACCTCATTGAGCAAGGCTGGAACGAGCACACCGCCGACCCGGCCGGCGTGGCGTCGCGCCTCGAGGCGGCCATCGGGCGGCTGGCCGGCGCGACGGACAAGGCGGCCGAGCTCATTCGGCTGATCGAGCATGTGCTGATCGCGCACCGGGCGGACGCCGCCGCGATGGCGCGCTGCAGCGATGCGCTCGCGCCGTTCGCACGCGATGCGGCCAGCCAGGCCGCGCTGGATCGCGCTCGCTTGGCCGCGGCCTTGCTGCGCGACGAGACCGCAGCCGCATCCGACCTGAAGCGCGCCGCAGTGGTCGGTGCCCATGGCACCGCCGCTTGCGGCCGGGCCTCGCGCGGCGAGCTCGACGCGGCCCGCCGCCTCATGGAGGCCGCCGCCGCGCACGCCGAGTCCGCCGATGACAAGGACAGCGCCAGGGCCATTGCCGCGGCCTGGAACAACATCGCCTCCCAACTGCTCGACGGGGCCCGCTCGCCCGCCGCCGACGCGCTGATGATGGACGCAGCCCGCCGCTCGCGTGCCGCCTGGGTGCGCGCGGGCACCTGGACGAACGAGGAGCGGGCCGACTACCTGCTGTCGCGCTGCGCGGCGACGACCGGCGATGCGCAGCAGGCACTCGCGCACGCGCGCTCCTGCCTGGCCATCTGCGAGGCGAACGACGCCGATGCGCTGGAGCGCTTCTTCGCGCATGAGGTGCTGGGCCAGGCCTGGCGCTTGCACGGCGACGCCGATGCCGCGCGACGCGAGCTCGACACGCTGCGCGCCCTGCGCGAGCAGGTCGAGCCGGACAGCCGGTCCTGGTGCGACGAGCCCCTGGCCCGCCTCGCGAATTCCCTGTCGTCACCATAGGTCGCCCGGCGCTACGATGCCATTCACCCCCGCGCCCTCGCGACACCCGCAGGGCGCGGTCCATGTTGCGAACCCACAAGGTGATGGCATGACGACACCCTCCACGCGTCCGGCGGTGCTGGACCAGATCGGCAACACGCCGCTGGTGCAGGTCACGCGGCTGGACACCGGCCCGTGCACGCTGTTCCTCAAGCTCGAGAACCAGAACCCGGGCGGCTCCATCAAGGACCGCATCGGCCTCGCGATGGTCGACACCGCCGAGCGCGACGGCCGCCTCAAGCCCGGCGGCACGGTCGTCGAGGCGACTGCCGGCAACACCGGCCTCGGGATCGCGCTGGTCGCGCGGGCCAAGGGCTACCGCGTGGTGCTGGTGGTGCCCGACAAGATGTCGACCGAGAAGGTGCTGCACCTGAAGGCGCTGGGCGCCGAGGTGCACATCACGCGCTCGGACGTCGGCAAGGGCCATCCCGAGTACTACCAGGACCTGGCCGCGCGGCTCGCCCAGGACATCCCCGGCGCCTTCTTCGCCGACCAGTTCAACAACCCCGCGAATGCGCTGGCGCACGAGACCAGCACCGGCCCCGAGATCTGGCAGCAGATGGGGCACGACGTCGATGCCATCGTGTGCGGCGTCGGCTCGGGCGGCACGCTGGCGGGGCTCAGCCACTACTTCAAGAAGGTGCAGCCCGACCTGGGCTTCGTGCTCGCCGATCCCAAGGGCTCGGTCGTCGCCGAGTACACGCGCAGCGGCCGCATCGGCCAGGCGGGCGCGTGGGCGGTCGAGGGCATCGGCGAGGACTTCATCCCGTCCATCGCCGACCTGTCCCGCGTGTGCGCCGCCTACGAGATCCCGGACGAAGAAAGCTTCGGCACCGCACGCGAGCTGCTCAAGGCCGAGGGCATCCTCGGCGGCTCGTCCACCGGCACCTTGCTGGCCGCGGCGCTGCGCTATTGCCGCGAGCAGAAGGCGCCGAAGCGGGTGGTGAGCTTCGTGGTCGACACCGGCACGCGCTACCTGTCCAAGATGTACAACGACCAGTGGATGCTCGACCAGGGCCTGCTCTCGCGCAAGCGCTACGGCGACCTGCGCGACGTGATCTCGCGCCGCTACGAAGAAGGCGGCGTGGTGAGCGTAGGCCCCGGCGACACCCTGCTCACGGCGTTCGCGCGCATGCGTGCCGCCGACGTCTCCCAGCTGCCGGTGCTCGACGAAGGCAAGCTGGTCGGCGTGATCGACGAGTCCGACCTGCTGCTGAGCGTGCACGCCGACGCGGCGCGCTTTCGCTCGACGGTGAGCACCGCCATGACCGACGCGCCGCAGACGCTGTCGCCGCAGGCCAGCCTGGCCGAGCTCGAGGCCGTGCTCGACCGCGGCCTGGTCGCCATCGTCGCCGACGCCCGCGGCTTCCACGGGCTCATCACCCGCTTCGATCTCTTGAACCACTTGCGGAGAACGCTCTCGTGAGCCACGACAAGCCCCTCGCCTTCGGCACCCGCGTCATCCACGCCGGCCAGTCGCCCGACCCCTCGACGGGCGCGATCATGCCGCCCATCTACGCCACCTCGACCTTCGTGCAGCAAAGCCCGGGCGTGCACAAGGGCCTGGACTACGGCCGCTCGCACAACCCCACGCGCTGGGCGCTGGAGCGCTGCGTGGCCGACCTCGAAGGCGGCGCCCAGGCCTTCGCCTTCGCGTCCGGCCTGGCCGCCATCTCGACCGTGCTGGAACTGCTCGACGCCAACGCGCACATCGTGTCGGGCGACGACGTCTACGGCGGTACCTTCCGGCTGTTCGAGCGCGTGCGCACCCGAAGCGCCGGCCACCGCTTCAGCTTCGTCGACCTCACCGACCCGAAGAAGCTGCTGGCCGCGATCACGCCGCAGACCAAGCTGGTATGGGTCGAGACGCCCACCAATCCGCTGCTGCGCCTGGCCGACCTGCGCGCCATCGCGCAGATCTGCCGCGAGCGCGGCATCCTGTGCGCGGCCGACAACACCTTCGCCAGCCCCTGGGTGCAGCGCCCGCTGGAGATGGGCTTCGACATCGTCGTGCACTCGACGACCAAGTACCTCAACGGCCACTCCGACGTGATCGGCGGCGTGGCCATCGTCGGCCGCGACGCGCGCCTCGATGCACTGCGCGAGCGCCTGGGCTTCCTGCAGAACGCCGTCGGCGCGATCGCCGGTCCGTTCGACAGCTTCCTCACCTTGCGCGGCGTGAAGACGCTGGCCCTGCGCATGGAGCGCCATTGCGCCAGCGCGCTGGAGCTCGCGCAATGGCTGCAGGCACAGCCGCAGGTCGCGCGGGTGCACTACCCGGGGCTGGAGTCGCATCCGCAGCATGCGCTGGCGCGCTCGCAGATGCACGGCTTCGGCGGGATGATCTCGATGGACCTGAAGACCGACCTCGCGGGTGCGCGGCGCTTTCTCGAGGCGGTGCGCATCTTCTCGCTGGCCGAGAGCCTGGGCGGCGTCGAGAGCCTGATCGAGCACCCGGCCATCATGACCCACGCGACGATTCCGCTGGAGACGCGCAACCAGCTCGGCATCGGCGATGCGCTCGTGCGCCTGTCGGTGGGCGTGGAGGACGTGGCCGATCTGCGCGAGGACCTGAGACAGGCGCTGGCCACGCTGTAGCCCGGGTGCAACCCGGGATCGTCCCCTGGGCATCCGGTGTGCTCCTGGCTGAAGGTCCACCAGGAGCGCACCATGGCAAATGCATCCGCCCCCCACCCCGGCCCCGCGCATCGCCGCCTCGACGTCTTCGTCGGGGGCTGGCAGATGACCGGCCGCCAGTTCGAGACCTCCTTCGGGCCGGCCGCGCCGGTGCAGGCCCGCGAGCGCTACGACTGGCTGCCCGGCGGCTTCTTCCTCGTCCACCGCTTCGACGGCAAGCTGGGCGAGCAGGACATGGCCTGCATCGAGGTCATCGGGCCCGACGGCGCGGGTGGCTACTTCCAGCACGCCTTCTACAACGACGGCCTCGCCATGCACTGGCGGGCGCAGGAGCGCGACGGCCGCTGGACGATCGAGGGCGACTGGCCCGCGCAGCCGCAGCCGGTCCGGGTGCGCTGCACGGTGCGCTTCGCCGCGGGCAACCGCAGCCGCCATGCCGTGTGGGAGCGCTCGAGCGACGGCCGCGATTGGCAGACCTTCTGGGACGTGACGGCGACCCGGCAGGACCCGCGCGAATGAGCGCGCAGGATCCCCAGGCCGCGCTGCTGTCGGCGCTGACCACCGAGCACTTCGTCCTCCAGACGGCCGCCAGCTCGACCATCAGCGAAGCGTCGGCGCGCGCGACGCTGTACATGGCCTCGCTGTCGAGCGTGCTGGTCGCGATGGGCTTTTCGGCGCAGACCCCGGAGGTCTTCATGCCGCTGGCCGCGACGGCGCTGCCCGCGCTGTTCCTGCTGGGCGTGTTCACCATCGTGCGGCTGGTCGACACCGCGCTGGAGAACATGCAGTACCTGGCCGGCATCGCGCGCATCCGCCGGCACTACCGCAGCCTGGCACCGCCCGCGTCCGAGCTGTTCGGCGCCGACGCCGGACGCTGGCCCGAAACCCGCACGCCGCCGTCGCTGCAGCTGGGCCGGCGCATCGCGTTCTGCTCGACCACGGCCAGCATGATCGCCTTCGTCAACCACGTGGTCGCGGGCGCCGGCGTGACGCTGCTGGTCGATGCTTCGATGGGTGGCGATCGGACGGCCCTCGCGGTGGCGGCCGGCGTCGTCGCGGCGCTGCTGCTGACCGTGGCCTTCTTCGCCTACCAGGGCTGGCGCTTCGCGCACGTCGAGCTGGCCGGGGTGGCCGACGCGCCGCGATGACTATCATGCGGCCCCATGACGACACGACTCGCTTCGCTCGGACTCACGATCGCTTGTGCCGTGCTGGTCGCCGCGTGCGCCGCGCCGGCCGACCCGCGCTCCACCGAACAGCAGCTCATCGCGCAGGCCGACGCCTGGGACAAGGCCATCGTGCGCAAGGACCGCGCCGCCATCGAGTCCAACATGGCGAGCCGCTTCTTCCACATCGGCGGCGACGGCAGCACCTCGGAGCGCGACGAGTTCGTCGCCGACCTGCTCGATCCGGAGCTCAGCATCGATCCCTATGCCGTCGAGGACCTTCGCGTGCGGCTGCACGGCGACACCGCGCTCCTGAGCGCGACCACCCGCATGACCGGACGTTACAAGGGCAAGCCTTTCGAAACGCACTACCGCTACATCGACACCTATGTGCGCGAGAACGGGCACTGGAAGATCGTCGCGGTGCAGATCACGCAGCTCAAGAAATAGCGGCGACGTCCTACAGAAGCGGCACGGTCGATGTCCTAGTGTTGGGCCATCGTCCGTCCGGCCCCGATGCCGAGCGGGAAAGGAAGTGCCCATGTCGAAGTTCCCGACCTCGCTGAACAGCGGCGAGCCCAGCCAGCCGGCCGACACGCGCGTCGGCGAGACGCACCCCGAGGCCCCGGAAGAGCAGCGCAGCGACCACCGCGGCATCGGCTCGCGCCCGCAGCAGCCGCCGAAGGCCGAGGACAACGACGAGCCCGAGACGCCGCCGCTGCCGTCCGATCGCGGCGGTCCCGACGCCGTGCGCTGAGCGCGCGATCAAGCGCTCGCCGCCGTGCGCGCGCCCCAGCGCGGCACGCGGCGCAGCAGCAGCAGCGCGATCGCGAGGTTCAGTGCGTTCCAGGCCAGGCCGTTGACGAAGGCCGCGTGGTAGGAGCCGGTCAGGTCGAACACCTTGCCCGACATCCACCCGCCCAGCGCCATGCCCAGCAGGGTGCACATCAGCACCGTGCCGACGCGCGCGCCGGCCTCGGCGGGCGGGAAGTGCTCGCGCACGATGATGGCGTACGAGGGCACGATGCCGCCCTGGAACAGGCCGAACAGTCCCGAGATGACGTACAGCGACAGCAGGCCGTCGAAAGGCAGGAACAGCAGCAGCGCCACGCCCTGCAGCACCGAGCCCAGGAGCAGCGTGCGCAGCCCGCCGATGCGGTCGCAGATCAGGCCCGAGACGAGGCGGCTGGCGATGCCGCAGGCCAGCATCAGCGAGAGCATCTGCGCGCCGCGTGCGGCGCCGTAGCCGAGGTCGGCGCAGTAGGCGACGATGTGGACCTGCGGCATCGACATCGCCACGCAGCAGGCGACGCCGGCCACGCACAGCAGCGCCTGCGCGTGCAGCGGCGACAGCCCGAACGGCCGCCCCGCGCCCGACGCCGATGCCGCGGCCGCGGGTGACGGCACGGCCGCCGGTGGCCGCGCGCGCAGCGCCAGCGCCAGCGGCGGCATGGCCAGTGCGCAGAAGACCCCGAGCCCGATGTATGTGGCGCGCCAGCCGGCGCTCTCGACGAAGTGCTGCACGATCGGCGGCCACAGCGCGCCGGCCAGGTAGTTGCCGCTGGCGCAGATGGCCACCGCGATGCCGCGCCGGCGCACCCACCACAGCGAGGTGTCGGCGACCAGCGGCGCGAAGGTCGCCGAGCTGCCGGCCAGGCCCAGCAGCGCGCCGTGCGCCAGCGCGAAGCCGACTATGCCCGGCGCGAGTCCCGCCGCGATGAAGCCCGCGCCCAGGCCACTCGCGCCGATCAGCACCGGCACCATCACGCCGAAGCGGTCGGCGAGCCGTCCCATCAGCATGCCGCCGGCGCCGAAGCCGATCATCAGCAGCGTGTACGGCAGCGAGGCGTCGGCGCGCGCCACGCCGAACTCCGCCTGCACCGCCGGCAGCACCACCGCGACCACGTACATGGCGCTGCTGCCGATGGTCATGAGGGCGAGCGTGAAGGCCAGGCGCCAGGCGGCGTAGCGGGAGTCGGGCAGGTGCTGCATCGGGTTCAGCGAAACGGTTTGCTGAGGAAGGGCGAGTCGCGCAGGCCGAAGCGCCAGGGCAGCTCCATCGCCTTGGTGATGCCGATGCGCGGCCCGCGCACGACGCCCACGCGCCCGTCGGCGGGCGCCAGCGCGAAGGGCGGCACCGACAGCGACAGGCCGTCGTGCTCGCGGGTGATGCCCAGGGCCTGGCCGACACGTCCGGGGCCGGAGCACAACAGGCGCGCGTCGGCCAGGCCGCGCCGCGCGCGCATCGTCGCCATGCCTTCCAGCGGCTCGATGGCGCGGATCAGCACGCCCGCCCCGTGGCCGGCTTCGCGGCAGACGAAGTTGAGGCACCAGTGGATGCCGTAGGAGCGATAGACATAGGCATGGCCGGGCGGTCCGAACATGGTGGCGTTGCGCGGCGTCGGGCCGCTGAAGCTGTGCGAGGCGGGGTCTTCGCGGTCGTAGGCCTCGGTCTCGACGATGCGCCCGCCCACGCCGTCGACCAGCAGCACCGCGCCGATCAGCCGGCGCGCCACCTCCGGCGACGGGGCCGCGAAGTCGAGGGGCGACGTCACGCGGCCGGTCTCAGCGACTCGAGCTTGTCCAGGTAGGCGCGGATGCGCTTCGCATTCGTGCCGAGGTCGCTGTGGCCCACCCGCGACACCGATCGCACGTCGACGCGGCTGCCCTGCGCGGCCGGCGTGATGCGGATCGCCACGTCGTCCTTGAAGCCGAACAGCAGGGTGGTGGCGGTGGCCTCGATGCGCATGTCGGCCGGCGACACGGCGACGATGTCCCAGCCCATGTCGCGCGCCACGCCTTCGGCCAGCGCGAAGGCCTTCGCCGGCGGCAGCGCCAGCGTGAGCGGGGCGAGGTCGGGATAGCCGGCCTTCTGCGCTTGCGCGACCTCGGCGCTGTAGTCGATCGGGTTCGAGGTGTCGCCGCGCAGCGGCAGCACGGCGACGAAGCGCGGCGGGTTTTCGGTGTCGGTGCTGATGTCGTGGATGGGCGGCAGCCGCGCCGCCTGCCGCCAGTGGACCAGCGGCGGCACGGCCAGCACCGCGCCGATCGCCACGCCCGCGACGCCTGCGGCCAGCGAGCGCCGCGACGCGTGCAAGCGCGGACCCATCCCCAGCGCGATCACGCCCAGCACCAGGGCCAGCAAGGCGGCGCCGGTCCCGCCCATCATCGTGCGGATGCCGCCGCCCACGCCCCACCAGTGCAGCCGGTAGCCGACCCCCGCGAGCAGCTCGGCCGCGCCCGCGGCGAGCGCCAGCACGACGCTCGCGAGCGCCAAGGCGCGCACGACACGCGCGCCGGTGCCGCTGCCGCCGGCAGCGATCGCGGATGTGCTGGCCTGGGTCATGACGCTGTCTCCTCGGACCGGGACCGGGCGAGTCTGCCACCGCCGTCGCGACCGTTGCGGTCGCCGCCTCATTCCCCTTCCGGCCGGTGCTGTCGGAAGGCGCGCCACAGCGCCAGGTCGTAGCCGATCTTCAGCGCGCCGCACAGCACCAGGGGCGCGGCCAGGAAACCGGCGGCGAAGAGCGCGCCGCCCAGGCTGGGGCTCAGCGCCGACGCCAGGCTGCGCGGCACCGCGGTGAAGCTGGCCGCCGCGGTCCGCTCGGCCGGCGTCACCACCGCCATCACGTAGGCGGTGCGGGTCGGCACGTCCATCTGCGACAGCGCGCTGCGCACGAACATCAGCACGAGCGCGAGCGGCAGGTTGGGCGCGAGCGCCGCGGCGATGAGGCAGCAGTTGGCCGGGATGTGGGTGAACACCATGGTGTTGAGCAGCCCGAAGCGCGCGGCCACCTGCGGCGCGGCGAACTGCGAGGCGGCGCTCAGCAGGCCGGCCCAGAAGAAGAACGCGCCGGCCTGGGCCAGCGACAGCCCGAAGCGCTGCATCAGCCACAGCGAGAGCAGCGCGTTGACCACCAGGCCACCGGCGAAGGCGTCGATGCTGAACAGCGCGGCCAGGCGCACGACCAGCGGTCGCGATGGGCCCAGCGGCGCCGGCGGCGCGTCGTGACCGGCCCGCGGCGCCGGCAGGCGGCGGTACAGCCACCACACGACGACGCCGAGCGCGCCGTGCACCGCGAACAGCAGGCGCAGCGCGTCGAGCCGGGCCATGCCCGCGTGCTGCACGAGCGCATCGGGCAGGCCCGCGGCGAGCGCGCCCAGCGCCGCGCACACCGCACCGATCACGCTGTAGCGGGCGAACAAGGCAGTGCGGGCTTCGCCCTGCGCGGCCGCGGCCAGGCGGGCGTGCTCCAGCGGCAGGAAGACCGAGACGTCGCCGGCACTCGGGTTCAGCGTGCCGACGAAGGCGACGATCAGCAGCGGGTAGTAGCTCGACAGCCCCGCGAAGCCGAGGCCGGTGGCGACCATCAGCCAGGCGGCGCCGCGCAGCAGGCGGCGCGAGGCGACGCGGTGGCCCCAGGCGCCGACCGCCAGCGTCGCCAGCGCCGAGCCGAGGAGCGTGGCGGTGCTGATGAGGCCCACCTCCAGCTGGCCGAGGCCCAGCGCGAGCAAATACGCCGGCAGCAGCACCGCAAGGCAGCCGTCGCCGAGGGCGCGCAGGCCGCGCGCGATGAGCACGGGCGCAGCGTCGGGGGAGGTGCCGGCGGGCAGGAGCCACATGGGCCGGCAGGCTACACCGGCTCTGTAGCCCGGGTGCAACCCGGGTTGCACCCGGGCTACGAAGGAAGTGTCACCACCACTTCCAAGCCCGGTTGCGCATTGCGGATCACCAGCGTGCCGCCATGCGCCTGCGCCACCAGCCGGCACAGGTACAGCCCCAACCCCACGCCGCCGGTGCTGCGACGCCGGGCGGTGTCGGCGCGGAAGAAGGGCTGGCTGAGCTGCGCGATCAGCTCCTCCGGCACGCCGGGTCCGTGGTCGCGCACCGACAGCCGCACCTGCGCGTCCTCGCGCGCGGTGCTCACCTCCGCGGCGTCGCTTCCGTGCTGCAGCGCGTTGTCCAGCAGGTTGCGCAGCAGCAGCTTGACGCGCGTGCGGTCCAGCGACAGCGCAGGCAACGCCGCATCGAGCGCGGTCTGCACCGGTCGGTCGGCGGTGGCCTCGCGCACGAGGGCGTTGAGGTCGGTGGGCTCCGGGTGCAGCGCCGCATGGCCGGTCGCCAGCCGCTCGCTTTCCAGCAGGTCGAGCACCAGGTCGCGCATCTCCGCCAGGTCGTGCAGCAGCGCGGCGCGCGCCTCGCTCTCGTCGATCAGCTCGGCATTCAGGCGGGCGCGCGTGAGCGGCGAGCGCAGCTCGTGGCTGATGGCCAGCAGCAGCGCGCGCTTGGCGTCGAGCATGCCCTGGATCTCGCCGGCCATGGTGTTCACCTGCTGCGCCAGGTCGCCCAGCTCATCGTGCCGGCGCAGGGGGATGCGGTGGGCGAACTCGCCGCGGCCGTAGCGCACCGCGCCCTCGCGGATGTCGTCCAGCGGCTTGAGCATGTGGCGCACCACCGCCAGCGCGAGCACGGTCAGCAGCAGCAACGTCGCCAGGGTGCTCCACACCATGATGTGCGGGCCCATCACCTCGATCGGATCGGCCAGCATGAACGTGATGCGATGGCCGTCGGGCAGCTCGCGCACGTGGAAGCGCTGCATGTCGGTGCCCGGGCCGCCCTGGAAGACAGGGCGCCGCCAGTGCCGCTTCGACTCCTCGGGATGCGAGTCCCATTGCACCTGCGGCCCGTCGATGTGCACCGCCAGCGGCAAGCGCTCGGTCAGGGTGCGCGCCTTCTGAACATCGGGCGGCGTGCCGATCTGCTGCGCCAGCAGGTCGAGGTAGTCGGTCGTCAGCGGCCGGCCGTAGCTCTGCCAGGCGCCGGTCACGATTTCCTTCACGCCGGCGAGAAAGGTCACCGTCGTGGCCAGCGCGAGCAGCAGGAACAAGCCGACCAGGCGCCACTTGAGCGAGTGCTTCATGCGCCGGTGCGCGTGGTGCCAGCGCGAGCGCCATGCGCCGCGGCGGCTCCGTATGGCGCCGACGTCCCATTGGGCACTCATGCACGGCTCCCCGTGAACGCGTAGCCCACGTTGCGCAGCGTCTTGATGCAGTCCAGCGGCTCCAGCTTCTTGCGCAGCCGGCTCACCAGGATGTCGACCGCCCGCGTGTAGAGGTCTTCCGCCGACTGCCCGCGCAAGCGCTCGAGGATCTGGTCGCGGGTGAACACTTTGCTCGGCGCGCGCGCCAGCATCGCCAGCAGCTCGAACTCGGTTCCGGTGAGCTCGAGCAGCTCGCCGTGGCGGCGCACTTCGCGGCAATCGAGGTCGATGGACAGCCCCTCGAAGGCGAGCCGGCGGGTGGCGGGCGCAAGGTCGGTGGCGCGGGCGCGCCGCAGGATGGTCTGCAGGCGCGCCAGCAGCTCGCGCGGCTCGAAGGGCTTGGGCAGGTAGTCGTCGGCGCCCAGCTCCAGGCCGACCACCCGGTCCATCACCTCGCCGCGCGCGGTGAGCATGACGATGGGGATGTCGCTGTCGCGGCGGATCTCGCGGCACAGCGCGAAGCCGTCCATCTCCGGCAGCATCACGTCGAGGATGGCGGCGTCGTAGTGGCTGCTGCGCAGCTTGGCCAGGCCCTCGCTGGGCCGCACCGCGGCGTCGAGCTCGAACTCGGCGCGCTTGAAGTACGCGGCCAGGGGCGGTGCCAGGCGCTCGTCGTCGTCGATCAGCAGGATGCGGCGCATGTCGGCATTGTCGGCGCTGCGCCCGCGCGCGGGCTCAGCCCTGGCCCCAGCGGCGGCTGCCGCGCTGCAGGAACTCGCGCACCTTGTCTTGCTGTGCCGGCTGCAGGCTGTCGTAGAAGTCGGCCAGCGCGGCGATCACCTGCGGGCCCTTGTCACGCACCGCGGCCAGCTTGGCGTTGACCAGGTCTTGCGCATGCCAGCGGTCGAACGCGTTGTCCTTGACCAGCGCCAGCAGGTCGGCGCGCGGGTCGCTGGCGCCGCGCAGGGCCAGGCGCTGCTCCTGCATGCGATCGAGCAGCACCCCGAGCTTGGCCTTCTGGTCGGCGTTCAGCTCCAGCTTGTCGGCGACCCTGTCGGTGGCACGGGCCTTGAACCGCTCCGCGTCTTCGGGCCCCATGCTGTGCCAGCCGCCCGGGCCGTGGTGCGAATGCGAGCAGGCGGCCACGCCGCCCAGCAGCGCCGAGGCGCCGAACAGGCCGACGAAGGTGCGCTTGAGCCAGGGTTTCATCGATTGCTCCTCTGTGTTGAACGAGGAGCCGATGGTTGCGAAACGCGGCGCAGGCGTCTTCTCGGCGCCGTATCGCCGTGTTTCGTTTTGTTGTCGCGCTACGGGCGCAAGCCGTTCTGGTGAAACCAGGCCTGCATCCGCTGCCACCCGTCCTCGGCCGCTTCGCGCCGGTAGCTGGGGCGGTAGTCGGCGTAGAAGGCGTGCGGCGCGTCGGGGTACACCAGGACCTGCGAGGCGCTGTTCGCCTCGCGCAGGGCGGCTCGCAGCTGCTCGACCTGGTCGAGCGGGATGCCGGCATCCTGGCCGCCGTACAGGCCCAGCACCGGCGCCTTGAGCTGTCCGGCGACGTCCAGCGGATGGCGCGGCTGCAGCGCATGCTTGGGCCCGGAGAGGCGGCCGTACCAGGCGACGGCCGCCTTCAACCGCGGCTGGTGCGCGGCGTACAGCCAGGTGATGCGCCCGCCCCAGCAGAAGCCGGTGATGCCCAGCCTCGCAGGGTCGCCGCCATGCTGCCTGGCCCACTCATAGCACGCGTCGAGATCGGCGAAGACCTGCTCGTCGGGCACCTTGTTGACGATGCGCTCGCGCAGCTGCTCGATGTCCTCGAACTGCCGTGGATCGCCCTGGCGGGCATACAGCTCGGGCGCGATCGCGAAGAAGCCGAGGCGGGCGAGGCGCCGGGTGACGTCGCGGATGTGCTCGTGCACGCCGAAGATCTCCTGGACCACCAGGATGATGGGATGCGGCCCGCGGCGGTCGGGCACCGACTGGTAGGCCGGGACGGTGCCGGTGGGCGTGGGGACCTGCACGTCGCCGCACACGAGGCCGGCACTGTCGGTGTGGATGGTGCTGCCCGGCACCGGCTGGGCCGCGGCGGCGAAGGGAGAGGAACTCTTGGTCATGGTTGGGGCGGGTAATGGGCGGAAATCATGGCAGCGAGGCGCGTTAGGGGGTTCCTGTCACGGGAAAGTTGCGTCCCAGGAATGGCATTCGAGCGGCGCGGAATTGGCGGGCATGGGGATTGCTGGTATTTCAATGGTATCTATTGGTACTTAAGTGGTTATACCAAGTGACGGTCCGGGATCCTGAAGCAATAGTCGCGCACACCAGGGAGCCCAAGCCATGTCCAAGACCGCTCACAGACCGCGCCACCCCCATCGCCTGCTGATCGCCCTGTCGGCCACCGTGATCGCCAGCGCGGTCTGGGCCGCCTATCCGGCCTGGCAGCCGGACACGTTCTACCGTGCCGGGACGATCGTGTCTTATCAGGGGCACGACTACCGTGCGACGGTCGACCAGACCGACTACGCCAGCACCGGGTGGAATCCGGGCAATGCCAGCTTGTGGACCGATCTGGGCGCGAGCAGCGGGCCGGCGCCGGCACCTGCGCCGACGCCCGCTCCCACACCGGCACCCGCGCCAGCGCCAGCACCGGCACCGGCACCGGCACCGGGTTGTGCACCCGCATGGAACAGCGCGACGGCTTACACCGGCGGACAGACCGCCAGCGTCAACGGCGCCAACTACAAGGCGAACTGGTGGACGCAGGGGCAGAACCCCAGCACGAACAACGGGCCGGTGGGCAGCGGCCAGCCCTGGACCCAGGTCAATGTGTGCGCACCGGCACCGGCTCCCACGCCGGCACCTGCCCCGGCACCTGCGCCAGCACCGGCTCCCGCCCCCGCACCGGCTCCTGCGCCCGCACCGGCGCCCGCACCGGCCCCGGCTCCCGTCCCGGGCCTCGCCAAGCACCCGCTGGTCGGCTACTGGCACAACTTCACCAACCCCAGCGGCCCGACCTACCCCCTGTCGCAGATCTCGAGCGACTGGAACGTCATCGTCGTCGCCTTCGCCGATGACGCGGGCAACGGCAACGTGAGTTTCAGCGTCGATCCGGGGGCAGGCAGCGAGGCGCAGTTCATCGCCGACGTGAAGGCGCTCAAGGCCAACGGCAAGAAGGTGGTGCTGTCGCTGGGCGGCCAGAACGGCTCGGTGACGCTGAACACCGCGGCCAACGTCACCAACTTCGTCAACAGCCTGGCCGCGATCATCCAGAAGTTCGGCTTCGACGGCATCGACCTCGACCTGGAAAGCGGCAGCGGCGTGTCGCACGGCGCGCCCATCATCACCAACCTGGTCACGGCGGTGAAGCAGCTCAAGGCCAAGGTGGGCTCGGGCTTCTACTTGTCGATGGCGCCGGAGTTCCCGTACGTCCAGGGCGGCTACGTGGCCTACGGCAGCATCTGGGGCGCCTACCTGCCCATCATCGACGGCCTGCGCAGCGACCTGAACATCCTGCACGTGCAGTACTACAACAACGGCGGCCTGTACTCGCCGTACTCCAGCGCCGCCTACACCGAAGGCTCGGTCGACATGCTCGTGGCCGGCAGCCGCATGCTGATCGAGGGCTTCCCGCTGAACTACGGCCAGTCGGGCAGCTTCACCGGCCTGCGCGCCGACCAGGTGGCGATCGGCGTCCCCTCGGGCTCGCGCTCGGCCAACTCCGGCTTCGTCACGGCGGCCACGGTGCGCAACACCGTCGACTGCCTGACCAAGCTCACTGGCTGCGGCAGCGTGAAGCCCAGCCAGGCCCATCCGGGCTTCCGCGGCGTGATGACCTGGTCGATCAACTGGGACCGCGCCGACGGCTTCAACTTCTCGGCGCCGGTGGGCAGCTACCTCAGGACGCTGCCCTAGCGCGACGGGGCGCCGTCAGTCTTCGGCGGCGCCGAACTGCTCGCGCCGGAAGTGACGCACGCGCCGGCGCACCAGCTCGGCCTCGACCTCCGTATCGGCGACCTCGTCGGGCACGCCGCTTGCCCCAAGGGAGGCTGTGCCCGTCGTCGCGTGCGCCGTTTCGTGCTGCCCGCTGTGGGGGTTCGCCCTGCGGGCCACGACGATGCGCATGAACGAGACAAGCGGTGCGAGGAAGGCCATGGCGCTGCGTTCTATCGGTCGATTGCGACCGAACGATGACAACCATGCTCACGTCTTTTCAATCACGACCCGAGGGATGGCGGCCCAGCGCCGGCGATCTCGCCGACCAGCTCGGCGAGCGCCTGGAGGCGGTGCTGCAGTTGCCGCGCCAGCGCATCTCGCTGGCGCCGCTGGGCAGCGTCGTGCCGCGCCTGGATGCCGCGGCGGTGCTGCGCGTGACCGACACCCGCGGCCCCGCCCGTGCCGTCGTGATGTGCTCGTCGCCCGACGCCCCCGACATGGTCGATCGCGCCATGACCCGGGCCAGCCAGGCCAAGGCGCTGCTGCTGCCGGCGCAGGGCCGGCACATCCTCGACCCGTTGGCCGAGGGCCGCGTCCAGGGGCTGAGCTATGCCGTGCTGCCGCATTGCGACGAGCTCGCGCACGGACGCATCGCCTGGCGCCTCCAGCGCGGGTGGCTGGCGCCGGCGCTGTTCGACTGGCTGTGGCACGCCCATGCCGCGACGGTGCGCGAGGTCGACGCCGGCGAGCACGAGCGCCGCTATGGCGAGCCGCTGCGTGCGCTGGCGCGGCTCGCGCGCCTGCGCGAGCCGGTGCGCCACGCCGCCCAGCGCGCCGCGCATCGGCTGCTGGCCGGCGTGTGGCACCCGCGCAGCGTGCTCATGCACGGCGACCTCTGGAAGGGCAACGTGCTGCTGCGCCCGGCCGGGTCGTGGGCCGACCTGACGCGCTGGCGCGGCCGCTTCGTCGTGATCGACTGGCCCGGCGCGGAGCCGCGCGGCCATGCCGTTTATGACCTGGTGCGCCTGGCGCTGTCCATGCGCCTGGGCCGGCGGGGCCTCGCGCAGGAGCTGCAGCGCCATGCGCAGGTCCTGGGATGCGAGCGCGAGGACACCATGTCGCACCTGCTCGCCGCGCTCGGCCAGATGGCGCTGGTGCTGGAGCACTTCCCGATGGACATGTTCATCCCCATGGTCGAGTCCTGCCACGCCTGCCTGGCCGAGCAGCTCGACTGACACCGCAGGACCCCACCCATGCCGCACGACTCCGTGATGGAACGACCCTACGTTTGCCCGCTGACGCACTCGTTGCTGCGGCCCGACGACCAGGCCTTGCGCAGCAGCGCCGGCGACACCGTCTACCCGGTGCGCTCGGGCATCCCGCAGTTCCAGCGCTTCGGCGCCGCCGAGGACGATGCGGGCCGCGCCCGCCTCGCGCGCCTGAACGCGCTGGCGCGCAGCGAGGGCTGGGAAGCGGCGCTGCGCAGCGTCTGGCGCGACGACCCCGGCATGCTGGCGTACGTGCTGCAGCCCGGGCGCGCGGCCTTCCTGGACCTGCTGCCGCTCACGCCGCACACCGACGTGCTCGAGATCGGCCCCGGCCTCGGACAGTTCACGGCGCTGTTCGCGCAGCGCGCCCGCTCGGTGTCGGCGCTGGAGGTGGTCTCGGGCCAGGCTGAGTTCGTCGCCCAGCGCTGCGCCCAGCAGGGCCGCGACAACGTGCGCGTGGCCGCCGGAGGCGACGACTGCCGCCTGCCCTATCCCGACGCGAGCTTCGACCTGGTCGTGCTGAACCTGGTGTTCGAATGGTGCGCGTCGCGTTGTCCCGACGAGCCCGAGCTCGAGGTGCAGCGCCGCCTGCTGGGCGAGATGGCGCGCGTGCTGCGGCCGGGCGGCTCGCTGTACCTCGCGACCAAGAACCGCTTCGCCCTCAAGTACCTGATCGGCAAGGCCGACGAGCACTCGCACCAGATGCGCTTCGGCAACGCCCTGCCGCGATCGCTCTGGCGCTGGCTGCTGCGTCGGCGCGGCCAGGCGCGACCGGGCGGCCTGCTGCATTCGCACGACGCGCTCCAGGCGCTGATCGAACAGGCCGGATTCACCGACCTGCGCTCGTTCTGGGCCGCACCCGAGATGCGCTTTGCGCGCGACTACGTGAGCACCGATGCCGCCGCCGTGCGCGCCGCGCGCCGGCAGCCGGGCTTCGTCCAGGGCGAAGGTCGTAGCGCGCGCTGGCTGATGCAATGCGTGCCGGCGCCCCTGGTCAAGCACCTCACGCCCGGCCTGGCCTTCCTCGCGAAGAAACTGGCCTAGACCGGTTACAGTCGGCGCTTTTCGTGTTCGTGCGGCGGGCTCACGAGGCTGGCCGCCAGGGAGACAAGGACGATGATCCCGCCCTTTCGCCGGATCGCGGCGTTGTTCGCCGCTGTCGCGATGGCCTCGGCCGCTGCCCACGCGCAGCCGCGCTACCAGTTCGACACGACGCCCGGCCACCTGTCCAAGCAAGTCGTGCCGTCGCACTACCGCCTCACGCTAGACCTCGATCCGGCGCGCGACGCCTTCGATGGCCGGGTCGCGATCAGCGTGCGGGTTCGCCGCAGCGTGCCGGCCATCGAGCTGCACGCCCATGAGCTCACCGCACAGGATGCTCGGCTGATGTCGCCGTCGGGCGCGCGCGTGCTGACCGTCGTGCCCGAGCCGGCCACCCAGACCTGGCGCCTGGCGCCCGAGGACGGGCAGCCCATCGAGGCGGGCGAGCACCGGGTGGAGATCGCCTACCGCGGCCCCGTGCACGCCTATGCCGACGGCCTGTACCGCGCCGAGCACGGCGGCGAGCGGGTGCTCGCGACCCAGCTCGAGGCCATCTACGCCCGCACGCTGTTCCCGGCGTTCGACGAGCCTTCGTTCCGTGCCGCCTTCGAGCTCGAAGTGCGCGCGCCGCGCGGCCTGGAGGTGGTCTCCAACATGCCCGGCGTGGGCCGGCGCATCGACGGCGACGCCGCCGTGCACCGCTTCGCGCCCACCCCGCCCATGCCCAGCTACCTCGTGAGCCTGGCGGTGGGCCGCTTCGACCGGCTCGAAGGCCGCGCCGCCGGCGTGCCGCTGCGCATGCTGACCGCGCCGGGCAAGCGCGCGCAGGCGCGCTACGCCATGGGTGTCACGCAGCAGGTGCTGCCCTACTACACGCGCTACTTCGGCGTGCCCTTCGCGCTGCCCAAGCTCGACCAGTTCGCGGTGCCCAGCGTGCGCTGGGGCGCGATGGAGGACTGGGGCCTGATCTCCTACACCGAGGAGGCGCTGCTGTTCGATCCCGCCCGCAGCAGCCCCGAGACCCGCCACGCCGTCTACGCCACGGTGGCCCACGAGATCGCCCACCAGTGGTTCGGCAACCTCGTCACCGCGGCCTCGTGGGAGGAGATCTGGCTCAACGAGGCCTTCGCGACCTGGATGGAGAACAAGGTCATGGACCACTTCAATCCGTCCTGGGACGTGCCGCTGCAGAACCGCCTGCCGGTCGACAGGGCGATGGCGCTCGATGCGGGCAACGCGACGCGCGCGATCCGCTCGGGCCCGGTGGCCGAGACCGCGGTGTGGGACGTCTTCGACGGCATCACCTACGCCAAGGGCGGCGCGGTGCTCGCGATGCTCGAGCAATGGATCGGCCCCGAGGCGTTGCGCCGCGGCCTGGCCGCCTACATGCAGGGCCAGCGCCTGTCGAACGCGACCGCCGGCGACTTGTGGCACCACATCGGACGCGCGTCGGGCCGCGACGTCGCGGCGGTGGCCGCGAGCTGGACGGACCAGCCGGGCTTCCCGCTGATCGAGGTGACGAGCGCCTGCGAGAACGGCCGCAGCCGCGTGCACCTCGCGCAGCGCCGCTTCGTCACTCCGGGGACCGCGCCCGCGGCCGGGTCGTGGAAGGTCCCGGTGCGACTGCGCCAAGGCCGGCGCGTGATCACGACGCTGCTCGAGGCGCCCCAGGGCAGCATCGATGTCGGCCCCTGCAGCGACGAGCCGGTGATCGTCAACGCCGACGGCGCCGGCTTCTACCGCGTGGCCTACGAGCCCCGGCTGCGCCAAGCCTTGACCCAGCGCTTCGCCCGCCTGGCGCCGGCCGACCGCGTGACACTGCTGAGCGACAGCTTCGCCCTGGCGCAAGCGGGCGAGCTGCCGATGCCGGCCTATTTCGACCTCCTCGCCGCGATGGCGAAGGCGCCTGCGCATCCCGCCGTCTGGACGCTGGCGACCCAGCAGCTGCACGAGCTCGACATCGCGCTGGCCGGCACGCCGGCGCAGGCGTCGCTGCGCCACACCGCGGTCCCGCTGCTCGCGCCGCAGCTGGCGCGCCTGGGCTGGACGCCACGCCGCGACGACAACGTGCAGACCCTGCAGCTGCGCGGCCAGCTCATCGAGGCGCTGGCGCGCTTCGACGATGCGGACGTGGTGCGCGAGGCGCTGCGGCGCTTCGATGCGCAGGCGGCGGGTGGCGCCGGTTTGCTGGGATCGATCCGCAGCGCCGTGGTGCATGTGGTCGGCATGCATGCCGACCAGGCCCGCTTCGACCGCCTGCTCGACGGCCTGAAGGCCGCGGCCGGCGAGGAGGAGCGCCAGATGTATGCCCAGGCGCTCGCCGCCGGGCGCGATGCGGGCCGCGCCGAAGCGCTGCTGGCGGCGTCGCTGGCCGGCGTCGCGCCGCCCAACATCGCCGCGGCCATCCCGGGCCTCGTCGCCAAGGAGTCGCCCTTCGGCGAGCTGGCCTACCGCTACACCGTCGCGCACTGGGCTCAACTCGCCGAGCTGGCCGGCACCACCGCGAAGCCCGAGCTGCTGCCCAAGGCCGCGGCCGGTTTCAACGACGCCCAGCGCGCGGCCCAGCTGATCGAGGACCAGCGCCGCGCAGCCGGGCCGGTGGGCAACACGCCGGCGGCGCGCGAGGCGCAGGCGATCCGGCTGCGTGCGGTGGTGAAGGCGCGCAGCGTGACCTTGTAGCCCGGGTGCAACCCGGGTTGCACCCGGGCTACGAGAACCAGGTGGGGACGTGGGTGTGGGCCTCGTGCAGCGAGGCGAGCACGGCCAGGCAGCCTGAGCTCGCTTCCTCGCTGGGCGTCTTCAGGTCCGGCACGATCACCACCGACATCCCGGCCGCGATGGCGCCCCGCGCGCCGTGCTCGGAGTCCTCGAACACCAGGCAGTCCCGCGGCGACTGTCCGGCACGCTGCGCGGCCAGCAGGAACAGGTCGGGATGGGGCTTGCCGCGGCGCACCTCGTCGCCGCCGCTGAAGGCGTCGAAGTAGCCGGCCAGGCCGGCGTGGGCCAGGCGGCGCTCGACTTCGGCGCGGTTGGTCGACGACGCCACGACGCAGGGCACGCCGCGCCCGTGCAGCGCCTGCAACAGCGCCACCACGCCGGCCTTCACCGCGTAGCCGCCGGCGCCGACGGCTTCGGCGATCAGCACCGCGGCGCGGGCCCTCACCTCGTCGTAGCCGACCGTCGCGCCCAGGAGCGCTTGCAGCATGCGGCGGCTGTCGGCCTCGTTGCGCCCGACCACCTGCAGGTAGGCCGCGGCGTCCAGCGCGACGCCGAATTCACGGGTGGCCCGCATCCAGGCGTCGCGGATCGGACGCTCCGAGTCGAGGAGAAGGCCGTCCATGTCGAAGACGGCGGCGCGAAAGCGGTGCGGGGCCATGGCCCGATTTTCCGGGCTGTCGTGCCGAAACCGAATAAGCATTCGCCTTTTGATTCGTTCCCGGTGGCATCGGCCCTTCTTAGGATGCGCCAACCGTTCCAAACAGGATACTTCCATGACCCGCCCGCTCCGCCACGCCCTCCTGTCCTTCGCGCTCGCCGCCACCGCCGGCGTCGCCCTGGCCAAGGACGTCACGCTGCTCAACGTGTCCTACGACCCCACCCGCGAGCTGTACCAGGACTACAACAAGGCCTTCGCCGAGTACTGGAAGACCAAGACCGGCGACAACGTGGTCGTCAAGACCTCGCACGGCGGCTCGGGCAAGCAGGCGAGGTCGGTCATCGACGGCCTCGATGCCGACGTCGTCACCCTGGCGCTGGCCTACGACATCGACGAGATCTCGGAGCGCGCCAAGCTCGTCGCCCCGGATTGGCAGAAGCGCCTCCAGCACAACAGCTCGCCCTACACCTCGACCATCGTGTTCCTGGTGCGCAAGGGCAACCCCAAGGGCATCAAGGACTGGGACGACCTGGCCAAGCCCGGCATCGCCGTGATCACCCCCAACCCCAAGACCTCCGGCGGCGCGCGCTGGAACTACCTGGCCGCCTGGGGCTACGCCAAGAAGAAGTTCGGCGACGACGCGAAGGCCCAGGCCTTCGTCGCCAGCCTCTACAAGAACGTGCCGGTGCTCGACTCCGGCGCGCGCGGCTCGACCACCACCTTCGTCGAGCGCGGCATCGGCGACGTGTCCATCTCCTGGGAGAACGAGGCATTCCTCGCAATCCAGGAGCTCGGCCCCGGCAAGTTCGAGATCGTCGTGCCGTCGATCTCGATCCTCGCCGAGCCGCCGGTCGCTCTCGTCGACAAGGTGGTCGACAAGAAGGGCACGCGCAAGGTCG
>DASUZE010000016.1:0-87747 GCA_036377015.1 Piscinibacter sp. | reverse complement strand
CGAACCGGCCCGCTTGCCATGGACAACGCTGCGCGTTGCCCACCGCGCGGGCCTCTGCCCACTTGCCCACCGCCCCCTACGACTAGGATAGAAACCGCGAAACAGAACATACAAGAACGCTGAGAACGCAGAGCAAAGACGAATTCAATTGTTCTCATGAACCTCACGCGAAATGGCCGCTCTCGCATCGCAGCGACGGACCGCAGCGGGTCGTCCATGACCGGTGGCTGCGGCACGGGCGGGGCAACTTCGCAACTGACAGCCGTCATTGCCGCTCGAGCGGCTCCTCCACGGCTCTCACCCGACCGTCGAAGCCGCCCGCTGGCCGCCTTTTGGCGGCCACGAGCAGCCGCTCCGGCGTGCGGCAGTTCCGGCTGACGATCGGGGATGACGGCAAACGCAATCTAAGCGGCGACGATCGAGGGCCAGCAGCCAGCCGGCCACTTCGGGTTGCCAGGCATGCGCGAGCGCGACGTCGTCATCGGTGGGCAGTTGGACGTCGGCAGCGCGATCAGGCGCGGCACCGAAGGAGAAGCTCCGGGAGCCTGGCCCCAACGCCTGCGATGCGGCTGCGCGCACCTGGCACTGGTCGAATGCATTCAGGCGCAAGCGCTTGTGCATCGGGGTCGCCACGGCATCGCCGTCGTGCTCGAACGCGCGTGAATCGCGGTCGCCGCGGCGGCCCGGTCGTGGCGCTGCTGGACCCCGCCGTCACTGCATCAGCGCTGCGACCTCTGCGGCACTCAGCGCGCCGGCGTGGACGCGGAAGTCCTGGATGCGGCCGTCGAACGATGGATGCGCCCAGTTGCGCCCCAGGAAGGTCACCTGGTCGCCCACCTGGCGCGGCGACAGCAGGATGTCGTCGGATTTCGCCACTTCGGTGCCGTCCAGATACAGCCGCCCGGTGGTCCCTTGCAGAGTGACCGCCACATGGACCCAGCGCCGGATAGGCAGAGCACTCGACGCCTCCACTGCCTGCGAGTCGTTGTGTCCTGCGCCGGCAATCACGAAGCGCAGCACGCCCCGACCGCCGCTCTGGGGCGCGATGCACATGTAGCTGAATCCATCCTGCCCTGAGAAGAACAGGCAGGTGTCCCAGTGCAGCGAATTCGCGTACGCCCACAGGGACACGCTGAAATCGTCGAGGTCGCTGAACAGCCCCGACGGCAGCTGCAGACCAGCCTTCTTGCCGTCGAACACAAGGGCCTTGTCGCTGCGACGCCCGTCGCCCCAGGCCGCGCCGTCCAGCAGCGTGCCCTCCACCGACGCCGAGGTGCCGGCGGCGGTGAGCAGCGTGCCAGCCGTGCCTGAGTTGTTCACGCCGTTCAGCGGCATGGCCAGGCGGGGCTCGCCCGGAACGGCGATGCGGGCCACGTTGGAGCCGGTGCCCGGGGCACCGGTGCCCTCGGCGGTGACCTGGTAGAACCAGGCGCCGTTGGCCGGCAAGTCGCTGTACGTGAGCAGGTCGCTCGCCGAGACTGTGCCGAGAAGGGTGAAGGGGCCGCTCGCCTTTGCGCTTCGGTTGACCGCATACGAGGTCGCGCCGAGGCTGCCCCACCACGACAGGACGACGCGGTCGCCTCGCAAATGGGCCGTGAGGCCGGATGCCGGCTTCATCGATCCGGCATACACACGCCGATGGATCAGCGTCGGCCACCAGACGTCGTCGCTGCTGCCGCCGTACTTCGGCTCGCACTGCAGCGCCATGCGAGTGACGTTGGGCGCGGCCAACCCCATGCGGTTGACGTAGTGGTTGTAGATGGGCTCCCAGGCGTTGCGGCCGTGCTGGAACGACTGGTTCACCTGGGTCCACAGGGACGTGTGAGGCTGCGACGGATCGTGTTCGCGCGCATACGGCATCGGGTAGGTCTTGCCGTTCTCGTCGAGCAGATTGGAGCGCGCCACGTACTCGGCGGCCGCGAGGAAGCGGTTGTTGTACAGCCCGTAGAGATCGTCGCCCTGGTTCCAGGCCATCTCCATCAGGTCGCCGCCCAGCGACATGCCCAGCGTGGAGTGGCCCTGGTCGCGGCCGCTCTCCTCCCACTGCCCGAAATGACCCGGGTGCATGAAGTAGACGCCGTGCAAGATGGAGCCGTTGCCGAAGGTCCTGAGCTTGCCGCGGTTGTTGCCGGCGTAGCAGTCGCAGGCCAGGCGGTACAGGTCGGGCTGGTCGCAGAAGATGCCGATGGCCATGGCGCCGACGAGAGAGGCCATGTCCCAGTTGGCATGGGAGCCGATGCGTCCGTCGCTGAGGAACCAGGACGAGATCGAGGCGAAGACCTTGAGCAGCATGTCCTGAAAGCGCTTCAGGCTCTCCGGTGGCCAGCCGGAGTAGGTGCGCAGGATCTCGCCGATCTGCGCCAACTGGTGACCCTGCATGCCGGCCATCAGGATGAAGGTGTGGTCGTCATGGGCGGTCGATCCTGGAGGAACCGTCCCGACCTCCTTCAGGGTGGTCGCCCAGGCGTCCAGGAACTCCACCGCCTTGTCGGCATAGCGGTTGTCCTGAGGGTCGGACAGCTTCCAGCGCAATGTCAGGGTCCAGGCGCGCCAGATGTCGACGTACAGGTTGTTCTTGCTGCCGTCGGCCCGGTAGACCGCCGGCAGCGGGTAGGGCCTGGTGTCCAGGGTGGCGAAGCGCTCGGCGCACAGCTTGTTCCACCAGCCCGTCCACGGCTCCTGGCCTGCCTTGATGTGCGCGCGGATGCGGGTGAAGTCGTCTTCGGTGGCCAGCAGCCCCGGGTGGCGGAAGACACCGCTCACCGAAGCGGGGGCGGACTTGTCCTGCGCCGAATCGCCGGCCTCCTCGCCGCGCGCGCCACAGCCCGGCAGCAGGGGGAGCAACGGGAACAGACCCAGCCCCAAGGACAACGCACGCCGGGTCGGGTCGGGCAGTTCGTCGAAGTCAGTCCCTGGCGCGGCGGTTTTCCACATGTTCAATTTCTCGTTCTCCGTTGAAGTAATCCGGTCACGGCTGCGCAGCTCAGCCCGCAATGACCGCTGCGCTCAGCACCGTGGTAGATGCGCAGCACCAGGGCGGATGCGATGCCTTGCACAAGGTCGCAGCTCCCCAGCAAGAAGGGGGAAGGCAGGCTGCGAGCGTTCCGAGTGGGCCGCGGGACACGAAGACGCAAGGGGCGCGCCACGCTGGCAAACCGTCGGCATCGCCGATGTTGCAACAAGCTGATACAGACTCGACGTTCGAAGGTTCATGACTCCATGCGGGCCCGTCCTGCGTTGGAGTCGGGTGACATATTTCGCGCGCCGATCGAATTAACTTTGGCGCTCGAGCCGTAGTTCGGCTCGCACAGCGGCACCATGCGCGCGACGTTGGGCGCCGCCAGGCCCATGCGATTCACATAGTGGTTGTAGATGGGCTCCCAGGCGTTCCGTTTGTGCTGGAACGTTCTGAAGCGAAACAGCGCGGAGACTCACGTCAAGTCACGAAACTCAGCGCCCATAGCGCCGCTCGGCCGTTTCCAGCGGCCAGTTGTCGGTGCGCAGCGGCGGCAGGGGCAGGCCGGCGCCGCCGACGATGTTGGCCTCGCTCGGGTTGTTGACCCAGGCATAGCGCGCCGCCACCGGGGTCGGCACGGCGGGGCTGTGAAGCACGATGCGATCGCCGTCGATGAGGGCTTGCGCCGGCACCCAACGGCGGTCGGGGCCGGCCAGATAGAAGCCGCGCACCGGCTCGCCGGCGCGGGCGGTGCGCAGGCCGCCGGCGGTGTCGCCGAAGCGCAAATGGAACTCGCCGCCACGGGCCTCGTGGCGCAGCAGGCGCGGGCCGCTGGCCGGCGCGGTGCGCAGGCCGAACTCGCTCAGGGCCAGAGCGGCCAGGCGGTGGCCGAGGGTGCGCTTGTCGCGCGGGTGGATGTCGACTTCGTCGCCGACGTCGATGGCGGTGGCCATGCCGGTGTGGGGCAGGGCCAGGGCCGCGGCCTGGCTCTCGCGCAACTCGGCCCAGTTGCCTTGGCCGGGCTTGTTGTCGGCCAGCGGCAACCAGGCGGCCAGCTGCACGAAGAAGAAGGGCAGGTTGGGGTCGCCGAACTGACCACGCCAGTCCTCGATGAGGCGCTTGAACCCGTCGGCATAGGCGGCCGCGCGTCCGGAATTTTCCTCGCCCTGGTACCAGAGCACGCCGCGCACCGACAGGCCCTGCAGCGGTGCGATCAAGCCGTTGTGGCCCAGGGCCGGCGCGTTGTTGGCGACGGGTCCCGCCGCAGCCTGGATCTTCTCGACGCGCGCCCGCCAGGTGCCGGCGAGGGAGACGGCGCCGGCAGCGGTGTCCAGGCGCATCGCTGCGGCCTCGCCGTGGAAGCCTCCGCCACCCCCGGTGTCGGTCACGCGCACCGCGATCCAGTTGGCACCTGCGCGCAGAACCCCGGCGGGCAGGGCATGACGGCGCGGCTGGTCGTAGCCGCACTGGCCGCCGACGCGCTGGCCGTTGACCCAGGTCTCGTCGCAGTCGTCGACCTTGGCCAGGTGCAACTGCGCGGCACCGGCTGCCTGGGAGGCGCTGAGGTCCACCCGCTTGCGCAGCCAGACGATGCCATCCAGGTCGGCCAAGCCCTGGCCTTCCCATTCGCCCGGTGCTTGCAGCGTGGGCCAGTCGCCGTCGATGTCCCCGGCGGCGGACCAGCGCCTGGTGTCCACGCCCTGCACCGGCAGTCCGCGCTGCCAGGCGGCCACGCGGTCTTGCAGGCGCTTGCCCAGCGCCGCACTGAACGCGGCATTGTCGGCCGGCAGCGCGCGCACGGTGGGTGCGAGGTCGGGGTCCTTCAGGGCGGCTTCGCGGCGGACCCATGTCTCCAGCATGGAGCCGCCCCAAGCGGTGTTGAGGAGTCCGATGGGCACGCCCTGCACGGCCTGGATCTGGCGTGCGAAGTGGTAGCCGATGGCGCTGAATTCACCCACTCGTCCCGGCTCGGCCACGACCCAGGGCGCGGGTGCGATTTCGGCCTCGGGCCGCACGCTGGCGCGCAGCGGCACGCGCAACTGGCGCAGCTGCGGGTTCTGCGGCGACGCGACTTCCTGCGCGCCGGTGTCGGTCGCCGCCAGCGGAAACTCCATGTTGGACTGGCCGCCGAGCAGCCAGACGTCGCCGATCAGCACGTCACGCAGTTCCACGGTTTGGTCGCCCTGGACGAGCAGGCGGAATGGCCCACCCGCCGGCAGCGGGGTCAGCTCCACGCGCCAGCGGCCGTCGGCGCCGACGCGGGTGCGGGCCGTGCGCCCGGCAAGGTCCACGGTCAGCGTCTGGCCGGGCGTGGCCGTCCCCCACAGGCGCAGCGGACGGTCGCGCTGCAGCACCATGTGCTCGCCGAACACGTTGGACAGGCGCACTTCGGCCTGGGCGGTGGCGGCCAGCAGGGCCAGCAACAAGGGGAGGAGAGTCTTCTTCATCGTGGGTCTGGATGGGATGAGCCGAAGTGCAGCGTCAGCGCGCGGCCTTCGTATTGCACGGTCCTGGTCTGTGCGACCTGGTCGGGAGGCGCCATCAGGCGCACACGCAGCTCGCGCCGCGTCACCATGCCGGGGTAGCGCCCCTCGCGGGCGCCGATGTACAGCGTGCGGCGCGCATCGTTCCAGCGCAGGGCAGTGGTCGCTCGTTCGCCGCGTTCGTAGCGGTAGGTCTCGCCGTCGTCCTCGTACAGGGTGAAGCCGCCGTCGGCACCGGGATAGACGCGGATCTCCCACGGCGCGTCGGCGCGCTGGCCGGTGTGTTCCACCACCGGGCCCAACGGCACGACGGACCCGGCGCGCACGAACAGCGGGAACTCGTCCAGCGCATAGTCGCGCTCGATGCTGCGGCCGCCCGCGTGGCGCTGGCCGGTCCAGAAGTCATGCCAGTCGCAGCCGGCGGGCAGCAGCGTCGCCTGCCGCTGGTCGAGCCGGCGCTGCTGGTCGGCCAGATCGCGCTGCTGGCCGGGTGTGCGCCAGGCCAGGCGCAGCAGCCGGTTGCCGGCTTCTTGATAGAAGTCGATGCGCAGCTTCAGCGTCTGGCCTGCCTGCAGCGTGATGCGATGGCCCTTGAAGCGCGCGCCGCCAACGGCCCAGTCGTCGACGACGAGCCGGTCGTCCAACCACATGCGGAAGCCGTCGTCGCCTTCGACGCCGATCTCGTGTTCGCCGCTTTCGGCTGCGATGAGTTGGCCGGTCCAGCGCGCCGAGAAGCGGTTCAGGCTCGACAGGCCGGGCGGCACGCTGCCCAGCGGCGGGTCGGGCCAGTGGTGCTCGATCACCGTGTCGACGGTGCGGCTGGCCGGCTTCTCGAAGTTCATGCCCTCGAAGTACTCGAGCACCAGGCCGCTCTGGCCGTCCGGCGTGCGCAACTGCATCGGCGGCACCGTGGCCGGCGGCGGCAGCACCGGGTGGAACATCGGCCGCGTGATCGGCTGCACCAGGAAAGCGGGGCCGAACATGTAGGTGTCGTCCACCTTGCGCAGCGGCTTCTGATCCGGGAAGTCCATCGCCAGGCCGCGCATCATCGTGTAGCCCTCGTGCGTGCTGCGCCACGCCAGGCCGTAGAGGTAGGGCAGCAGCCGCATGCGCAGCTCGGCAGCGCTGCGCAGCGAACCGTAGACCTGCGGATCCAGCGCCTTGAACAGGTACGGCTCACGCGCGACGTCGGCGCCGTGGATGCGGTAGATCGGGTTGAAGACACCGAACTGGTTCCAGCGCGCATAGAGCTCGCGCCACGTCGGGTTGCGCTCGCCTTCCGGGAAATTCACGAAGAAGCCGCCGGTGTCCTGCGTCCAGTACGGCAGCCCGGCCATCGAGACGTTCAGGCCGCCGGCGATCTGCGCGCGCAGCGTGGCCCAGGAGGCGGTGGTGTCGCCCGACCACGGCATTGCGGCATGGCGCTGCTGCCCGGCCCAGGCCGAGCGGGTGAGCGTGAACACGCGCTTGCCGCCGAGGTCTTTCGCGGCCCGCTGGCCCTCGTACACGCCGCGCGTGGTCTCGAGGCCATAGACGTTGAGGTAACGCGCGAAGTCGCCCATGGCATTGCGGCCGAGGCGCTTGATGTCGGCCTCCACCTCGCCCGGGTCGTGGGCAGCGCCGCCCACCTCGACCTCGGTACCGTCCATCCACAGCGCGTCCACGCCCACATCGAGCAGGCCCTTCTTGACGTGCTTGAAGTAGATGCGGCGGCCCTCGGCGCTGAACGCGTCGTAGATGCGCGCGCGCTTGGAGATCCAGTGCAGCGGCGCAAAGCGCAGCCCCTGCGCATCGAGTTCGCGGGCCAGGGCGGTGTCGTTGCCGATCGAGGGCCAGATCGACACCATCAGCTTCGTGTGGAGTTCGCCGTGCAGCTCGCGCGTCATCGCGGCGGGGTCGGGGAAGCGCGCGCGGTCCCAGACCATGCCGCTCCAGTTGCCGTCCCACACGCCGTCCTTCTCGCCGCCCCAGTACTGCCAGTCCTGCACGATGACGTCGAGCGGGAAGCGGTCGGCACGGAAGCGGCGCACCACGTCCAGCAACTGCTGCTGCGTGGCGTAGCGCTCCTTGCTCATGAAGAGGCCCAAGGCGGCCTTGGGGAACATCGGCGCGGCGCCGGTGAGCCGGCGATAGCCGGCGATCACGCTGTCCATGTCGGCACCGGCCACGAGGTAGTAGTCGGCGCCGGCCGGTGCGCTCTCGGCGCGGAAGGTGGCGCCTTCGGGCCCGTCGCTGAAGCTCATCTTCGAGTACACGTCCCACAGCAGGCCCCAGCGCCGCGTCGAGACCATGAACGGCACCACGATGCCGATGTTGGTCTGCACCATCAGCACGTCGCGGCCGCGGTAGTCCATGTAGGGCTCGTTGTACTGGCCCAGGCCGTACAGCGATTCGTCGGGGGTGAGCGTGAACGTCTGCGTGAGGGCGTAGCTCGGGCTGCCGGCGATCTGCACGCGCTGCAGCTCGGTGGGGGCGCTGTCGCGTTCGCGTGTCAGCAGCCGCCCGTCGATGGCGAAGAAGGCCAACGCGCCGCTGCGCTTGTCCACTGTCACGCGCAGCCCGGGGCCGGCCAGCGTGAGGGTGTCGCCACTGTCGCGCACCTCGAACGCGACCAGCTTCGGCCGGGCCACCACCACCAGGCTGGGCTGAGTGGTGTAGGCCTCGCCCAGGTGGACCACCACGCGCACCACGTCCGGGCCGTAGAACAGCACGCTCTTGGTCATGCCGCGGAACTGGAACTGCAGGCCCTCGGCCACGCGCCGCCAGGCGAAGCCGTCCGACGCTGTGTCGATGCGCAGGGCTTGCTGCTGCCCGGCAGCGTCCAGCGCGGAGGGCAGCGCCGGGGCAGCAGCGGCAGGATGGGCGAGGGTGCTCGCCGAAGCGCAGGCCAGCAGGCCGAAGAAGTCGCGACGTTTCATCTCGATCGAGTCAGCGCGTTACCGGCTCCAGCGTCAGCAACGCGATGTCGTTGCTGCGCATCGGCACGGTGAAGTTCAGCAGGCCGTTCTTGCCGACGTTGACGGTGTGCTTCACCTCGGGCAGGTCCTGCGTCAGCGACTGCAGCTTGGCGAGCTGCGCCGCGTCGAGCTGCTTGGGCGAACCCATCTCGAGGTGGGCGGTGTGGGCGTCGTTGGTCTTGTAGCCGGTGCGGCGTAGCTCGAGCCGGTAGGCGCCGGGCTTCAAGTTGCGCAGCGCCAGCTTGACCGCCGGCGCCGGGCCGTTGGGTACCGGCTTGCCGAAGAAGATGCTGTTGCTGTTCCCCTTCTGGTCGGGATGCTGCCAGTCCCAGGCCACGACGGCCGTCTTGTCGCCGTCGACCGCGGCCAGCACCTTGTCGTCGGCGCTCGGGATCTCGTTGCCGCGCAGCGCGTTGAGGTACTTGTAGGCGAACCAGGCCGGCTTGCGCACGCCCTCGCGCGTCATCAGCCCGAAGCCGCCGTGGAAGGGCGCGTCGGGCGGGCCCGGCTCCTCGAACAGGTCGCTGTAGGTCCAGTAGCTCATCGCCTGCGCGTGGCCGCGCGTGGCGCGCAGCTTGGTCAGGATCCAGGGCGCGCTGACGTAGCTGTCGTGGACCTTGTCGCGCGGGTTGTAGCTGGTGCTCCACTCGGTGATGTACAGCGGGATGCCGGGGAAGGGCGAAGCCTCGATTTCCTGCCGGTTGCGGCGCACGTCGCCGATGATGGAGTTGGGGTCGGTCGCCAGGATGCGGTCGGACTTGCCGTACTCGTCGAGGAAGCCTTCCGTCACGCCGTAGCTGTGGGTGGTCACGAAGTCCACCGCCACGTCGTTGGCCTTGGCATAAGCCAGGAATTCGGGCACCCAGGCCGCGCCGGCGGTCGACGGGCCGCCGACTTTGAGCGCCGGGTCGATCTTCTTGATCGTGCGCGCGGTGTTGGCGTAGAGCTCGAAGTAGGCCTTCTGGTCGGCCTTCTCCCAGAAGCCATCGAGGTTGGGCTCGTTCCACACTTCGAACGGCCACTTGCGCACTTCATCGATGCCGTAGCGCTGGATCAGGTGGCGCACGAAGGCGTCGATCATCTCCATCCACGGGCCGGGCTGCGGGTGCGAGGTGTTGCCCTTCCAGTAGAAGATGGTCAGCGGCGAGGTCTTCATCACGTTCGGGGTGAAGCCGAGCTCGATGAAGGGCTTGATCCCGCGCGCCAGCATGGCGTCGTACAGCTTGTCGATGCCGGTCCAGTCGAAGACGAGCTTGTCGCCGTCCTTCTTCACCGTGCCGTAGACGTCGTGGAAGATGTCGTGGAAGCGCAGGCAGCGGAAGCCCAGCTCGTCGACCGCGGTCTTGAGCTGCGCCAGGTTCTCCGGCCGGCCGGTGGTGCCGGGGTAGTCGGCGCCGACGGACAGGTCGAAGAAGCGGTCGATCGGCTTGCTCGCCGCGGCGCGGTCCAGGGTCACCTGGCGGTCGGCCGGCGGCGCGGCGGGCGCCGCGGCGCACACGCCAAGGGAAAGCAGCGCCACCGCGAGCGGGTGCAGGATGGAACGCGGCACGGGAAGCAACGAGGTGGTCATCTGAGGAGGTCGGGAGGGAAGGGTGAAGGGTTCCTGTCAGGCTTTCTCCAGCGGCGGATCGCAGCGCACGAGGCGCGCACCGTGCGGCGGCACCGGACGTTGCGATTGCCGCCGGGCAGGTCGCCGCGCGCCCAGCAGTCGCGGCGCGCGTCGGGCAGCCAGGCCGCACATGTCGGTGTTCCACGCGCAGGTCGACCCCGGGTCGGCCACTTCATGGCAGCGCCATGGGCTGCCGGCGATGGGCAGCTCCAGCCCCACCGCTTGGCGCGGCATGCCGCGCATCAGGTGCACGCCGAAGCGCAGCCCCATGCCGTGCACCTGCGCTGCCAGCGGCCCGAAGCCGCGCCCGCCCGCGACGCTGGGGGAGCGGTTGGGCGCCGGCTGCGGGCGGCCATGGGCGTCCAGCACCAGCGGCGCGAAGGGCCGGTACCACGACGATTTGGCGCCCGCCTCGTACCACTGGATGTCGACGGTGGCGATGTCGTAGCCGAAGCGCAGGAAGCGCGCACGAAGCCGCCGCGCTGCAGGCCGCCACTGGACGCTGTCGCGCTCATCGGGCCTTCAAGGGGCGGGTTCCAGGATCACGGCGGCGCCACCGGCCGCGGCGAGCGGCAGGCTCAGCACGTCCTTGCTCGTCACGCTGCGTTCAAAGCGGCGCACTTCGCGCACCACCTCGCCGTCCTGCCACATCGTCGCGCGCCAGCGGCCGGCGCCCAGGAACTGCAGCGGGACTTTCGCCGTGCGCGCCTGGTCGGCCGTCATCGCGCCGATGTACCAGGCCTTGCCGTGGCGCCGCGCGAGCACGATGTCCTGCCCCGGCTCGCCCGCGATGAAGCGCGTCTCGTCCCAGGCGGTCGGCACGCGGCGGATGAAGTCGAAGCCGGGCTCGCCGCGGTAGTTCGACGGATCGTCGGAGACCATCTGCAGCGGGCTGTCGTAGACCACGTACATCGCCAGCGCCTGGCCGCGCGTGGTCTGCGTCTGCGGCATCACCGCGCGCACCTCGAAGGTCTGCGGCGTGCCGTTGCGGAAGCCGCCGGGGGTGTAGTCCATCGGCCCCGTCAGCATGCGCGTGTACGGCAGCATCAGGTTGTGCTGGGGTGTGATGCGCTTGTCCATCTTGTTCCACTCCGCGCCGAGCACGCCTTCCTGCGTGATGAAGTTGGGGTAGCTGCGCTGCAGCCCGGCGGGCACGTAGGCGCCGTGCAGGTCCAGCAGCAGGTGGCGTTTCGCGGTGGCCTCGGCGACGCGGTGGTAGAAGGCCACCATGTCCTGGTCGTCGCGGTTCATGAAGTCGACCTTGATGCCCTTGATGCCCCAGCGCGCATAGGTGTCGAGCACCTCGTCCATGCGCGGCGCCAGGTGCTCCCAGTGCACCCACAGCAGCAGGCCCACGCCCTTCTCGGCGGCGTAGCGCACCAGTGCCGGCATGTCGATGCCCTCGGCGGCTCGGGCGATGTCGGTGGTGGGCAGTGCGTCGCAGCAGGGTCCGGCGCCCAAGGCCCAGCCGGCGTCCATGAGGTGGTAGGGGAAGCCGGATTCGGCCGCGAAGTCGATGAAGCGCCTGTAGGCGGCCAGGTCGGGCTTCACGCCTTCCAGCGGACCCGACCACCAGTCCCACGCCGCCTTGCCGGGCTTGACCCAGCTGAAGTCGCCCTGCGGTGGCGGGTTGAGGTTGCCGACCAGGTGCGACTCGATCAGCTCGCCGGCGCGGTCGGCCATCATGACGGCGCGCCAGGCCGTCGTCAGTCCGCCCGCCGAGACGTACGCCGGGCCTTGACGCTTGGGCACGGCCGACAGCCGCACGCGCAGTGCGGCACCCTCGCGCCACAGCGATGCAGCGGTGTAGCCCTCGAGGTGCGCCTGCGTGATGGCGTAGTGCGTGCCGCCCGACGGCGTGACGCAGACCAGCGGCACGTCGTGGCCGCCGTCGGTCTTGAGCTGTGAGATCCGCAGCCGCTCGAACGGCAACTCGTGCGCGCCGTAGTCGACCGGGGTGACCAGGCAGGTGGGGTCGCCGGCGGGCACGAAAGCCGTGCGCTCGCCGCGCAGCTTCACCGGTCCGGTGTCTTCGAGCCGGTAGCGGAAGGCGACGCCGTCGTCATAGGCGCGGGCGTCGATGAACAGCCGCCGCCCGCCATCCGCTTCCCGGAAGGCCAGCGTCGAGCCGCGGTAGCGGTCGCGTGCGCTGGCCGCCTTGGTGGCGACGAGCGGGATCGTGCGGTCGACCGCGGCGTCCTCGCGCGACTCCAGCTTCAGCGCGCCGAGCGCCGGCGCGCCGTCCAGGTCCAGCCCCAGCGGCGAGGCGGCGATGACGGTCTCGCCGCGCCGCGCGACGCTGAACGTGGCGCCGTCCTCGGCGATGCGCAGCGTGGTGCGGCCGTCGGGTGACGCGATCACCGCGTCGGCAGCGTGCGCCGCGGCGGCCGTCAGGGCCCACAAGGCGCAGGCTGTGAAGATCATGTGGTAATGCTTGTGGTTCATGGTCAGGCGAGTTGCCAGTAGAGGCTGTAGCGTTCGTGCGCGATGCGGTGGAAGGGGACGAGCTCGATCTCGCGGCCGGGCGCGTCGGCGCGGAACTGCAGCGGTGCACCGGTGGGCCGTACCGCGTCTTCCAGCGCCCGCCCTTGCAGTGCAAGCCGCGGCAAGGTCGCTTCGGACTGGAGCACCGCGCCGTACAGGTATTCGCTATCGACGATGTCGTCGCCCGGCCGCATGCCTGCGCGACCCATGCGGGCGGCCAGCACCAGCGGGCCGAACATCACGGCCGCGATGTCGCTCGCGCCGGGCAGCGCCTGCAGATGCAGCCGCATCGGCAGTGCCACGTCGAGCACGTCGCCGCGGTGCCAGACGCGATCCACCTCGACGTAGCGGCCGGGCTCGGTGCTGTCGATCAGCGGCCGTCCGTTCAGCCGCACCGCGAGCTGTGGGCACCAGGCGGGGTGGCGCAGGCGCAGCGTGAAGCGCACCGGCGCGTCGGCACTGATCGACAGGCGAGTGGCCGCCTCGTCCGGGAAACTCGTCGTCTGGCGCAGGCGCAGGCGCTTCTCGGCCCAGTCCAGCGTCGAGGCGATGAACAGGTTGACGTAGAGCGCGTCCGCGTCGTGGAAGTAGATCGAATCGCCGAGCTTTGCGAAGTTCTCCATGCCAGTGCCGGTGCAGCACCAGAACGAGCGCTCGGCCGTGCCGTACAGCTTGGGATAGCCCGGGCGCGTGGCCTGGAAGTAGGTGACCATGCCCGAGTCCGGGTCCTGCGAGGCCAGGATGCCATTCAACAGCGCGCGCTCGTAATAGTCGGCATAGGCCACAGAGGGCGCGTCGGTGAACAGTGCGCGCGTCAGCCGCAGCATGTTGTGGGTGCAGCAGGTCTCCATCGTCTTCGCCGAGGACAGGCGCTTGGGCGCCTCGGCCGACGGGAAGAAGTGTTCGCCGTCGCCATTGCCGCCCGTGGCGAACGAACGCTTGTGGACGACGGTGCCCCAGAAGTAGCGCGCCGCCTTGGCGCAGCGCTCATCGCCGGTCGTCTCGGCCAGGCGGGCGAAGCCGATCACCTTGGGGATCTGGGTGTTGGAGTGCAGCCCATCCAGCGTGTCGCGGCCTTCGGCCAGCGGGTCGAGCAGGGACCGGTGGTTGAACCGCTGCGCCAGGTGCAGGTAGCGCGCCTCGCCGGTGAGCGCGTGCAGGTCGGCCAGCACCTCGTTCATGCCGCCGAACTCGACGCCGAGCATCTGCTGGAAGCGTTCGTCGCCGATGCCTTGAGTCGCTTGGACCATCCAGTCTGCCAACCGCGTCAGGACGGGCAGCGCGCCCGGCTGGGCGGCATGCACGTGCGCATCGCGCAAGCCGGCCAGGATCTTGTGCATCGTGTACCAAGGCACGCCGGTCACCGGTCGGCCGGCCACGACGTTGCGCAGCTGCGTGTCGCCGTCGGGGAAGGCACACACCAAGCCGCTGCGGGCCGCCTGCTGGCAGGCGTGCAGTTCGTCGACGATGTAGGCCACGCGCTGGCGGAATGCTGCCTGGCCTGTGGACGCCCACATCATCGCGCAGGCACTCAGGTAGTGACCCAGCGTGTGCCCTGGGCACAGGTCTTTCGACTCCCAGCCGCCGTAACGCGGCGCCTTCGGCTCCAGCCCCGCGTGGGACCGAAAGCCATGCAGCAGCCGGTCGGTGTCGAGCGAGAGCAGGAAGCGGGCATCGAGCGCCCGAGTTGCTTCAAAGGGGCCCGGCAGCAGCCGCACCTTCGACAGCGCGAATGCCCGCGCTCGTGCGCCACGGGCTGCCAAGTCGCCGGCGTGAGCGCAGGGTGCCATGGCGGCCAGCAGCGGTGACACCGCGGCCGTGGCCAGGAAACCGCGCCGGGTGTTCACTCGATCTCCAACGCGCGGCACGTCAGCGCGCGGCGGCTGGATGCGCAGATCGTGACCAGCGGGGCAGCGAGGATCGAGGTGAAAGCAGACAGCGACTTTCTCATGGTCGGGACATCAGTCAGGGCTTGTTTGCAGAAGCTTCTGCAGCGTGGGTTCCATCGTGCGCTGCCATATTGCGTAGCCCTTCTCGTTGGGGTGCAGCAGGTCGGGCATCACGTCCTTCGACAGCCTGCCGTCGGCGTTCAGCAGCTCGGCGTTGATGTTCAGGAAGCGGACGTCGCTCCAGCCTGCGATGAGGCGGTTCACGCGCTCGTTGATGCCGCGCAGGAAGTCTCCGGGCTGCTCGCCGCGCGGAAAGATGGCGAGCAGCAGCACCCGCGTGCCGGGCGTGCGCCGATGGATCTCGTCGACGATGCGGCGAATGCCCGCGGCCGTGGTCCACGGGTTCTCGGCGCGGTGGCCGCTGTTGTTGGTGCCGATCATCAGCACTGCGACCTTCGCAGCGATGCCGTCGATCGCGCCGTGCTGCAGGCGCCACAGCACGTTCTCGGTGCGGTCGCCATTGAAGCCGAGGTCCAGCGCGTGGTGCTTCGCGTAGTGGCGCTGCCAGACCTCGCGGCCCGCGGTCTCCCAGCCCTGGGTGATGGAGTCGCCGATGAAGACGATCTCCGGCGGCGTGCCGGCGGCGACGAGCTTGCGCTTCTCCTCGAGCTTCTCCTGGTGACGCGACATCCACCAATCCAGCGCCCACCATTCGTTCTGCACGATGGGCGTCACGGATTCGCTGCGGTAGTCGGGGCAGTCGGTGTTCGGCTTGCCCTCGCGCAGGATGCGCACATTGGCGACGCGGGCGCGCCCGCTGCCCACGCCCACCAGCCCGAACGGAAGCTTGACGCGCGAGAAGTCAGCGCCCTCGCGCGCGAAGCAGCTGATCGGCAGTGACACGTGCTGCCAGCCTTTGCCCACCCAGGCGCGGCCCTGCTCATGGATGTTCACGGAAGGCTCGCAACCTTCGGCGCAGGACAGCTTCACCCTGATCGCGCCATGTGCAAGCTCGGCGACGTCGAGGTCGAACTCGAGCGTGCCGCGGGCCACGAAGGGGCGCAGGTCCAGCGGCTGCGGGCTCTCGAAGCGCAGCACGGCCTCCCAGCGGTCCTTCCAGTCGAACAGGACGGCATCGCGCACGCCGGCGCGGCCCTGGGCGGTGACGCCGAGCGGACCGGCGACCAGGCTGTCGCCGGTGAGCTGGGCCTGGCTTTCCCCATCGACAGCGATGATGCGCCAGGCGGTGGACGCGGCGGGCAGCACGACCAAGTCCGACTGGGCGTGCGCGCCGCACACCAAGGCGGCCAGCGCCGTGCCGCGGGCCATGGCGCGAATCGTCTTCACCATCACGGCATCGGCGTGATGCGCAGCATGACGACGCCGTGCGAAGCGACCGTGCCGCCGTAGCTGCCGCGCACGTCCTTCGCGACCTTCTTGCTCCACAGGTCCTGCACGTCGGCCTTCAGCCCCTTGGGCAGGTTGAGCTGATCCCAGTCCACCTTCATCTCGGCCGGTGCCTTGCCGCGGTTGAACAGCACCACGGCGTGCTGCCCGCCCTTCAGCGGCCGGGCCCATACCTCGAGATCGCCTTGCTTCCAGATGCGCCGCGCCTGCTGGCCGAGCGGGTCCTGATCGACGGCGATCACGTCGGCGTTGGTGAGGATGCGGCGGGTGTCCCCATCCATCTTCGACAGGTCGTTGCCGGCGATGAGCGGCGCAGCCAGCATCGCCCACAGCGAGAAGTGCGACTCGTACTCGGGTGTCGTCATGCCGCCGTTGCCCACCTCCAGCATGTCGGGGTCGTTCCAGTGGTTCGGCCCCGAGTAGCGCCACAGCTCGGCCTGCAGGTCGAGGATGTTCGTCATGCCGCTGGACCAGTCCTTCTTGCCTTCCCAGGCGTCGAAGATGTCGCCGGTGGTGCGCCACAGGTGGCCCACCTGCGCAGCCCAGCGTTCGGGCTGGTTGTTGCCCCATTCGCAGATCGACAGCACGATGTCGCGCCCCGATTCGCGCAGCGCCTTGGCCATGATGGTGTAGGCAGCCTCGGCATTGCGGGTGCCGGTGTGGCACCAGTCGTACTTGAGATAGTCGACGCCCCACTTCGCGTACTGGCGCGCGTCCTGGAACTCATGGCCGGCGCTGCCGGGGCGGCCGCCGCAGGTGAGGGCGCCGGCATCGGAATAGAGGCCGAACTTCAGCCCCTTGGAATGCACGTGGTCGGCCAGCGCCTTGATGCCGCTGGGGAAGCGCTCGGGGTCGGCGACGATGTTCCCGTTCTCGTCGCGGCTCTTCTGCCAGCAGTCGTCGATGACGATGTAGCGATAGCCCGCGTCCTTCATGCCCGAGGCGGCCATGGCATCCGCCTGCTGGCGGATCAACTGCTCGCTGACGTTGCAGCCGAACTTGTTCCACGAGTTCCAGCCCATCGGCGGCGTGGGCGCGAGCTGGGGCTTCGGAGCGTCGAGCTTCAGCGTTTCGTGCGCGAAGGCGGGCGCTGCGAGGGTGCCAATCAAGGCCACGGCCGCGGCGAACCGCGACGAGGCGCGTCGCGGAATGATGAGGCTGGCGAGACGGCGAACGAAGGATGCGAGCATGAGTCGGGTCAGCGATGTCTTGACTGTCGGAATCGATATATCGCTATATCTGTGCAACGACATGATGATAGTTTGTTTGTCGTATGAACTAATTAAGGTAAACACCTATTTGGTGCATCGGCGCGGGTCTCGGGAGCAGAGCGGGGCAAAAGGAGAACGGCGGCGCGCGAGGTGCCGCCGTTCTTGCCCTCAGCGCATGGGCTCAGTTGCTGTACAGCACACCCCGGCAGGTGCCGCCGACGTAGATTCGCCCATAGGCGTTCTGGTCAGCGGCCATCACGCCGACGCCGGCGTACTGGTGAGCGTCGTCGTTGTGGCGCACCCAGCTGACGCCGCCATCGTCCGAGCGGTACATGCCCCACACGCCGTTGACCACGCCCACCACGTAGACCGCGGCCGTGTACGTGGAGCCGGCTTTCGGCTTGCCCAGCGCGACGATGCTGGCGCCGGCCACTTCAGGTCCGAGCCAATCGTTGCGCCCGTTCCAGGTCGCCGTGAAGTTGTTCAGCTTGGTCCAGCTCGCGCCCGAATCCACCGAGTGGTAGACAGCCAGGCCGTCGGCCACCCAGAGGTCGCCCTCGACGTTCGGGTTCACCGCCATCGACGAGGACCCCCAGGGAGCGAAGCGCATGTTGGCCGCAACCGAGCCCTGGCTCAGCGTGAAGTTGTGGCCGCCATCCGTCGAGACATAGACCTTGGCCTGGGTGTAGGTCCACCAGGCGCCGCCCGAGTCGTAGGCATAGACCTTGTTCGGGTTCCTGCGGTCCGCGACCAGGCGGTAGCTGCGAGGGACACCGTTCTGGACAGCGAGTGCAGGCAGGTTGGTCGCTGTCCAGCTGGCGCCGTTGTTGGTGGTGTAGGACGGCACCGAGTCGGCCGGCGCCCAGACGACCTGGTTGCGGGCCGTGACGGCGAGGTTCGACGCCTCGCTCGTCTTGGTTGCGGCGCCGGCAGGCAGCGTGGCAAACGTCGCCCAGCTCTGGCCGCCATCGCCGGACCACCAGCCCGTGCCCACGGCGGTATTGGACGAGTTGACGACGCCGCCTGCGGCGATGTAGGTCGGATCGGACCAGGCCATGTCGGCGGAGTTGCCGCTGTTCCAATCCTTGTAGGGGCTGCGCGTCGGCGCCGTCGCGAGGTTGGTGTGCACCCAGGTGCCGACGTCGCCCGAGCTGTTGAGGAAGATGTAGGGGGCGCCGGCCGGCGGTGTCCTCAGGCCGAGCGTGCAGGTCTCCTCGATGCCATTGATCGTGGCGTTCCAGGTCGGCGTCGCCGAGGAGGCGTTGCGGGTCTCGACGATGCCGCCGCCGTGGACGTGCAGGACGTGATCGCGGTTCGACGGATCGATCTCGACATCGTCGACCCAGCCCGAGGCGGTTTGCCCCGCCATGCCCGCTTCGATTTCGCGCCAGGTCTGGCCGCCGTTGTCCGACAGTTGAACGACCTGCTTGCCGCTGTAGTCGCCCCACGTGCCGCTCACGCCGAGGGCGATGCGCGCGGTCGAGCCGGTGCCGGAGACGGAGATGCCACCGTAGCCGGCGTAATCGATGCTTCTGAGCAGGGTCCAGTTGCTGCCGTCGAACTTGTACAGACGCGCCGGGCCAGCGTCGCCCGGGCCGGCCCCCTTGGTGAACAGCACGTAGAAGGCGCCGTCGGACGTGCGCACGACGTGCGGGATGTGGTAACCGGGAACCGGCGTCGTGACCGGCGTCCAGGTGGCACCGCCGTTGACGGATTTGTAAAGGTTGGCGCTCAGGCCTGCCGCGCTGGCGTAGTCGGGGGCGATGGTGGCCCACAGGATCCAGGTCGGCGAGCCGCTGCCCTTGGTCGAGGTGTCGAAGATCAGTTGCTCGACGCCCATCACCTGGCCGCCCAGGTTGTTGATCTGGTCCTGAGTCATCTTGGTGGCCGACAGCGGGGTCTGGGCCCAGGTGGCGCCCGAGTCCGTGCTCTTCCACAGGCCGGCCGTGCGCGAGGCGTAGAACAGGATCGACGGATTGTTCGGGTCGACCGACAGGCGCTCGCCGATCGCGCGGCCGAGGTTGTTCCCACCTGCCGAGAACGGCAGATTGACGGAAGTCCAGCTGTTGCCGCGGTTGCTGGAGATGTACAGACGGGCGGTGGCGTCCGCCGAGGCGTACATGCCGGTGACCATGTAGACGCGCTGGTCGTTGTTCGGATCCAGCGCGATGCTTTCCACGCCGTGGTGGAAGCCTTCGGACGCGGTGAACCCGTCGGTGATGGGCAGCCAGGACGAGGTGGACGCATCCCAGCGGTAGGCGCCGCCGACGTCGGTGCGCGCGTACAGCAGGTTCTGGGTGGTCGGATGGAAGATCAAGCCGGTCACGTAGCCGCCGCCGCCGAACTTGGCGCTGGCCCAGGTGCCCACCTTGATCGAGAACGTCTGCGTGCTCTTGGCACCGCAGCTGTTGGTGTAGGTGGCCGTGGCCGTGCAGGCCGCGGCGGGCGAGATGGTCTGCTCGCGCGAAGCACCGGCGGTGCCGCAGCCGCTCCAGCTCCACATGCCGCCGGACACCGGCTGCGGGCCGAAGATGGCCGAGTCGCCGGTCTTGACGTTGGCGGAGGCCGTCTGCGCCCACGCGCCGTTGACGTAGATGTAGGGCGTGATGGCCGTCGGCGTGCACGTCTGCGCGAGGGCAGGCAAGGCGCCGCCGGCCGCGAGGGCCAGCGTCAAGGTTCCCAACTTCAGTCTCATGTGTTCTACCTTTCAGGTGAAGGGCTCGGCCGGTTGTCTCCTCCGGTTGCGAGCGTTGTGGGGAAGCTGACTCGAATCAGGCGTTCAGTTGCTGTACAGCACCCCCCGGCAGCTGCCGCCGAGATAGATGCGTCCATAGGTGTTCTGGTCGGCGGCCATCACGCCCGGGCCGCCGAACTGGTGTGCGTCGTCGTTGAAGCGCGCCCAGGTGGCGCCGCCGTCGTCGGAGCGGTACACGCCCCACACGCCGTTGATCACGCCCATCACGTAGACCGCGGCGGGGTACGAGGCACCGGCTTTCGCCTTGCCCAGCGCGACGACGCTGGCGCCCTGCACGTCGGGCCACTGCCAAGTCTCGCGGCCGCCCCAGATCGACGCGAAGTCGTTGAGCTGGGTCCAGGTCGCACCCGAATCCACCGAGTGGTACACGGCGTTGCCGTCGGCCAGCCAGAGATCCCCCTCGACGTTGGGGTTGACCGCCAGCGACGTGACGCCGAAAGGATTGGCGCGCAGGTTGGCCGCCACCGAGCCCTGGCTCAGCGCGAAGGTGTGGCCGCCATCCGTGGAGACGTAGACCTTGCCCGCCGTGCCCCACCATGCGCCGCCCGAGTCGTAGGCATAGACCTTGTTCGGGTTCTTTCGGTCAGCCTTCAGCCGGTAGCTGCGAGGGAAGCCGCCGATGGCGGTGAGCGCAGGCAGGTTGGTCGCCGTCCAGGTGGCGCCGTTGTCGGTGGAGTAGGAGGGCACCGAATCGGCCGGCGCCCACACCACCCTGTTGCGTGCGGTGACGGCGATGTTGGACGGCTCTCTCGTGTTGGCCGCGCCTGCGGGAGGGAGCGTGGCGAATGCCGCCCAGGTCTTGCCGCCGTCGCCGGACCAGAAGCCGGTGCCGGTGTCGGTCGAGTTGATGACGCCGACGGCTGCGATGTAGAGCGGATCGGACCACGCCATGTCCGCGGAGTTGCCACTGCTCCATTGGCTGGTGGGGCCAAAGGTCGGCGTCTTCGCGAGGTCGGTGTGGACCCAGGTGCCGATGTCGCCCGAACCGTTGATCAGCGTGTACGGCGCGCCGGCCGGCGGTGCGGCGAGGGCCAGCGTACAGGTCTCCTCGAGGCCGTCGACCGCGAAGGTCCAGCTCGGCGTGGAAGAGGAGGCGTTCCGGGTCTCGACGATGCCGCCGCCGTGGACGTGCAGGATGTGATCGCGGTTCGACGGATCGATCTCGACATCGTCGACCCAGCCTGAGGCGGTTTGCCCCGGCATGCCCGCTTCGATCTCGCGCCAGGTCTGGCCGCCGTTGTCCGACAGTTGAACGATCTGCTTGCCGCTGTAGTCGCCCCAGGTGCCGCTCACGCCGAGGGCGATGCGCGCCGTCGAGCCGCTGCCGTAGACGGACAGGCCGCCGTAGCCGGCGGAGTTGTTGCTGTTGAGCAGGGTCCAGTTGCTGCCGTCGAACTTGTACAGACGCGCGGGGCCGGCGTCGCCCGGGCCAGTGCCCTTGGTGAAGAGCACGTAGAGCATGCCATCCGCGGCCCGCACGATGTGGGGCATGTGATAGCCCGACACCGGCGTCGACACCGGCGTCCACGAGGCGCCGCCGTCGGTGGACTTGTAGAGATTCGAGCTCAGGCCTGCGGCGCTGACGTAGTCGGGGGCGATCGCCGTGTAGACGGTCTGGGTCGCGGTTCCGCTGCCCTGGGTCCCCGTGTCGTACACGACCAGCTCGACGCCCACCGCCTGGCCGCCCAAGGCATTGAGCTGATCGGAGGTCATCTTCGCGCTCGACAGCGACATCACCTGGGCCCAGGTGCGGCCCGAGTCGGTGCTCTTCCACAGGCCGGCCGTGCGCGAGCCGTAGAACAGCGTTGCGGGCTTGTTGGGATCGACCACCAGGCGTTCGCCGATGGCCCGGCCGCTGTTGTTCGCGCCCGCCGAGAACGGCAGGTCGACATGCGTCCAGTGGTCTCCGCGGTCGCTGGAGATGTACAGCCGCGCGGTGGCGTCTGCCGAGGCGTACATGCCGGTGACCATGTAGACGAGCTGGTCGTTGTTCGGATCCAGCGCGATGCTTTCGACACCGTGCTGGAAGCTCTCGGCCGCGCTGAAGCCGTCGGTGATGGGCAGCCAGGACGATGTGGCCTGATTCCAGCGGTAGGCGCCACCAACGTCGGTGCGCGCGTACAGCACGTTCGCAGACGTCGGATGGAAGACGAGGCCTGTGACGTAGCCGCCGCCGCCGATCTTCGCGCTGGCCCAGGTGGGGGCCGAGGCCGTCCCTGTGCCGCTGCCGGTATCGCCACCCGTGCTGCCGCCCGTTTCGACGCCGCCTGTGCCGCCGCCTGTGCCGCTGCCTGTGCCGCTGCCTGTGCCGCTGCCTGTGCCGCCGCTGCCTGCGCCGCCACCGGGACTACCCCCGGTGTTGGCGGTCGTGTCGGCGCTTGCGCCGCTGCCGCCACTTCCGCCACCACAGCCTGCGACGAAGCTCGCCATGAGGATCGAAAGGAGGACAAATCGTTTGCTGAATTGGTTCATGACGGACGTGGAATGCGCGGGCGCGCATCGTGGGACGTTGCGGGCTTGATATAACGCTATATCAACGAGGGATATTAGTTCGGGTGGCGCATGAACTATTCCAAGGAAAACACCTATCGGTGATCTGACGAGGTGAGACTTCCGTCACACCGCCGACGACCGCCGCGCGACAGGGATGGCACGAAATCAGGCGATGGTCAGCCGCGTCCGTCGTGGTCCGGCCAGCGTCGCGCCGAGGACGACTTCGGTTGGCAGCACGATGTTCAATGGCCCGGGGTACGGCTCACCCCGGCGGTGCGCCTCGATGCGCTGTACCAGCACTTCTACGGACCGACGCCCGATCTCGTGCAGCGGCTGGCGCACCGTCGCGATGTCCACCCAGCGCGCCATCAGGGTATGGTCGTAGCCAACGACGGTGACGTCGTCCGGCACGCGAAGCCCACGCGCGCGCAAGGCCTCGATGCAGCCGAAGGCGATGGCATCGTTGCCGCCGAACACTGCCTCGGGCAGCGGCCGGCCGCGGTGATGCAGCAGCCACTCCTGCATCGCTTCGCGGCCACCCTCGGTGCTGAGCGGCGCGCGAACCACGTGGCCGGGAGCGGGCTTCACGCCCGCTTCGGCGTGCGCGCGCAGGTAGCCTTCGGCGCGCTGGTCGGCCCCCGAAAAGCCCGCAGGTCCACCCACGTGCAGAATGCGGCGGTGCCCTCTCGCGAGCAACTCGCGCACCATCTGGCAGGCACCGGACTCGTTGTCCGACTCGATGTTCACCACCCCGCTTGCCGGACGCTCGGCGTGCACCGACACCATCGGCGTGTGCGAGGGCAACCACGCTGAGCCGTCATCCTGCAGGCGCGGGGCCAGCAGGATGAGGCCATCGACGCGGCCGTCGCACAAGGCCGGGATGCGGGCCGCAGCCTCGTCCCAACTGCCCAACGTGAAGACGGCCGTCGTCTGCTCGGCGGCAGTGGCGCCCTGAATGACGCCGCTGAACACTTCGAGGAAATAGAGGTTCGGCTCGTCGCCAAGGAAGTTGGTGACGACGCCTATCGCATTCGTGCGACGGCTGGCAAGCGCGCGCGCGTTGGCGTTCGGCCGATACCCCAGCCGCTGCACCGCGGCGAGCACGCGCTCGCGCGTCTCGGCCGAGACGCGGGCCGAGCCGCGACGGCCGCCATTGAGCGCAGACGAGGCCGCCATTTCCGACACGCCTGCCGCGAGGGCGACGTCCATGAGCGTTGGTGCGTCGCCGCGGCGGCGCGTCTTCGGCGGTGTCGCGGGAGCTGGTTTCGGCTTTGAAGTGGGCACGGATGTTCGGCCATGCGGAAAGCGGCGCATCGCGCAGCGGCGCACTGTAGCACCGGCCTTTGCCGGCTGCGGCCAGCCGGTGGCCAGGTGTTTGTGTCCGGTCTGTGTGTTCATTTCACGCAGCAGGCGAGCAGGCGCTGGCCGCCGCGCCGGCAACTCTTGATGTCGTGCAACATTCGTTGGAGCGGCGAACTAACGAAATCGGCGAAAACCCCTAAGGTGACCGACGCTGCTCTGGCCCAGACTTCACGTCGCCGTCCAGCGCCATGCGCGCACCAGGGGGACGGCAAGGGCTGCCCAGTGCCGTCCCCGTCGAAGGCGCCGGCGAAGTCGTGGCTCGACCACCTCTGCAGCTACAGGACCAACGAGGTGGCGATCAACTGGAATGCGCCGCTGCATACGTGTCCGCGGCTCTGCAGCTGCTGACTCCAGGATCGATCAACCCCGAGCCGCGAAAGCCTTCCTCATGACGACCAACGCCCCCGCGCTGACCGGCGCCGTGACCGACTCGCGAACGGCCGAGCGGCACCCACTGACGTGGGTTCCATCGCTGTATCTCGCAATGGGCCTGCCCAACGTGATGGTCGGCGTGGTCGCCGCCATCATCTACAAGAACCTCGGCGTGTCGAACGAGGACATCGCGCTCTACACCTCGCAGATGTACCTGCCGTGGGTGCTGAAGCCGCTGTGGGCGCCGCTGCTGGAGGCCTACGGCACGAAGCGTCGGTGGGTCATCGCGATGCAGTTCGCGATGGCTGCTTCGCTCGGGCTCGTCGCGTTCTGCCTGCCGCTCGAGGGCTTCTTCCGGCTGTCGCTCGCGTTCTTCTGGATCACCGGCTTCGCATCGGCCACGCAGGACACCTGCGCCGACGGCGTCTTCATGACCACCATGCCGCTGCAGGACCAGGCCCGCTACGCCGGCCTGCAGGGCATGTGCTGGAACATGGGTGCCGTGATCGGCTCGGGGCTGCTGGTATCGCTCACCGGCTGGCTGCACGACAGCATGGGGCTGCCCTGGGTGCAGTGCTGGATGATCGTCGTCGGCATGGCCGCCGCGGCGATGGCCGCCTTCGGCCTGTGGCACCTGAGCGTGCTGCCGCCGGGCGGGCCCTCCGCCGTGCACGGCAGTGGCTCCGCGGCCGGCTTCGCCGCGCTGCGCGACGCCTGGGTCACGTTCTTCGCCAAGCCGCAGATCTGGGCGATGCTGGCGGTGATCTTCTTCTACCGCTTCGGCGAGGGCTTCATCGAGAAGTTCGGCCCGCTGTTCCTGCTCGACCCGCGCAGCGCCGGCGGACTCGGGCTCGACAACGCGGTGCTCGGCCACCTCAACGGCACCGTGGGCACCATCGCCTTCATCGCCGGCGCCTTCCTCGGCGGCTTCCTCGTGGCGCGGCGCACGCTGCCGCGCTCGTTCTTCGTATTGGCATTGGTGCTCAACGTGCCGCACCTCACCTACTTCTACCTGAGCCACGCGATGCCCACCGACCTCGTGTGGACCGGCTTCATCGTCGCACTGGAGAAGTTCGGCTTCGGCATGGGCTCGGTCGGCCACATGCTCTACATGATGCAGCAGGTGGCGCCCGGTCCCTACAGGATGACGCACTACGCGATAGCCACCGGCGTGATGGCGATGACGAAGTGGGCCACGGGCACGGTCAGCGGCTGGGTGTGGGGCGCGGTCGGGCACGACTACGCGTCGTTCTTCGCCTTCGTGCTGCTCGCCTCCGTCCTGCCCGTCGTGCTCGCCTGGTTTGCGCCATTCCCACACAGGCAGCAGTGGGCGTAGCGAATCAAGTTGGTTGATCGCGGAGGGCATCGTGCTGGTCGCCGTCGCGGGCCAGGAAATGGATCCCCAAGCGTTCGCTGGATTTGATTACCTCGCGGTGGTCATCCGGGAGGGCGAGTTCGCCTTCGACCTTTCACTTCCCCGAACAGGTCGAACAGTTGCTGTGCTGCCGGCGACAGCGAGCGCCCGCGGCGCCGTATGAGCCCGACCTTGCGCGTGACGACCGGGTCGATCAGCGGCACGCTCACCAGCAGCGGGTGGTCGGGGCCCGGCATTGCCATCGACGGCACCGCGGCGACCCCGAGGCCGGCTTCGACGAGGCCGAGCGTCGTGGTCACGTGCTGTGCTTCGTAGATGGCCTGGGGCCGGTCCGGCACGCCGGCCAGCGCCTGATCCAGCAGCACCCGGTTCCCCGACGTGCGTCCGACCGAGATGTAGTCGTACTGCGCCAGTTGGGCCCAGCTGACGCGTCGCATCTTCGCCAGGGGGTGATCGCGCCGGCACGCCGCGACGAACCGTTCCTCCACCAGGGGCTTGAACTCGAGCTCCCCTTCCTGCGCTCCAATGAAGTTGAGGCCGAAGTCCGCCTCGCCCCGAGCAACCGCGGCCAGCACTTCGTTGGCTCCGGCATCGAGCACCTTCACGCGCACCTTCGGGCTGCGCTCGTGGTAGCGGCGGATCACCTCTGACAGGTAGTAGTACACCGTCGACGGCACGCACGCCACTGTCACCTCGCCCATGCGGGTGGCCGCCACGCCGCGTATGCCGAGCAGCGTGGCGTCGAGCTCGTCGAGCAACTCGCGCACCTTGCGCTCGAAGTCGCGCCCGACCGCGGTGAGCGTCACGCGCCGCGTCGTGCGCTCGAGCAATCGCACGCCCAGCGCCTGCTCGAGCTTGTCGATGCGGCGGCTGAACGCCGGCTGCGAAAGATGCACCGAATCGGCGGCCTTGCGGAAGCTGCTCAGCTCGGCCACCGCCCGGAACGCCAGCAGGTCGTTGAGGTCGAAGTTGATTGCCATGGGTGTCTCGATTGATGCCGGATACGGATCAGTTGATCTTAAAGATGCAATTTACTTTGGCAATGCCGGCGCCGATCATCCAGTCCATGAACCGAGTCATTCCCTGCGTCCTGATGCGTGCCGGCACGTCGCGCGGACCGTTCTTCCTGCGCGAATGGCTGCCGGCCGACGACACCGCCCGAGACGAGGCGCTGATCGGCGCCATCGGCGCGTCCGACCTGCTGCAGGTCGACGGCGTAGGCGGCGGCAGCACGCTGACCAGCAAGGTCGCCATCGTCTCGAAGTCGTCGCAGCCGGCGTGCGACGTCGATTACCTGTTCGCGCAGGTCGGCGTGGGGCAGAAGTCGGTCGACACGCGGCCCAACTGCGGAAACATGCTCTCGGGTGTCGCTCCCTTCGCGATCGAGCAGGGGCTGGTCGCCGCGCAGGACGGCGAGACGACGGTGCGCGTGTTCAACGTCAACACGCGGTCGCGCATTGACGTGACGGTGCTCACGCCGGGCGGGCGAGTGAGCTACGACGGAGAGACGGGCATCGACGGGGTGGCGGGCACGGCAGCTCCGATCCGCCTGAACTTCCTCGACGCCTGGGGGGCCGTCACCGGCTCGCTGTTTCCCACCGGCCGCCGCATCGACACCATCGACGGCGTCCAAGTGACCTGCATCGACGCCGCGATGCCGCTCGTGGTCATGCGTGCGCACGACCTGGGCCTGACCGGTCGCGAGACCCCTTCCGATCTCGACGCCGATCTGGCCTTGCTGGCACGCATCGAGGCGATCCGCTGCGCGGCGGGGCAGGCGATGGGTCTGGGCGACGCGTCGACCAGCGTCGTGCCCAAGCCCGTGATCGCCAGCCCCGGCGACGACGCGAACAGCATCACCTCCCGCTACTTCACGCCGCGCCGCTGCCATGCCTCGCACGCGGTCACCGGCGCCATCGGCGTGGCCACCGCGTTTGCGCTGCCCGGCACCGTGATCAGCGGCGACGTGAGCCCGGCCGGCGTGCGGGCCATCTCGGTGCTCCATCCCCAGGGACGCATCGAGGTCGAGGTGGCCGTCGAAGGCTCCGGTGACGACGCCCGGGTCCAGCGCGCCGCGCTCGTGCGCACCGCCCGAAAGATCCTGCAAGGCGAACTGCACATCCCGCCCTACGTGTTCTCGAAACCCACCGAAGGAGACAAACCCATGAAGCGTCTGATCGCACCGGCCGTGGCCGCCATGATGGCGGCCGCCGCGCCGCTGGCCATGGCATACCCCGACAAGACCATCACCATCGTCGTGCCCACCGCCGCCGGCGGCGGCAACGACGCCATGGCTCGCACCATCGCGCAGAAGCTCGGCCCGCTGCTCGGCCAGACCGTGATCATCGACAACCGCGCCGGCGCCAATGGCGCGATCGCGAGCGAGTTCGTCGCCCGCGCGGCGCCCGACGGGCACACGCTGATGTTCGGCTACATCGCGACCCACGCGATGAACCCGGCGCTGCAGAAGCTGCGCTACGACCCCGTGGCCGACTTCGCGCCGATCGGCCTGGTGGGCTATTCGCCGACCCTCATGGTGGCCAACGCGTCGGTGCCGGTGAAGGACGTCAAGGACCTGGTGGCGCAGCTCAAGGCCAAGCCGGACAAGTACACCTACGCCTCTGCGGGCAACGGCACCGCGCCGCACTACGCGGCCGAGCTGTTCAAGCTCAGCGCGGGCGTCGTGATGCTCGGCGCGCCGTACAAGGGTTCCGCGCCCGCCATCAGCGACACCATCGGCGGGCAGACGCAGTTCATGTTCCCCAGCCTGTACACGGCGCTGCCGCACGTGAAGGCGGGCAAGCTGCGTGCGCTCGCCGTGGCCGGGCCCAAGCGCTCGGCCCTCCTGCCCGACGTGCCGACGCTGAAAGAAGCCGGCGTCGATGGCGTGGACGTGCAGCAGTGGTACGGGCTCTTTGCCCCCGCCAAGACGCCCAAGCCGATCATCGAGCAGCTCAACAAGGCGCTGAACCAGGTGCTCGCCGACAAGGAGGTCGTCAAGCGCATGGAAGAGCACGGCGCGGATGTCGAAACCAGCACGCCGGAGAAGTTCGGCGAGCTCGTGAAGAGCGAGCTGGCCAAGTGGAAGGGCGTGGTGCAGCGCGCCAAGCTCACCGCCGATTGATGACCCACCCCCGAAGCGCCTTCGGCGCTTCCCCTCAAGGGGGCGCCGCTAGCGGACCGGCAAAGCCGGATCCGCGGCGGCCACTTGATGACGAAGGAACACCGTATGACCACTGCCCTGAATGACCTGAACGCCTGGATCGGCCGCAGCGAGACGCTGCGCGACCAGATCGGCGCCGCGCCGCTGAAGCAGCTGAACGCGACGCTGGACCATCCGCCGAGGCCGGTGGAGACCGGAACGGCGCTGCCGCCGCTCTGGCACTGGCTGTACTTCCTGCCGCTGCACCAGCAGAGCGAGATCGGGCCCGACGGCCATGCCAAGCGCGGCGGCTTCCTGCCCCCGGTGCCGCTGCCGCGGCGCATGTGGGCTGGCAGCCAGTTCGAATTCCGCTCGCCCGTGCGCGTGGGTGACGCGGTTGAGCGCACCTCGACCATCTCCGACGTATCGGTGAAGGAGGGTCGCACCGGCACGCTGGTGTTCGTGAAGGTGCGGCACGAGGTGCGCTGCAACGCAGCGGCCGAGCCTGCGATCGTCGAGTTCCACGACATCGTCTACCGCGAGGCCAAGCGGCTCGGCGACGTCGAGCCACCGCCCCAGGCGGCGCCGACCGGCGCAGCCTGGCAGCGCGCCATCGTGCCGGACGACGTGCTGCTCTTCCGCTACTCGGCGCTCACCTTCAACGGCCACCGCATCCACTACGACCGCAAGTACGTGACGGAGGTCGAGGGCTACCCGGGACTGATCGTGCACGGCCCGCTCATCGCGACGCTGCTGATGGACCTGGTGCGCCGCAACGCGCCCGACGCCGAGGTCGCGACCTTTCGCTTCAAGGCCGTGCGGCCGACCTTCGACCTGAACCCGTTCCGCGTGAATGGGCAGCTTCAAGACGACGGCAAGACCATCAAGCTGTGGGCCCAGGACCATGAAGGCTGGCTCACGATGGACGCGGTCGCGACGCTGCGCTGAAAGGAGATCCCGCCATGCAACCCCTGAAGGGACTCACCGTCGTCACGCTGGAGCACGCGATCGCCGCGCCGTTCGCGACGCGCCAGCTCGCGGACCTCGGAGCCCGCGTCATCAAGATCGAGCGTCCCGGCACCGGCGACTTCGCCCGCGGCTACGACGCCCGCGTGCGCGGCCTCGCATCGCACTTCGTCTGGACCAACCGCTCCAAGGAAAGCGTCACGCTCGACGTGAAGCACCCCGAAGCGGCCCAGGTGCTGGAGCGCCTGGTGCTGGAGAAGGCCGACGTGGTCGTGCAGAACCTCGCGCCGGGCGCCGCGGCGCGCCTGGGCCTGGGCTACGACCGCCTCGCGGCAAAGAAGCCGCAGATCATCGTGTGCGACATCTCCGGTTACGGAGCCGACGGCCCGTACCGGGACAAGAAGGCCTACGACCTGCTGATCCAGAGCGAGGCCGGCTTCGTGTCGGTCACCGGCACGCCCGACGAGCCGTGCAAGGCTGGGCCGTCGATCGCCGACATCGCCGCGGGCATGTACGCCTACACCAACATTCTCGCCGCGCTGCTGCAGCGCGCACAGACCGGGCGCGGCCAGCACATCGACATCTCGATGCTGGAGTCGCTGGCCGAATGGACGAGCTATCCGCTGTACTACGCGTTCGAGGGCGCGCCGCCGCCGCCGCGGACCGGCGCGGCGCACGCGACGATCTATCCGTACGGCCCGTTCCCCACCGGCGCCGACAAGGGGAGCGTGATGCTCGGCCTGCAGAACGAGCGGGAATGGGTCAACTTCTGCGAGAAGGTGCTGCTGCGCCCCGAGCTGGCGCGCGAAGCGCGCTTCGCCGGCAATGCCAAGCGCGTGGCCGAGCGCGCGGCGCTGCGCGACATCATCGTCGAGACGTTCGCGCCGCTGACGGTGCCGCAGGTGGTCGAGCGGCTGGAGACGGCGCAGATCGCCAACGCGCGGGTCAACACGATGCACGAGGTGTGGGAGCACCCGCAGCTGAAGGCGCGTGACCGCTGGCGCGAGGTCGGCTCTCCGGCTGGACCGCTGCCCGCGATGCTGCCGCCGGGCACCTGGAACGAGGGCCCGCGCATGGACCCGGTGCCGGCGCTCGGCGAGCACACCGATGCCATCCTCCGGGAGCTCGGCATCGACGCCGAAGGTGTGCGGCAGCTGCGTGCCGCGGAGGCGATCTGATGATCCCGCGCACCTACTTGTTCGTGCCGGGCAATCGCCCCGGGCGATTCGCCAAGGCGCTCGCCAGCGGCGCCGATGCGATCGTGCTGGACCTCGAGGACGCCGTCGCGGCGGCCGCCAAAGGCGAGGCTCGCGATGCGATCGCGCAGTGGTCGCGCGAGGCCGCTGAACCCGATCGGGCGCGCATCGTCGTGCGCATCAACGACACCCAGTCGGCCGGCTTCGCCGACGACCTGCAGCTGCTGCGCGATGCGCGCCTCGCGGACGTGATGCTGCCCAAGGCCGAGTCCGCAGCGCAGGTGCAGGCCGTGCGCGCCGCCGTGCCCGATGCCCGCGTGCTCGCGCTGATCGAGAGCGCGCGCGGCGTTGCGAACGCGCACGAGATGGCCGGCGCCGCTGGTGTCGTTCGTCTCGTCTTCGGCACGCTCGATTACGCGCTCGATCTCGATCTGGACATCACCGACAACGCCGAAGGCCTTGCGCACGCAGCCAGCGTGCTCGCGATCGCATCGCGTGTCGCGGGCCTGCCGGCGCCGGTGGCCGGCGTCACGCCGCGAATCGACGACGAGCCGCGCCTGCTGGCCGATCTCGCGTGGTCGCGCCGCCACGGCTTCGGCGCCAAGCTGTGCATCCATCCGCGCCAGATCGCGCCCATCCACGCTGCGTTCGCGCCGAGTGCGCAGGCCATCGACTGGGCCCGGCGTGTGCTCGCCGCCGATGCCGCGTCACCCGGTGCCGCCCAACTCGACGGCCGAATGATCGACCGCCCGGTCGTGCTGCAGGCGCAACGCACCCTGCAGCGCGCCGGCGCCTGAACCCGCATCTGTCTTCAAAGGAATCCGCCATGTCCGCCACCATCATCGACTCCGCCATCTTCCAGGGCATCTTCTCCAGCGACGAGATGCGCCAAGTCTGGTCCGACGAGAACCGTACGCAGAAGTACCTCGACATCGAGGCCGCGCTGGCCAAGGTCCAGGGCCGGCTCGGCCTCATTCCGCAGGAGGCCGCCGACGAGATCGTGAGTCACTGCCGGCTCGATCAGATCGACATGGCCAAGCTGCGCCAGCAGACCGAGCGCATCGGCTACCCGATCCTCGGCGTGGTCTCGCAGCTCAATGCGCTCTGCCGCGACAAGCTGGGCGAGTACTGTCACTGGGGTGCCACGACGCAGGACATCACCGACACCGCGACGGTGCTCCAGATCCGGGAGGCGCTCGCCATCGTGGAGCGCGAGCTGACGGCGATCTCGTCTGCCATGGCGCGCCACGCGAAAGTGCATCGCGACACGCCGATGATCGGCCGCAGCAACCTGCAGCAGGCGATCCCCGTGACCTTCGGCTACAAGATGGCCGGGCTGCTTTCGGCGATCGAGCGGCATCGAGAGCGGCTGGCGCAGCTCAAGGAGCGCGTGCTGGTCGGCGAGTTCGCGGGTGCCGCCGGCACCCTGGCGTCGCTGGAGAAGGGTGCCATGGAGACCCAGGCGGGGCTGTGCGCCGAACTGGGCCTGAAGCAACCGGTGATCGCGTGGCACACCATCCGCGACAACATCGCCGAGGCAGGCGCCTTCCTCGGGCTGGTGGGCGGCACGCTCGGCAAGCTCAGCATGGACGTCAAGCTGATGATGCAGACGGAAGTCGGCGAGGTCTATGAGCCGTTCGCCCACGGCCGAGGCAGCAGCAGCACGATGCCGCAGAAGCGCAACCCGATCTCGTCGTGCTACATCCACGCGGCGATCTCGGTGGTGCGGCAGCACGCGGCCGCGCTGATGGACGCGATGGTCGCCGACCACGAGCGCTCCACCGGCCCGTGGGAGATCGAATGGATCGTGCTTCCGGAGGCGTTCTGCCTGATGGCTGGCGCCCTGAAGCAGTCGCGCTTCGTGCTCGAAGGGCTGGAGGTCGACGCGAAGGCGATGCGCCGCAACATCGACCTGACGCATGGCCTCGTGATGAGCGAAGCCGTGATGATGGGCCTGGGCCCGACCCTCGGCCGCGAGTACGCGCACGACCTGGTGTACGACATCTGCCGCGAGGCGGTGAAGCAGCAGCGACCGCTGCTCGACCTGCTGGCCGAGCATCCCGAGATCAACAAGCACCTCGATCGTGCTGCGCTGGCCAGGCTCTGCGACCCCGCCAACTACCTCGGCCAGTCCGGGGTGATGGTCGACCGCGTGCTCGCCACGCTGCGCTGACCCTCACCGCCCCTGACACCAGCCGACGCAGATCGGCATGGCCTTCCTTTGCCCATCTCCAGGAGACATCCCGTGAAACCCGCCAAGCTGATCAAGCTGCTCTATGTCCAGGTCCTGATCGGCCTGGCACTCGGCATCACCGTCGGACACTACTGGCCCGAATTCGGCGCCGCCCTGAAGCCGCTGGGCGATGGCTTCGTCAAGCTGGTGAAGATGATGATCGCGCCGATCGTCTTCTGCACCATCGTGAGCGGCATCACGTCGCTGAACGACACGCGCGAGATCGGCAAGACGCTGCTGAAGTCGATGGGCCTGTTCTATGCGCTCACGATCCTGGCGTTGCTGACGGGCCTGGCGGCGGTATTCCTGCTTCAGCCCGGGTCAGGCATGCACATCGACCCGAAGCACCTCGATGCCGCGATCGCCGCGAAGTATTCGAGCCAGGTGCCGCCACGCGGCTTCACCGACTTCGTGATGCACATCATTCCCGCGTCGTTCTTCGGTGCCTTCTCGGAAGGAGAGGTGCTGCCAGTGCTGCTGCTGTCCGTGCTGTGCGGCTTCGGCCTCACCCGCATCGGCTTGGCCGGTCGTGTGGTGCTCGATGGCATCGACGGCTTCGCACACATGCTCTTCGCGGCGTTCGGCTTCATCATGCGGCTCGCGCCGCTCGGTGCCTTCGGCGCGATGGCGTTCACCGTCGGCCGCTACGGGATCAAGTCGATCGGCTCGCTGGGACTGCTGATCGGCACCTTCTACATCGCTTGCACCTTCTTCGTCGTGGTCGTGCTCGGGCTGCTGGCGCGCATGCACGGCTTCAAGCTTTGGCAGCTGCTGCGCTACATCCGCGAAGAGCTGCTGGTGGTGCTCGGCACCTCATCGAGCGAGCCGGTGCTGCCGCGGCTTCTGATGAAGCTGGAGCGGCTCGGATGCAAGAAAGGCGTGGTTGGCCTGGTCCTGCCGACGGGATACTCCTTCAATCTGGACGGCACGGCGATCTACCTGACGCTGGCGTCGATGTTCATCGCCCAGGCCTGCGACATTCATCTTTCGTGGACGCAGATCGGCGCGATGCTTGGCCTCATGCTGCTGACGTCGAAGGGCGCAGCCGGCGTCACCGGCAGCGGTTTCGTCGCACTCGTCGCGACCCTGACCGTGATGCCGGACCTGCCGGTGGCCGGCGTGGCTCTCATCGTCGGCATCGACCGTTTCATGTCCGAGGCACGCGCCCTCACGAGCACCATGAGCAACGCCGTGGCCTGCGTCGTCGTGTCGATCTGGGAGAAGGCGTGCGATCGCGAAGTTCTCACGCGAGAGCTGGCGCAGAACTACGCTCATACCGAGCTGGCGCTTGAAGAGGACGCGACCCTCCCGACCGCTGCACCAACCGCGGGACTTCAACCGGCGCAGTTGCATTGAGTGCGGTGAAGAGGCACGCACCGGAGAGCACGACCGTGTCGTGCTCTCCGATGCGGTGTCATGGCGCGAGGCCCTCACGAACGCTCGCGCCTCGGCACCCGCGTCTCCAGCGTCTTCGGTCGATAGGCCGGCTCGAACCGGCAGGTCGACCCGAGTGTGGCTCTCGCCTTCTCGCAGCCCGCGGCAATGCTCTCGGGTGTCGGCTTGCGCCCATGCGTCACCCATGCGGCCAGCGCCTCCATCAGCGCGGCAGGTCCGTCGGCATCAGCTTCGCGTCGGCGGGAAGGCCGATGTTCAGCGGATACTGCGGCTCGCTCGGCAGCGGATGGTTGCGGCACAGGTATTGGTACACCACCCGCAGGTCCAGCCTGAAGTCGTAGCTGCGCGTTGCGCCGCCGAGCACGCCCGAGGTCAGCAGCACCGCGTCGTACGGCTTGCCGTCGGCGAACAGCTCCGCGCCCTTCGCCGCCACGCTCGCGCCCCAGGACTGGCCGTGCAGGATCACGTGCTTCGGCTTGGCGACCTTGTCGATGAACAGGCGCCGCAGCCGCTCGGTGTCCTGCGCCGCCGCGCTCACTGCGACGCCGCCCTGCCGGTAGCTCGACGCCGCCCAGGCATAGCCCAGCCGGGGCATGATCGACCAGCGCTCGAGGTCCTCCGCCGCCCGTTTGGCCGTCGGTGCGCCGAGGAACGGCCCGCCATGCGCATGCACGACGAGGTCGCCGTTCCACTTCTTCGGCATCGCGATCAGGTAGAACGCGCCGGCGCTGTCCTTGCCCGACAGGCAGGTCGTGCCCTCGCCAACACCTGGCGGACACGCCGCCGGCATCGGCGCGGCCTCGATGGCCATGTCGAATTTCGCCCCGTCCGGGGTCTTCGCGAAGGCGGCCGGCTGCGCGCCATCGCCGCAGCCGTAAGCGCAGCCGCGCCGGCCAGTCGCAGGGAAGTGGAGAGCATGGTGGTCGACATGTTATGCGTCGCGTCGCTGGCGACGTTCTTCCCGATGCGAACGCCCCATTCAGAGTCGGCCCTCCCTTCGCAGGCGCTGGCCGATCTGCCGGATGCGGGCTTCGCCTTGGTGCAGGGCATCGGCGCTGGTGTGGACCGAGTAGTGGCCAAGAACGAGGTCGTGCGGGTGCTTGGCTGCGGAGCCGATGACGAAGTCGGTGTCCGACTCGGCTTCGAATCCAATGGCGCCTTCGCCCTCCTCGAATGCGACGAACTCGCCTGCTTCGATCGAGACCGACGAGCGCAACCGTCCCTTGCTGACGGCCGCCCATGCGACCTGGTGCCCTTGCGGCGGCTGAAAATGCCAAGCCTGGCCGGCCTTCAGCTTGACGGAGAAGTAGTTGATCGGCGAGGGCGCTTCGATCAAGCCCTTGGCCGACCCATGCTCGCCCAGCAGCACTGTCACCGGGCCGTGAGTCGAGAGCGCTTGGGGTGCCAGGTACTGGCTGAAGGCTTCACCAAGCTCTGCCTCCGGTGGCAGGGCTATCCAGAGCTGAAAGCCACGCAGGCGATTGGAGTCGCCAAGACTGCCTCCGTGCCAGGCGCCCCCACCGGCATGCATCCATTCGACCCAGCCTGGCCGGATCACACCGCGCCGGCCCAGGTTGTCCTCGTAGCGGACTTCGCCCTCGAACAGCCAGGTGATCGTGACGATGCCCGAATGCGGATGCAGCCCAAAGCCCGAGAAGCTGTCGAGCGACGGACCGCTGAAGTCGATGTGGTCGAGGAAGACAAAGGGCTTCAGCATCTTGCCCATGTCGGAGGGGCTCATCAGACGCGTCACGGGTCCGTGGGCGTGACCCATGGTGCGATAGACGACGGCGCGAACACGAGCCGCCACGTCGGGAGAGGGGATGGCGTTGAGCACGCTCATGAAGACTCCTGATCAGTTCCATCGGGCAGTCGGCCGCTGCGGCGATCGCGAAGGCCGTCGTTCACGGCAGCGCGCACGAGGCCTTGGTCGAGCAGCTTGCCGACCGCGAATTCGGCGAATGCGCTGACAGCACGCGGCTGCTGTCGGCGGCTCAGGTAGACGAGGTAGAGGTCGACGCCTTCGACGCCGAAGCCTGGCAGCACTTGCGCGAGCCGGTTCTCGCGAAGCAGCGGCGTCGCCATGACCTCCGGCAGCAAGGCGATGCCCAGCCCGGCGAGCGCAGCCTTGACCAGCACCTGCGCCGAGTTGGCATGGAAGCGTCCCGCGACAACCACCTCCGCGGGGCCGTCAGGGCTGTCCAGACGCCACACCGCGCGGCCGGCGCTGGGCAGCATCGCGATGCAATCGTGCGCCGCAAGCTCGTCGAGCTTTGCCGGCGTGCCGCGCGCGGCCAGATAGCTCGGACTGGCAACCAGGAGCCACCGGCTGGTGCCTATGCGCTTGGCCACGAGCGTCGGCTCGAGCACCTTGCCGGCACGGATCGCCAGGTCGATACCCTCTCCAATCAGGTCGGCTCTCGCGTCGCTGAGTACGAACTCGAGCCTGACCCTGGGATGCGCTGCGAAGAACTCGTTGATCCAGTCCATCTCGAACCAGTTGAAGAAATCGGCTGGCGCTGCCACGCGCACCTTGCCGCTGGGCGATTCGCTGTCGCTTGCGAGATCCATGACGGCCGAGGACAGCGCGTCGACCTGGTCCGCACAGCGCGCGTACAGGGCCTCGCCCGCGTCGGTCAGCGTCAAGCGCCGCGTGGACCGGTGGAGCAGGCGCAGCCCGAGTTGAACCTCCAACTCCTGGATGCGCCGGCTGGCGGTGTTCGGTGGCATGCCTGCGCGTCGTGCGGCTTCGGCAAAGCTGCCGGCCTTCACGACCTGCACGAACAAGGCGATGTCATTCAGATCGAGCATGTTCTTCTCCGTCGGCTGGGTCCGCATTTCCGCCGGAGATTGTGTCTGGCTGCTGGGCACTGACAAATCACTTCGCTCGGCGCGCATCCAGGCTGTAGCGGCCGGGGCCGTTGGCGGCGAGCATCAGGAAGGCACCCGCGATCGACAGGTTCTTCAGGAACATGATCATCTGGATCTGGTCGCCAAAGTTGTTGTGGAAGATGAGACCTGCGAGCAATGTGAACCCGGCCAGCAAGAGGGCGGCGATGCGCGTGTTCCAGCCCGCGATGATGGCGATGGCGCCCGCCACTTCGGTCACGATGACCAGCGGAAGCAGCGCGCCGGGCACGCCGAGGGATGCCATGTAGCCGGCCGTTGCGGCATAGCCCGAGATCTTGCCGAGGCCCGACATGAGGAACATCAGCGACAACAGGACGCGGCCCAGCAGTTCGGCGCTGGGTCGCAGCCGGCCTTCCTGATCGCGAGATGCCACGAGAGTGGTTGGGTCGACGGATGCTCGAGAGATCGTGGACATGAAAGGCTCCTTGAGTTGCAGGGGACAGGGCAAATCTAGGAGCCAGGTCCATGAATCACTAGGCGGTCCGGTCGGATTTCATTCGTCCAGATTCGGAAGGAATCGCGTGCGCGGACGCTATCCTTCCAGTGGCAGAGTGAGCTTGGAGCCGAGGGATGGAGATCGAGGACCTCAACCTATTCGTCCGCCTGGCGCAGGTGGGATCCATGAGCGAGGCGGCGCGCCAGCTGGACCAAACGCCGGCGGCGGTCAGTGCACGCCTCAAGCGGATCGAAGCAAGCCTCGGTGTTCGCCTCGTCGAGCGAACCACGCGAGCCCTGCGCCTGACGGCCGAGGGCGAGAGCTTTCGCAGGACGTGCGAGGCCACGCTCGATGCGTGGCGGCAGGGCCGCAGCGAGTTGTCCGCGGACGCCGATGAACTCGTCGGGCGGGCGCATCTCGCCGCGCCGACGGACACGAGCCAGCAGTTCCTGTCACCGTGGCTGGCAGAGTTTTCCGCCAAGCACCCGGGATTGGAGATCCATGTCCACTCGGGCGATCGCATGCACGACTTGCCGCGTGAAGCCGTCGACATCGCGATCCGATACGGCGAGCTCGCCGATTCGACCATGGTCCAGCGCCTTCTGGTCCGCAGCGAACGCGTCCTGGTCGCGTCGCCGGCCTATGTCAGACGCTTCGGTGCGCCGACCACGCCCGCAGACTTGATGGAGCGCCGGTGTCTCGCATGGATGTCGCGCGACCAGCCCAAGGTGCACTGGAGCTTCCGTTCCCCCGCGGGTGCGCAGGAGTCCGTCGTCGTGCGGTCGGCCTTGTGTGGCGACAGCATGCTTGTTCGCCAGTGGGCGATCGCGGGTGAGGGCATCGCCTACAAGGCCCGCGTCGATGTCGCCGCCGACATCGCGGCCCAGCGGCTGGTCCAGCTATTGCCGACGTTCGCGGGCGAGCCGGTTCCGATTCATGCCGTGATGCCGAGCGGGAAGTTCATGCCTGCGCGAGTGAGAGCCCTGCTGAGCCTTCTTGCCGAGCGGTTCGGGGCGCTCGGATAGAAAGAGAAAGGCTCGGCAGATCCCTGCACCTCAGAACCCGACGTTTCCCGGCGCGAGCGGCTTGAACCGATACACGAGGTAGGGAGGCTTGTTCTCTGCCTTGCCGTCGTTGAGCGCCGCGCTCAGCGGCAGCTGAGCGGCACCGGTGTACATGTACCCGTCGGGCCCGTAGGTCACACCGTCCGGCCAGACCATCGCGGGATCGCCGACGAGGCGCCGGTACTTGCGCGTATCCGGCGGGATGATGCCGACGGCACGCTCTCCGACTTCCGTGAGGTACAGGTTGCCCGCTCGATCGATGCTCAGGCCGCCGTTGTTGGGTTTGTCGGCGTACACCTCCACCCTGGCCGCCAGCTGCTGCGGACTCAGCATGGTGTCGACAAGGTCGCTCATGCGTACGCGGAACATCTTGCCCTTGTTCAGCGGCGCGAAGTAGAGCCATTCACTGCGATGGTCGAGCGCGATGCCGTCCACGCCGACGTAGACTTTGATCGCCTTGGCGCGGGGCGAGCCCTCGTCCACGGTGATCGGACGCGCCATGTCCGGCATGACGCTGTCGTGGCCCTGAAGCAGGCGGCGACTGGACCCTGTCTTCAGATCCACCACCACCAGTGCCGCCTTGTCGCCGACGGGCGTGGTGGCGATCGCTTCGTCGGCGATCACGATCACGTTGTTTCTGAGGTCGACGACGAAGTCGTTGTGCTGTGACTCCGGGATCGAGGCGGGTGCCGGGATGGGGATGACGCGATGCAGCCGGTTGGCCTGGGTGTCCCAGCCCACGAGCTTCGGCGTGATCCGCGGTTCTGCCTGTCCGGAGTCCAGCAACCACAGGATGCCGTTCTTGTCGGTGTGCAATCCGAGGACCCAGTTCAGGCACGTGTCGGCATCCTTCTGCGAGCCGTCCGCCCGCTTGCAGGTTTGCCACTCGGCGGTGGGATAGGGCGTCGTGCCATCGTGGGCATCGTTGAGCAGTCCGACCTTTTCGGATGGGTTGTAGAAGGGGTGGTAGCCGATCACCATGCGACCGTCGGGCAGGTACGTGATGCCGCCCACGCCGCCACTCAGTCGTGCATGCACCTCGACGTCAGCCGGCGGCGATGCGGCGGGTGATTGTGCGCAGGCCGCGAGCAGGCCGAAGCCCAGGAGCGTCACAGCGGCCTTCGCCGCTTCAAAGGCAGGATGCATCGCCAGTCTCCTCGAATCGTTTCAGTGCGGCCAAGCCGGCCGCGTGGAAATGATCCGGGGATTCGATGCTCATGTCCGTCAATCAGCGGCACAAACAGCTTCAACGGATCGTTGAAGGATCTTGTGGGCGGGCTGACGGCGCCGACCACGGCGGTCGATTTTCAATCGCGAGCGAAGAGTGTTTCCGGCCGCCGCGACTCGATCGCACGATCCAGGGCCGGCACAGTCCGAGCGTGCCCGCCGCCCCCTTCATCGACAGCGACCCGCAGGAAACAGCCGAATGGCGCGACGCACTGGCATCCATGCTCCAGGCGGCCGGTCCGCAGCGCGTGCGCGAGATCATGAACATGCTGGCGGTCGCGACGCGCGACTCGTCGGTCGGGTGGCAACCGGCATGGGGCACGCCTTACGTCAACACGATCCCCGTGTCGAGCCAGGCGTCCTTCCCCGGGGATCTGTCGATCGAGGAGCGCCTCGCGTCGCTGATGCGCTGGAACGCACTGGCCATGGTCGTCCGTGCGAACAAGGCATACGGTGAGCTCGGCGGCCACATCGCGAGCTATGCCAGCGCGGCAGACCTGTTCGAAGTCGGCTTCAATCACTTCTTCCGCGGCGGGGCACAGAGTGATCTGGTCTTCTACCAGCCGCACTCCGCTCCGGGGGTGTATGCGCGGGCCTTCCTGGAAGGCCGACTCGGCGAGGAGGACCTCGAGCACTACCGGCAGGAGATCGCGGCTCGGGCCAGCGGCGTCAAGGGCCTTTCGAGCTACCCGCACCCCTGGCTGATGCCGGACTTCTGGCAATTTCCCACCGGCTCGATGGGGATCGGACCGATCAGCTCGATCTACCAGGCTCGCTTCATGCGCTACCTGCAGCATCGCGGGCTGCTCGACACTTCCGGCCGCAGAGTCTGGGGTGTGTTCGGCGACGGAGAGATGGACGAACCGGAGAGCATGAGCGCATTGACGTTGGCTGCTCGCGAGAAGCTCGACAACCTGGTCTGGGTCGTGAACTGCAACCTGCAGCGCCTGGACGGGCCCGTGCGCGCCAACGGCCGCATCATCGACGAGCTGGAGACGCTGTTCTGCGGCGCCGGCTGGCGCGTCATCAAGCTCGTATGGGGCTCGGACTGGGATGGCTTGTTTGCGCGCGATGCCGAAGGCGCACTGGCACGGGCTTTCGCCAACACGGTGGACGGACAGTTCCAGACGTTCGCGGCCAAGGACGGCCGCTACAACCGCGAGTACTTCTTCGGCCAGGATCCGGCTCTGGTCGCACTGGCGCAAGGGCTCACCGACGAGCAGATCGACCGTCTCAAGCGCGGGGGCCATGACCTCGTGAAGATCTTTGCGGCATACCGCGCCGCGACGCTCACGCGTGACCGTCCCACAGTGATCCTCGCGCAGACGAAGAAGGGCTACGGGATGGGCGAGGCCGGCCAGGGCCGGATGACGACGCATCAGCAGAAGAAGCTCGAGCGGGAGGACCTGATCGCCTTCCGCAACCGATTCAATCTGCCTTTGACGGACGAGCAGGCTGCGTCGCTCGCCTTCTACAGGCCGGCGGATGACAGCCCGGAGATGCGATACCTGCACTCGCGTCGCGCCGAACTGGGAGGCTTCGTGCCTGTTCGACGCAGCGAGGCATTGCCGGTGGCGGTGCCCGCGTTGCACCGGTACGGCGAGTTCGCCCTGAGGGCCGAAGGCAAGGAGATGAGCACCACGATGGCCTTCGTTCGCATGCTCACCGGCTTGCTGAAGGATGCGGGGCTCGGACCCTGCGTGGTGCCCATCGTCGCCGACGAGGCACGCACTTTCGGCATGGCCAACCTCTTCAAGCAGGTTGGCATCTACTCCTTCAATGGCCAGACCTACGAGCCGGAGGACATCGGCTCGGTCCTCAGCTACCGGGAGGCCACGGACGGGCAGATTCTCGAAGAGGGCATCAGCGAGGCCGGTGCGATCAGCAGCTGGATCGCTGCGGCCACCAGCTACTCGGTGCACGGGAAGGCGATGCTGCCCTTCTACATCTACTACTCGATGTTCGGCTTTCAACGCGTCGGCGACCTGATCTGGGCTGCGGCCGACCAGCGCTCGCGCGGCTTTCTGCTCGGCGCCACCGCGGGCCGAACCACGCTCGGTGGAGAAGGCCTGCAGCATCAGGACGGCTCCAGCCTGCTGCAGGCCTCGGTGGTGCCCAACTGCCGAGCCTACGACCCTTGCTTTGCGGGCGAGCTCGCCGTGATCCTCGACCATGGCATGCGCCAGATGATCGAGCACGGGGAGGATGTCTTCTACTACGTGACCCTGATGAACGAGAACTACGCGCAGCCCTCGCTGCCCGAGGCAGCGGAGGCCGACATCGTCAAGGGCCTGTACCGCTACGCCGTCCATGCACCGACCGGCGCGAAGGGCAGGGTGCGTCTCGTGGGCTCGGGGACCATCCTGCGTGAGGTGATCGCAGCGGCCGAACTGCTCGCGCAGGACTGGGCAGTCGCCACCGAGGTATGGAGCGCGACCAGTTTCAGCGAGCTCGCGCGCGAGGCGCGAGAGGCGGAACGATTCAACCGGCTCCATCCGACGCAGGCGCCGCGCACGAGCCACGTGCAGTCCTGCCTGTCGGGCGACGCCCCGGTGATTGCCGCGACGGACCATGTGCGCGCCTGGCCGCAGCTGGTGGCGCCCTTTGTCGATGCGCCCTTCACCGCGCTTGGCACCGATGGCTTCGGCCGCAGCGACACGCGCGCGGCACTGCGGCGCTTCTTCGAGGTCGATCGCCATCATGTGCTGCTGGCCGCGCTCACGGCGCTGCGTTCGCGAGGTCTGGTCGACGCGGCAACGTGCGCGGCGGCGATCGCACGCTACGAACTCTCGCCCGACGCAGCGGCGTCGTGGAGTACTTGACCCGTGAAGTGCAATTTTGTTGCGTCATATGCCTATGACGAGCAACGCCATCAGGCAAGTGATCAACGAAATTGGAGGTGAAGCCCAACTCGCCAGAAATCTTGCAACCCCGTTGCGCGGCAGCGTCTATAGCATTTCGTTCATCGTCAATCGAACCTCACGCCCGCCGCCATGAACCTGCGCAAGTTTCGCCGCCATCCCCTCACCTTCGGCCCCACGCCCATCCAGCCGCTCAAGCGGCTCAGCGCGCATCTCGGCGGCAAGGTCGAGCTGTACGCCAAGCGCGAGGACTGCAACAGCCCCCTGGCCTTCGGCGGCAACAAGACGCGCAAGCTGGAGTACCTGATTCCCGAGGCGCTGGAGGGCGGCTGCGACACGCTGGTGTCCATCGGCGGCATCCAGTCCAACCAGACGCGCCAGGTGGCCGCGGTCGCGGCGCACCTCGGCATGAAGTGCGTGCTGGTGCAAGAGAACTGGGTCAACTACTCCGACGCGGTGTACGACCGGGTGGGCAACATCGAGATGTCGCGCATCATGGGCGCCGACGTGAGGCTGGACGCCGCCGGGTTCGACATCGGCATCCGACCCAGCTGGGAACAGGCGATGGAAGACGTCCGCCGCGCCGGCGGCAAGCCCTTCCCGATCCCGGCCGGATGCTCCGAGCATCCGCTGGGCGGCCTGGGCTTCGTGGGCTTCGCAGAAGAGGTGAGGCAGCAGGAGGCCGAGATCGGCTTCAAGTTCGACTACATCGTCGTGTGCTCGGTGACCGGCAGCACCCAGGCCGGCATGGTGGTGGGCTTCGCCGCCGACGGCCGGGCCGACCGGGTGATCGGCATCGACGCGTCAGCCAAGCCGGCGCAGACGCGCGCGCAGATCCTGCGCATTGCCAAGCACACCGCCGAGCTGGTGGAGCTCGGCCGTCCCATCACTGACAAGGACATCGTGCTCGACGAGCGCTACGGTGGTCCCGAGTACGGCTTGCCCAACGAAGGCACGCTGGAAGCCATCCGCCTGTGCGCACGGCAGGAAGCCATGCTGACCGACCCGGTCTACGAGGGCAAGTCGGCGCACGGGATGATCGACATGGTGCGCAGGGGCGAATTTCCTGCGGGCTCGCGCGTGCTGTACGCGCACCTGGGCGGCGTGCCGGCGCTCAACGCCTACAGCTTCATCTTCCGCAACGGCTGAGGCCGAGCCCGCGGGCTCGAGCCATCGAAAGGACGACGCAGCATGACGACATTGAAATCGGCACTCGGCCTCTTCCTCGCAACTTCCGTGGCCCTCATCGCGCCCTGCGGCGGTGCCCGCGCCCAGGGCTATCCATCCAAACCGATCCAGCTGGTCATCCCGTTCTCGCCCGGAGGTGCCACCGACATCGTTGGCCGACTCGTCGGAAAGAAGTTGAGCGAGCGTCTGGGCCAGCCGGTGGTGATCGAGAACAAGGCCGGCGCCGGCACCGTCATCGGCGCGGCCTTCGTGGCCAACGCACCGGCCGATGGCCACACCCTGTTGATCAGCTCGGGGTCCACGTTCACGGTCAACCCGGCGCTGAACGCCAAGTTGCCCTATGACCCGCTCAAGAGTTTCGAGCCGATCGGGCTGGTCGCGCGCGTCCCGCTGATCGTGCTGGCCCACCGTGATGTGCCGGTCAACGATCTGAAGCACTTGATCGCGGCTGTCCGCAGCGCGCCCGACAAGTACAACTACGGCTCGTTCGGAAGCGGCACCACCGCCCACTTCGCCGGCGAGCTGCTGTGGCATGCCGCCGGAATCACGCTGCAGCACGTGCCGTACAAGGGAAGCGCCCCGGCGATGTCCGATCTGATCGGCGGTCAGATTCCCTTCACGATCGATACGGTGGCTGCGGCGCTGCCGCAGTTGAAGACCGGGAAGATCAAGGCCATTGCCGTCACCGGAGCGGCTCGCGCAACCCAGTTGCCCGAGGTGCCGACCGTGGCGGAGAGCGGCATCCCAGGCTTCAACGCCGACTCCTGGCTCGCTGTCTTTGCGCCGCGCGGCCTGCCGGCGGACGTCAGGAGCAAGCTGCAGAAGGCCTTGGCCGAGACGGCGACCGACGCCGAAATCCGCGACAAGCTCGACGCCAACGGACTGCAGCCCGCCTACGAACCCGCCGCCGCGGTGACGGCGCGCATCGAAGCGGAGTTGCCGCGCATGCGGGGCATTGCGCAGCGGGCCAACATCCGGGCCGACTGAGCATGGCCACCGACACGAGCCTGGTGGCTCTGCCGGCGGTCGAGTTGCGCCGCCTGATCGGGTCCAGGCAGCTGTCGCCGGTCGAACTGCTCGAGGCGTGCATCGCGCGCATCGAAGCGGTGAACCCCTATGTCAATGCCGTCACGGCCACCTGCTTCGAGCGCGCCCGCGGCGAGGCGAGGGCGGCTGAGCGAGCGATGTTGCAGGGACGACCGCAGGGCCTGCTGCATGGTCTGCCGATCGGCGTCAAGGACCTGGAGGACACGCAGGGTCTGCTGACCACACTGGGCTCGCCGTCGTACCGCGCCCATGTCCCTGCGGCCGACAACGTGCTGGTGGCGCGCTTGCGCGCCGCGGGTGCGATCGTGGTCGGCAAGACCAACGTGCCCGAGTTGGGGGCCGGCGCGAACACGCGCAACGAGGTCTGGGGTGCCACCGGCAACCCCTTCGATCCTCGCCTCAATGCGGGCGGCTCGTCGGGCGGCTCCGCAGCGGCGCTGGCCTGCGACATGCTGCCGGTGTGCACCGGCTCCGACACCGGTGGTTCGCTGCGCATTCCGGCCGCCTTGTGCGGGGTGGTGGGCTTTCGCCCGTCGCCTGGCGTCGTGCCGAGTTCGCGCAAGCAGCTCGGGTGGACGCCGATCTCGGTGGTCGGGCCGATGGGACGTACCGTCGCCGACACCTGTCTCCAGTTGGCAGCCTCCGCGGGCGCCTCGGTGGGCGACCCGTTGAGCTATCCGCTGGACCCGGGCAGCTTCCTCCGGCCTGCGGCGGTCGACCCGGCGACCCTGCGCGTCGGCTGGACCGAGGACTTCGGCGCCTGCGACGTCGATGCCTCGATCCGAGGTGACTTCCGCCGAAAGATCGCCGCCATGCGGCATCTGTTCCGCAGTTGCGACGAGGTGAGATTCGATCTGGGCGATGTGCATCGCTGCTTCGATGTGCTGCGCGCCGAGGCGTTCGTCGCCGGCACGCGGGCCGCGTATGAACGCGACCCCGCCAGCCTGGGCGCCAACACCCGTGCGAACTTCGAGCTCGGCGCCGCGATGAGCCTGCTCGACAGCGCCTGGGCGCAGGCCGAGCAGACGCGGGTCCTCCGACGCTTCGAAGCCACGATGGCCGATTGCGACCTGATCCTTTCGCCCACGACACCCGTCTCTGCGTTCCCGTGGACGACACCGTTCGCAGGCACCGTCGACGGCAAACCGCAAGGCAACTATTACCGCTGGCTGGCGTTGACCTACGTGGTGACCTTGACCACCTTGCCGGCATTGAGCCTGCCTTGCGGCAGCGACCACGCCGGCATGCCGTTCGGCCTCCAGCTGATCGGCCGGTTCCGCGCCGATCATCGCTTGCTCGGTGCCGCCGCGGCCTTGGAAGAAGCCTTTGCGGGGACCGACGGGCTGCGGCGGCCGCGCCCGGCGATCGAGCGCTTGGGTCCGGTCGAGCCGGCGCTCGCGTCGATCGTCACGACGCCGCCGATTCTCGATCGTGTGGGAGTCGATGCCGGAGGGTCGGTCTCGGCCGCTTGAGGCGGCGGGGCCGGCGGGCTCAAAGGGATGTAGCTTCCAGCTGCAAGATCAGCCCTGATCCGGTGCCCACCTTGATTCAGCGCAAACGCGGCGCCGGCCCGCGCGACAAGATGGATGCCGACCGCACCACGCCCCCCATGCCGGACATCCCCAGTGTCGACGCCTACTCCCCGAAGGAAATCGCCGGGCGGGTGAAGGACTTCTGCATCGTCAAGGCGAAGCTTGCGCTGCTGCCGCTGGCGATGCTGGGCATGCTGGCGGGCGCTTTCATCGGCCTGGGTGGACTGATGTTCACCTTGGTGGCCAGCGACGCAACCCTCGGCTTTGCCGCCGCCCGCCTGCTGGGCGGCTTGAGCTTCGCCCTGGGGTTGCTGCTGGTCACCGTCGCCGGCGCCGAGCTGTTCACCGGCAACAACCTGCTCGCGATGGCGTGGGCCGACGGTTGCGTGAGCACGCGCGAGGTGCTGCGCAACTGGCTGGTGGTGTGCGCCGCCAACTTCGTCGGCGCGGCCGGACTCGCGCTGCTGGTGTGGCTGTCAGGGCACGGCGCGCTCAATGACGGCCGTGTGGCGAGCACGGCGATCCGCATCGCGACGGCCAAGGCGCAGCTGCCGTTCGCCGAGGCCTTCTTCCGTGGCGTGCTGTGCAACGTGCTGGTGTGCATGGCTGCATGGATGGCGCTGGCCGGACGCAGCGTGACCGACAAGGCGGTCGCGATCGTGTTCCCGATCACCGCCTTCGTGGCCGCCGGCTTCGAGCACTCCATCGCCAACATGTACTTCATGCCGCTCGCGATGCTGCTGGGCGCGCCGCTCGGTGCGATGGACATGGTGCGCAACCTCGTTCCGGTGATTGCCGGCAACCTGGTGGGCGGCAGCGTGCTGGTGGCGCTCGTCTACTACGTCATCTACGTTCGGACGGAACGTGGGCGGACGGCGTCGCGATCACGCCTGGCTGTCGGCGAGCCGGGAGACAGGCTTCCCTGAGCGGCGGCGATGCCGGCAAAGGTGATCCATCGCCTGGATCCAACGGCCGGCGTCAGCGGAGATGTCAGGCCGCCTTGCCCGACGGCCCTTGCATGGCGTCGAAGGCCTTCTCCAATGCCGCTGCAAGGACGGCTGGAGCGCAAGGCTTCGGCAGGACGTCCATGGCCTGCGTCGCGGCCTTGGACAGCGATTCGGAATAGCCGCTCATCAGAACGACGGGCAAGCGCGGAAACAGCTTCCTCGCGCGGCTGCACAGCTCGATGCCATCCATCGAGCCTGGCATGACGATGTCACTGAGCATGAGGTCGACATCAGGCATGTGCCCGCCCAGCACCTGCAGCGCTTCGTCGGCGTTGCCACGCCGGCTCACGATGCATCCCATCGATTCCAGCACGCCCTGCGTCGCCGCGGCCACGTCATCGTTGTCCTCGACGAGCAGCACGCGAAGGCCACTCAAACGGGTGATCGAGGGCGCGGGGGCCTGCACCTGCTCGTCCGTCTCCGACTTCGCGGACGGAAGGAACATCCTGACGGCGGTCCCTTGTCCCGGGCGACTCTCCAGCGTCGCACGGCCGCCGGCCCGCGCGCAGAAGCCGTAGACCTGGCTGAGGCCCAGACCGGTTCCTTGCCCGACGGGCTTGGTGGTGAAGAACGGTTCGAAGACACGGTTGACCAGTTCCGGCGCAATGCCCGCTCCGTTGTCGCGCACGGTGATGCACGCGAACGAGCCCGCCGCTTGTCCGTCGGGTGGCGATTCGTTGGCGATCGTGATGTCCAGCCGCCCGCCGTCGGGCATGGCGTCCTTCGCGTTGATGGCCAGGTTGAGCATTGCCAGCTCCAGCTCCGCGGCGTCCACTTCGACAGGCGGCGTGGCCGGATCCATGTCGATCGACAGGTGGATGGCGCTCCCCAATGCCGGTTTCAGAAGCTCCAGCAACGCGGGAAGGTGCTGCTGGAGGTGCATGACTTCCGGATGCAGCGCTTGGCGCCGCGAGAAGGACAACAGCTGACGGGTAAGTTTCGAGCCGGCCCGTACCGCGCGATCGATGGCCGTGAGCTGGGCGCTGTCCGCCACGTCGGGTTTCAGCCGCTGCAGGAGAAAGAGGTTGTTGCTGACGATCATCAGCAGGTTGTTGAAGTCGTGTGCGACGCCACCGGTGAGTCGACCCATGGCTTCCAGCTTCTGCGCCTGGCGCAACGCGTCCTCGACGTGCCGGCGATGCGCCGTCTCTTCCCGCAGCTCGTCGAGCACCCGCAGGGCGTTGCGGGCGCGCTGGAGCGCCACCCACGACACGTACGCCAGACCGATCGCGGTGGGCAGCATGAGGGCGGCCAGCAGTGCGATCTGGCGATGCCACGGGGCGAGTATCGACGCCATGTTCATCCACGCCACCACGCGGATCGGGTAGGGACCGAGCGGTCTCGCCTCCATCAGGCCGCGGGCGCCGTCGATGAGCTCCACCGCGATCACGGCGCCGCGGCTGTCCTCAATTTTCATCGTGCTGCCCGCACCTGGCGCCACGTCGCTCGCCTCGGGCGGCTGTGGCCAGCGCGCCAGCACGGCGTCATCGGATCGCACGAGGGCGATGCGAAGGTGTTTGTCTCCGCCCGTCAACTCTCGGTAGAAGCCTGCGAAGTACGCCGGTGACATGCTGGCGGAAAGCACTCCGCCGAATGTGCCGTCGGCCCGATTGCGGCGCAGGCTCATGTCGAAGAACAACTCGCCGGTGGCGCGGCTGGTGAGCGTGTTGGTCACGAAAGGCTGGACGCCGCCCGCTCTGTGATGTCGATAGAGCGGCCGGTCCGTGAAATCGATGTCGTGCGGCGCGGGAAACAGGCGATTGGTCGCCACCATGCGGCCGCCCGAATCCATGATGAAGAGGCCCTGCAACTGCGGCAGGTCTGCGGTCATGCGCTTGAGCGCCGTGTGAATCTCGAATTCTCGCGAGAGCAGCGCCTGATCGGATCCGTCGTCGAGCATATCCGCCGTGCGGTTGAGCAATGCGACGTTTGTCTCGAAGACCTTCAGGGCGTGCTCCTCAGCAACGCGGGTGGCGCTCTCGATCCGAAACCTGGCTTGCGCCACAGCTTGATCGCGCAAATACCACGCGGCGCCCGCAAACGCGACCAGGGGCACGATGGCGGCCAGAAGCATCACTCCCTTCAGCCAGGCGAGTGCGCCTGTGGGGGCATGGCTCGCCCAGCTGGACGAAGCCACGGCGCCTTCCGCAGGGGCGGTCCAGCGCGCTCGTTCGGCCAAGCCGGGAGCGCCAGGGGAAGGTAGGTCGGTGAAGCCTGGGACTTTCAACGCCCGCTCCTGGCAAACAGAATGCGACACACTCTATACCCGTGGTCGTCCCGAGCGGGACAGGGCGGTCCCCCTGCTGTCAGCGCCGTCGATCGATCCCTGCTGTTGCCGATGACCGTGGTCAAAGAGCAGGAGAGCCCATCCAATGGCATCAGTAGTAGTCGACCCCAAGAACGTCCACGAATTCGCCGATGAACAGAGTTTCTGCGACTGGCTCGCCCGGCATCACGACAAAGAGGATGAGGTCTGGATCAAGATCCACAAGGTGGGTTCGGGACTGGCTTCAGTGACGCCGAAACAAGCCATCGACGTGGCGCTTTGCTGGGGCTGGATCGATGGCTTGCGAAAGGGGTTGGACAACAAGAGCTATCTGCAACGCTATACGCGACGGCGCAGCAAGAGTGTCTGGAGCAAGATCAACGTCAGCAACGTTGCCCGGCTGATCAGAGAAGGCCGGATGACTGAACACGGGCTCGAGGAAGTCGAGGCGGCCAAGGCGGACGGTCGCTGGGACCGCGCCTATGGCAGCGGCAAGGAGATGAAGATCCCTGACGACCTCCAGGCGGCCATCGACATCGAGCCCAAGGCCAGGAAGATGCTGACGAGCCTCAGCGCGCAGAACCGCTTTGCGCTCGCCTTTCGCGTCCACAACATGAAGACAGCGGCAGGACGCCAGAAGAAGATCGAGGCCTTGGTCGAGATGCTCAAACGCGGCGAGACGATCTACCCGCAGAGAAAGAAATAGGGGGAGGACCGCACCGGTCGCCCGCTCATGGTCGAGCCAATCGGACTATGCTGCATCCGTCCACACTGCGGTGCGAGGAGTCGACATGTCGAATCGCGGCCTCTGGCTCGAAGGTGGAACGACCTTTCCCGACCGCACGTCGCGGGCACTCGCCGCGTGCTTGGCCGTCGCCTGGGCACTCTTGATCGCCGCGCGCAATTTGGAGCCCGTTTCCACGAGCCAGCCCGGCTGCGGCAGCGACCCATCGGACTTCCTTCGCATCGGAGAGATGGTGGAGAAGAGCTCTCTGGCATTCATCGTTGAAGCGCACTGCACGAACGCGAAGTACTCGCCGGATGGCTGGATCGAGCTCCGGTACGGCGGCGGCAGGGTCGACGTGGAACTGCGGCGGCTCGACATTGCCGGTGCAACCTATTTCCAGATTGTCTCGATCGGCGGTGTTACTTCGCCTTAGGTTGACCCGTCAACGGTAGCCGTCCTTCGCCGCGACTGCCTGCGGCACCCGGAAGGCGACCGACCGCGATATCCATGCGGGGTCCGCGGATCAAAGCCGCTTCTAGAATCGTTCGCATGAAGGCCACACGCCCGTCACCACGCCTGGTCCTGGCGTCGACAGTGCTCGTCGCCGGCTGCAGTTCCATCGGCGCCGGCATCGGCGTGCCGATCATTCCCGGCGTGTCGATCGGCGTCGGCGTCGGCAGCGGGGGCGTCACCGCCGGCGTCGGTGCAGGCGCAGGTCCGATCGGCGTCGGCGTGGGCGTCAACCAGCGGGGTCAGGTCACCGGCGGCATCGGCGCCGGTGTGAGCGCGCCGGTGGGCAGCAGCGATGCACGGGTCGGTGTCGGCGTGGGCACGGGGACCGTGCTCTACGACCCGGACGAAGCGCCGAAGAAGGCGCCAGGCGCCCGGCGGTAGCGCCGGGTTCAGCCTGCCCCATCCGTGTCACAGCCCAAACAGGAGTGCTCCATGGAATTGCATCGCGGCCGTCTGGTGGATCACGTGCAGCTCGTCGTGCGCAACCTTGCCGCCAGCCGGGGGTTCTACGAGGCTGTCTTCAACGCGCTCGGGATACCGATGGGCGGCACGGCCGACGACCACTTCTGGGCTGATGAGCTCTTTGTGTCGACGCCCGACAGCGAAGCCGCCCAGGGTCAGCTGACGGGGCGCCACCACCTGGCGTTTCAGGCCCGGGACCGGGCCGCGGTCGATGCGTTCTACAAGGCTGCCTTGGAGCACGGCGGGAAGGACAACGGCGCGCCTGGCGAGCGCAAATATCACCCGGGCTACTACGCCGCGTTTGTGCTGGATCCGGACGGCAACAACATCGAGGCCGTCTTCCACGGCGAGGCAAAGCGCAGTGCGCCGTCGGTCAAGGTGACCTTCTGAGTTGCAGCGTGCCCTGGAGGCTCTCGCCCGCTACTTCAGTTCGACCTTGATGCCGTCGGCCAGCACCGTGATGTCGCCGATCTCGTAAGTCTTGCTGCCGAAGCTCAGCTCTTCGGCTGTGAAGGTGCGAAGAACCTGACCCTGCAGCAGTTCCTGCGCGACCAGGCCACCGATCTGCTGCAGCCGTTCGGCGTCGTTGCCGCTGACACCCTGCAGTTCCAGGCGGTCGGCTTTGGGCTGCTCAAGGCGCAGGGCGCGCGCCACGGCGTCATAGCGCAGCGCACTGCTGAGCGCGATCGTGCCATCGACCCGACCCGCCCTCAGCAGCGGACTGGTGATCGACACGCGGGCTGTGATAGCCGCGCGGTTGGCCGCCGCGTTCAGACCCAGTTGCGGGTCACTGAGTGCTACCAAGACGATCTCGGCGTAGCGCTGTGAAATGGGGAACTGTTTGGCGATCATGGCCTGCAGCTCGGAACGTGTGGCCGTGTATTCGCTCGTCCAGAAGTTGAATGCAGCCCAGGCGCGCCACGGCAGCGCGGCGCCGAGCGCGGCCAGGCACAGGTGGCGACGGGAACAGTGCGGCATGGGGCAATGGGAATCGGGCTGCTGCGATTGTGCGCGTGCAGTCTGTACAGACCGGGGAGCGATCACGCTGCAGCTGGTGTCAACACCACAACACGGGCGCGTCATCGACGCAGGGCGCCAATGGCGTAGTAGGTGGCCATGTAGAGGGCCAGATAGGCATGCAATGGCTTCGCGGCTGCGACTCGATCCCGTACCGAGTGAGGACACGCCGAACTACCGCTTGCGCACCCTCGAAGCAACACCGCCGTGTCTGCTGCATCCGCCCGGGGCGCGCGTGATCGACCCGTCCGCGCATTCCACGTCGGGTCCCGGGGCCGGTTCCTGTCTTGCCTGGCCTTGGGCGCGTGCTGGAGCTTGCTGAGCGTCGCCCGCCGGCCGAACGGAAGTCACTCGGGTGCCGGGCGTGGAGCTGGTGGTCGTTTCAGCGCTGCTGGCGGGCGATCGGTCGCGATCGCTGTTCGTGGACTTGCTCTTGGTGCTGTGGCTGCCTGCGCGTTTGGCGCCGCGGCCCTCGGCATCCTGAGGCAACGCCAACGTGAGTGTCATCAAGGCAGCCATCAGCGCGGCGGCCCGGTACGTGAGCATGGCGTCACCTCCAGGACTTGATCGATGGCGTGCAGCGTAATCGTCCGAAGAGAGCTTGTCCTCCCCGTAGGTGGGCGGTCGGCGCGGCGGTCGGGCTTGTGGTCCACCTCGCCGCAAAAGACAGCCACTGCATCAGGCTGAAATGTAGTATGATGAACGTCATGCGAAATACAGCTGTCAGTGCCCGGGCCGCAGCCAAGGAGGCCACCCACGAGCGCATCCTGTCCGTGGCCGCGCGGGCAATCCGTCGCAGCGGATACGACGGTACGGGCGTTGCAGACATCATGAAGGAGGCCGGGCTGACGCACGGCGCCTTTTATTCCCACTTCGCGTCACGCGAGGCCATGTTGGCGGAAGCAGCGGGAAAGGCATGCGCGGAGTCCGCCGCTGGTGCGGCCGAGGTCGCGGCCGGCTCGCCGCCCGGCATGGCGCTGAAGACCATGCTCGCTGCCTACCTCTCCAGAGAGCATGTCGAGCAACTGGAGGCCGGTTGTCCCCTGGCCGCGCTGGGGTCCGAAACCTCGCGCCAGGCACCCGAGGTGCGCCGGGTCGCGACGCGTCATATCAAGGCGACGATCGACCTTCTCGCCCGGCAGTCGCCGGACTGGGGGCAGCAAAGCGCCCACGAGAGGGCGCTCGTGGCGCTTTCCGCCATGGTGGGCGCCGTGATACTGGCTCGCGCGGTCGATGAACCGGGTCTTTCGGAAAGCCTTCGCGAAGCGGCACTCAAGCATCTGACCTCGGTCGGACATTGAGCCTTGGATGCCTACGGCCTTTTGTTCGCCATTTCACATTATGTTCGTCATGCGAATGTGGCCCGAAGCGCCTCCCCCATCCCCACAACCTCACGGAGAGGCGTTATGAACATGAAGAACCAGGGCAGCAAGATCGCCCTCGTGACAGGTGCCTCGTCGGGCATCGGACAAGCCACTGCGGAGCTGCTCGCAAAGACTGGCTACACGGTCTACGGCACGAGTCGACGCGGCAGGGGTGCGAGCGGGCGATCGTTCGAGATGCTGCCCCTGGACGTGACCAGCGATGCATCCGTCGCCGATGCTGTCACGCAGTTGATGCAGCGAGAGGGGCGTATCGACCTCCTCGTCAACAACGCCGGCTTCGGGGTCGCTCCTGCCGGTGCAGAAGAAAGCTCGATCGAGCAGGCCCAGTCGATCTTCGACACCAACTTCTTCGGGATCGTCCGAATGACCCGCGCCGTCCTCCCGCACATGCGCAAACAGGGCGCCGGGCGCATCATCAACATCGGCTCGGTGCTGGGTCTGTTGCCCATGCCGTACGGCGCGCTGTATGCCGCGACGAAGCACGCGGTCGAAGGCTATTCCGAGTCGCTCGACCATGAGTTGCGTACAAGGGGCATCCGGGTCTCGGTCATCGAGCCCGCTTACACGAACACGCCGTTCGACGCGAACTTCCTGCAGCCCGACGCCAAGCTCGATGCGTATCGCGAGGGTCGCGCCGCCGTCAGCCAGCGCGTGAAGGAAGTGATGGCCACTGCAGACCAGCCGGGCGTCGTGGCTGAGATCGTGCTGAAAGCCGCCAGTGCGGTTCGCCCGCGACTTCGCTACACAGCCGGCGGGCTCGCTGGCCGGCTGACATGGCTGCGCAGATTTGCGCCCGCCAGACTGATGGATGCCGGGATTCGAAGGGATCTGCGGCTCGATGCGACGCCGGTGGAGAAATCATCGTGAAGGCATTCGTCGTCGATCGCTATCGGAAGCAAGCCGCTCTGCGCTTGGCGGACATGCCAACCCCGGAGCCCCATGAAGACGAAGTCCTGGTCGAGGTCCATGCCGCCGGCGTGAACCTGCTGGACGCCAAGATTCGGGGCGGCGAGTTCAAGCTCATCCTGCCCTATCGCCTGCCTCTCATCCTCGGTCACGACGTGGCCGGGGTCGTCGTCAAGGTGGGCACGCGCGTGCGACAGTTCAAGCCAGGTGATGAGGTCTATGCGCGGGCGGATGATTTCCGGATCGGCACGTTCGCTGAATTCGTCCCGGTCAAGGAGGCGTCGCTTGCGCTCAAGCCCAAGGGCCTGACCATGGAGGAAGCCGCTTCCATTCCGCTGGTGGGGTTGACGGCATGGCAGGCGCTCGTCGAGAAGGTCGGTTTGAAGAAGGGACAGAAGGTCTTCATCCAGGCCGGCTCGGGGGGCGTTGGCACTTTCGCCGTCCAGTTGGCCAAGCATCTCGGCGCAACCGTCGCAGCGACGGCGGGCACGACCCATGTCGCGCTCGTCAAGAGCCTGGGCGCAGATGTCGTCATCGACTACAAGACGCAGGACTTCGAGGATGTCCTTCGCGACTACGACGTGGTGCTGAACAGCCAGGATGGCAAGACACTCGAAAAGTCTCTTCGCATCCTCAAGCGCGGCGGCAAGCTCATCTCCATCTCCGGGCCGCCCGATCCCCAGTTCGGACGCGAGGTCGCGGCACCCGGGTTCGTGAGACTGGTGATGCGGCTGCTGAGCTCGAGCGTGAGGCGGACGGCGCAGCAATTGGGCGTGGGCTATTCATTCCTCTTCATGAAGGCCAGTGGGAGCCAATTGCGCGAGATCACCCGACTCATCGATGCCGGGGCCATCCGCCCCGTGATGGATCGGGTGTTTCCGTTCGAGTCGACCAACGAGGCCCTGGCCTACGTCGAGGCCGGGCGCGCAAAGGGAAAGGTCGTCGTCAGGCTGAAATGAGGCTTGTTGTCACACCGGTGCGCAAGACAGCCGAACTTCGGCTTCGCGGCAGGAATCGCGCGAACTCGATCTCTACTTCGCAGGCTCGATGGCAGTCACGGTGATGGCACCGTTCAGACGGTCAGCAGAGAACTTCACCTTGTCACCTTCCTTGATGCCGTCGAGCATGTTCGGGTCGACGACTTTGAAGACCATCGTCATGCCCGGCATGTCGAGGTTCGCAATGGGTCCGTGCTTGAGCGTTACCTTGCCTTGCTCCTTGTCCACCTTGCGAACTTCCCCTTCAGTGGTCGCAGCAGCGGCCGCGGAAGCCGTCGGCGCATGGTGAGCGGAATGGTCGGCCTCAGAAGCCGGGGCGGTTTGTGCCTGCGCGCCAACGCCAGTGGCGAGCGCAACAGCGGCGACGACGTGAGTGAACTTCATTTGAACTCCTTCAGGACTTCGGATAGTGCGCAAGGACGGTCCCGCGACCGCTCTGTCCGGCGCTTCACTTGACCGTCACCTTGCCGACCATGCCGGCCTCGAAGTGCCCAGGCTGAAGGCAAGCGAACTGGAATTCGCCAGCCTTCGTGAACTGCCAGACGATGTCGGCTGCCTTGCCGGGCTTCACGTGGGCCATGTTGGCATCGGCGTGTTCCATCTCCGGGAATTTCTTCATCAGCTCGGCGTGCTCCTTGATGGCCTGGTTCGTGCCGAGAACCATCTCGTGAAGCAACTTGCCGCTGTTGGTCACGACGAACTTGACCGTCTCCCCTCGCCTGAGGGTGATGTCGGCCGGCGTGAAGCGCATGTTGTCAGCCATGTCGACCTTGATGGTGCGGGTCACCTTCTTCGGGTTGCCTTCTTGGCCAAAGTCGGTCGGCTCGACCTTTGCAGGGTCGTACCTGCGCGGCGCTGCGTGTTCTTGCTCGCCATGTGCGTAGACACCGGTCGCCACTGTGAAAGCCGCTGCAGCAAGCGCCGCAAATGCGGCCTTCTTGACGTTCAGGATCTTCATGGTTGCTGTTCTCTCGATGTGTTGGGTAGAAGGGTTCAATGCCCGGAGTGGCCGCCGGAGGGCTTGCGCACGTCGAGCGTCTTTCTGTCCGCCTTGGGCGCCGGCGCACGGGCAGGCGCCTGCACCTCGCCCTGGTACTCGTACGCGACCGCGCCCTGCGGGTGCCTGTACCACCCCGGGTCCTTGAAGTCGCCCGGCTTCACGTCGTCGCGCACCTTGACGACGCTGAACATGCCGCCCATTTCCATCGGGCCGAACGGCCCCATGCCGGCCATCATCGGCAGCGTGTTGGCGGGAATGGGCATCTCCATGGCGCCCATATCGGCCATGCCCTTGTCGCCCATCGCCATGTAGTCGGGCACGAGCTTCGCAATCCGCTCGGCCACGCCGCGGTGGTCGACGCCAATCATGTTGGGCACCGAGTGGCCCATGGGGCCCATGGTGTGGTGCGACTTGTGGCAGTGGATGGCCCAGTCGCCGGCGATGGCGTCGAACTCGATGGCGCGCATCTGGCCGACGCCGACATCGGTCGTCACCTCCGGCCAGCGTGCCGAAGGCGGCACCCAGCCGCCGTCCGTGCCGGTGACCTGGAAGTGCGGTCCGTGCATGTGGATGGGATGGTTCGTCATCGTCAGGTTGCCGATGCGAATGCGCACGCGGTCGCCGGTGCGCGCGACCAGCGGGTCGATGCCCGGAAAGGTGCGGCTGTTCCACGTCCAGAGGTTGAAATCCGTCATCTCCGCCGTGCGCGGCGTCGCGCTGCCCGGCTCGATGTCGTAGCTCGCCATCACGAACGCGAAGTCACGGTCGACCCGCATCTGCCGCGGGTCCTTCGGATGGATGATGAACAGGCCCATCATGCCCATCGCCATTTGCACCATCTCGTCGGCGTGCGGGTGGTACATGTGCGTACCGGCTCGCAGCAGCGTGAACTCGTAGACGAAGGTCCTGCCGGGCTTGATGTGCGGCTGCGTCATGCCGGCCACGCCATCCATGCCGGAAGGCACCTGGATGCCGTGCCAGTGCACGCTGGTGTGCTCCGGCAGCCTGTTTGTCACGAAGATGCGCACCCGGTCACCTTCGACGGCCTCGATGGTCGGCCCCGGGCTGGCGCCGTTGTAGCCCCACAGGTTGGCCTTCATGCCGGGCGCAATCTCTCGCACGACCGGCTCGGCCACCAGATGGAACTCCTTGACGCCGTTGTTCATGCGCCAGGGCAGCGACCAGCCGTTGAGCGTGGCGACCGGGTTGTAGGGCCGCCCGGTGGTGGGCACGAGCGGCGGTTGCATGTTCGGCGAGGTCTGGATGACCGCTTCGGGCAGCGAAGCGGCACCTGCTCGGCTGACCGCCGTGGCGCCCAGCGCGACGGCACCGGCCGCCTTGAAGAAGTTGCGTCGGTTGGTCATGGTGCGTCTTTCAGTGGCCCGCGCCGGCATCGACGGGGGCTGCGGATGCGGAGGAGCGGACAGCGGTGCGGGTGCCGGGAGAGCGCCCGGTCAGCGCGGTCTGCAAGTCGGTGTCGGCGACCCAATAGTCGCGCAGCGCCTCGATGTAGCCGGCGACGCTCATGACCTGGTCCTTCGAGTCGGCCAGCAGCTCGAAGACCCCAATCAGCATCCCGTTGTAGCGAAGCAGGTTTTCGTTCGAGATGCGCTTGCGCAGTGGCACCACCTCATCGCGGTAGTGCTTGGCCAGGTCGTAGGCGGTGCGATAGGCCGAGTACGACTCGCGCACTTGCGAACGAGCATTCACTGCAATCTCGGCCGTGCGGTGGACCGCCTGCATGTACGTGGCCTCGGCTCTTGCGGCGCGCGTCGACCCGAAGTCGAACAGCGGGAGCTCGAGCTCGATTTCGTAGCCGTTCTGCCGGGGCTCGCCGGTCTGGCTCTTGTTGGCATAGCCCGCCTGCAGCACGTTGATGAAGCGCGTGGCCTTCGTCAGCCCCAGCGACTTCGCTGTCGCGTCCGTGGTCCGCTTGGCCATCAGGACGTCCAGGCGCTTGTCGATGGCAGTCTGCTCGGCGTCTTTCGGCTCGACCGGCTCTTTGGGAAGGTCCGGCAACCGGTCCGGCAGCTTCAACGCCACCTGCTCGCCAGTCAGGCCCAGAACGCGCGCCAGTCGTTCGCGCTCCACGACGGCTTGGTGCCTGGCACGAGCCAGATTGGCCGTCGCGTCCGCGTAGAAGGCCTGCTCCCGCATCTGCGCCAGCTTGTTGAAGTTGCCGGCCTGCAGCATGCGTCGCGCGAGCTCATTGGAGGCATCAGCGGCCTCCTTCACCTGCTCGTGGTACTTCGCCAGGTCTTGCGCGGCGACCGCGCCAAAGAACGCCTTGCGGGCTTCAGCGGCGACGCCGACGGCTTCCGAAGCGACCTGGTACTGGGTCTGCTCGAACTGCTGCTGAGCGACCTGGCTTGCGACCGGCAGCGTCAGCAGCCCCAGGATGTTGAACATGACCGAGCGGTCAATCTCGGTGACTCCTCCGCCACCGAGATGCCCGAAACTGACGGTTGGGTTGGCCAACCGCCCAGCGCGTACCCTGTCTGCCTCGGCAATGCCGAGCTGCGAAAAACTGGCCTGCAGGCCGCGGTTGTTGAGCAGCGCGATTTCGACGGTGGCGTTCGGGGTCAGCGGCTGGTTCAGCAACTCGCTCGCACGGGCGCTTGCCGAGTCGGTCTCGGACGCAGTCCGCTGAAGCGTCACCGCTTGGCCGGTGCGCTCTTTGGTCAGCTCGGAGACCTTGCCGGCTCCGCCGTCCGGCGAGAACGAGGCACACCCGGCCAGGACGAGGGCCGCAGTGGCAGCCGCGATCAGCCGCATCATGGCCTGCCTCCGTGCATCTGATGTCCGCCATGACTCGGCATGGGGCTCTTGGTCGTGGGCGCAGAGGCGGCAGGAGCTGCCGGGGCGGGCATGGCGTCGCCGGCGGCATCACGCACGTTGTCGTTCACCGCGCGCCAGTCGACGGGCTTGATTTCCTGCCAAGGTTTGTAGTCCGAGAACGCCGACTGGTATCGCGAGGCCGACCCCGACGCTTGGGCGTCGGCGGGGTCAGCGCGACCGCCTTGAGCGGTTGCCAACAGCGGCAGGCAAAGCGACACAGCGGTCGTCAGCCGAGAAATGTTGTGGTTCATGGTTCGAAGTCATCTGTGTGCGGACCAAGCCAGGTTGGTCGGCAGATGCCCATGCAGAAGGCGCACGAGCCCCGTCAGGCCTCGCGCGGAGGCCTTGCTGGGTCAGATGCTTCGGGGAGGGCGCTCCTGCCCGTCCGAGAGGAAGCTCGGGGCGGGGGCGCTGAGGTCAGGAAAGGTGGTCGCCGAGAGCTCTTGCGGTGCAGCGACCGTCGGAGGGTTGCTCACCATCGGGGTGACCGAGCAGAACGCTGTGCAGAGGTTGCAGCTGTCCTGGGAAGACTTGCCGTCGTCGTGACCACCTGACGAGTGGTCGTGCGTCGCATGGTCGTGCTCGTGCTGGAGGCCGTCGGCAGCCTGGTGGTGATGTCCCGCCGCATGGTGGTCCATGAGCCGCATCTCGCCCTGCATGCCCACGCCGGCCGGCGGGCACAGCATGGCGGCCGCCATCGCGCCCCGGACGGGGAGCAACACGGCAAGCAGCAACAGGAACCAGATGCGCAGGGACTTCACGGACACAAGGTTAGCAGGAGGGCCATGTCCACATTCGGTTCGTCCAGGACGACCGGTTGAGCGACTCTAGACCTTCCCACAGTGGCAAGGTCAAGCGGATCATGGCTTGAAGCCGGCGTCGGCTGACGCCGAGGCGCTCGCGAAGCCATTCAGCGACCGGCTTGACTCGTTGCGCCGGGCGCAGCATCGTTGCCGTTCGCTTGAGGAGACGCGCATGCTGATGTCGGCACCCGTTCGCAGACTTGCCCTGACGGCACACGTGACCACCTCGGTCAGCTGGATGGGTGCTGTAGCGTGCTTTCTTGCCTTGGCCATCACCGGGCTGGCAAGTCCACGACCCATCGAAGTCCAAGCCGCGTACTTGGCGATGGAAGTGGTTTGCTGGGCCGTCATCGTGCCGTTGAGCCTGCTATCACCGGCCACGGGCATCGCCCAAGCCCTGTGGACGCCGTGGGGGCTCGTGCGGCACTACTGGGTGCTGGTCAAGCTCCTGGTGACGCTACCGTGCACCGCCATCCTCTTGCTGCACATGTTGCCTACCACTCGGCTGGCCGCGGCAGCCGCCCAGGGCCAGCTACAGGGTGCGTCACTGCACGACCTTCGCGTCCAACTCATCGCCGACTCCGCCGTGGCCATCGCGGTGCTGGTCTTCACCACCGTCTTGGCCATCTACAAGCCGCGCGGCACGACCTCGAAGTCCGAGCCCGCGCCGACGTGGGTCAAGTGGCTAAGAGGCATCGCGCTCGCAGGTGCTGGCGCGTTCTTGGTCGCTCACCTGCTCGGTGGCGGCATGGGTCAGCACGGCCTGCACTGAGGTCAACCCAGCCGCTGGCGTAGCCAGGCAAAAAAACTCGCTGCAAAGAACGCCCAGGCTGCCATCACGACCAGTGCGCTGACGAAGCCTCCCCACGAAAACCTGGCGGGCTTCAGCAGAGGCGTGAAATCCATTCCGTGGAACAGGCTGTTCATGAAGCTCATGAATGGTCCGGGCGCAGCCAGCCAGACCACCATGCATAGCGTGTAGAACAGTGCGACAGTGGCCGCGAAGGCGATTCCCATACGCAACGGCTGCGACGCAGGAGCGTCGTGCTGCAGGGCAAGCGGAAGAGTGGCCATGTCGACTCCTTTCGCCGTTGATGATCGAGGGCAACTCTAGGCCTCGGGGCAAGCGCTTCCTTGATGAACATCAAGCCTTCACCCTTTGGTTCTGCGACGCTTGCGGTAACCAAAGGAGCTCTGTATGCGTTTCACTGTCGCCGCTGTCGTTGCTGTCCCCCTCGCAGCGCTTTCCCCTCTGGTGCCGGCACAGGCTCCCGCGTCGGACCAGGACCATGCCGCGCATCACCCTGCGGGCGCGTCTGCGCCGGCACCAGCGCCGAAAGCACCGACCAGCAAGCCTCAGAAGGCCGCTCCTTCCTCGACTGCATCGGACACAACGATGAAGTCGATGCGAGCGATGCACGACAAGATGATGGCGGCCAAGACAGCGGCGGAGCGCCAGGCTCTCATGGCCGACCATATGAAGGCCATGCAAGACGGCATGGCGATGATGGGCCAGATGAAGGGCGAGAAAGCCGGCATGTCGTCCGAGGCGATGGCCAAGCGGATGGACATGATGGAAATGATGATGCAGATGATGATGGACCGCGAAGCGGCCCACGCCCCAGCAGCCAAGTAATCCGCAGGAGTACAGCATGGGCCACACTCCCCAAGACCTCCCTTCGTTCTGGCGGTCACCTGCTGCCTGGCGCTGTTGGTCGCCATCGCCGTCGGCGGCTTCTACTTGGTGACTGAGCACACGGCGCACCTCTTCGGAGTCTTGCCGTACCTTTTCCTCCTGGCCTGTCCGCTGATGCACGTGTTCATGCATCGGGGCCACGATCACCAGGGACACCAACACGGTCAACGCGGGAGCAGCAACGATGAACAGCGCCGGCAATGACTACGGCCTGTGGGGCCTCGTGGTCGTCAACTCCATCATCTTCATCGGATTTGCCTACAGCTTCTTCAAGCCGGTGAACCTGCGCGACTGGCGCAGCTTCGGTGCCTACAGCGCGTTCGTGGTGGCGCTGTTTGCGGAGATGTACGGATTTCCTCTGACCATCTACCTGCTCTCCGGCTGGCTGGGCTCGAAGTTCCCTGGGGTGAATTTGTTCGGCCACGATGCGGGGCACCTGTGGTGGCTGTTGACGGGCCAGCAAGGCAATCCGCATTTCGGCGTGTTGCACTTGCTGAGCTTCGCATTCCTGTTCGCCGGATTCACCCTGCTGTCGAAGGCATGGCATGTCCTGTATCACGCCCAGCGCCGTCACCAACTGGCCAAGGCCGGGCCCTATCGCTACGTGCGCCACCCGCAGTACATCGGCTTCGTTGCCATCATGTTCGGCTTCCTGCTGCAGTGGCCGACGCTGTTGACGCTGGTGATGTTCCCGGTGTTGGTGCTGATGTACGTGCGGCTGGCCATCTCGGAAGAGCGCGACTCGGAAAAGGCCTTGGGTGATGCCTGGCGGTCGTACGCAACGGTGACACCAAGGTTCATTCCGAACTTCGCGAAGGACGACGGTGCACGGCCGGTCAGCAGCCACTAAAGGCGCGGAACTCGCTTCCGGTCTTGGAGCCATCGTTCTGGGCGCCGGCTTGGCGCTCGTTCTGCCCGGATGGCTTCGGGCCCATGCCTTGCCCCTCCTCGTCGTCGGCGCCTTGGTCCATGGCGTCGGCATGAGCCTGAAATATCGCCTTGAGACTCAAGGAGCATCTCCCGTCTGGTGGGAACGGGCCCTCTTCTGGGGCTGTTGGGCGTGTCTTGCGGGGCTCGCCATCTGGATAGGGGCGGCCGCCATCGCTTGACTGCAGTAGGGGCATGCATGGCTCCCCTTGACCTTCCAACAAGGTCAAGGTTCAGACTGCAAGAAGAACAGGGGAACGCCATGCCTTCTTCGAACCACGAGCACCACGACCACGCTGCGCACGAGCACCAGCCGCCTTCGGGCACCCACGTGATGCCGGATGGAACGGTCATGACGGGTGACGTCCATCGTGACGACCACAACCACTCGGCGCACGCCGATCACGACCACAGCCACCGCACTCACGCGCCCGTGGCATCCAGGCCGGCGGCCAAGGGCGACCCCAGCGAGGTCGAGTACACCTGCCCGATGCACGCGCAGGTGCGACAGATGGGTCCGGGCAACTGCCCCATCTGTGGCATGGCGCTGGAGCCGGTGGTGGCTACAGCCGAGCAAGGTGAAAGCCCCGAGCTGCGCGACATGACACGCCGGTTCTGGATCGGCACGGCACTCACCGTGCCGGTCTTCGCTCTCGAGATGGGCGGGCATCTGACGAACCTGAACCACCTTCTCGGTCAGCAGCTGTCGAACTGGATTCAGCTGCTACTGGGCACACCGGTGGTGCTGTGGGCCGGCTGGCCCTTCTTCGTTCGTGCGGTTGCATCCGTGAAGAACCGCAGCCTGAACATGTTCTCGCTCATTGCGCTGGGTACCGGTGCCGCTTGGCTGTACAGCATCGTCGGAACGATGGCGCCGCAATTGTTCCCGGCGAACCTGCGCATGGCCGATGGCGCTGTTGCCATCTACTTCGAGGCAGCGGCGGTCATCACGGTGCTGGTGCTGCTGGGGCAGGTGCTGGAGCTGCGCGCGCGCGAGAAGACATCCGGCGCCATCAAGGCGCTGCTGGGCCTGGCCCCGAAAACAGCAGTCAAGGTGAACGCCGACGGGAGCGACGAAACCGTCCATGTCGATGCCATCCAGGTCGGCGACCTGCTGCGGGTCCGCCCAGGCGAGAAGGTCCCGGTGGACGGCGAACTCACCGAGGGGAAGGGCAACGTCGACGAGTCGATGGTCACCGGAGAGCCCATCCCTGTGGCCAAGGCCGTCGGATCGAAGGTCACTGCAGGAACGCTGAACCAGACGGGCGGCTTTGTCATGCGCGCAGAGAAGGTCGGTGCCGATACCCTCCTCTCGCAAATCGTCCACATGGTCGCGGCGGCTCAGCGCAGCAGAGCACCCATTCAGCGAATGGCGGACCAGGTGGCAGGCTGGTTCGTGCCGGCGGTTATCGTCGTGGCCGTGCTCACCTTCCTGGCCTGGATGGTTTGGGGTCCCTCGCCGGCATTCAGCTACGCCCTCATCACGGCCGTGGCGGTGCTCATCATCGCGTGTCCCTGCGCGCTGGGACTGGCCACACCGATGTCCATCATGGTGGGCGTTGGCAAGGGAGCGCAGCATGGCGTTCTCATCCGCGACGCCGAGGCGCTCGAAAAGATGGAGAAGGTCGACACGCTTGTTGTCGACAAGACGGGCACGCTGACCGAGGGACGCCCGAGGGTCGTCCACATCGAGCCGGCGCCGGGCTTCTCCGCGGAGGATGTGCTCCAGAAGCTCGCGAGCGTCGAGCGCGCGAGTGAACATCCGCTGGCCATGGCCATCGTGATGGACGCACTGGAACGCAAGCTTTCGCTCGCACCGGTCACCGACTTCGACTCACCCGTAGGCAAGGGCGTCATCGGCACCGTCGGCGGGCAGGCCATTGTCTCGGGCAGCGCCAAGTTTCTGGCCGAACACGGCATCGACACCGGCAGCCTGACAACGTCAGCGGAACGGCAGCGCCAGAAGGCAGCCACGGTCATCTTCGTGGGCATCGGCGGCAAGCTGGCTGGGCTCGTTGCGATTGCCGACCCCATCAAGGCCACGACCCGCCAGGCTCTGCAGGGACTCAGGGGGGCGGGCGTGCGCGTGGTGATGCTCACCGGTGACGGCAAGACGACGGCCGAAGCCGTGGGCCGAGAACTCGGCATCGACGAGGTGGTGGCCGATGTGCTCCCGCAGGACAAGGCTGCGGTGGTCAAGCGCCTGCAGGCCGAAGGGCGTGTTGTTGCCATGGCCGGCGACGGCGTCAACGACGCCCCTGCGCTGGCCCAGGCCACGGTTGGGGTCGCCATGGGTACGGGAACCGACGTTGCGATGGAGAGCGCGGGCATCACCTTGCTCGGGGGTGACCTCATGGGCATCGTTCGAGCGAGGACACTGTCGCACGCGACCATGCGCAACATCCGTCAGAACCTCTTCCTGAGCTTCTTCTACAACGTGGCAGGAGTCCCACTGGCGGCCGGCGTGTTGTATCCGTTTCTTGGACTGCTGCTCTCGCCGGTCGTCGCGGCAGCGGCGATGGCTCTGTCGTCGATCAGCGTCATCGGCAACGCCTTGCGTCTGCGGACGGTCAGCGTGCCGGACACGCTGTCCTCGTCAGGACACTAGATGCGCGTGACGCTGCTGTGCGATTGCAGCGGTCCTGGAGAGAGCATCGTCAAGGCGATGGAGGCAGCTGTGCGCTAGGGATAGGAATTCGTTGCTGACGCACTAAGGTCCGTCTACGAGATGTGCGAGCAAACCAGCCACGCGTCGTGGCTCTGGAATGCATCACACCGGCTCAGGGAGGACACCATGGCGATCCGCAATGTCTACCTCAGGATCGAGACGATCCCCGACTACAGCCCGGTGGAGCCCAGTGGTCATGCCGCGGCGAGCTATCGGCGCGACTGCATGCGCAACCCGGGTCACGAAGACGGCACCATCCCGCTGTCGGAGGTCGACGCACGCCGCCTTGACGCATTGATCTACCGCGAATACCTTGATCCGGCCTACCTCATCCCCAAGCCGGACAAGCTGGTGCTGGCGGATGTGAACGAGCCGGTATTCATGCACCGCGTGCCCGGCACCGTGATCTACGCGCACCCCGGCGACCACTTGCACATCCGGGTGCTGAACGCAGACACGATGCCGCACAGCTTTCATGTGCACGGCCTGAGCTACGGCATCGACTCCGACGGGTCATGGCCATTCGGTACGCAAAGCACCGACGGCCGTCGCTCGGATGAGATCTGCCCCGGCCAGTTCTGGGTGTATCACTTCACGGTCACCGACGAGATGCAGGGCGCGTGGCCGTTTCACGATCACTCGCGCCACATCGCCGAGAGCATCAACCGCGGGCTGTTCGGCGGCATCGTGGTGCTGCCCGCCGTGCACCGTCCGCCGCGCGGCATGGTGCTTCCTCCTATGGTGGCGGGCTATCTCAAGGCGAAGTTTGCGGACCTGGTCGTCGAACACCACGACCACGGTGACGACGCTGCACAAGCGCCTCAGGCTGCACTGCCGGCAGCCCACGTCGAGCCCGCAGCGCCCGTCGGCGACGGAGGTCACGGCGGCCACGATCATCATGGCGGCGGCGTCATTGCTGCAACGGTCGACTTCGACCTGCGCGCGCGTCGCGACTTCCTGGAAGAGTGGTCGCAACTCGACTACGCGCACCACCGACCGCCGCCCAACGAGACGCTGCACGTCCCCATGTTCCTTCACTCGATGAGCAAGGTGAAGGGCCCGGCCGCGTTCAACAAGAGTCCGTTCTCGCCGGGCGATCCGCCGTTCGAGGTGGTGTTCGGCACGGCCGGTACCTTCGGCTATCACTGCGAGATCCATACCTCGATGCAGGGCACCGTGGTCGTCGAACCGGGAGGCTTGCCGGAGGCCGTGGTTGCCATCGTCGACACCGATCCGATGAACATGCGTTTCGATCCGATCGAAGTGCATGTCCAGCCGGGCGGCAAGGTGCGGTGGACGGCGCCCACCGTTCAGACCCATACCGTCACCGAAAACGGCGCGGGCCTGCCGACGGGGTGCTTGAACGGCCGCGCGTTCGTCGGCAATACGCCCACGATCGTTGCGCACGCCGGGCAGAAGATCCGCTGGTATGTGTTCAACCTGGACCTCGGCATGGGCTGGCACAACTTTCACGTGCACGGGCAGCGCTGGAAGTTCGCCAATGAGGCCGTCGACTCGCGCAGCATCGGCCCCGCGGAATCGTTCGTCGTCGAGACGACTGCGCCGCCCGTCATCCTGCTACCGGTCGACATCGCCGCCACGCAAGAGCCGAAGCGTCGTCCGAAGGACGCGAGGGCCTATCACCTGCGCGGCGACTTTCTTTTCCACTGCCACGTGGAAATGCACATGATGCAAGGGCTGGCGGGCCTCGTTCGTTCGCGTCAGACCGTCTGGCTCACCGACGACCAAGCCAGGCGGCTCAGGGCGGAAGTGGGCCTGCAGATTGATCACGGCGGCAATGCATGCCCGACTGTGGACGACCACCGGTGCGAAGAATTCAATTGCGGCAAGTGGGAGCTCGTGCCAGGGTCGACCGAGGTCTGCCTGATGCATGCAGCCTTGCTGCCCAACACGCAGCGCGTGTTGATCTTCGGGTACGGTGATACACGCGACGACCTGAGCCGAGTGTGGGACTACAGCACCCCGGCAGGCAGCTTCATGGTTCCGCCCAACCAGCCGTTCGACGTGACGGTGCCTGTGCACAGTCGGCCGCTTGCGAACATCTGGTCGGCCGAGCACGCCTTCATCGACAACGCTCAGGGGACGCTGCTGATTCACGGCGGTTTCACGCCGCGCGAGAGCTTCTTCTTCGACCCGGCCACCCTGCAGTGGTCGCACGTGGAGCCGACGACCGACGAGCGGTTCTACTCGAGCACCTTGACGCTCGCCGACGGGCGCCTGATCACGCTGTTCGGCTCGGCGTCCAAGACGCTCGAGATCTTCGACCCTGGCACGAACACCTGGAGCGCGCCGATCGCAACGCCGGCCGGGATGGCTCACCATCAGTACTACCCGTGGACCTACCAGTTGCCGGACGGAAAACTCTTCATCGCCGGGCCGCATGTGCCCACGCAGCGTTTCGACTGGAACCCGGTCGTCGCCAACGTGGAGTCGTTCCCCACGATCGCCGGCAACCGGAGCACGGGCGGCGAGCGCGGCACGTCGGTGCTGTTGCCGCTGCGTCCGCCGGCCTACGTGCCGCAGGTTCTCATTGCGGGCGGTGATCCTGCCGCGGCCCAGCAAACCGCGGAGATGATCGATCTGTCTGCCGTGGCGCCAACCTGGACCGCGCTGCCCAATCTCAATCGAGCGCGCTTCCACCAGGTCAACACAGTGCTGCTGCCCGATGGCCGCGTGCTCTTGGCCGGTGGCATCGACTCAACCGATGGCGGCCCGGCCGAGATCTTCGACCCGCGCAACCCCGCTGCCGGCTGGGAGCTTTGCGCCACGATGTCGATACCCCGCGGCTACCACTCGGCGGCGATCCTCCTGGCGGACGGCAGCGTGTTGATGGGCGGCGATCGGCCCGGTGCCTGGAAGTCCGGAGAGACCACTGCGGATGAACGGTACTTTCCGTGGTACTACCCCCTTGCCCGGCCGGCGATCTCGGCGGCTCCGGCCACCATCGCGCATGGCGCGACGTTCGACGTACAGACGCCCGCTCCGGCGGCCATTGTGGAGGCGGTGCTGCTGAGGCCAGGGGCCGTCACGCACGGCTGGAACCAGTCACAACGACTGGTCGAGTGCAGCGTCGTCGCACGCACCGCGACTGCGGTTCAGGTCCAGGCGCCGCCAGACGGCAACATCGCGCCGCCGGGGTACTACTTGCTGTTCATCTTGACGGGTGCCCGGATTCCTTCGATCGGGCGCTGGATCCGGGTGACTTGAGGCCACTGCACGGCGCAAGAGGCCGCCGCCCGCCCCGAAGGCCTGGACGTCATCGAGCGTCGTGTGAGAGGTGGCCATGGGTCAATCACGATGGCCGAGCAACCAGACGATGGCCCAGAAGACGATCGCGCCGAGGACGGCAAGGGTGCCGATCACGGCTGCGACCCACTTTGCCACGGCGATCCAGTTGTGCATGTGCTCGCGACCTTGCGTGGCCCGGCGTGGCCTTGCATTGATACGGAACAAGCCAGGGCCGACCGCCCCGGCTCAGTGGCACGCCTCCACGACAGGCATCGCGAATTCGCGGCCCACCGCCGTGCGGGCGAACAGATAGTCGTTGCGGGCACGCTCGCTCAGCGAGTCCATGTCGACTCTGCCGCAGGCATCGCACGGAAATGCAAGCGCGCGGCCCTCATGGGACGAGGGGCGAAACCACAACAAGTAGTCGGCACCTGGAGAGCTTGCGGTGGGCGCAGATGTCATATGGGGGCTCCGTGCTTGTATATGCTGCACTGCAACATAGGCAACTATAGAGGAGCCATTGCATAGTTCAAGCTGAATTTGCTGCACTGCACCAAAGTTCATGGCGCGCCCTGGCGCGACGCCATCCGCGCATGGACAACAGCCGCCCAGGCGTAGAACACGGCCAAGCCGAGGTAGTTGAGCCACATGAACCACGGCTCGTTCCACGCGACGCCGTCGAAACCGCGGTAGGTGAGCGGGTACAGAACGGGCGACGGGTAGTAGGCGCTCGGATCGCGCGCGGCTCGCTGTGGGTGCCGCTGCTCGGCTGGTGGTCGCACATCGTCATTAGCAGCGTCGTCCAGGGCCCGGCGCCGAACAGGAGCCAGGCCAGCGCGGGCAGGAACTGCAGCCCGTCGGGCACGGCGGCCAGCGTGAGCGTCAGGACGACGGTGCGCCGGTTCAGCGGCCGGCGTCGTGCCACGAGCATCGTGGCAGCTCCCACCCACAACACATGCGCCATCACGTCCACGGCGGTCCTATCATCCCTGAAGCATCCCTGCCGGACGATCCTCCCTCGGCGCATCGGGCTTCGAATTGACCGACGTCAATCCTGCCTGCCGGCGACCGACCAGAATCGCTTCAAGCACCCGAGGAGACCCACGATGTACGAGCGTCTACTGGTTCCGATCGATGGTGGCGAGCAGTCCGGGCACGCGTTCCAGGCCAGCATCGAGTTGGCGCGCCGTCTCGGCGCCAGCATCACCGGCTTCATCGCCGAACCCTTCGCCGGACAGCCGGCACGCGCGGGCCAGCCCTTCGCCGACTCGGGCTCGCACACGGATGCCGAGGTGCAGGTGCACGCCGCCCGCACGCTCGGACGCTTCGAGGAACTGGCGCGTGCGGCCGGCGTTCCCTTCCGTGGCGTCGCCACGCAGACCAGCCGTGTCGTCGACGCCATCCTCCAGGCCGCGAGCGATCACGACTGCGACATGATCGTCATGGTCACGCAGGCGAAGTCCGGACTGGCCGGATTGGCATGGGGTTCGAACACACGCCAGGTCATGTCCCGCACCCAGCTGCCATTGCTCGTGCTGCATTGAAGGCTGGCGCCCGGGGCCAGCCAGCGTGTCCGACGCTCCGCTGCAGATCGAGGCCTTGCGCCGCCGTCTGCAGGCGCGCTCGCCCGGACATCCGGTGGAGCTGATCGAGACCCACATCTCGTGGGTGCTGCTGGCGGGCGACGAGGCCTACAAGCTGAAGAAGCCCGTGAAGCTCGGCTTCCTCGACTTCAGCACGCGGGACGCGCGGCGCCGCTTCTGCGACGAGGAGCTGCGACTGAACCGCCGCCTTGCACCCACCCTGTACCTCGACGTGGTGCCGGTCACAGGCACGCCGGAGGATCCGGAATTCGGCGCAGGTCCGGCGATCGACCACGCGGTGCGCATGCGGCGCTTTCCCGCAGGCAGCCTGTTCACCGAGCGGCTGGCGGCCGGCCACCTGGAGCCGGCGCTGATCGACGCGCTGGCGCAACGCATCGCCGACTTCCACACGGCCGGCGCCGGCGACGGCACGCCCTTCGGGACACCGGACGCCGTGGAATCGGCGTCGATGCAGGTGCTGGCCGCCCTGGAGGCGCACGACGGCGCCGCGGCGCTGCACTCGGTGCGACGCTGGCTCGAGGACGCCGCACCTCGGCTTCGGCCCGCATGGGAGGCTCGCCGTCGTGCCGGACGGGTGCGCGAATGCCATGGCGACCTTCACCTGGCGAACGTGGCCTGGTTCGAGGGCGAGGTCGTCGCCTTCGACTGCATCGAGTTCGACCCGTCCCTGCGCTGGATCGACGTGGCGAGCGACGTCGCCTTCGTCGTCATGGACCTGATCGCCCATCGCCGTCGCGACCTGGCGTTCCGCTTTCTCGACGGGTGGCTGCAGCACACCGGTGACCACGACGCGCTGGGCGTGCTGCGCCACGGGCTGGTTCATCGCGCGATGGTGCGAGCGCTCGTCACGCGCCTGCGTCCATCGGCGCCGCGCGACGCCGGCCCGGACTACCTGGCGCTGGCGCGACAGCTCGCCGGTGGCGGCGACGCGCGGCTGATGATCACGCACGGCCTGTCGGGCTCGGGCAAGAGCTTCGTGTCGCAGCGGCTGCTGGAGCACGTGGGCGCCGTGCGCCTGCGCTCCGATGTCGAGCGCAAGCGGCTGTTCCGATTGCAGGCGACGCAGCGCTCGGCGGCCGTCGTGCCAGGCGGCATCTACGGCGCAGACGCGAACGAACGCACCTTCGCGACGCTGTGCGAACGGTCGCGCGTCTCGCTGCAGGCAGGCTGGCCCACCATCGTCGACGCGGCCTTCCTGCGGGTGCAAGAACGCGCGAGCTTCGAGCGGCTCGCCGGCGAGCTGAACGTGCCTTTCTTGATCCTGCATTGCCATGCGGGCTTGCAGACCTTGCGCGGGCGCATCGAACACCGGCAGGCGCATGAGCATGATGCATCGGAGGCCGATACCTCGGTGCTCGAACGGCAGCTCGGGTGGCAAGAGCCGTTGACCGACGCCGAGCGGCGGCATGCGGTCGATGTCGATACCGAAGCGGCGTTGGATGTCGAAGCGATCACCAGGCATTGGGCCTAGATACGCAGCCGACACGCTGCGTTCACCCATCGTTTCGCTTCGATGCTTGCCGTTGGCGGGCGGTTCTTGCGGGGCTCCTAGATTGGTGTCATGCCTTTCGAGTCAGGAGACACGCGATGAACACCCAACAACAAGCCGGCTACGAGCTTCGCTTCCAGTCGCTGTTCGACGAAGGCCGCGGCTACGCCTTCCCGTGCGACGCCCAGGGTCATGTGGACATGGACGCGCTGAGCGATCGCGCGCGACTGAACTACCTGTATGCCCGCACCGTCATCGGCCGCGAATTCGCGATGCCCGCCGTGCGCAGCGGGGGGCTCCATTGATCTCAGCAGCGCAGCACCGCGGCGCCAGACGAAATCAAACCGGTGTCAAGCGGATGTTCATGGCGCCCAAGGTCGAGCGCCACTGCTCCTTGGTCAATCGATCGGCGATGCGGATGCCGCTGGCGACGGGCTGAACGACCACCATCTCGGCATGACGTATCGAGGCCAGCTGCTCGCCGAGCGCGCGCGTGATGATCGGCTTCTGGGCCACGATCAGCACGTTGGCGCCTTTCGGCGGCGCGCTTGCGGCCAGTGCGCGCAGCGCCGCGGCACGCCGCTCCATTTCGCGCGCGCTTTCCCAGGCGTCGTCCGTCAGCTCGATCAGCGAGACCATCTCGTCGAAGCCCAGGCATTGGGCCGTCTCGATGGCCCGGCGAAGCTGGCTTGCGTACACCCGCGCCACCGGCACACCCGCCGTCTTCATGGCCTTGCCCAGCCCTCGGCTTTCGAGACGACCGAGATCGCTGAGCGTGCGCTGTGCGCTCGGGTTGTCGAATTGAAGCGGGTAGGCGTCGACTTCACCGAACTCGGTGGATGCATGTCGCATGACGAGCACGAACCCGCCTTTGCGCAGTGCTTCGACCGTCCGCACCTTGGCCCCTGCCGGGTCCGCGCCTCGTTGGGGGGTGCCGGCCAGCGCCGGCCAGGGGATGAGCGCCGATGCAGCGCCCAGCGCGAGACTCGATGCCACCGATCGGACGGCCACCCTTCGACGTACGTTCATGCCACGAATGTCAGATCCTGCGTGTCGGCACGATTTTGTGCGTCCACGCGAAGCCGATGCGCCCGATTTCCGTGACCGATTCCCGGGCGACACCCGGCGCGACGAAGGGCCCCTCAGGGTGCCACCAGCTCCCAGAACCCGTCGCTGCGTGCCGCCTTGCGTGCCAGCACCGATTCCGGCAGCGGCAGCTTCAGCGCCGCCAGGCGATCCGGATCGATCAGCACCATCGGCTGCTCCTGCCGCGCGATGGGCAGGACGTCGGGCTTCATGCGGCGCTTGAGGACCTTCACCGCCTGCAGGCCGGACAGCCGGCCCACCTCGGCGAAATCGGCGCCGACATACAGCACCGCCCCCGGCACGCGCACGAGTGCGAACGAGACGACGGGCAGGCGATGCTCGGCCGCGAAGTCGCCCAGGTCGCGCGCCGGCTCGTGGCCGCGCAAGCCGTAGTAGGCGTCCAGCGGCACCGCGAACATCTCGGCGCCGGAGCCCTCCTCGAACAGCTGCTTCAGCGCGGGCACGATGCCCTCGCCCTTGCCCACCCGGCGCGACGACACGGCGATGCCCATGCCCCCGGCCGTCGCGCGGGCGGTGCGCACGTGGGCGATGCCGTTCTCGTCGTCGGTGTGGACCATGCCGATGCGGCTGACCGCGGGAAAGAGCGTTCGCAGCACCTTGAGCGAATCGGCCATGTCGGTGTAGAGCGTGGCGCCGGTGACGCCCGGTCCGGCGTCGCTCAGCGAGGTGCAGCCGGCGCTGGCCGGATCGGCCACTGCCGTGAAGACGACCGGGATGCGCGCATCGTCGAGGATGTCGCGGGCGTAGCGCGTGGCCGGCGTGCCGATGGTGAGCACCAGGTCGGGCCGCGATTCGGCGATGCGCAACGCCTCGGCCTTGATGCGGCGCAGGACGCCGAGCCGGTCCCAGAAGCCGCCGTTCTCCACGTCGAAGTCGATCTTGACGCGATTCACCACCAGGTTGTCGCCGGCGGCGATGCCGTTGTCGCGCAGCGCGCGCAAGAAGCCATCCAGCGACTCCTCGAACGGCGCGATGTCGGTGACCTGGAGCACCTCGATGCGGTAGGTGCGCGGCTCGTCCATCAGGACGGGCGGCAAGGGTTCGAGCGCATGGCAGGGCCATGCACACACGAGCAGCGCGAACGCCAGCAGTCTTCTCATCGTCTTTCCTGCGACAACATGCAAAGCGCAGGATTGAACCCGCCCTCGGGGAGGGCGGGGAAGGGCCCGGCGGGCCAATCTCTTGTCGCTGCAGCCGCTCCTCAGCGCCGCTGCCACCCCGCCTGCGGCGCGAGCGTCTTGCTGAACAGCGAGGTGCCGTCGAGGTCGCGCAAGTCGACCGTCAGGTTGGCATGCCGGTCGATGTTGACCTCGCCGAAGAACTGCATGCCGGCATAGGGCGACAGGTTGGCCTGCCCGGGCGGCGGCGCCTTCGAGAAGACGGCTTGCGGGCCGAAGGTGTCGTCGAGCACGCCGGGGCCGAAGGTGCCGGCGTTGAGCGGGCCGGCGACGAACTCCCAGAACGGATCGAAGTCCTGGAAGACCGCGCGCCGCGGGTCGTAGTGGTGGGCGGCGCAGTAGTGCACGTCGGCGGTGAGCCAGACGACGTTGGACACCCGTTCGCGCTTGATGTGGCGCAGCAGGTCGGCGAACTCGAACTCGCGGCCCAGCACCGGGCCGTTGCCGTTGGCCACGGCCTCGAAGCGGTCACGCCCCTGCGCGTCGCGGCCGTCGCCCACCAGCAGGCCGATGGGCATGTCGGCGGCGATCACCTTCCATGCGGCGCGCGAGCGCGCCAGCTCGCGCTTGAGCCAGCGCAGCTGCTCCTCGCCGAGGAAGGCGGTCGACGCGTCGGGCGCGGTCTGCCGGTTGAAGCTGTTGGGACCGCGGTAGCTGCGCATGTCGAGCACGAACACCTCGAGCAGCGGTCCGTGGCTGAACTTGCGGTACACGCGCTGCGATTCGCTGGCGTCGAAGGGACGCATCGGCGCGTAGTCGAGGAAGGCGCGTGCGCCGCGGGCCACCAGCAGCGGCACGTTCTTCTCGGTGTAGCGCGCGTCGGCGTCGACGCTCTTCGCGTCGGACCAGTTGTTGGTGACCTCGTGATCGTCCCATTGCCAGATCTGCGGCACCTCGGCGTTGAAGCGGCGCAGGTTGGCGTCGAGCAGGTTGTAGCGGTAGCGGCCGCGGAACTCGTCCAGCGTCTCGGCCACCTTGGCCACTTCGGGCGTGACGAGGTTGGTCCAGGTCCGGCCGTTCTCGGCCGTCACCGACGCCGCGATCGGACCGTCGGCATAGATGTTGTCGCCGCTGTGGATGAAGAAGTGCGGCTGGCGCTGGCGCATCGCCTCGTAGATCTTCATGCCGCCGAAGTCGGGGTTGATGCCCCAGCCCTGTCCGGCCGTGTCGCCGCCCCACACGAAGCGGATGTCGCTGCCGTGCGCCGGCGGCATGCGCAAGCGACCCAGCACCGGCTCGCTGAGCGCTCGGCCGTTGTCCAGTCCCTGGAAGCTCAGCCGCACGAAGACCTCGCGCCCGGTCGGCAGGCCGTCGAGGTCCTGGCGCGCCGTGAAGTCGGTGGTCTCCAGCGCGTAGGGTCCGACGATGCGCGCCGGGTTGCTGAAGCGCTCGTCGAGCGCCCATTCGACGACCATGCGCGAGGGCCGGTCGCTGCGGCTCCAGACCATCACCGAGTCGGCCATCGGGTCGCCGAACTGCAGGCCTTGCTCGGCGATCGGCCGGGCGGACTGTGCGACGACGATGGACGGTGCGGCGATGACGCCGAGGGTGGCTGCGCCGGTCTTCAGGAACAGGCGGCGCGGTGGTGCAAAGGGCGTGCTCATGGGGCCTCCGGGTGAGAAGGCCCGTACCGTATGAAGCCGGCGCGACAGGACGATGAACGAGCGATGGCGATGTTCGCGGTGCAACGTCCCGGGTCGCACCCGGGCTATCGCGTCAGAACGACAGCCACGCCACCAGCGACGCCGCCACGCTCACCGCGACCACCACCGCCAGCCCGAGCGCTCGCTCGCCGCTGCGGCACGACGTCTCGTCGGCGGCGCGGTGCGACGTCAGGCGTCGCACGGCGTCGGCCGGCAGGGACAGCAAGGTGATGGAAATCATCCCGCACCTCCTGGAAATCCGGTCCTCCCGACGCCTCGTCCGGTCCGGATCGACCGGCCTACGAGGCCCGCTTGCGAGACTCCTGCCGCTCGGGCGCGCCGGCAGCGGAGCCTTCATGTCGCTTAGTCTTGGGGCGACCCGTCTTGACCGACGGAATGGCGGCCAGCGCCTGCAGCAGCGCCGCGTCGGCCAGGGCCGCCAGCTGCTTCAGGCCGGCGCGCAGCAGTTCGCTCTTCTTCGAGATGTGCCCGAGCTTGGCGGCGCGCAGCTTGAGCTCGTCGATGACCCCGTACTCGTCGCGGGGAATCGTGAAGCTGTCGCGGACCAGCTTGCGCTTGACCGGCTTGGCCTGGCCGTTCGCCTTGGCGGCGGTGGCTGGCGGCGCCTCGGCCTTCGGGGCCGCCGCGCGCTTGCGCGCCGGGGCGGGTGCCGCCTTCCGGGCAACGACCTTCTTCTTCGCTGCGGTGCGGGTGCCGGGCGGTTTTGCAGTGCTTGCCATGAATCCTCTTAACGATGTAAACGGTATATACAGTTTATGCCAGAACGTCGACGGGATCAATGCGGGCCGCGCGCGGGGGCCGAACAGCCTATGCAGCCGGGGCCGGAGCCGCGACCCTGACACGGCTGGCGCGTAGCCTGCATGGCCGGAGTACACCGACCCGCTGGCCGCCGGCCTGCAACTGGCCGGCGTTCCGGGCACCGTGGTGGCCAGCGACACCTTCTACGACGACTACGCCTTCCAGCTCGGCGGCTCGTCGTTCAGCTCGATCACCGCCACCATCGACCTGGGCTCGGTGTTCGACATCTCGAACCTGCAGGTGCGCCTGTACCAGGGCACGCTGCAGACGACGACCACCGGCCCCGCCGGCGCGGCGCCGATGGCCGCCTGGAGCGCGCTGACGCTGACCGCCCAGGGCAGCGGCAGCGGCGACGTGCAGGTCATCGCCCCGGTCAACCTCGCCCCGGGCAGCTACGTGCTCGAGGTCCGCGGCAATATCACCGGCAGCAGCGGCGGCAGCTACGTCGGCGCGATGAACCTGGCGCCGGTGCCCGAGCCGGGCTCGATGGCCTTGCTGCTGGCCGGCCTGGGTCTGGTCGGGTTCATGGCGCGGCGTCGGGCCGACTGAGAGGGCCTTCCATCAAGCAAACGGGCCGCTTCGAGCGGCCCTTGTGAAGCCCACGCGGGCCCGGCGCCCACAAAGTAGCCCGGGTGCAACCCGGGACCCCATGGCTGCCGCAATCCCGGGTTGCACCCGGGCTACGAGTTCCGACGTTTCTACTTGAGAGGGCACAGAGGCACAGTGCGCTGACGCCGAGGCCCGCCAGCAGAAGGATGACCGGCGGCGCCTCGGACGATGCCTTGCGCCTGGGCCGCCAGGCTGGCGACCCACAGGCTGGCGCCCAGCGAAAGAAGACGGATTCGGTTCATGTCGGGCTCGTTTGCAAGTGATGGTTCAGCGCAGCACGAAGTCGCGCGCCGCGTCGACGGCGGCGGCGTTCACGCTGCGCAAGGTGGCCAGGGTGCGCGGCGCGCCGGAACTCGCCGTGCCGTCGACGTCGATCTGGATCAGCGCGCCCGCCGGCGATGTAGCGATGCGCACGACACCGCTCGCGAAGGCGGTTGCGGGATCGGCGCCGATGGACGCGAGCAAGGCCGCCAGGTCGATGCGATCGGTGCCCGGCACGAAGTCGGTGATGGTGTCGCCCGCGTCGCGCATCGAGCGGTAGGCGAACACGTCGCGTCCCGCTCCGCCGGTCAGGGTGTCGGCGCCTTCGCCGCCGACCAGGCGATCGTCGCCGGGCGTGCCCGTGAGCGTGTCGCGCCCGGGCGTGCCCTCGATGAGCTTGACGATCGCGAGGCCCACCACCACCGGGTCGTGGTCGGACGCGCGGTAGGGCGTGGGCGCGTAGAAGTCGGGGCCGCAGGCCGGACAGGCCGGCTGCTTGAACTCGGTGTTGTAGTCGATCACCGAGGGCTCGTCGGCATTAATGTGCCACTCGGTCGCGCCGCTGACCTTGCCCGCCAGCGAGGCGGTGGCCAGGGCGTGGTCGAGGCGGCCGGCCGCGCCGTCGAACACGTAGGAGTAGCCCAAGGCGTTGAAGCGCCCGATCTGGTCGGCCACCAGCCCGCCGGCGACGAGGTCGGCGATCGGATCCTCCTGCGCGTAGGCGTTGAAGTCGCCGATCAGCAAAACGTCGGCGCTGGCGGCGGCGGCCTGCACCGTGCCGATGAACTGCCGCAAGGCCTGCGCCTGCCGGCGGCGGCGGTCGTTGAAGCAGCCTTGCCCGTCGCCGCTGTCCAGGTCGGCCCCCGCGGCCCCGTCGCAGCCCTTGGACTTGAAGTGGTTCACGACCACGCTGAAGCGCTCGCCGTTGGGCAGCACGAAGGTTTGCGCCAGCGGCGGGCGGTTGTGGATCGGGTCGGTGTCGGTCAAGGCCGCGCCCAGCGGCGTGACGCGGGCGCTGCGGTAGATCATCGCGACCTTGATCGCGTCGTCGCCGGTGCCCGCCGCGGGATCGCCGATGCGGCTGTACGTGCCGGCACCGACCCGGGCGTTGAGCGCATCGACGAGGTTGCCGACCGCGACGCTGCCGTTGTTCTGCATCTCCATCAACCCGACGACGTCCGCGTCGAGTGCCGCGATGGCCTCGACGATCTTGCTGCGCTGGCGGGCGAACTCGGCGGCGTTGTCGGCACCGCGGCAGTTGGCCGCCGCGACCCCTCCGCCGAGCGCGCAGCCCTGCCCGGTCTGGCCCGAGGCGGTCGTGCCGTCGGTGAAGGTGGTGAAGAAGTTCAGCACGTTGGCGCTGGCCACGCGCAGGTTGCCGCCCACGGCGTCGGGCGCGGCGCTGCGTGCGTTCACGCGGGTGAAGGCGAGCGGCTGTGTCGGCTGGATCTTGTAGTCCCCGAAGCCCGCGTTGCTGCTGGTCGCGAGGCCGTAGTCGATGACGCCGGTGACAGACGCCACGGTGTCGCCGGCGCGCAAGGTGTGGTCGTCGGCCAGGTAGGGGATGGGATTCGGGTTCTGCTGCGAGGTGCCGTCGTCGAGCAGGATGTGCGAGCGCGCATTGGCATCGGCGAGGGCCTGCGCATCGGGACCGGGGCGGTGGCGGTTGGTCGGCGTCCCGAGCCGGCCCGCCGACAGCGTGACCTGCCCGTAGCGCCCGAGGAAGTAGTTCTGCGAGGCGGTGAGCGGCCCGCGCAGCGTCACCAGCATGCCCTCGACGCGCTCGAGCTCGTCGCGGGTGGCGGTGGGCAGCACGACCTCGACCGGCGGCACGCTGAAGCCGGTGCCCAGCACGCCGAGGCCGCTGATGCCGGTCAGCTCGGTGACGGTATGGGCCAGCGTGTCGGCATTGCCCGCTGCGCCGGTGTTGAACTCCGCCACCGTGCCCGCGAGCTCCACCAGCTGGCCCGCGCTCGCCGGCACCGGTGCGCCGGTGAACACGAAGATGCCGTCGGAGGTCGCGGGGTTGCCGTCGCCGCTGGCGTCCTGCAGGAAGAAGCCGTTGTTCGTCGCCAGCGTGACGACGCCGCGGGTGATCACCGACTGGCCGGCGAACGGGCTGGTCGCACCGCTGCCTTGAATGGCGCAGATCGGCACGAAGCGCAGCGCCGGCGTGCTGCCACTGAGAGTGCTGGTCGACGAGGCGGGGGCGAGGCCGGCCAGCACGATCAGCAGCACAGCGGATGTCCAGCGGGTGATGTTCATGGTTGCGATTGGCCGCGATATGCCACACAAGACACAGCCGAAAATTCGAATGAATTCATCGCTGTGTTCTCTGTGGCTCTGTGGCTGAAACGACCACGCCCGCAGTCCAACTCCCCTTCCGTAGCCCGGGTGCAACCCGGGAGCCGGGAAAGGGCTACTTCAGGAAAAGGTCGCGGTCCGGCGCGAAATTGGCGTACAGCGGCAGCATCGCGCCGCCGATGGCGCGCGCGTCCGAGCCGATCGTGCCGGCCAGCAGCTGCGGCCGCGTCACGCCTTCCCAGCTGTAGCGGTCGAGGGCGGTGCCGGTGGTCGACAGCAGCGCCTGCAGCAGCTCGCGGCTGAACGAGCCGTCGACGATCACGCCGTCGAAGTCGAGCAGGCACGCGGTGGTGTTGACGGACAGGGCCACCGCGGCGCTGGCCTCGGCCAGCCAGGCGTCGGTGTGATCGCGCCACGGCGCCTGCAGGGCCCGCGCGTCGGCGACCGCGCCGATGTCCAGCCCGGCGGCGGCGTAGCGACGCTCGAGCTTGAGCAGCGAGGCCACGCTCAGCAGCTGCGGCGGCGCGGCGGCGCCCTGCGCCAGCCCCAGCGGCAGCGAGCCGATCGCGCCGGCGTTGCCGTGCAGGCCGCTGCGCAGGTGGCTGTCGATGACCAGTCCGCCGCCGATGAAGGTGTCGACGAAGATGTAGAGGAAGGTCTTCACGCTGCGCCCGCGCCCGGCCACCAGCTCGGCCACGCAGGCGGCCGCGGTGTCCTTGAGCAGCTCGACCGGCCAGTCGCTGATCGCGGCGACCTCGGCGCGCAGGTCGGTGCGGTGCCACTTCTCGGCCACCTCCTGCGGCATGTCGAGCAGGGTCTGCCAGCCGCCCATCGACAGCGGCGCGGCGATGCCCACGCCTTGCACCAGCGCGCGCCGCGCCGGCCCGAGCTTGCGGCGCAGCTCGCGCAGGCGCAGCCCGATCTCGGCGCGCAGCATGTCGGGATCGGGATAGCGGTAGTCGGCCGACCAGCGCTCGCGCACGGCGCCGGTGAAGTCGACCAGCAGCAGGTCCATGTTGCGCCGTCCGACCTTGATGCCGACGGCGAAGGCGCCGTCCGGGTTCAGCGCCAGCGGCACCGAGGGCTGGCCCACCTTGCCGCGCTGCGGCGGACCCTTGACCAGCAGCGCGTCGTCGAGCAGGCGCTTGCTGATGAGCGACACCGTCTGCGCGGTGAGCCGCGTGAGCCGCGCGATCTCGGCGCCGGCCAGGCTGCCGTGCAGCCGGATCGCCTGCAGCACCACCCTCTCGTTGTACTGCCGCAGCCCGCCCTGGCTGGATCCGCGCGGTCGCAGCTGCCAGGCGGCGGGGGAGGGCAGGTCGGAGCTCAAGCGGCTTCTTTCGATGGATTCAATGCGCGAGGCATTCCGGCGGGATGTCCTCGGGGCGCATCGCGCCCGTCATCACCGCCACCGTCTCGCTCATGCCGATGTTCTTCGGGTTCACCACCGCCGCGCGCTTGCCGAGGCGCGCGATGTGGATGCGGTCGGCGACCTCGAACACATGCGGCATGTTGTGGCTGATGAGCACCACCGGCAGGCCCTTGTCGCGCACCCGGCGGATGAGCTCGAGCACCATGTTGCCTTCCTTCACGCCCAACGCCGCGGTGGGCTCGTCCATGATGACCACGTGGCGCGCGAAGGCCGCGCTGCGTGCCACCGCGACGCCCTGGCGCTGGCCGCCCGAGAGTGTCTCGACCGGCTGCGTCATGGACCGGATGCCGATCTTGAGGTCGCTCATGTACTGCACGCTGTCGGCCAGCATGCGCGGCTTGTCGAGCAGGCCGAGGAAGCGGCCGAAGAAGCCGGGCCGCTTCAGCTCGCGGCCGAGGAACAGGTTCTCGGCGATGGTCATGGCCGGCGCGACGGCCAGCTCCTGGTAGACCGTCTCGATGCCGGCATGGCGCGCGTCGCTGGGGCTGCGGAAGTGCACCGGCCGGCCGTCGAGGCGGATCTCGCCGGCATCGGGCACCAGCGCGCCCGACAAGGCCTTGATCAGCGAGGACTTGCCGGCGCCGTTGTCGCCGATCACCGCGAGGATCTCGCCGGCGCGCAGGTCGAAGTCGGCGCCGTCCAGCGCGGTGACGTGGCCGTAGCGCTTGACCAGGCCGCGGGCCTGCATCACCAGGGTGGGTTCTTGCGAATTCATGGCGGGCTCCTCAACGCGAGCTGCGATGCGACAGCTGGTCGGTCGCCACCGCGAGGATCACCAGCACGCCGGTGACCAGGATCTGGTAGATCGACGACACGCCCATCAGGGTGAGGCCGTTGCGGAACACCCCGACGATGAGCGCGCCCACCAGCGAGCCGACGACCCAGCCGCGGCCGCCGAACAGGCTGGTGCCGCCCAGCACGACCGCGGTGATCGCGTCGAGGTTCTCGGTCTGCCCGGCGTTGGGATCGCCCACGCCGGTGCGCGACACCGACAGCAGCGACGCGATGCCGTAGAACACGCCGGCGAGCACGTACACGCCCAGCAGGACCCGGTCGGGCGAGATGCCGGTCAGGCGCGTCGCCTCGCGGTTGTTGCCGACCGCATAGACGTGGCGGCCGGCCGCGGTCTCGCGCAGGCCGAACCACACCAGTCCGTACAGCGCGAGCATGAGCACCGTGCCGAAGGCGACCTGGGTGCCGCCGGCGGCGAAGGTGTTGCCCAGCGCGGTGAGCACGGGCGGCAGGTCGGTCACCGTCTGCGAGCCCGAGTAGAGCTGGGTGATCGCGAAGGCGATGTTCATCGTGCCGAGGGTGACGATGAAGGCGGGCAGCCGCACCTTGGTGACGAGCAGGCCGTTGACCAGGCCGAACAGGGCCGTGACGCCGAGCCCCGCTGCGATGGCCAGGGCCGGCGGCAAGCCGAGCTCGGTGGCGAACTTGCTCATCACGATGCCGCCCAGCGCCATCACCATGCCGCAGCTCAGGTCGATGCCGGCGGTGAGGATGACCAGCGTCTGGCCGATGGCGATCACGCCCACGACCGCCACCTGCTGCAGCACCAGCGACAGGTTGCCGCCGGACAGGAAGCGGTCGTTCTGCGTGGCGAAGAACGCGCAGGCGGCGAACAGCGCGATCAGCGGTCCGAGCGTGGCCAGGGGCAGGCGAGGGTGCAGGCTCATCGGCGAGAAGCGCAGTCGCGGCAGGTGCACCGTGTGCGGAGTGGCGGTGTGCGATCTCACTTCTTGCCCCAGCACAGCTCGCCGCCGATGGACGTGTCCTTGCTGGTCACACCGGACAGCTGCTTGGCCGCGATCAGGGTGACGCCGGTGTCGGTGTAGCCGCTGGGCTTCTTGCCGGTCTTGGCGTATTCGACGCCGGCGTCCACGCCCATCGCGGCCATGCGCAGCGGGTACTGCTGCGAGGTCGCGGCGATGTGGCCGGCGGCCACGTCCTTCACGCCCTGGCAGCCGCCGTCCACGGACACGATCATCACGCCCTGGTCCTTGCCGGCGGTCTTCAGTGCCTTGTAGGCACCGGCGGCGGCGGGCTCGTTGATCGTGTAGACGAGGTTCACGTCGGGATTCTTCTGCAGGCAGTTCTCCATCGCGGTCTGGCCCTTGGCCTGGTCGCCGAAGCTGTCGGCCATGCACACCACTTCGGCGGCCTTGCCGTTCTCGTTGCTCTTGGCGTCGGGCGCGGGCAGGCCGAAGCCCTTGAGGAAGCCGTTGTGGCGCTGCGCGCCCACCGGGTGGCCGGGGAAGAGGTCGAGCATGACGATCTTCGCGGGCTTGCCGGCCATCGCGACCTTGGCGTATTGGCCGATCAGCTCGCCGGCCTTGTAGTTGTCGGTGGCGAACAGCGCGTCGGTGGCGTCGGCCGGGTCCGTGGGGCTGTCCAGGGCGATCACCAGCACGCCCTTGGCGCGTGCCTTCTGGATCGCCGGGATGATGGCCTTGGCGTCGCTGGGCGTGATGAGGATGGTCTTGGCGCCCGCGGCAATCATGTTTTCCATGGCCGTCACCTGGCCGGCGTTGTCGCCGTCGGCCTTGCCGGCACCCGACAGCAGCTTGGCGCCCTTGGCCTGCGCGGCCTGCTGGGCGCCTTCCTTCATCTTCACGAAGAACGGATTGGTCTCGGTCTTGGTGATGAGGCCGATGACGGGCGCGTCGGCGGCGGCAGCCGTGCCGGCGGCGACGAGAAGGGCCGTGGCCAGCGAAGTCTTGAGCAGCATGGGTCGTCTCCTGTTGGGGGCTAAGCGATGGTCGAATTCTGGGCGACGGTGTTTAATAAATCAAATGGATTGATTAATGGTTTTCCCTGTGGTCACGTCCCCCGCACGGACGCATGCTGTCGTCCCGGGCAACGAGGAGTGATGGCATGTGGGTGGTTTGCGGCGAAGCGCTGATGGACGTGTTCGCCACCGGCTCGACGGCGGCGGGACTGGCGCTCGATGCGCGTGTCGGCGGCTCGCCGTTCAACGTGGCGACGGGGCTGGCGCGCCTCGCCCAGCCGGTGTCGTACTTCGGCGGACTGTCGAGCGACTTCGTCGGCGAGCGCCTCTTGCAGGCGCTGCGCGACGAAGGCGTGGACACGCGCGCGGTGGTGCGGCAGGCCGCCCGATCGACGCTGAGCCTGGTCGGGCTGGACGCGCAAGGCGTGCCCTCGTATTCGTTCTACGGCGAAGGCGGCGCCGACCGGCGGCTCGAGCCCTCGGCGCTGGCGCAGGCGCCGCGCGCGGCGGGCTATCACTTCGGCTCGTTCGCGATGGTGGTGGAGCCGGTCGCGTCCACGCTGCGCGCGCTGGTGGAGCGCGAACGCTCGCGCAGCCTCATCGCCTACGACCCCAACCTGCGCTTGAACGTCGAGCCGGCGCTCGACCGCTGGCGCGAGGTCGTGGCGTGGATGGCCGCGCGGGCCCACCTCGTCAAGATCAGCGAAGAGGACTTGTCGCTGCTGCGGCCGGGTGCCTCGGCCGAAAGCGTCGCGGCGCAATGGCTGGCGGACGGGGTCGCGCTGGTCGTGGTCACGCGAGGCGGCGAGGGCGCGTCGGCCTGGACCTCGCGCCAGCACGTGGCGGTGCCGGCCGTGGACACCGACCTGGTCGACACCGTGGGCGCGGGCGACAGCTTCCAGGCCGCGCTGCTCACCTGGCTGGCCGAGCACGATCGCGCGACACCGGCCGCCCTGCGCGCGCTCGATGCGACGCAGATCGAGGCCGCGCTGCGGTTCGCCACGCAGGCCGCGGCCATCACTTGTTCACGCCGCGGTGCCGACCTGCCACGGCGCGCGGAGCTGGATTGAAGACGCTGCTCATCGTCTACCACACGATGACTGGCGGCACGCAGCAGATGGCCGAGGCTGCCGCCGCGGGCGCGCGAGCCGAAGCGCCTGACGTCGACGTGCGACTGATGCGCGCGGCCGATGCAGGCCCCCACGACGTGCTCGCGGCCGACGCCTGCATCTTCGCGACGCCGGAGAACCTCGCGGCGATGTCGGGCGTGATGAAGGACTTCTTCGACCGCAGCTACTACGCGGTGCTCGACCGGGTCAACGGCCGCGCCTGCGCGACGCTGGTCTGCGCCGGCAGCGACGGGAGCAACGCGGTGCGGCAGATCGAACGCATCGCGACAGGCTGGCGCATGAAGGCGGTGGCCGAGCCGCTGATCGTATGCACGCATGCGCAGACACCGGACGAGATTCTGCGGATGAAGCGGATCGGCGTCGGGGACCTGAGGCGGTGCGAGGCGCTGGGCGCGGCATTGGCGGCAGGGCTAAGCCTGGGGGTGTTTTGACCCGCGTTGCATCCGTAGCCCGGGTGCAACCCGGGAGCCCCGTCAGAGCTCGAACATCCCCGGCTGCGGCAGCAGCTCGAAATCCGTCACCGCGCGCAGGTAGTCCCGCGCGCGCGTCTTGCCCACGGTGCGCACGACGTAGGCCACCAGGGGCCGCAGCGCGAGCGCTTCGAACTCGCTCGAATCCGGCGGCGCCGGTGCGCGGTGGGCCAGGCTCCCGTAGTCCAGGCTCATCTGCCCGCCGGCCTGGCGCTGGACCGCATCGACCAGGACCTCGCGCGCTTCGCTTTCGCCGACGGACAGCCGCAGCATGTGGTCCAGGCTGGCGATCACCGAGTCTTCGCTGCAGGCGCGGTCGAGCAGCTGCGCGGCCGCCATCAGCCGGCCCACACCGACGCCATGCTCGCGGATGTAGCTGAGCGCATGGCGCAGCGCGGTGAGACCGTTGAAGTCGTCCTCCGCATGGCGCAGCAGCTCGGCGACCACGCGCACGAAGGCCGAGCGTTCTTCCAGGGCCGGCTCGCAGCGCATCGCATGGCACGGGCCGGAATGGTTGTCGGCGGTGCGGCCCGAGGGATCCAGCAGCAGCAGGTCGAAGTACAGGTGCTCGGCATCGACCTGGGGGAGATGGTCCAGGCGCACCACGATGCGGCCGGCGCGGTAGCCGGGCAGTTCGCGCGTACCGACCCAGCCGTCGATCGGCAGCAAGGGAGTGGGGTCGGGCGTTGGCATGGGAGGGGTTGTAAATGCTGCAATGCAGCATGGATCAATGTTAGACGTCCGGTGGCCAATTTCAACCCCGTATTGCTGCATCGCAGCATGGGGTCGCTCCTCCCCCTGCGGCCCGACCTGACGCGATACTTCGCATGATGAGCGCTCCACGCATTCCGCCGATTCAGGGCTTGCTCGCATTCGAGGCGCTGGCGCGCTTGCGCAGCGTCACGCAGGCGGGCGAGGAGCTCAGCGTCACCCCCAGCGCGGTCAGCCACCGCATCCGCCAGCTCGAGCTTCAACTGGGCTTCAAGCTGTTCTCGCGCGCCGACTTCACCCTCAGCACCGACGGTGCGGCCTACCTGGCTCGGGTGCGCGAGGCGCTCACCGTGCTGCGCCAGGTGCCGGGTCGGGGGGCCGCCGGCACGACGCGGCTGCGTCTCGCGGTCACGCCCACCTTCTCGCGCCAGCTGCTGCTGCCGCGCCTGGCGCTGTTCAGGCATGCGTATCCGGAGATCGAGCTCATCCTGCAGGTCACCATCCCGTTGCTCAACGTGACGGCGGAGGAAGCCGACATCGAGCTGCGCTTCGGCACCGGCCCGTGGCCCGACCGCGAGTCGCTGCTGCTGCAATCGGACGAGGTCTGCCCGGTCTGCAGTCCGGAGTACCTGGCGGAAGCCGGCGGCTTCGACGGCTTCGGGTCGCCCGAGCAGATCGCCCGCGCACGGCTCATCCGCTGCCCGCTGGAGCCCTGGCGGACCTGGTTCACCGCGCATGGGCTCACGCTGGACGAGCCCGCGGGCGGCGCCCAGTTCAACGACATCGGGCTGGTGCTCGATGCCGCCGTCGCCGGCTTCGGCGTCGCGCTGATGCGCATGAAGCTGGGCGCTGCGTGGCTGGACAGCGGGCGGCTGGTGCGCTTGTCGGCGCGCAGCGTGCCATCGCCGCATCACTACTTCCTCTGCTGGAAGGCGGGCGCGCTGGATCGCTGGGAGTGCGCCGCCTTCGTCGAGTGGCTGCAACAAACGCTGCGCTGATTGAAAACGCTTCATGCCGCGCTGCACGGAATTCACGTGCGGCGGCGGTCGGCTGCCTAGACTCGCCGGATGACCCCCATCACCTGCATCGAAGACCTGCGCGTTCTGGCGCAGCGGCGCGTGCCGCGCATGTTCTACGACTACGCCGACAGCGGCTCGTGGACCGAGAGCACGTACCGCGCCAACGAGGCGGACTTTCGCGCCATCGGGCTGCGCCAGCGCGTGGCGGTGGACATGCGCCACCGCTCC
>DASUZE010000015.1:0-6668 GCA_036377015.1 Piscinibacter sp. | reverse complement strand
CAAGCTCAGGTCCAGCGAATGGTTCGGCGGTGACGGCAAGAACGCCTTCATGCACCGCAGCTGGATGAAGAACGAGGGCCACCCGGCCGACGTGTTCGACGGCCGGCCGGTGATCGGCATCTGCAACAGCTGGTCCGAGCTCACGCCCTGCAACGCGCACCTGCGCGAGATCGCCGAGCACGTGAAGCGCGGCGTCTACGAGGCCGGCGGCTTCCCGGTCGAGTTCCCGGTGTTCTCGAACGGCGAGTCCAACCTGCGCCCCACCGCCATGCTCACGCGCAACCTGGCGGCGATGGACGTCGAGGAGGCGATCCGCGGCAACCCGATCGACGCCGTCGTGCTGCTGGCGGGCTGCGACAAGACCACGCCGGCGCTGATGATGGGTGCGGCCAGCTGCGACGTGCCGGCCATCGTGGTGAGCGGCGGTCCCATGCTCAACGGCAAGCTCGAGGGCCGCGACATCGGCTCGGGCACCGCGGTGTGGCAGCTGCACGAGGCGCTCAAGGCGGGCGAGATCGACATGCACCACTTCCTGTCGGCCGAGTCGGGCATGTCGCGCTCGACCGGCACCTGCAACACCATGGGCACGGCCTCGACCATGGCCTGCATGGCCGAGGCGCTGGGCGCCTCGCTGCCGCACAACGCCGCCATCCCGGCCGTCGATTCGCGGCGCTATGTGCTGGCCCACATGTCGGGCATCCGCATCGTCGAGATGGCGCTGGAGGGCCTGGTGCTGTCGAAGGTCCTCACGCCCGCCGCCTTCGAGAACGCGATCCGCGCCAACGCCGCCATCGGCGGCTCGACCAACGCGGTGATCCACCTGAAGGCGATCGCCGGGCGCATCGGCGTGCCGCTGGCCCTGGAGGACTGGGCGCGCCTGGGTCGCAACACGCCCACGCTGGTCGACCTCCTGCCCTCGGGCCGCTTCCTGATGGAGGAGTTCTATTACGCCGGCGGGCTGCCCGCGGTGCTGCGCCGCCTGGGCGAGCACGGGCTGCTGCCCCACCCCGATGCGCTCACCGTCAACGGCCGCACGCTGTGGGACAACGTGCGCGAGGCGCCGAACTACAACGAGGAAGTGATCCGCCCCATCGACAAGCCGCTGATCGCCGACGGCGGCATCCGTGTGCTGCGCGGCAACCTCGCGCCGCGTGGCGCCGTGCTCAAGCCCTCGGCCGCCACGCCGCGCCTGCTGCGCCATCGCGGCCGGGCGGTGGTGTTCGAGAACCTCGAGGAGTACAAGCAGCGCATCGTCGATGAAACCCTGGACGTCGATGCCGACTCGGTGCTGGTGATGAAGAACTGCGGCCCCAAGGGCTATCCCGGCATGGCCGAGGTCGGCAACATGGGCCTGCCGCCCAAGCTGCTGCGCCAGGGCGTGAAGGACATGGTGCGCATCTCCGACGCCCGCATGAGCGGCACCGCCTACGGCACGGTCGTGCTGCACGTGGCGCCCGAGGCCGCGGCCGGCGGTCCGCTGGCCGCGGTGCGCGACGGCGACTGGATCGAGCTCGACTGCGAGGCCGGCCGCCTGCACCTGGACATCTCCGAGTCCGAGCTGGCCGACCGCATGTCGACCGTGGTGCTGCAGCCGGCGCAGTCGGACGGCGGCTACCAGCGGCTGTACGTGAACCACGTGCTGCAGGCCGACGAAGGCTGCGATCTCGACTTCCTGGTCGGCTGCCGCGGCTCGGCCGTGCCCCGCCATTCGCACTGAGGATTCACCATGCTGCTGATTCAATACAAGCGCCCCGGCGGCGGCACCCAGGTCGGCCTGCTCGACGCCGAAGGGCGCGAGGTGCGCGGTCTCGTGGGGTTCGACTCCACGGTGGCGCTGGCCCAGGCCGCGATCGCGCGGCAGGTCTCGCTGGAGGCGCTGCTGGCCGGCGTTCCCAGCGAGACGCCGCGCCCCTACGACGCCATCGTCGAGCAGGGCCTGCTGCTGCCGCCGCTCACCCATGCCGACGACGCGCACTGCCACGTCACCGGCACCGGCCTCACGCACCTGGGCAGCGCCGCCTCGCGCAACGCCATGCACAAGAAGCTGGCCGAGGCGCAGACCCTGACCGACAGCATGAAGATGTTCCAGCTCGGCCTGGAAGGCGGCAAGCCGGCCGTGGGCGCGGTGGGCGTGGCGCCGGAGTGGTTCTACAAGGGCGACGGCTCCATCGTGCGGGCCTCGGGCCAGGACCTGGAAACGCCCGACTTCGCGCTCGACGGCGGCGAGGAGACCGAGATCGTCGGCCTGTACGTCAACGGCCCCGATGGCGCGCCGTGGCGCGTGGGCTTTGCGCTGGGCAACGAGTTCTCCGACCACGTGACCGAACAGCAGAACTACCTGTACCTCGCGCATTCCAAGCTGCGTGCCTGCTCGGTCGGGCCGGCCCTGCGCGTGGGCCCGCTGCCCGCGCACGTGGAAGGCCACACGCGCCTCATCGACGCGCAGGAGCAGGTACGCTGGGCCAAGCCCTTCCTCAGCGGCGAAGCCAACATGTCGCACAGCATCGCCAACCTCGAGCACCACCACTTCAAGTACGCGCTGTTCCGCCGGCCCGGCGACGTGCACATCCATTTCTTCGGCGCCGCCACGCTGAGCTTCTCCGACGGCGTGCGGGTGCAGGCGGGCGAGCGCTGGGAGATCGAGTCGCCGGCCTTCGGGCCGCCGCTGGTGAACCGCCTGCGGGTGGATCGCCGCGAGGCCCCGCCGGTGCGCGCGCTCTGATGTTCGACGCGACCGAGCACTCGCACCGCCGGCGCAACCCGCTCACCGGGCGCTGGGTGCTGGTCTCACCGCACCGGGCCAAGCGCCCGTGGCAGGGCCAGCAGGAAGCGCCGGCTGTTTCCGCCGCGCTGGCCTACGACCCGCACTGCTACCTGTGTGCCGGCAACGTGCGCGTGACCGGCGAGCGCAACCCTCCCTACGCCGGCACCTTCGTCTTCGACAACGACTTCCCTGCCCTGCTGCACGACGTGCCGGCCGCCAGGGCGACCGGCGATCCGCTGTTCGACAGCATGAGCGCCGCCGGCACCAGCCGCGTCGTGTGCTTCTCGCCCGACCACAGCAAGAGCCTGCCGGAGATGTCGGTGGCCGCCCTGTCGGAGGTGGTCGACACCTGGTGCGAGCAGAGCAGCGCGCTGGGCACCCGCTACCCGTGGGTGCAGGTGTTCGAGAACAAGGGCGCGATGATGGGTTGCTCCAACCCGCATCCGCACGGCCAGATCTGGGCCAGTGACTACCTCCCCGAGGAGGCCGCGCTCGAAGACGAGCACCAGCGGCGCTATGCCGCGCAGCACGGCCGCGCGCTGCTGGCCGACTACGCCGAGCGCGAGGCCGCCGACGGCGCGCGCACGGTGGTGCAGACGGCGCACTGGCTGGCCGTCGTGCCGTACTGGGCCACCTGGCCATTCGAGACGCTGCTGCTGCCGCGCTTCGCCGTGCAGCGCCTGCCGCAGCTGGAGCGCGCCCAGCGCGACGACCTGGCGCTCGCGCTCAAGCGGCTCACCAGCCGCTACGACAACCTCTTCCGCTGCTCCTTCCCGTACTCGATGGGATGGCACGGCGCGCCCTTCGACGAGCGCGACCCGCTGCCCTGGCAGCTGCATGCGCACTTCTACCCGCCCCTGCTGCGCTCGGCGACGGTGCGCAAGTTCATGGTGGGCTTCGAGATGCTGGCCGAGGCGCAGCGCGACCTCACGCCCGAGCAGGCGGCCGAGAAGCTGCGCGGCGTGAGCGACATCCACTATCTGGCGGGTTGAGCATGCCGTCCACACCCCGCACGACCGCCATCGGCGCCTTCCGCGCGGCCTTCGGGCGCTCGCCCACCCACCTGGTGCAGGCGCCCGGCCGCGTCAACCTCATCGGCGAGCACACCGACTACAACGACGGCTTCGTGCTGCCCTGCGCCATCGACCGCGGGACGGTGGTGGCGGCCGCAAAGCGCGAGGACCGTCGGGTGCGTGTCGTCGCGGCCGACCTCGGGCATGCGCTCGACGAGTTCTCGCTCGACGCGCCCATCGCATCGCGCCCCGATGCGCACTGGGCCGACTACGTCCGCGGTTCGGTCAAGCACCTGATGGCGCACGGCGTGGCGCTGGCGGGCGCCGAGCTGGCCGTGGCGGGCGACGTGCCGCAAGGCGCGGGACTGTCCTCGTCGGCCTCGCTGGAGCTGGCGGTGCTGCAGGCCTTCAAGACCTTGTACGTCCTGGACACGCTGCAGCCGTCGCGCATGGCGCAGATCGCGCAGGAAGCCGAGAACCGCTTCGTGGGCTGCGAGTGCGGGATCATGGACCAGCTCATCTCGGCGCGCGGCATCGAGGGCCACGCCGCGCTCATCGACTGCCGCTCGCTCGAGGTGAGCGCGGTGCCGCTGCCCGCCGGCATCGCGGTGCTGATCGTCGACTCGCGCGTGCAGCGCGGCCTGGTGGGCAGCGAATACAACCTGCGCCGCCAGCAGTGCGAGGCGGCGGCGCGCCATGCCGGCGTGAAGGCGCTGCGCGACCTGTCGTGGCCGCAGTTCGAGGCGCGCGCCGCGGGGCTCGACCCGCTGATCGTCCGCCGTGCCCGTCACGTGATCACCGAGAACCAGCGCACCCTCGAAGCCGCGCAAGCGCTCGCCGCCGGCGACATGCGCCGCATGGGCGCGCTGATGGCCGAGTCGCACGCCTCCATGCGCGACGACTTCGAGATCACCGTGCCGCCGGTGGACCGGCTGGCCGAGCTGCTGCAGGCACTGATCGGCGACGCCGGCGGCGCGCGCATGACCGGCGGCGGCTTCGGCGGCTGCGTGGTCGCTCTGCTGCCCGAGGCGATGGTGGCGCAGGCGCGCGAGCGGGTGGCCTCCGGCTACCGGGCTCCTTCGGGCGCCACGGCGACGGTCCATATCTGCCGTGCGTCGGCCGGCGCCGGCGAGCTGTCGCTGGTGGAGTGAGCGTGGCGACCGAACCGGCACGCTACGAGCGCATGCGCTTTCGCCGCTGCGGGCGCAGCGGCCTGAAGCTGCCGGCGGTGTCGCTGGGGCTGTGGCACAACTTCGGCGGCGGCGACGACCAGGACAACGCGCGCGCCATGATCCGCACCGCGTTCGACCTGGGCGTCACGCACTTCGACCTGGCCAACAACTACGGTCCGCCGCCCGGATCGGCAGAGACGCTGTTCGGCCAGGTGCTGCGCACCGACCTGCAGGCGCATCGCGACGAGCTCGTCGTGTCGACCAAGGCGGGCTACCTCATGTGGCCGGGGCCGTACGGCGACGGCGGCTCGCGCAAGTACCTCATCGCGAGCGTGGACCAGAGCCTGCGCCGCATGGGCCTGGACTACGTTGACGTGTTCTATCACCACCGTCCCGATCCGAACACGCCGCTCGAAGAGACGATGGACGCGCTGGCGCACATCGTGCGCTCCGGGCGCGCCTTGTACGTCGGGCTGTCCAACTACCCCGCCGACCTGACGCGGCGCGCCGCCGCGCTGCTGCGCGAGATGCGCACGCCCTGCCTCATCCACCAGGCCCGCTACAGCATGCTGGACCGCTGGGTCGAGCCCGAGCTGCTCGCCGTGGTGGCCGACGAGGGCATCGGCTGCATCGCGTTCTCGCCCCTCGCGCAAGGCGTGCTGACCGACCGCTATCTCGAGGGCCGCATCCCGGCCGACTCGCGCGTGACGCGAGGGGTCGGGTTCCTGCGGCCGGAGCACCTCACCGCCTCGCGCCTGCAGCTGGTCGGCCGGCTCGACGCCATCGCCCGCGCGCGCGGCCAGACGCTGGCGCAGCTCGCCTTGACCTGGGTGCTGCGGCACGAGGCCATGAGCTCGGTGCTGATCGGCGCCAGCCGGCCCGACCAGGTGCGCGATGCGGTGGCTTCGCTGGAGTGCGCGCCACTGGCCACGGACGAGCTCGACGCGATCGAGCGGGAGCTGACCGATGCCCACTGACACGCTCTTGCTTCGGCATCCGGACGGACTGCGCCTGACGCTGTCGGCCCGGGGCGCGACCTGGCTGTCGTGCGAGGTGCCGATGGGCGACGGCTCGTCGCGCAGCGTGGTCCTGCCGCGCGTCGAGCCGCCGGACGCGGCCACGCGCGGCGCCTACCTGGGCGCGACCATCGGCCGCTACGCCAACCGCATCGGCCAGGGCCGGATCTCGCACGGCGGGCGAGTGTGGCAGCTGCACACGAATCCCGGCTCGCGCCACCAGCTGCACGGCGGACCGGACGGGTTCGATGCGCGGGTGTGGTCGGTGGACGATGCCGACGAGCGCTCGGTGCGCCTCGCGCTGGTGTCGGCGGACGGCGACCAGGGCTATCCCGGCGAGCTGCGCGCGCAGGTGGTCTACCGGCTGGCCGATGCGATGACCATCGAGATGGAGGCGACGGCCAGCGTCAGCGCGCCCAGTCCGGTGTGCCTGACCAACCACGCCTACTTCAACCTCGACGGCGTGGCGGGCGACGTGCGCCGGCATCGCCTGCGCATCGCCGCGCAGCGCTACTTGCCGGTGGACGCGGAGCTGATCCCGCTGGGCCCGCTGGCCAAGGTGCAGGGCACCAGCTTCGACTTTCGCGATCCGCAGACGCTGCTCGCCCGCTGGTGCGAGGACGAGCAGCAGCGGCAGGCCGGAGGCTACGACCACGCCTTCCTGCTCGACGCAGGGTCGGCGGCGGCCGAGCTGGCCGCCGCC
>DASUZE010000014.1:0-12746 GCA_036377015.1 Piscinibacter sp. | reverse complement strand
GCGAGGGTGCCGGTTCACGCGTTGCCGGCTTTCGGGCGTCGCACGGCGCGGACCTTCCCGCTCGAGCCGCCGCCGCAGTAGAAGAGGTCGGCCCCGTCGGACTCGATCCCGCTGATGCCCATGCCGGGCGGCATCTCGAGGCGCTCCAGCACGGCGCCGCTGTCCGGATGGATGCGGCGGATCTCGCTCTGGTCGCCTTCCCAGGTGGCGTGCCACAGCTCGCCGTCGACCCAGGTCACGCCGGTGACGAAGCGGTTCGACTCGATCGTGCGCACGATGGCGCCGGTCGCGGGATCGATCTGGTGGATCTTGCGATCGCGGTACTGCCCGACCCACAGGTGGCCCTCGGCCCAGGCGAGGCCCGAGTCGTGTCCGTGGCCGGGCGCCGGGATGGACGCGAGGACCTTGCCGGTGGCCGGGTCGATCTTGTCGATGCGCGCTTCGGCGACCTGGTAGAGGTGCGTGCCGTCGAAGGCGGTGCCCGCGTCGCTGGCGTACTCCAGCGTTCGCGCGAGCTGGCCGCTCGCGGGATCGATGGCGACCAGCCGCGCACCGGTGGCCGCCCAGACGTGACGGCCGTCGTGGGTCACGCCGTTGATGCGCTCGGCGCCGGCGAAGGGACCGTACTCGCGCACGATCTCCGCGGCGCGCGCCGGCGCTGCCGATGCCGTCTTGCGCGTCTTGTCTCGGGGAGGGGGCATGGGGTGGGGCTCCGTTCGGCGCTTCGGTGCGCCAATCTACGTGAGTGGCAGCGCCGCGGGGAGTAACAAGATCGTCGTGAATCCGGCCAAGGGCGGCGCCAGCCAGCGCTTCGCACGGGCGCGCCCGATCGAGCGCACGCGGGCGGCGGCTTCCAGCTCGACGAGCGCGCGCTGGACCGTGCGCTGGCTCGCGCCCAGGGCCAGGGCGAGGGCCGAGGTCGACCAGGCCGCGCCGTCGGCCAGCAGCGCCAGCAAGGACGCTTGATCGCCGTCGATGGGGGGCACGAGGACGACGACGGCGTCTGCGATCAACGCGAAGCCGCGCGCGCTCGCCTCGATGCGTGCCAGCGGCGCGACCAGCCGGCGCAGGCGGCCGATTTCGACGCGCAGGCGGGCGCGGTGCGTCTCGTTCGGGCGGCGGGTGCGGAACGCGCGATGGATCAGGGTGTCGCGGTCGACGTCGCCCGGCCAGGCCTCGGCGAGGGCACGCGCGAGCGCGAACAGCACCGGCCGGCGCGCCAGCGGCAGCCAGGTCGCGCCGGCACGCAGGCCGCGGCGGCAGGCGTCGAGCACCAGCGCGCCGGAGGCGAACAGCGCCTCGACCTCGTCGAGGCGCAGGGGCTGTTCGTGGCCCGCGTGAAAGCGCCGCGCGGCGGGACGATCGAGCGCGGCGCGCGCTTCCGTCACCTCGGCCAGCAGCGCCGGGATGCGTGCACGTTCGGCGGCGTCCTGCGCGCGTCCCAGCGCCGCCTGCGCGGCGGCCGTGCGCAGCGAGCGCAGCGCGAGCTCGGCCGTGGCCAGCTCGGCCACGGCGCGCAGCGACGGCGGCAGGCGGGGCCAGTCCAGGCGGTCGAGCGCCGCGGCGGCTTCCTTGAGGCGGCCGATCAGGAGCAGCCGCCGCGCCGCGATCAGCCGCGCCTGCAGCGCATTGGCACGATCGGCGCGTGCCTCCAGCGTGGCCGACGCGGCCGCCAGCGCGCGCGGCGCGCCGCGCAAGTCGCGCATGGCCAGGGCGACCTCGGCCTCCGCGACGACGCAGCGGGCACGCGACAACTCCTCGTGCGCACCGAACCCGCGCGCAGCCCGCCGCAGCAACTCGCGGGCGCGCGGGTGCTCGCCGAGCTGGGCCATCGCGATCCCGCGCAAGGCGAGGGCGGGTGGGTCGTCGCGCAGGCCGACGTGCTTGAGGGCGCCGAGCACGTCACCGGCACCGAGGGCGCGGGCAGCGGCGGCGATGAGGGAGTCCATCGGCGCAGGTTAACGCCCGCCGCGGTGGTAGCCCGGGTGCAACCCGGGACGCGGGATCAGGCCGTCGCCAGCACCATCAACAAAGCGCCGATCGACGCGACGATCGCGATCGCCAAGGCGCCGTGGCGCTCCAAGGGGCGGCCGGCGGGGGAGGGTGGACGTTGGGACGATGCCAGGCGCTGGAGGTTTTCGGGGGAGTGGGAGATCAGGGACAAGGAGAACATGGCGTGCCTCGCAAAGGATTGCCGCTGCAGGACACGGATCGGTCGGGCGTGGCGGTGTGTGTTGGGACATACGCAGTGGGCGGGCTGAAGACGCCCCCCTAGGTTGCGGAGTCCGTGCGCAAGGCGCATTCGGCGGCTCAACGACGAGGCAGGCCAGAGGAGAGTGCAATCCTTGCGATCCCTGTGTCGAAGTGACAAGGCAAAGTACCAATAGCCACGCAGGGATGCGCATGCGAACTCGTTGACCGACCGTGTCGACGCGGTCCGCGATCAGTTCTCCCACGAACCACTGCTTCGCACATCCTCAATATTGAGCAGTGTTCTGGCGACACTGGAACGCTCTGCTTCGCTGAGTTCCACGCGCCACCGGGCCATCCACCCTCTTGCTCCCGACATGTTGTCGAGGGGGACTAAGATCGCGCTTCGCAGATGTGTGCGGTCCCCTTGCGGGGTTGGCAATGCAGGTTGGCGAATGGCTGGAATTGATCGGGCTCGGTCAGTATCGGCAGTCCTTCAGCGAGCAAGCTGTCGATGACATGTCGCTGATCGCCAGGCTGACGGCGAGCGATCTCGATCGGCTCGGCGTGCTCATCGGTCATCGGCACAAGCTGCTCGCGGCCGCACTCGATTCCGGTTCTGCGGCAGCCATCGCGCCGCCGCTGGCGCAACGGCGACAACTCACGGTGGTGATGTGCGACCTGGTCGATTCGACCGGGCTCTCGTCGCGACTCGACCCGGAAGACTTGCACGACGTCATGACGGCCTATGACCACTGCGTGGTCCATGCCATGCAGGCACATGGTGGAGTTGTCGTCGAGCGACGAGGTGACAGTGTCCTTGCCTGCTTCGGCTATCCGCGCGCCCATGAAGACGATGCGGTCCAAGCGACACATGCGGCGTTGGCAGTGGTCGATGCCGTGGGTCGACTGCGCGTGCGGCCGACGGTGCTGCTGCAAGCCCGGGCTGGGGTGGCGACCGGCACCGTCGTGGTCGGGCATCCCGGCAACGCGCCTGTCATCGGTGATGCGCCAAATCTGGCCGCCCGGCTGCAAGCGCTGGCCGAGCCCGGCACCATCGCCGTCTGCGGACGCACACGGATGTTGTCGGCGCGCCGGTTCAAGTACGTTGATGTCGGTCCAGCTGTGCTCAAGGGCTATGCCGAACCCGTGCCAGCCTGGCGTGTCGTCCAGCCCAACGAAGCGCCGAGTCGATTCGAGGCGAGCCACGAGGCGGGTCCGCCTCCGCTTGTGGGACGCGAAGAAGAGCTCGACACCTTGATCCGCCGATGGCTCCAGGTGCAGGCGGGCCAGGGTCGCGTGATCGCGTTGACAGGCGAGCCCGGCATCGGCAAATCGCATCTGGCTTCAGCGTTTGCGCAAGGGTTGGACGAGACATTGGTCACTCGGCTTCGCTACGACTGCGCGGAGCGTCTGAGCAACAGCGCGCTGGCTCCCGCCATGGTTCAGATCGAGCGCGTCGCCGGCTTTGAACGCGCTGATACCGTGGATGCCAAGCGAGCCAAGCTGGACGCACTGCTGGCCGGCGCGACCGTCGAGCAGGTGGATCTGGTGGCGAGCCTGTTCGGCCTTCCTGCGCAGTCGACCCTGTTGGCGCAACTCACACCGCAGCAACGCAAATCGAGAACGTTTGACGTTCTGCATCGATATGTCGAAGCGCTGGCAGCCCGGCAGCCGGTCCTTGTCATTTTCGAGGACGTGCACTGGATCGATCCCACGACGCTGGAGTTTCTCAATGAGCTCGTGGAGCGCGCGGTCGCGCACCCCGTGCTGCTTTTGATCACCGCGCGCCGGGAATTCGTACCGCCGTGGGCCTCGCACGCGCACGTCACGACGCTCGCAATCGGTCGCCTCAATCGACGAGAAGGCGCCGAGCTGATTCGCCGTGTCGCCGCAGGCAAGGCACTGCCCGAGGAAATCACCGACGACATCCTGTCGCGCACCGACGGCGTCCCCCTGTTTGTCGAGGAGCTGACAAAGAACGTCCTGGAGGCCGGGCGACTCGAGGAGCTTACCGATCGCTTCGTCGGCAGCTTGCCGGCACGCGAACTTCCGACCACGTTGCGCGCGTCGCTGGAGGCGCGGCTGGACCGGCTGGGTACCGCCAAGGAAATCGCACAAGTCGGCGCGGTTGCCGGTCGCGACTTTTCATACGAGTTGCTGCGGACGGTGGCGGATTGGTCCACCGGCGCGCTGGATGCGGCCTTGCTCCAACTCGTGCGAGCAGAGTTGTTGCAGCAACACGGCACAGGAGCCAACGCCGTCTATAGCTTCAAGCATGCCCTCCTGCGCGACGCCGCGATTGCAACGCTGTTGAAGCGCCGACGCGCCGAGTTGCATGCTGCCGTCGCCGACACGATGGAACGGTACTTTCCGGAGGTGGTAGAGGCCCACCCGGAGACAGTGGCAGATCACCTCTTTGAAGCCGGCCTGGTCGAGCGGGCGATTCCCCACTGGCTTCGTGCTGGCCGCGCCGCTGCGGAACGCTCCGCAAATCTTGAAGCCATAGCGCACTTGCAGCGCGGCGTTGAAGTGGTGCGACAACAGGCACCGAACGATGCCACGCGGCGCACCGAGCTCGACCTGTTGATGGCACTGGCGCCATGCCTGATCGCGACCCAGGGGCCGGCTTCGCGGGCAGCACTGGATACCTTCATGAACGCCCAGTCGTTGTGCGAGCAGCTGAACGCGCCGGAGTATGCGAAGACGACGTTCTGGATCGTCACTGCGAGTGTTGTTCGCGGCGAGCTTGAACCGGCCCTGCAAGGAACACGGGCAGTGCGGCGCGACGCGCAGGCGCGCGGCGACTTGGCCGCACTCATCAATGCTTCGCGCGGCGAGGCAATGATCGACATGTTCATGGGACGCATACGTCAGGCCATCGTACAGATGCAGCATGCCTTGGACCTTTATACGCAGGCGAGCGAATCCGTGCAGCTGGCCACGCGCGACAACGGCCAGGATGCGGCGGCTGCGGCCTCGGCCCAGCTGGCCTGGCTGGTGTGGCTGCGGGGAGACTGCCCGGGCGCGATACGCAGTGCCGACGCCGCGTTGCAGCGAGCCGAGCTGACCCAGCATCCACACACCCATGCCTACGTCAGCTACTACGCGTCGATCTTGCACGCGCTGTGCCGCAACCATGGGTTGGCGCGGGACTGCGCGAATCGATGCTGGGCGCTCTCCCAGGAACACGGCTTCCGGCAGTGGCTTGGCCTGTCGCAGGCGGTGGCCGGAATCTGCAGCTGTGCACATGGAACCGGGTCCTCCGACGAAGTCATGCGCGTCCTGTCGGAATACCGGGCTTCTGGCTACCAGCTAGGCGTGACCGTACTGTATGTGTTGCACTGCCGCGCCCTGCTCGACGACGGAAAGATCGAACCCGCCATCGAGGCAATCGACAGCGCGCTGCAGATCGCTGCGCAGACCGGCGAGCACTTCGTCGATGCGGAGCTCTGCCGATTGAGAGCTCGCGCGGTCCTGCAATCTTCCCTTCCCGATTCTCGCGTCCAGGCATCGCGCTGGCTGGACCAGGCACTGATGACCGCGCGCGAGCAAGGCAGCACGTGGCTCGAACTGCTTGCGGCAAGCGACCTCGCGGCGATGCTCGTTGCCTCGGGCGGAAGGCTGAGGGTTGTCAAGCTGCTCGAGCCGCTGTTGGCGTCGCTGCGCGCCAACGTGGTCACCGAGGAATTCGCCTATGCGCGAACCCTGCTGCAACGAGCCAAGGCGGGACGATAGCTTCACGATGTCGTGATCCGGCGGCGCGTGGCAATTGCACCCGAAGTCCTACGCGGGCATCGACGTATCGCCAACGGGCCGCTGTTTCCACCCCGATCGAACCGTCACGCGGGCCCGCCTGCTCCGCTCGATTTCCTGCTTTGCGGCTCGACGCCCCTCATCGAACCCTTGTTGGAGATTCGAGACGGTCCAGTCGAAGCTCACCTGTGTCGGCTTGCTGATCGGGATCTCGTGCAACGTCGGCTTGGGATCGCGCCGGTCGCGAAGGTGGTACTTGAATAGCTTGACGTCGTTGGCCCCGACCTCAGCGGCAAACAGCATGCACAGATTCGCCAAGGCGTCGTGCAGGCTTTGTGGTTTGCGCACCTGCGTGAAGTCGACAATTCGACTGACCCATATCTCTGACAGATCCTGGTAGTCCTCCAGCATGTCCTTGAAGTTGACGGTGTCGACGAGCGCGCCTTCGCAGTAGTCGCAAACGTTCGCCGGATCGCCATCGTCCGGTATCTGAACGGTCTCCTCGACGAAGGGCAGGGCCGAGCATCCACAAAGGCTCCGTGGCGTGATCGGCCGGTACGGTGGCGTTCCGGCCTTCCGTGGGAAGCGCGTGGGATGGTTGTGAAACAGCTGGAGTTCTTGCCGATCCAGATTCCAGGCGTTGTGATAGATGTCGCACTCGAGTTGCTCCAATTCTTCGATGTGGAGCGACGCCAAGAGCGGACTGTCGGGGTAATAGATGTTGGCGAGCCCGTTCACCTGTGAGCGGAACATCATCGATGTGAAGAAGCGACTGACCGGATTCACCGCCAGCACATCGTTGAGCCACCACTCGTTCACTGCCGCGTGGCTACGTGGCCCTTGCAGGCCACTCCAGAAGTGCGCCGAACGTGTCCATGCATCCACGACCTTGTCTGCATCAAACAGCGTCGAGTCGACGCTCTGGGTCGCGAAATCTCTCCACGCATCCGCAAACTTGCCGAAGTTCGGTGCGAACGCGCGATTGACCGGGAACCACTTGTAGGTTCGATCGTCGCGAAACACCTTCTCGCGAAAGAAGTCCAGGGTTTGCTGAGCCCGGGCGGGGCCAGGTCTGGTGTTGTAGACAATTCCCACCCACGCGCCGATGCACGATAGCGCCCAAACGTCGAACTCGATGCCGGCATCTTCGAATGCCTGGAGGGCACCGATATGAAGACCGGCAGCCGGACCGCCCCCTGCCAACGCGATGGCTCGCTTTCCCATGGCAACTCCCTCATCCAACAGGACCCAGTGTAGGCACCAGAGGGGCGGTGGTCACGGGTCGCTCCTGTCGCGACATCATCCAAATGTATGACGCGGGCCAAGGCCTGGCGGAAGTCCGGGCCACCCTCAGCGTTTGCTGCAAGTCCGTTGCTCTTCAATGCGATGCTGCGAGACGACTCAGTGCCGGATGCGCGTCGCGCAGACCCTTCGCCAGCATTGCCCAGCCGGCAGGGTCGATACGCCCTGATCCAGCGCAGCGTCGAGATAACGGCCCGTTCGTCGTCCGTCGCGAGTCCGAATGCTCCCGGTCATCGTTCGAATCGAGGATGCACCTCGATCTCCACCTCATTGCACGCCAACCCCACCCCCACGAGCTGGTCCCGCAAACGCGGCCGCGCCATCTCGCCAGCCCGCACCACGTCAAACACCCGCACCCGCGGCACCACCCGATAGCGCCCCGGCACCGACAGATCGAACGGTTGCGCCAGATCCACGCTCGCCGTCCGCCCCCGCCCCGGCAACAAGCGCAAATACTCCTGCGCCGCCGGATCTCCGCGCTTGACTGTCGGCCCCCGATAAGGAAGCGCGACGCCATCCCGGCTCACCTCCACGAACGGCCCGAACCAGCCCTCGAAGGGTGTGTTCCATTCGAGCAGCAGCACCGGCCCCTTGCTCAGATTGGTCACGCTGAACCGCAGCAGCACCGGCTTCCCCACGCTCGCCTTCGCCGGCGCCTTCAGCACGCAGCGCAGGTCGTCTTGTGCACTGGCCAACACGGGACCCATCACACCGGACAAAGCGAGCACGCCGGCAGCCAGCCGACGCGCTGCGCGGCGGCCGGCTGCGACAGGCGTGGCATCAGGCATCAAGCATCAGGGCAGCGGCGGATTGTTCTCGGCGAAGTATTCATGGCTGTCCGCGTTGTCCAGCGCCTTGGCCGGATCCGACACCGCCAGCGCGGCCGCTGCCGACTGCCCATAGGCCCAGTCGTCGGTACCCGCCACCACGTCGAAGTGCGACATCTCGTGGATCAGCGTGCCGCCCTTGGAGTCGGTGCCTGTCATGGGCGCGCTCCAGAACGCGCCGCACAGGTAGATCTTGTACGGCTGGGTCGGGTAGACGTAGGCGTAGATGTTCCTCTTCTTGCACTTGCAGTCGAGGGTGAGCGGCTTGGTGACGAAGGCGTCCTGGATGGCCGCGAAGTGGGTCTTCGCGGTGTTCCAGCCCGCCGACGAATACGCGCCGAACCACTTCACGTAGCGCTGCGTGGCGCGCGGCGTGCCACCGAGGTAGCTGGACGACCCGCTGGCATAGCTGGTGGCCGCCGAGACCGCGCTTTGCAGCGTGCTCTGCTGCGAGGCCGAGCAGTTGCCCGTGTAGCCGATGCTGGCGGCCGCCGCGGCCGGCGCGGCCGTCGGTGCGGCCGCCTTGCCGCTGCGTCCTTCGAGCCACAGGTACAGCGGCGTGGAGTCGAGCGTGGCGGCGTTGCCGTGCAGGCCGCGGCTCCTGTACTGGATCGCGTAGCGCCCGCTTTGCGACAGGTCGTAGGCGCCGGTCAGCTCCACCTGGTAGCTGAGCGTCGCGCCCGGCTCCAGCTTCACGTGGTCGGACGCGTCGGGCTGCGTGCGCTTGATGACCGGGCCGAGGTAGCGCACAAGCTGGTCGTCGCGCGTGATCCTGAACAGGGGGCCTTCGAGCTCGTCGGAAGGCAGCTGCCATCGCAGCAGCGTGACCGGGTGGCGCGCGGTGTTGGTGACCGTCACGTCGACGACCACGTCGACATCGCCGCGCAACACCGGGCTGGGGGCCGACAGCTGCACATCGACGCCGTCGCGCGACGCGGCCTGAAGCCCCGCCGCAGCGCCGAAGGCAAGAACGGCCACCATCCATCTGACAGATCGGACCATCGACATCTCCTGGCTGGGTGACAAGAAGGCCGGGCATGTCTCGATGCCCGGTCGGGAGCGTCAATCTAGGCCGGGTCGGCGGCGCGCGCAACGGTGGAAATGCTCGATGTCAGCGCAAGGCCGCTGTCAGGGTTGTGCCTCAACCGAGCTCGACTCATCGGCTGCCGGCTTGGTGATGAAACTCAGGAAAGACAAATACCCGTCAAAGAGGCAGTGCCGATCGACGAGGCCCTCACGATCGAAGATCGAGTGCACCATCGGCAGTTTGGAAAATGAAATGCCAGGGAAGTAGTGATGGTACGCATGCAGGGTGAAGTTCAAGTTCGGCAACAGCAGCCGCTCCCACCACGTGGGCAAGATCAACGGCGTCGATTCCGCGACGGTCGCACCCGGCAGGTTGTACTTGTGCTCGCAAAGCGCGCCCCACCTGATGATGACCTGTGTGATCGTGAGGATAGGCAGTACCCAGTAGAGCAGGAACACGCTCCAGGTGCCGGTGAACGTGAGCAGGGAAGCGACCACCGCGAAATACAGGGGGCGTATCCACCGAGGGTAGCGATGGCGCCGGGCGAACAGGGGACTCTCTTCATCGGCCTTCTTGCCTCGCACCAACTTCAAGGTGTTGATGCCCACCAGGTCGGAAAGCATGAGCTTCACTAATGCACGCCGTGACATCGGAATCTTCCAATCAGGCCCGCTCTTGCGTCGGAAGTCAGGGTCGCCATCGGTGAAGTACTCGCGATGGTGAGCCAAGTGCACCTGAGCGTAGCCTTCGACCGTCAGGACGATGAGCGGATAGGCAGCAAGCACGTTCACGAACAGATCGCCGAACCGCCCGCGGTAGCCCAGTAGATGTGCCTGTTCGTGGACGAGCAGTCCCAGCACATTCTGACGAGTGGCGACGATCACGAGCGCGACCATGCTGACCCACACGGATTCGACATGGACGGCGAAAACGATCGTCGCGATGATCACTGTCCACGCCCCGAGCAACTGCAGGCTGAACGCCAGCGGGCGCGCGCCGTTCAGTGCCTGGACCTCGGCGTGCACCGAGGCTGGCAGAAGATGCTTCTCAGCCCTGACCGCCGCAGGCAAGGTCCTGCCAAGGTCCCGTTCCATATTTGGTCGCCGTTTGCGCCGGGATGCTAGTGGGATCGTCGTGCGGCATCGATTGACTTTACACATCGCGTGCCCAGTTTCCCTTGGACACCGACACCGGCGGTAAGCAGGCAGGGCCGATAATTCCGCCGTCGCTCCTGCCTTCGCGACAGGCGTTTCCCCTCACGGCTTGACCATGCGTTTTCTCGAGCCCTCCGCTTCCCCGGATTCCCCTCCCTCGCCGCGCCGCACGGCCTGGCGCCTGGCACGATGGGCCGCAGGCTTCGTGCTCGGCGCCGCACTGTCGTGCACGCTGGTCGGCGCCGCGCTCGTCGCCTACATGGTCGAGCAGCTGCCCGACATCGCCGCCCTCACCGACTACCGCCCGCGGCTGCCCATGCGCATCCTGTCGGCCGAGGGCGAGCTGCTGGGCGAGTTCGGCGAGGAGCGGCGCCGCTTCACGCCGATCGCCGAGATCCCGAAGGTGATGCAGGAGGCGGTGGTCGCCGTCGAGGACGAGCGCTTCCACGAGCACCACGGCGTCGACTACAAGGGCGTGCTGCGCGCCGGCGTCGCGAGCCTGCTGAACCCGCGCAGCCAGGGCGCCTCGACGATCACCATGCAGGTGGCGCGCAACTTCTACCTGCCCACGCGCAAGGACTACGTGCGCAAGCTCTACGAGATGCTGCTCGCCTTCAAGATCGATCGCGAGCTGAGCAAGGAGCAGATCCTCGAGATCTACATGAACCAGATCTACCTCGGCCAGCGCGCCTACGGCTATGCCGCGGCGAGCGAGACCTACCTGGGCAAGCCGCTGGCCGCGGTGTCGGTGGCCGAGGCGGCCATGCTGGCCGGCCTGCCGCAGTCGCCCAACCGCGCCAATCCGCTCACCAACCTGCGCCTGGCGACGCAGCGCCAGCGCCACGTGCTCAACCGCATGCGCGAGAACGCCGTGATCGACGAGGCGCAGTGGACCGCCGCGCGCGCCGAGACGCTGCGCTTTCGCACCCAGCGCAGCGGGCCGCGGCACGCGCAGTACGTGGCCGAGACCGCGCGCCAGCTCATCCACAGCCAGTACGGCGACGAGGCGTACACGCGCGGCCTCGACGTGACGCTCACCGTCACCGCCAACGAGCAGCGCGCGGCGTACCGCGCCTTGCGCCGCGGCATCCTCGAGTTCGAGAGCCGCCAGCCCTATCGCGGCCCCGAGGCCCATGTCGACCTGGGCGGCGACGCGGCCGAGCAGGACGCGCGCATCGCCGAGGCGCTCGCCGACCATCCTGACAACGACGAGCTGCGCTCCGCGGTGGTGCTCTCGGCCAGCGCGAAGAAGGTCGAGGCGCAGCTGTCGGACGGCGAGACGGTGAGCATCGCCGGCGACGGGCTGAAGCAGGCGGCGGCCGGCCTGTCGCCGCGCGCCGCGACGAACCGGCGCATCCGGCCGGGCTCGGTGATCCGGGTGGTGAAGGGCGCCCACGACGCGTGGACCATCACCCAGCTGCCCGAGGTCGAGGGCGCGTTCGTCGCCATGGAGCCGGCCACCGGCAGCATCCGCGCGCTGGTGGGCGGCTTCGATCACGCCAAGAACCAGTTCAACCATGTCACGCAGGCGTGGCGCCAGCCCGGCTCCAGCCTCAAGCCCTTCATCTACTCGGCCGCCCTCGAGAAGGGTTTCATGCCCTCGACGCTGGTCAACGATGCGCCCATCGCCTTCGAGGCGGCCGACAACGGCGGCCAGGCCTGGGCGCCGAAGAACTCCGACGGCAAGTTCGACGGGCCGATCACGATGCGCCAGGCACTGGCGATGTCGAAGAACATGGTCTCGATCCGCATCCTGCAGGCCATCGGCGCGACGTACGGCCAGGAGTGGCTGGGCCGCTTCGGCTTCGATCCCGACAAGCATCCGCCCTACCTCACCATGGCGCTCGGGGCCGGCTCGGCGACGCCGCTGCAGCTGGCCTCGGCCTATTCGGTGCTGGCCAACGGCGGCCTGCGCACCGCGCCCCTGCTGGTGCGCCGCATCACCGACGGGCGCGGCCGCTTGCTCAACGAATGGCAGCCGCCGGCGCCGGACGAATCGATGCGCGTCATCGACGCCCGCAACGCCTTCGTCACCACCGAGCTCCTGCGCGAAGTGACGCGCAGCGGCACCGCGGCGCGGGCCGGCGCGGTGCTCAAGCGCTCCGACATCGCGGGCAAGACCGGCACCACCAACGACGCCGTCGACGCCTGGTTCGCCGGCTTCCAGCGCCGGCTCGTGGCGGCGGTGTGGATGGGCTACGACACGCCGCGGCCGCTGGGCGATCGCGAGAGCGGCGGCGGGCTGTCGATGCCGGTGTGGCTCGATTTCATGAAGGTGGCGCTGAAGGACGTGCCGGTGGAAGGCGATGCGCCGCCGCCGGCCGGCGTGGTGCGGCTCGACGGCGAGTGGTACTTCGAGGAGCACACGCCGGACACGGGCATCAAGAGCATGGGGGTGGAGGAGATCCAGCCGAATGCGCCGAGCGTGGAGTCGCGCAAGAGCATCCTGGATCTGTTCAAGCCGTAGCCCGGGTGCAACCCGGGACTCCC
>DASUZE010000013.1:0-14277 GCA_036377015.1 Piscinibacter sp. | reverse complement strand
GGTACGGGCTGGTAGCCCGTACCTCGGCTTGCAACGCCGCGCTGGGCCCCAAAGAACCCCGGCCCTTCGGGTTGCCGTCTAAAGCGCGTGCACTCGTCGTTGCAGAGCCTGGGACGTAGCCCCGCTACATCCCAGGCTCCGCGCCTAGATTGCCCGCGCTTTAGACGGCAACGCGGCCGTGACTTATGCGTTAACAGGCCCTAAAGGATCTCGGCCGGCAGCTTGATGCGAAAACGCGGCGCGCGGCACTTGGCGTCGCGCTGGGGGTCGTTGCCTTCGTTGAGCCGGTGATCGCAGGGCGCGCTGGCCGCGCCGTCGGCGGGCCGGGTCTCGCGCTCCTGGCCCTGGCTGCCCTCGATCGCGTAGTCGGGCATGTCGGCGGCGATGCCGGTGAGCGGGGCGGCGAGCCCCATGACGGCGACGACGAGGGCAATGGGCGAGAGGCGGCGCATGGGCCGCAGTATCACGCCGGCGGCCTTGCGTGTGGCCCGGGTGCAACCCGGGGTTCAACGGTGGCGGTCGCTTCCCGGGTTGCACCCGGGCTACATTAAATCTTTCGACGCCGGAGCCCACGATGTCCTGGTTGCAGCTGTTGCTGATCGCGCTGGGCGTGCGACTCGCCTTGACCGAGCACAGGACCTGACTCCATGCAGGCCGCCGAGGTCGCGCGCCGGCGGCTGGCCAGCCAAGGCCTGGTCGATCCGAGCTTCGCGAGCGCCGCCGAGGTGGTCGAGTGGCTGGGCGCCGTGCAGTCGCAGGACTACGCGGGCAGCCAGTGGGCGCTGGGGCAGCGCATGCGCAGCGCCACTGCGGCCGGCATCGAGCAGGCCTTGAACGACGCCGACATTGTCCGCACCCACGTGCTGCGGCCCACCTGGCACTTCGTGTCGGCCCGCGACATCCGCTGGATGCTCGCGCTCAGCGCGCCGCGCGTGCATGCGGCCAATGCGTCGATGTACCGCAAGCTCGGCCTCGACGCGGCGCTGTTCCGGCGCAGCAACGCCGCGATCGTGGACGCGCTCGCGGGCGGACACGAGCTGACGCGCAACGAGCTGGCCGCGGTGCTGCGGCGCGCCCGCATCGACCCCGGCGACGGCGTGCGCATGAGCGGCCTGATGATGGCCGCCGAGCTCGACGGCTGGATCTGCAACGGCCCGCGCCGCGGCCGGCAGTTCACCTATGCGTTGCTCGACGAGCGCGTGCCGCCGACCGATCCGCTGTCGCGCGAGCAGGCCTTGCGCGAGCTGGCCTGGCGCTACTTCCGCAGCCGCGGCCCGGCCACCGTGCATGACTTTGCCTGGTGGTCGGGGCTCACCGTGGCCGACGCGAAGAAGGGCGTCGAGATGCTGGCGGGCGAGCTCGCCCAGGCGACGGTCGACGGACGCGTGCACTGGTTCGCCGAGTCGGCCGCGCCCGCGGGCAGCCGCGCCAGCGTCGCCCACCTGCTGCCCAACTACGACGAGTTCGTCGTCGGCTTCCGCGACCGCGGCGCGGTGCTGCAGGCCATCCGCTCGCTGGCCTCGCCGTCGCCCTTCGACCCGCTGTTCGCGCATGTGATCGAAGTCGGCGGCCAACTGGTGGGCGGATGGCGGCGCGAGCTGGCGCGCGACGCGGTGCGGGTCGAGCTGACGCTGGTGGCGGCGGTGAGCGCATCGCAGCGCCGCGCGGTGTCGGCAGCGGCGCGGCGCTACGCGTCGTTCCTCGGCCTCGCTCTCGAGGAGACTTCGCGGTGAACGACTCGACGGCGACGTGCGCTGCGCGACTCAGTAGACCGCCCGGCCCTCACCCAGCAGCGAGGCATGGCAATCCTTGGATGCCTGGTCGCAGTTCCTGACCCACGATTCCATGATGTCCTGCTTCCAGCCGTTGAACCAGTCGCCGTGCGACGAGTAGCCGGCCGGCAGCGAGCGATCGTAGGCGTCGGAGGCAAGCCGCCATCGCAGCGGCGCATCGGCTTGCGTGACCACATAGGTGATGTTGAACGTGATCTCCGGCAGCGGCACGGGGTGAGTGGCGGGGCATGCGTGGTTGACCGTGTAGCTCATGTGGCTCTTGTGGTCGGGCGAGTCGAGATTCACGCCATCCCAGCACTGCGGGAAGAACACGACCTGCCACATCTCGGCGCCGACCGGGCAGTTCTGGATGCTCATGCCGACCATGTTTTCCGAACCCTTGCCGATGCACTCGAAGCGGAAGGGACCTTTCGCCGTGGTGTTCTTCGCATTGCCCGCGATCATGCGCAGGCCGGCCGGAAGGGGCCTGACGTCTTGCGGCCTGATGCCGTTGTAGCCGGTCTTGTAGTAAATGATCGCGGACTTCGGCTTGACCGGCGCATTCGTGGCCGTGTCGATCATCGAGGGCACCCAGTAGGCCGTCCGGTTGGCGATGCCGCCGATGCAGGTCGAGTTGCCGGTGTTCACCAGCGACTCGGCGGTCGTGTCGGCATTCGTGTCGGTGTTGCCGAAGAAGGTGTGCAGGTGCGAACGGCCCGGCTGGCCGGGGAAGACGATCGGGTCGTCGGTGGCCATGTGCGAGAAGTCGCACAGCGTGCGGAACGCGCCGATGCTGGTCGCATTCGGCACTTGGGTGGTGGTCTTCACGCGCAGTTCTGACTGGCCGACGGCCCTGGCGGGCACGCTCGCCATGTCGACAATGACGGGAGAGGTGCCACCAGGAACCTGGGGCACCGGCTCCTCGAGCGTGCTGGCCGCCGTCACCGATCTTGCCGACGCCGTGCGCTCGTTGGACGCGATGCCGTCCAGAGACTCGGTCGAGAGATCATCCTGGCCCGTCAGGGCCTGGACGCCTGCCAACGACTCGGCCTCGGACGCGGAAGCGGGACCGGAGACGTCACCACCGCCGCCGCATGCGGCGACAGCGGCGGCGGCGAAGAGGCACAGTGCAAATCGGAGAGGAATGGGTCGCAGAGAGGCAGACATGACAGGGCTTTCGCTCGTATCGGTTGGCGGCGGAATGCCGGGGAAATACAAGGGCATCCAGGACGCAAGGCCCCGGAATCGTGGATTGCCGCGGACGCGGCGGGTGTTATGGCGCTGCTGGCGCAGCGAACAGGTGGCGCGGATGTCGCGCCATGGCCTTGCAGGCGTTGTCGGCGGGCAGTGGCCTGCGCTTCGAGGCCCACCCCGCCACTCCCGTTTGCATGGGGAGCGACTCTACGGACAGGCCGGGCGAGCGGATAGTCGGACGCTGGACAAGGCGGGAGTACGAACTTGCCCTACATGGGCTTCGCGTGGGCGTCCCGGGTTGCACCCGGGCTACACGTCGATGACCAGCGACGGATCGAACCGCCGGTTCTCGATCACGCCCCCCGGCGCATAGCCACGCGGATTCGCCACCACACGCGTGCCGCCGATGCGGTAGTCGAAGCTGTCGTGCGTGTGCCCGTGCAGCCACAACGCGGGCTGCCATCGAAGAATGCGTTCCTCGAGGTCCGACACGAAGCAGGTGTTGATCGGCGACCCCGCGAACCGCTCGGCGATGCTCCCGCGCGACGGCGCGAAATGCGTCACCACCACTGTCGGTCCGTCGTGCGCGTGCGCGAACTGCGTCTCCAGCCAGGCGACCGAGCTGTCGAAGAGCATCTGCGAGACGGCCGGCGTGAAGGGATCGGGAAAGTCGGGCGCGATGCGGATGCGCGCGAAGTCGCGCATCAGGGCTTGCGACTGCCGCAGGCCTTCGTCGCGCTCGGCCCGCGAGGCGTGCAGCCGATGGTCCGACCACAGCGTGCAGCCGAGGAAGCGCACGCCGTCTCGATGCCAGGCTTCGCGCTCGAGGAACACGACCTGGGTGCCGCGCGAGCGTTCGCGCAGCTCGTGCACGGTGGTGACGAGGTCGGATCCGTAGAACTCGTGGTTGCCCGCGATCAGCAGCGTGGGGCGGTCGAACTGGCGCGCCCACTCGAGCGCCGCGGCGGGGCGGCCGATGTCACCGGCGAGGACGACGATGTCGGCGTCGCTCGCCGGCGGGGAAAGAGGATGCACCGAGAGGTGCAGGTCGGAGAGCAGGGCGATCTTCATCGGGTGGCGTCCACCCGATGAATTCTGCCCTGGCTTCAGGCACCGACGTAATGCTCGTTGAACTTGTGCTCGCGCGCGGCGTGGCGGGCCTCGCTGCGGACGTCTTCGCGGTCGCGCGAGGTGACGGCCTTCTGATCGGCGAAGGTCGTCGCTTCACCGCGGTCGCCGCGGCTGGTCGCGCCGGCGAGCTCGGCCTGGACTTCGGCGCGGGTCAGCGTCGAGGGCGGGTCGACGAACTGGGTGGCTTCACCGGCCATCGCGACCGAGCCCATCAGCGCCACGGCAGCGCCGGCGACGAGTTGCAGGGTCAGGCGGGAGGTGCGGGACAGGGCTTGCATGGTGTGCTCCTTGGGTCGGGTGGCTCGACGACGACATGTCTTCGATGGCAGGCAGTCTCGCGACCTGCCGTATCGATCACATTTCGTCGGCGTCTCGTTTTGTTTCATCGGTCATCGTGGCGCGCAGCGCCACGAGACACGAGACACGATCAGAACGAGTGGCGGATGCCTCCCACCACCTCGGTGATGTTGCGATCGCTGCTGCTGGTCAGGCCCGCGGGCAGGCTGCTCGCCCAGCGGTCGGTGTAGCCGGCGCCTTCGTTCTTGAAGTAGGTCAGCGACGAGTACAGGTTGGTCCGCTTGGACAGGTCGTACTGGTAGCCGGCGCCGATCGCGCGCGTCTTGCCTTCGCCGTTTTTCACCTTGTTCTCGACGTACTGCGCCTTGAACAGGTTCAGGCCTACGCGGTAGTCGCCGCCGACCCACCAGCCCTGGCCGTCGGCGTTGGCGGTGCCGCGGTCGTTGACCGAGATCACGCCGCCCGTGACCCGGGCGTCGCCGAACGAATAGGCGGCCGCCGCCGACACGGTGCGCACGTCGAGGGCCGTCGAGGCCACGCGGTCATCGACCAGCGAGACCATCGCATCGAACGGACCGGCGGTGTAGCGGCCATAGACGTCGGCCAGGCGCGTCTTGGTCGTGCTGCCCGACACTTCGCCCATGCCCACCAGGCCGCCGGCCTTGAAGCCGTTGAACGAAGGCGACTCGTACTTCACCGAGTTGTTGACACGCGCCGGGCCGCCGTTGCCGGTGGCTCCGGTCGTCCCCCCGCGCACCGGCTCGTAGCCGCCGAAGCCGCCGATCACGGCGGTGCTCGGGCCGGTCGAGTTGTTGCTGAACACGCTGAACTCGCTCGACAGCGTGTAGACGCTGCCGTACTGGCGGCCCAGCGTGAGCTGTCCGTACGGCGTGGCCAGGCCGACGAAAGCCTGGCGGCCCCAGAAGGCGCCCTGGCCGTTGGTGCCGTCGTCCAGGTTGATGCCGCTCTCGATCTGGAAGAGCGCGCGCAGTCCGTTGCCCAGGTCCTCGGTGGCCTTGAGGCCGAAGCGCGAGCCCGACAGGCCGCCCGACTGCACCCGGCTCAGCGTGCTCTGGCCGTTGGCGACCTGCACGTAGGCGTCGACGATCCCGTACAGCGTGACGTTGCCGGTGTTGGCTTGTGCGTTGGCGCCCGCAGCACTGGCGAGGGCGATGGCACCGATGGCGAAAGGATGGAGTTTCATCTGCGGAAGTGGTTGTTGTGATGGAGGCAAAGCGATGCCCCCGGGCCGGACGAGCCGGTCCGCGAGCATCACGGTGGGAACACGACGCCGCCGCTTTCGCGGCGTCAGGGCAGGATCAGTGGCGGTTGGCCGCGCGCTCGGCGCGGATCTGCGCCAGCGTCTCGGCGCGCACTTCGGCGCGCGTCAGCGTGCTGGGGCTGTCGACGAACTGCGTCGCTTCACCGTACTGCGGCAGGTTGCCGTCGCGCTGGGCCACGGCCAGCTCGGCCTGGACTTCGGCACGGGTCTTCGTGGAGGGCGTGCGATCGATGAAGTTCGTCGCTTCGCCGTAGCGCGGCAGGTTCGCGTCGCGCCGGGCGACCGCGAGCTCGGCCTTCACTTCGGCGCGCGTCTTGATGCCGGGGGTGACATCGTCCTGGGTGGCTTCGATGGCCAGCGCGCTGGTCATGGTGACGGCGCCGGCGAGCGCGATGACGATGGTGGCGACGGTGGGGAACAGCTTCGAGCTCATGGTGAATCCTTCCGAACAAGTGGTTGACGTTCCGGGCAGGGCGGCGTTTGTTGTGAGAGCCGTCTTGTCCGCCTCGGCGAGTCAATGCACAACTGCATGTGGCTCATCGATGAGGGTTAACTCTAGTTGTCGGAAGCGATTCGATAAATCGCCGCGCGCTCAACGCGCCATTTCAAAAAAAGCAATGAACCAACGTGCGCTACGCATTCCGTAGCCCGGGTGCAACCCGGGAACTCAAACGGCAAGCGCCTGCGCGCTGATCTCCTGCGCCATCCGCGCCGCCGTCTCCTTGCAAGGCATCCCGCACTTGCGATGGATCAGGTCGCTGCGCGCGAACAGCTCCGCCACCCAATCCACGAACACCCGCAGCTTCGCGCTCAGGTGCCGGTTCGGCGGATACACCACGAAGATCGGGATCGAGTCCGAGCACCAATCGAGCAGCACCGGCTGCAGCTTCAGCGCCGCGATGTGGGCCTGCGCCTGGAAGGTGGTGGTGCGCACGATGCCCAGCCCCGCCAGCCCCGCCGCGATGTTGGCGTGCGAGTCATTCACCGACAGCGCGTGCCGGCCCTCGATCTCCAGCCGCTCACCGTTGCGGGTGAACGCGAACGGGTAGGGGCGGCCGGTGCGGTGCGAGAAATACTTCACCAGCACGTGGCGATCGCCTTCCAGGTCGGTCGGATGCTGGGGCACCCCGCGCCGCTTCAGGTACTCGGGCGTGGCGCACAGGATGGTGTGGAACTCGCCGATGCGCCGTGCCACCAGCGACTGGTCGGTGATCTCGCCGCCGCGCAGCACGCAGTCGACGTTCTCGCCGATCAGGTCCACCGGCCGGTCGCTCACGCCCAGGTCGATCTGGATGTCGGGATAGCGCGCGTAGAAATCCGGCAGCGCCGGGATCAGCAGCATCTGCGCCACCGACGAGCCCACGTCGATGCGCAGGCGGCCGCGCGGGTTGGCCTTGGCCTTGGACATGCTCGATTCCAGCTCGTCGAGCTCGCTGAGCAGGCGCAGGGCGCGGTCGTAGTAGGCCGCGCCGTCGGCCGTCACGGTGACGCGCCGCGTCGTGCGGTTGAGCAGCTTGGTGTCGAGCTGCGCCTCCAGGTTCTGGATGAGGCGGGTGATGGTGGGCTTGGGCATGGCCAGCGAGTCGGCGGCCTTGGCGAAGGTCCCGGCCTCGACCACGCGCACGAAGGCCTGCATCGCGACGAACTTGTCCATCTTGGGATTCCTCTCGAATTGCTCTCTTCGGCCGCGATTGAAGCGCGGCATTCGGTCGCCATTGTTCTCGCGCCTGAAATAAAGCATGAGCCGCAAGGCTATTTATCGCGCCACCCGTCGCACCTATCTTCCCCGGACCGCCGCGAACCGCGGCCTGCCGGTTTTCCACCATGTCGTCGAGTCCCGCCTGGAATGAAGCATCGATCGCCTGCGGCTGCGCCGAGGCGCTGCCCGCCCGCATCTACCGTCCGACCGACGTGGCGGCTGCGTCGGCGCCGCTGGTGCTTCACCTGCACGGCGGTGCCTTCGTCGGCGGCGACCTCGAGGCCGGGCGCACCGTCGCGGCGCTGATCGCCGATGCCGGCGCGGTGGTGGTCTCGCTGGACTACCCGCTGGCGCCCGACCATCCGTTCCCGCAGGCGATCGAGGCCGTGCACGCCGCCGCCGACTGGGCGATGCGCCATCGCCGCCGTCTCGCCGGCGCGCAGTCGCCGCTGTTCGTCGCGGGCGAGGAAGCCGGCGGCAACCTGGCCGCCGCGGCCGCGCTGATGGCGCGCGACCGGCACGGCCCCGATCTGGCCGGGCAGATCCTGCTGTCGCCCATGCTCGACGTGTGCGTGGGCACCGCGTCCTTGCGCGGCGCCCACGCGGGGCCGGTCGGCTGCGCCTGGGCCGACGGCTGGCGCCAGTACCTGCCGCGTGCCAGCGACGCGCTGCATCCCTACGCCGCGCCGGCCAGCTCGATGCGCCTGGAGGGCCTGCCGCCCACGCTGCTTGTCACCGCCGACGACGACCCGCTGCGCGACGAGACCCGCGCCTATGCGCAGCGCCTGCGCGACGCGGGCGTGACGGTCGACGAGGCGGTGGTGCCGGCCGTCACCGGCTGGCCGCGCAGCTACCGCAGCCCTGCCGCGCCCGCCGCGCCGTGGCCGGCGATGGTGAGTCGACGCCTGCAACGCTTTCTCTCGCAGCACGCCACCGCGGCTGCATGAGCCTGTTCTCTCATCCACACCCAGGAGTTCCAACATGAACAAGAATCCGCTTCGCACCCGTCGCACCGTGCTGGCCGCCGCGACGGCGCTGATCGCGCTGGCCGGCGTGACGGCGCTGGTCGCCGGCCTGCATGGCACGACCGCGGTCGCCAACCCGGCACCCGGCGCGCCGCAGGCGATGCCCGCGTCCGTCGCCACGGTGGTCCTGAGCGATGTCGCGGCCTGGGATGAGTTCTCCGGCCGGCTCGAGGCGATCGAGCGCGTGGACGTGCGCTCGCGCGCGGCCGGCACGGTCCAGGCCGTGCACTTCCGCGAAGGCGCGCTGGTGCGTGCCGGCGACCTGCTGGTCACCATCGATCCCGCGCCGTATGCGGCCGAGTCCGAGCGCGCCCAGGCGCAGGCGGCCGCAGCGCAGGCCCGCCTCACCCATGCGCGCAGCGAGCACGAGCGCGCCCGGCGCCTGTGGGAGGAGCGCGCCATCGCGCAGCGCGAGCTCGACGAGCGCACCAACGGCCTGCACGAGGCCGAGGCCAACCTCGCCGCGGCGCAGGCCGCGCATCGCGTGGCGCAGCTCAACCTCGGCTACACCCAGGTGCGCGCGCCGATCTCCGGGCGCATCGGCAAGATCGAAGTGACCGTGGGCAACCTGGTCGCGGCCGGTCCCACCGCACCGGTGCTGACCACGCTCGTGTCGGTGAGTCCGATCTACGCCAGCTTCGACGCCGACGAGCAGGTCGTCACGCGGTCGTTGCAGGAGCTGCCGGGCGGCGCCGGCGCGCGTGCCCACATCGAGCGCATTCCCGTGCGCATGGGCACCGCGTCCACCGCCGACACGCCCCATGAAGGCCACCTGCAGCTGGTCGACAACCAGGTCGATGCGAAGAGCGGCACGGTGCGCGTGCGCGCCGTGTTCGACAACAAGGACGGCGTCCTCATCCCCGGCCAGTTCGCGCGGCTGCGCATGGGCCAGGCCAAGGCCTCGGGCGCGCTGCTGATCAACGAGCGCGCGGTGGGCACCGACCAGAACAAGCGCTTCGTGATGGTGGTGGGGCCGGACAACAAGGCGGCCTACCGCGAAGTGCAGCTCGGTGCGTCGGTGAACGGTTTGCGCGTGGTCAAGCAAGGCCTGCAGCCCGGCGAGCGCATCGTCGTCAACGGGCTGCAGCGGGTGCGACCGGGCGCGTTGCTCGAGCCGCGGCCGGTGGCGATGGATGCCAAGCCCGAGGTCCAGGCCAAGCAAGGCGGCACGACCGCATCCTGATCGGAGTCTCCTGTGAACCTTTCCAAGTTCTTCATCGACCGGCCGATCTTCGCCGGCGTGCTGTCGCTGCTGATGCTGATCGCCGGCCTGATCTCGCTGCGCGCGCTGCCGATCTCGGAGTACCCCGAGGTCGTGCCGCCCTCGGTGGTGGTACGGGCGCAGTACCCCGGCGCCAATCCGCGCGTCATTGCCGAGACGGTGGCCACGCCGCTCGAAGAGGCCATCAACGGCGTCGAAGGCATGCTCTACATGGGCAGCCAGGCGACCACCGACGGCCTGATGACGCTCACCGTGACCTTCAAGCTCGGCACCGACCCCGACAAGGCCCAGCAGCTGATCCAGAACCGGGTCGCCCAGGCCGAGCCGCGCCTGCCGGAGGAAGTGCGGCGCCTGGGCGTGACCACGGTCAAGAGCTCGCCCGACCTCACCATGGTCGTGCACCTGCTCTCGCCCAACGAGCGCTACGACATGACCTACCTGCGCAACTACGCGGTGCTCAATGTCAAGGACCGGCTGGCGCGCGTTCCGGGTGTCGGCCAGGTGCTGCTGTTCGGCTCCGGCGACTACTCGATGCGGGTCTGGCTGGATCCGCAGAAGGTGGCCCAGCGCGGCCTGTCGGCCGGCGACGTGGTGCGCGCCATCCGCGAGCAGAACGTGCAGGCCGCCGCCGGCGTGGTCGGCGCGTCGCCGGGCCTGCCCGGCGTGGACCTGCAGCTTTCGATCAATGCGCAGGGTCGCCTGCAGAGCGAGGAGGAGTTCGGCGACATCATCGTCAAGACGGGCGCCGATGGCGCGGTGACACGGCTGCGCGACATCGCCCGCATCGAGCTGGGGGCGGCCGAGTATTCGCTGCGCTCGCTGCTCGACAACAAGTCGGCGGTGGCCGTGCCCATCTTCCAGGCCCCCGGCTCCAACGCGATCGAGATCTCCAACCAGGTCCGCGCGACCATGGCCGAGCTGAAGAAGAACATGCCCGAGGGCGTGGACTACGAGATCGTCTACGACCCGACGCAGTTCGTGCGTGCGTCGATCGAGTCGGTGGTGCACACCCTGCTCGAGGCGGTGGCGCTGGTGGTGCTGGTGGTGATCCTGTTCCTGCAGACCTGGCGCGCCTCCGTCATCCCGCTGCTGGCGGTGCCGGTGTCGGTGATCGGGACCTTCGCCGTCATGCACCTGTTCGGCTTCTCGATCAACGCACTGAGCTTGTTCGGGCTGGTGCTGGCGATCGGCATCGTGGTCGACGACGCCATCGTGGTGGTCGAGAACGTCGAGCGCAACATCGCCTCGGGCCTGAGCCCGCGCGATGCGACCTATCGGGCGATGCGCGAGGTGTCGGGGCCCATCATCGCGATCGCCGTGGTGCTGATCGCGGTGTTCGTGCCGCTGGCCTTCATCAGCGGCCTGACCGGCCAGTTCTACCGCCAGTTCGCGCTGACCATCGCCATCTCGACGGTGATCTCGGCGATCAACTCGCTGACCCTGTCGCCGGCGCTCGCGGCCCTGCTGCTCAAGGCGCACGGCGCACCCCGGGACGCCCTCACGCGCGGCATGGACCGTGTCTTCGGATGGGTGTTCCGCGGCTTCAACCGCGCGTTCGGCGCCGGCTCCGGCGCGTACGGCGGCGGCGTGCGGCGGGTCATCTCGCGCAAGGCGGTGATGATGGCGGTGTATCTGGTGCTGGTCGGCGCGGCCGTGCTGCTGTTCAAGGCGGTGCCGGGCGGCTTCGTGCCGGCGCAGGACAAGCAGTACCTCATCGGCTTCGCCCAGCTGCCCGACGGCGCCACCCTGGACCGCACCGAGGACGTGATCCGCCGCATGGGCGACATCGCGCTCAAGCAACCCGGCGTGGAAAGCGCGGTGGCCTTCCCCGGCCTGTCCATCAACGGCTTCACCAACAGCTCCAACTCCGGCATCGTGTTCGTCACGCTCAAGCCCTTCGGCGAGCGGCGTTCGCCCGAGCTGCACGGCGCGGCGATCGCGGGCGCGCTCAACCAGCAGTTCGGCGCCATCCAGGAAGCCTTCATCGCGATGTTCCCGCCGCCGCCGGTGCAGGGGCTGGGCACCACCGGCGGCTTCAAGCTGCAGCTCGAAGACCGCGCATCGCTGGGCTACGAGGCGCTGGATGCGGCCACCAAGGCCTTCATGGCCAAGGCCTACAAGACGCCGGAGCTGGCGGGCATGTTCTCCAGCCTGCAGGTCAACGTGCCGCAGCTGTATGCCGACATCGACCGGACCAAGGCGCGCCAGCTCGGCGTGGCGGTGACCGACGTGTTCGACACCATGCAGATCTACCTGGGCAGCCTGTACGTCAACGACTTCAACCGCTTCGGGCGAACCTATTCGGTCCGTGTGCAGGCCGACGCCGCGCACCGTGCCCGCGCCGAGGACGTGGGCCTGCTGAAGGTGCGATCGGCAGGCGGCGAGATGGTGCCGCTGTCGGCGCTGATGGCGGTCAAGCCGAGCTTCGGTCCGGAGCGGGCGATGCGCTACAACGGCTTCCTGTCGGCCGACATCAACGGCGGGCCGGCGCCGGGCTATTCGTCCGGCCAGGCCCAGGAGGCGGTCAAGCGCATCGCCGCCGAGACGCTGCCGCCCGGCATCGGCTACGAGTGGACCGAGCTCACCTACCAGGAGATCCTGGCCGGCAACTCGGCGATGTGGGTGTTCCCGCTTGCCGTCCTGCTGGTGTTCCTCGCGTTGGCCGCGCTGTACGAAAGCCTCACCTTGCCGCTGGCCATCATCCTCATCGTGCCCATGGGGCTCCTGGCCGCCATGACGGGCGTGTGGCTGTCCCACGGCGACAACAACGTGTTCACCCAGATCGGGTTGATGGTGCTGGTGGGGTTGTCGGCGAAGAACGCGATCCTGATCGTCGAGTTCGCGCGTGAGCTCGAGTTCGCCGGACGCAGTCCGGTGCAGGCGGCGATCGAGGCGGCGAAGCTGCGCCTGCGGCCCATCCTCATGACCTCGCTCGCCTTCGTGATGGGCGTGCTGCCGCTGGTCGTGTCCAGCGGGGCCGGCTCGGAGATGCGCCAGGCCATGGGCGTGGCGGTGTTCGCCGGGATGATCGGCGTGACCGCCTTCGGCCTGTTCCTCACGCCGGTGTTCTACGTGCTGCTGCGCGGTCTCACCGGCAACCGGCCGCTCAAGCTGCACGGCGAGGTGCCGCACGTCGAGGCCTTTGCCGGCGCAGGCGATGCACGTCCGCTGCCCGCGGCGCCGGTGTCGCGCCATGAATGACATGAAGGCTCCCATGACCCATCGATTCGTTTTCCCGACCCTCGCGTTGGCGCTCTTGCTGGCGGGTTGCACCTCGCTGCCCGCCATCGACCCGGCCGCCTTGCCGGCCACGCCGGCGGCCTTCAAGGAGACCGATCCGCGCTGGACGGCCATCGCCCCCGCGGAAGCGCAGCCGCGTGGCGAGTGGTGGAAAGCCTTCGCCGATGCGCGGCTGGCCGAGCTGGTCGAGCGCGCCGGTCGCGACAACGCGAGCGTGCAGGTCGCGGCGGCGCGGCTGGCGCAGGCGCGCGCGCTGCTGCGCGATGCGCAGGCCAGCCAGTCGCCGCAGATCGGGCTGAACGCCGGCGCACTCCGCCAGGCCGAGCCGGGTGCGGGCGGACGCGGCGCGACGCTGGTGAGCGCCGGCGCCGCGCTGTCGTACGAGGTCGATCTGTTCGGCCGGCTCTCGCGCGCCAGCGAGGCGGCGTCGCTGGATGCGCGCTCGCGCGAGGCGCTGCTGCAGAGCACGCGCCTGCTGGTCCAGGCCGATGTCGCGCAGACCTACCTCGCGCTGCGCGCCATCGACACCGAGCGCGCCATCGTCGGCGACACGGTGGAGGCCTATCGCAACACCCTGCGCCTCACCGAGCGTCGCGTGCAAGCCGGCGACATCGCCGAGCTGGATGCGGCGCGCGCGCGCAGCGACCTCGCGTCGACGGAAGCCGAGGCCTTCGCGCTCGAGCGCCAGCGCGCGCAGCTCGAGCATGCGCTGGCGGTGCTGGTGGGCGAGCCGGCGTCGGGCTTCAGCGTGGCGGTCGCCGCCGACACGCCGCCGCTGCCGCAGGTGCCGGCCGGCGTGCCGAGCACCGTGCTGGCCCGCCGCCCTGACGTGGCCGCGGCGATGAGCCAGCTGCAGGCCGCGCGTGCGCGCGTCGGCGTGGCGCAGGCGGCGTGGTTTCCCAACCTCTCGCTCACCGCGACCGGCGGCGTGGCGTCGCCCGAGGTGTCGGACCTGTTCAAGTGGTCGGCGCGGACCTGGGGCATCGGCGCGTTGATGTCGCTGCCGCTGCTCGACGGCGGCCGGCGCGAGGCCGGCGTGCAGTCGGCGCGTGCCGACTTCGATGCGGCGCTGGCGAGCTACCGCGAGCAGGTGCTGGTGGCGTTCAAGGACGTCGAGGACGAGCTCGCCGCGCTGCGCCTGCTGGAGGATCAATCGCAGGCGCAGGCGAGGGCGGTGGACTCGGCGGCACGTGCAACGGCCTTGTCGGCATCACGCTATCGCAACGGGCTGGTGAGCCAGCTGGAGCTGCTCGATGCGCAGCGCAGCGAGCTGCGCAATCGGCGCCAGGCGGTGCAGGTGAAGGCGGCGCAGCAGCAGGCGACGGTGGGCTTGATCCGGGCGCTGGGGGGCGGGTGGTCTTAGGTGACGGTCCCGGGTTGCACCCGGGCTACGTATCCCGGGTGCAACCCGGGGT
>DASUZE010000012.1:0-46809 GCA_036377015.1 Piscinibacter sp. | reverse complement strand
CATGGGCGGGCGCAAGGAAGTGCGCAACGTCACCTACATGGCAACCGTCTCAGCCTTGACCTACAACCCCGTCCTGCGCAGCTATTACCAGCGCCTGCTCGCCGCGGGAAAGCCCAAGAAGGTCGCCATCGTCGCCTGCATGCGAAAGATGCTGACCATCCTCAACGCCATGGTTCGCGACGGTGCGCCTTGGGACCTCGCAAAGCACGTGCTGGCCCCCACTCCGCGCGCTTGACTTCAGACACAGTTGCTGTGGTGAGATCAGCGCGACAAACGTCTGCTGTCCGCCGAAGTACGTACCGACGGCAACTGGCCTGCCGGACTACCATCTCCTCGTCGATTCCGAAAAACGCACCCTGCCGGACCCGGGTTCGAACCCCAAGGCAGGTCACGCGATCGATGCTCACCTTGAACCCATCCGCGCCAATCTCGCGCCGTGCCGTGCTCGGCGTCCTCGTGTCGGTCACGACGGCGGGCCGGCCAGCCGCTGCACCTGCTGCGCTGAAGGCCGACGAGCTGGCCGAGCTCCGTGTCGAGCTCCCCGTCGACGTTCAAAAGCTCGTGGGCGGAGTGCGTGTCGCCAAGGTGGCCGTCGCCACGCCCACGGCATTCGACCCGGCGCAGCCATGGCGGGTGTTGATCGTCAACGCAACGTCGGATCTTGGCCATCAGTCGAGCCGGCAGCTGATGACCGCGTACCGTCCCGCCGCGGCCGGCGCAGGTTGGGTTGCCTTGGCCGCTGACCCGGATCGTGAAGTGGCGCAGCGCGACGACTCGCTTTCTCTGCGCTACGCGCTGGCCGCCGCGGCGCTGGATGCGGTGCATCCCCTGTGGCGGGAGGCGGGTCGAGCCACGCTCGCCTTTGCAGGATTCTCCGGCGGTGCGAAATACTCCGGTTGGCTCGCCGCGCTGTTTGCGAGTCAACGTGCTGCTCGTGTGGCGGGCATCTTCCTGTCGGGTGTCAACGAGGAGCCGGTGGCGACGGCGGCGCGACAGTTCAAGGTCCTCGACGACGACTTTCGGTCCATGCCGGTGTTCTTGCAGGCCGGGCGGTCAGACGCCGTGGCAACGCCCGAACGGCACCGAGAAATCATGGCGGAGTTGCGCAGACTTGGATTCCGCTCGCTTCGTCTCGAGGTTGTCGAGGGTGGACACAGGGTCGATGCCACCTGGCTGCAGACGGCCCTGGAATGGTTCGCCAGGTCCGACACCACCCGACGATGAGGAGGGTTCACGCGCGCCCTGTTTCGTGTCACCGCTGTACATTGCCTGTGTACATCGCCCACCGGGACTGCCGTGTCCCATCCTCGAACTCCGTCTTCTGCGCCGTCGGCCATGCCCGAACCGGACGCTCCGCCGTCCGGGGGCTTCCCTGTTGTTGGCGTCGGCGCGTCGGCCGGCGGGCTCGAGGCCTTCATGCAGCTGCTGCAAGCGCTGCCGGAGCACACCGGCATGGCCTTCGTGCTGGTGCAGCATCTCGATCCCCGGCATGACAGCAAGCTTGCCGAACTGCTCGCCAAGTCGACCTCCATGCCGGTGCTCGAGGTGGCCAACGGCTGCGTCGTGGAGCCCGATCATGTGTACGTGATCGCACCGGACACCGCGCTCGAGCTGGCCGCCGACGGCACCTTGCAGACCGAGGCTCGCGGCGAAAGGCCGGGGCCGCACCTGCCGATCGATCACTTCTTTCGCTCGCTCGCGGCGTGGCGCACGAGCCGCGCGATCGGCGTCGTGCTCTCCGGCACGGGCACCGACGGCACGGTGGGGCTCGAAGAGATCAAGGCTGCCGGCGGCATCACCTTCGCGCAGGACGAGGCTTCGGCCAAGTTCGCCGGCATGCCGGTGGCTGCGCTCCAGTCGGGCTGCGTCGACCTTGCCCTGCCGCCCGACCGGATCGCGGCCGAATTGGCGCGCGTCGGACGCCACCCCTATCTGGCGCCGCCGCCGGTCGAGCGACAACACGGCAGACCCGCGGTGCAGGACGACGAGGACCACTTCCGGTCGGTGCTTGCGCTGTTGCGCGCGGCCAGCGGGGTCGACTTCAGCGCCTACCGCGACACGACGATCAAGCGCCGCATCATGCGGCGCTTGCTGCTTCACGGAGGCTCTCTGGCCGGGTATTCCGAGCGACTGAAGGACGACCCCGCCGAGCTCGATGCGCTCTACCAGGACATCCTGATCAACGTGACGAAGTTCTTCCGCGAACCGGAGGTCTTCGAAACGCTCAAGCAGCGCGTATTCCCTGAAATTCTCGCCGCCAAGCAAGGCAATGCGCCGATCCGCATCTGGGTGCCGGGATGCTCGACCGGCCAGGAGGCGTACTCGCTCGCGATCGCGATGCTCGAGTTCCTGAACGACAAGCCGGTGCATCCTCCCATCCAGATCTTCGCCACGGACCTCTCCGAAGCTGTCTCGTTGCAGAAGGCGCGCGCCGGGTTGTACCCCGGCAGCATCGAGGCCGAGCTGTCTGCCGAGCGGCTGCGACGCTTCTTCGAGAAGGAGGACAGCCACTACCGCATCAGCAAGACATTGCGCGACATGGTCATCTTCGCCCGGCAGAACGTCGCGGCCGACCCGCCGTTCTCGAGGGTGGACCTCGTCAGCTGCCGCAACCTGCTGATCTACCTGAGCCCGGCGCTGCAGAAGCGCGTCATACCGACCTTCCACTATGCGCTGAACCCAGGCGGCCACCTGGTGCTCGGCGCCTCGGAAACAATCGGAGGCCACGGTGACCTCTTCACCGTCGTCGATCAGCCGCATCGCATCTATGTGCGCAAGCCCATGGGCGGGGCGCGGCCCTACCCCCACTTCCGTTCCGACGGCGATCAGGCCCGGATGGCCGGGGGCGAGGCGATCGCTCCGACGCGAGCGATGCCCGCCGACTGGCAGCGCGAGGCCGACCGCGTCGCCGCAGGCCAGTATGGTCCGCCCGGCGTGCTCATCAACGACGACTTCGACGTCCTGCAGTTTCGTGGCGAGACCGGATCGTTCCTGGCGCCCGCAGCAGGCGAACCGAGCCACAACCTGCTGAAGATGGCGCGCGAAGGCCTGTTCATGGCCGTCCGGTCAGCCGTGGTCGAGTGCCAGGGCAGCGGCGGCGCGGTGCGGCACCCCGGCGTACGCATCCGCGGCGAGGGCGCCGATCGCGAGGTCGACCTCCACGTGTTGCCGGTCCGGCTGCCCCATGCGGGCGAACGCTGCTACCTCGTCCTGTTCGAGGAAACGAGCCGTCGGGTGACGCCGAGCGCGCCGCACTCGCTCGACGCCCTGCAGAGTCCGGAGGCCGGCGAGGTTCGCCACCTGCGGCAGGAACTGGCCTCGACACGCGAATACCTGCAGTCGCTGATCGAACAGCAGGACGCAGCCAACGAGGAACTGAGGTCGGCGAACGAGGAGATCCTGTCGAGCAACGAGGAACTGCAAAGCGCCAATGAAGAGATGGAAACGGCGAAGGAGGAGTTGCAGTCGACCAACGAGGAGCTGACGACGGTCAACGAGCAGCTGCAGTACCGCAATGTCGAGTTGGCACACCTCAACGACGACATGACCAACTTGCTCGGGAGCAGCGGCGTGCCGATGGTGGTGCTCGGAATCGACCTGCGCATCCGGCGCTTCACGCCGGCGGCCGGTCGGCTGCTCGGACTGCTCGCCGGCGACGTCGGCCGCCCGATCGGGCATCTGAAAACCTGCGTCGCCCTGGCCGAGATGGAGAGTCGGATCGGCGAGGTGATCGCCAGCGTGCAGCCGCAAGAGCGAGACATCCGCGGTCCCGACGGCCGGTCGTACCAGCTGCGGATCCATCCATACCGCACGCTGGACAACCGCATCGACGGCGCGGTGCTTGTCCTGCTCGATGTCGACGAGCTGAGGCGCGCGCAGGCGGGTCTGCGCGACGAGCGTGACTATGCGCAAGCCATCGTCGAGACGGTGCGAGAGCCGCTCCTGGTGCTCGACAGCCAATTGCGGGTGCAATACGCCAACGCGGCTTTCTATGGGACGTTCCGCGTCGCCCCGGACGAAACGCAGGGTCGGCTTCTCTACGACTTGGGCAACCGCCAGTGGGACATCCCCGTGCTGCGCCGACAGCTCACCGAAGTGCTTTCACAGAGCAACGATGTCATCGACTTCGAGGTCTGGCACGAGTTCGAGTCGATCGGCCTCAAGGTGATGCGGCTCAACGCGCGACGCGTTGCGCACGAAGGCTCCAGCAGCGAACTGATCCTGCTGGCCATCGAGGACCAGACAGAGGTGGTCCGGCTCCAGGAACAGTCGCGGCAGCACTTGGCGCATGTGGTCGAGGACGATCAGCGCAAGACCGCGTTCCTCGCGTTGCTGGCACATGAGCTTCGCAATCCGCTCGCGCCCATTCGAAACGCGATGCACGTCCTCAATCGCGACGGCGTCCCCGAGGACATCGCGCGGCACATGCGCGCCATGATCGACCGCCAGGTGCAGCAGTTGACGCGCCTGGTCGATGACCTGCTCGACATCGCCCGCATCAACAAGGGCACGGTCGAACTGCACAAGGAGCGCCTGGATCTGAGCGCATTGCTGCGCCTGGCGGCCGATGCGGAACGCTCCGCGTGCGAAGCCAAGAACATCGACTTGAGCGCCGCCTTGCCCGAAAGCCCGGTTCCCATCGACGGCGACGCCATGCGGTTGACGCAAGCGATGGGCAATCTGATCAACAACGCTTGCAAGTTCACCGACGCCGGTGGGCGGATCGCGCTTGCGCTGGAGCGCGATGGCCGCGAGGCGGTCGTGCGCGTGACCGACAGCGGGATCGGGATAGCCCCCGAGTTGCTGCCGCACGTGTTCGACATGTTCGTGCAGGGCGACGGTTCGCGGGAGCGCTCGCAAGGCGGGCTCGGTCTGGGCCTGACGCTGGTGAAGCAGCTGATCGAGGCGCATGGCGGCACGGTGACGGCGGCAAGCGAGGGCATCGGCCACGGCAGCGAGTTCGTGCTGCACCTGCCCATGCCCGACGCACCTCAGCAGCCCGTGAGCGATTCGTTCTCTGCGGAGCGGGCAGCGGTATCGAGTGCGCCACGACGCATCCTCGTCGTCGACGACAACCGGGACAGCGCGGAGTCGCTGACGATCGCGCTGCGTCTTCAAGGCCACGAGGTGCGCACGGCGCATGACGGCCAGGCAGCCATCCAACTCGCCGAATCCTGGCGGCCCGAGATCGTCCTGCTCGACATCGGCTTGCCGGGCATGAACGGCTACGACGTCGCACGGCGCATGGGCGACCATCCCTGGCGCCGTGACATGCGGCTGATCGCGCTCACGGGCTGGGGACAAGCAACGGATCGAGATCGTTCCGCGGCGGCCGGCTTCGATGCGCACTTGGTCAAGCCGGTGGAGCTCGCAACGCTGATCGAACTGCTGTAAGCCGCCGCGCCGACGCGCACCCCCTGGTCGTCGTGGTGACGGCGATGAGCGCGCAGGCGTCTGCTGTCCGCCGAAGTGGCCGCACAGACGCCTCAGCACCCCAGCCAGGACTTGAATTCTCGGGCTCGATCGCGGGCGACGATGACGTCGGTGCCGCCCCCGTCCTCGATGCGCGCCTTGAGCGAGCCGCCCGGCAGAGATGTCACCTCCCGGATCCAGGCGATGTTGACGATGGTGGCGCGATGAATGCGCAGGAACTTCTTCGGGTCCAGTCTCTGCTCGAGCTGCGCCACGGTGTGATCGACGCAATAGGACTTTCCATCCGAGACCGCGTAGGTGAGCTTGTCCACCGCGCAGAAGTGGCTCACCCGTGCCAGATCCAGGAACCACAGCCGGTTGCCGACCCGGGACGCAATTCGGTCGGGATACTCGACAGGGCTGGGCCGCACAGCGTCGCGCAGCTGCTCGAGCAATGCCCGCAAATCCTGTTGGGCCCCCGTTTCACGCAGGCGCTCGATCTTGTTCAGTGCCCGGTCCAGTTGTTGAGGCTGGACCGGCTTCAGCAGATAGTCGACCGAATTCACCGCGAAGGCCTCGAGCGCGTATCGATCGTGCGCGGTGGTGAACACCACGAGGGGCTGCCGGGACAATTGCGCCAGCACGTCGAAGCCATTGAGTCGCGGCATCTGGATGTCGAGGAAGCAGACATCGGGCGCGCACGCCACGACAGCGGACACCGCCTCTTCCGGCACCGTGCTCGCGCCGACGATCTCGACGCGGCCGGTCTGCTGGAGCAGACGAGCCAGCCGCTCCACCGCCAGCGGCTCGTCGTCGACGAGGTAAACGCGCAATCGCCCGCCTTGGGTCATGACAGCGGCAACTCCATCTGCACCACGCACCAGCCGTCGCGACGCAGCACATTGAGCTGGGCCCGCGGCCCGAACAGGGCGTCGAGTCGGCTGACCAGATTGTCGAGCCCGTGGCCGGCCTGCACTGCAGACAGACTGAATCCCGGCCCGGTATCGCACACCTGGATCAGCAGGCGCCCGTCTTGCGCAGACGCGCTCACCGCGAGCGCGCCGCCGTGGCGCTGCGCAAAGATGGCGTGCTTCATCGCGTTCTCGACGAGCGACTGCACGGACAAGGGGGGCACCCTGGCGTTGAACAGAGCTTCGGGCACGTCGACGCGACAGTGAAAGGCGCCGGCAAATCGCACCTTCTCGATCTCGACATAGTCCGTCACCATCGCCAGTTCCTGGTGCAGCGGCACGAGCGGCTGGCGCGTGTGGTCGAGACTGGCGCGCAGCAGCCTGCTCAGGTGGTGCAGCATCTCTTCCGCGCGGGCAGGGCTGTTGACGATCAGCGAGCTCAGCGAGTTGAGCGTATTGAAAAGAAAATGAGGGTGAATGCGTGACTCCAGCGAGTGCAGCCTGGCCTCGGCTGCCAGCTTCTTCGTACGCTCTTGCGCCATCTCCTTCTCGCGCAATCGCATTTCGGCATCACCCAGGCGTGCATGCACGGTGGCCAGAAAATACCCTCCCAGGCCGAACACGAGCGCGAACGGCAGTGCGCTGCGAAGCATCCCCCAGTACTCGGACCAGAAGTCCTTGATGGGCGCAGCACCGCTCAGCATGGGCACGGTCAGCATGATCAGGCAGCCGACCGCCCCAAAAAACAGAATGCCGACGCCGATGGCGAGCACCAGCAGGCGCCGCCGCGCCATCAGGCGCTCCAGCAGCGGTGGCATGACCAGCAGCGCGAGGGCGGCGGTGGCGTTGGCGCCCAGGAAAATGGTGAGCCACGTCGCGAGGCTCTCGCCCGAATCCGCAGCCCTGTCGGGGATCCGCAGCAGTGCCAGGAGGACCATCGCAACATTGACGACCAGCAGCGAGAAAACCCAGTTTCGCTTGCGCTGCACGCGAAGCATGGCCCAGAGCCCGTTCATCTCGCCTGCAGCGGTTCGAAGATGCCCGTGCGAAATACGTTCACGAGCTGCCCAGGCGCGTGTTCACCGAGCTTGAGCGTGCCGAGCACGTCCTCGTGCAGCGTTGCATACTCGATCTGCAGCGTCTGCAGTGCGACCCAGATTTCGCCCCAATAGTGACTGCGGCCCTCGAGAGAGATCCCGGCGTCCGCAACGGACACGTTCAGCGGGTTGAAATACGCGCTGTAGCCGATGAGGACGCAATCTCGGCCGTTCCTGCGCGAGCGGCCCATCCACGTCAGCTGGACATCGCGGTTGTGGAAGGTCCCCACGCCGGGCATGTTCACGGTCCCATTGGCCGTGGCAAAGCGGTAGGGCTGATTCAATGTCAGGTGCTCGAGCTGCGTCTGTCCGAATGACTCGATCATTCCGGTGTCCCACACCAGATTCCGTTCGGGCACCGCCATGGCCGGAAACCCCTTGAAGAAGTCCGCAGCCAGGCTGGACGTTCCGTCGTTGTGATATCGGAATCCTTCCATGAACTCGCGCTTGTGCGCTGGTCCGGCAGGGCCGTCGGGACTTTCGAAGTCGACGTGGGTGACATTCTTCCAGGAGGCGTCGCCTCCCGGAAGGCCTCGTGTGTAGTCTCCTGAAAATCGTTCGCGCTTGATCACCTTGCCGTGGGTATCCGCGATCGAATGTTCCACGGTGAAGCGGTAGCTGCGCGGCCCGTCGTCCTTTGCCGGCGCGCCACGGGGCAGGATCCACGCATTGCCAAAGGCGCAGCCACTGAGCAGCGCGCCTGCGACGATCAACAGCGAGAGCGTACGCATCGATATCACCTCCTGTCGAGCAGTGTCCGGCTGCGCAAGGCAGCGCGCACCTGCCTGGCGATGAAGGGCAACAGCTTCGGATGGGAGGCTTTGCAGGCGGGATGAGTCGTGAACCCTGGACGTGTAACAGTCCGCCCACGTTGTCGAAACCGACAGGCGCCAATCGTCGTGTCATGTGGGCGCAGGGGCGCCCCGAGAAAGGAGTTCGACATGTCATACGTGGATGGATTCGTCATCGCCGTGCCCACCGCCAACCGCGAGACCTATCGCCACTACGCCGAGATGGCGGCCGCCGTGTTCAAGGAGAACGGCGCGCAGCGCGTGGTGGAGTGCTGGGGCGACGATGTGCCGGAGGGCAAGGTCACGTCGTTCCCGATGGCGGTCAAGCGCAAGGACGACGAGACGGTGGTGTTTTCATGGATCGTCTGGCCGTCGCGCAAGGTCCGCGACGAGGGCATGAAGAAGGTGATGGCCGACCCGCGCTTGCAGCCCGCCAGCAGCCCGATGCCCTTCGACGGCCAGCGCATGATCTACGGCGGCTTCGAGACCATCGTGGACATCTGACCCCGGGCGTTCCGCTTCGGGTGCAAAGCGACTACCCTGGAGTCCTCGCGGCAACTTGGAAAGGAGGTGATATGTCTTCAATCTCTCGGTCCGGGGCGGATCACTGCTTGATGTAGTCGACTCCGTAGCCAGACCCGCGGGCGCTCCACACCACTGGTGGGAGCGCCCGCGTCACGTTGGGACCCCCACGAACCGAGCTCCTATCCCTTCGAACACGGGACACACTCCGTCCGCCGCCGCCGTCGCGCCGTAGGTTCGGCATCGACGTCATCGGAGGACCCGACATGAGCGATCCCATCTCCTTGTTCTCCCCGCCTTCCCTGCCGGTCTGCCGGCCCGGCGATGATCCCGCGGCCGCGCTGGACGCGGACGACCCCGCGCCACAGGCGTCACCGGCGCCGGCCGGCAAGGGCACGACGCTGCCGGCGCCCGATCACCCGATCGCCAAGCCGGCGGCGCCGCCAGCGCTGCCGATCGAAGAGCAGAACATCCTCGCCATCGGCGGTCCGGACGCGCTCAAGCAGTACCAGGAGGGCAAGGCCCGCATGGTCGAGGTGATGCAGGCACATCGCGTGTTCCTGGCCACCGGGCAGATCCCGCAGACCAGGACGCCATTTGCCTGGATCGAGATCCTGGAGGGCAAGACCATGTCGCGCTCGGAGCGCTACGACGCCATGCTGCGCTCGCAAGGCAAGCCGATCGCGGTCTCGGGCGACGTGGCCGACGATGACCGCGACCCGGTGTACCTGTCGAAGCAGGAGTTCAAGGACGAGTTCTGGTCACGCGAGAAGGCCGAGTGGAACCAGTGTGCCGACGAGTACACGCGGCCCGGCAAGATCGACAAGTGCCGGCGTGAAGTCAACGAGAAGTACGGCGGCCCGGCGTTCACCGCATGGCGCGACGAGCGCGAGGCGCGCGCCGGCGCCATGGTGCGCGACGTCGCCCAGCGCATCGAGGGCGTGGCCAACAGCGGCGCGCTCGCCACCGCCGGGCGCCTGGTGGGCGGCATCGCCGGCTCGCTCTCCGGCCACGACGCCCTGACCTGGAGCGAATATGGCGCCGCCATCGGCGGCCTGGGCGACGCCGCGGCGCCGGTGGTCGCGAAGAAGGTGCAGGACGCGCGCGCGAGCGCCGCCGAGGCGGACCGCATCGGTGCCAAGAGCGAGGTCACCGACGGCTATGGCAAGGGCAGCGTGCGCACCCGCTCGGTCTGGGCATCGCGCGAGCGCGGCCTGGGCGTCAACGATTGCGTGGCAGCGACCTGCGCGCGCTCGCTGCGCGAAGGCGAGCTGACGAACTCGCACGAGGCCATCGGCCGCACCGGCATGAGCCCGCGCACCGTCCACGACATGAAGGGCCTGGACATGGCGCAGGCCAAGACGCTGTTCGAGGCCAACGGCAAGGTGCTGGAGCCCGCGGTCAAGAACTTCCCGGCGGACAAGGGCGACTACGCGGTCCTGATCTACCAGGACGGCCGGCCCAAGCACATGGTCTACATGCGCGTGCTGGGCCCGGCGCCGGGCCAGACGCAGTCGCGCGGCTTCTACATCGAGGACGCGCAGATGGGCATGCGCTTCCAGGGCGACGCGGCGCGGGCCTACCTGCAGCAGCGCCACGACATCCTGCCGATCAAGGACGCCAAGTAGTCACGCGCCCCGATCGCGCACGTGCACGATGGCCTGTGCCCGCGTGCGCACCCCCAGCTTGTCGAAGATGCTCGACACCTGGTTGCGCACGGTCTTCTCGCTCTTGCCCAGCTGGCGCGCGATGGCGGCGTTGTCGAGGCCGAGCGCGACCAGTTGCAGCACGTCGCGCTCGGCGGGGGTGAGCGCGGCCTCGACAGCCGCACCGTCGGCTGCGTCCGCGGGCGTCGGGGCGAGGAAGCCGCGCAGCTCGCGCAGGAAGTCGGCCCAGGCCGGCTCGCTCTCCAGCAGCACGTGATTGGCGGTGTCCAGCGGCACGAAGCGCGCCCCCGGGATCAGCGCTGCCAGCCGCAGCCCTTCGTCGAACGGCACGCGTGCGTCGCCGCGGGCATGCAGCACGAGCGTGGGCACGCGCAGCTGGCGCGCCAGCTCGGTGACGTCGACGCGGTGGAAGGCGTCGAGCATGCGGGCGGCCTGCTCGGGTGCCGCCGTCAGCCGCTCCAGCTCGTTCCACCACTGATGCTGGGCCGGCGTGCCGCCGGGGATGAACTGATTGGTGAACACCTGCCGGAAGGCCGGGTTGTCGCGCCCCCAGCCCACGCGGATCAGATTGACCAGCGTCTCGGCCTCGAGCCGCGCGGCGGGCGTTTCGGCACGCCGGAGCGCGCCCCGGGCGTAGGCGCCGGGCAGGACGAGGTGCGAGACCTTGTCCGGATGGCGCACGGCGTAGGCGATGGCGACCGCACCGCCTTGCGACATGCCGATCAGCGGGAAGCGCCGCAACCCCAGGGATTCGACGACCGCCTCGAGGTCGCCGACCCAGGCGTCGAGCGAGAAGTCGGCGACCTCTCGGTCCGACAGGCCGCAGCCGCGCTCGTCATAGCGGATGTAGGTGTGGCGGCGCGACAGCTCGGCCAGCCACGGCCGCCACACCGGACTGTCGAGGTCGTGCTCGACATGGCTCAGCCAGTGAGCCGCCCGCACCAGCGGCGGCCCCGACCCGATGGAGGCGATGGCGATGCGCGTACCGTCGGCAGCGGTGCAGAAGCGAAGGCTCTGGCGCGAGGGCATGCGCCATTGTCTCGCCGCGGCGCTCGCGTGGGACGGCCGCCCCACGGCATTCGGTGCGGTCGCGGGCGCGGCGGGACAGCGGCCTCATGCGGCCGCTGCGAAGGGCGCGAAGGATGGATGCACGTCGATGAGACGGATTTCGATCCAAGGAGCCCGCCATGCAAGCCACCCCTGTGCCGACCGATGCCTCGCGCTATGCCAAGACCATCGACGCCTCGAAGCGGATCCGCTGGGACATCGATCGCGACGTGATCCGCGGCCGCGACTTCGACTTCGCCCAGCGCTTCCTGCCCGACGGGCTGTCGCTGGCGAACGAGCTGCCCTTCCTCAGCCCCGACCAGCAGCGCCTGCTGAGCCACGTGCAGGGCCGCACCTACGCGAACATGTTCGGACTGGTCGAGCGCTTCATCGGCGCGAAGATGCTGGAGATCAGCCGCGACCACTGGCTCGGCGACCAGACGGCGCTGGAGGCGATCGTGCGCTTCACCGACGAGGAGCTGAAGCACCAGGCCCTGTTCCGCCGCATCGAAGCCATGGTGGCCGCCGGCATGGCCCCGGGCTACCGGTTCGAGCCGGGCCCCAATGAGGTCGCGTCGTTCGTGCTGGGCAAGTCCACCTGGGCCGTGCTGGCGCTCACCTGCCACATCGAGCTGTTCTCGCAGGCCCACTACCGCGCCAGCATCGGGGTGGCCGACGACCTGTCGCCGCTGTTCAAGGACATCTTCCTGTTCCATTGGAAGGAGGAGTCCCAGCACGCGATCGTCGACGAGCTCGAATGGGCGCGGGTCGACGCTGCGCTGGTCTCCGACGCCGAGCGCGATGCCGGCGTGGACGACCTCATCGCCCTGGTCGCCGGCGTGGACGGCATCCTGCAGGCGCAGGCCCGGGCCGATGCGGCGTATTTCCTCGGCCTGTGCGGCATGGCGGCCGCCGGAGCGCGCGCCGACGAGGTTCACGCCACCGTGCTGAAGGCCTATCGGTGGCAGTACATCGTGTCGGGCGCGATGGAGCCGCGCTTCCAGAAGGTGCTCGCGGGCCTGGTCAGCGAGACGCAGATGGAGCGGATCCAGGCCGGGCTGGCGCCGTTGTCGTATGCGGTGCCGATGCGGGGCGAGGCGCAGACGGCGCATTGAGCGTGTCCATCGTCGCGAGGCTGGCCTGGTAGACACGCTCGCCCATCGTGTCCCCCAGCGCCCGGCAGGCCGACACCGCCTGTGCCGTCAGCGCCTTGGCCTCGGCCAGATCCCCGCGGTGAAACCAGTCGAAGCCGAGCAGTCCGAGCACGCGCGGCAGATACCACAGACGCACGTCGCCGGGCTCGGCCGGCGGCCGCTCGCCTGACGGCAGCGTGCCCAGCGACTGCAGACCTTCGCGCAGGGGCTGCAGCACATCGATGCTCTGCGCAAATCGACAGCGATTGGTCAGCGCCTGCGCGTACAGGATCTGCTTGCGCACGGCCCGATGTCCAACGACCCCCGCGTCGTCGGGCGACTCGCGTGCCGCGAGGATCGTCATCAGGTTCTCGCGCAACCCCTGGAGCAGCGGATCGAGTGCATCGTTGTCGAGCGCGTGCAGGCCCTGCAGTGCCTCGCGCGTGGCGGCGAGCGCTTCGTCCAGGCGTCCGAGTTGCAGTGCGCTGCGCCCGACGAGTCCGAGCAGCTCGGCGCGCCACTGCCGCTGCGGATCCCCGGCTGCCGAGCCCAGCTCGTCGAGCAATGCACGGGCGGCCTCGTGACACGCCTCGAACTGCCCCGATGCGAACAGCCGGTCGGCGGCGACGATGCGCTCGGCCAGTGCGCGGGTCGCGGGCGTCATGCGTCGGCCCTCGCGCCGAGTGGCAACAGATAGCGCGGCAGCGCCGCGCTGTAGAGGCCGCCGCGGTGCGTGCGCAACAGGCCTTGTGCGATCGGGTATCGCGCGAGGCCGTCGGGCGGCTCCGTCATCTCCCGCGCTTCGTACCAGCGCAGGTTCTGCGCCGACCGATCCACCGCCAGCTCGCCGTACGGGCGGCCCAGCGCGCGCATGGACTCGATCAGGTGCCCCGTGACGCGACAGTGCCGCAGCCGGCTCTCGGTCGCGATCACGACCCATCGCCAGCTGAGGCACGGCCACGGCTGCAAGGCACCGTGCAGCAGGCAGCCGACCGGCACGATGTCGCTCGCGAGCCAGGAGATGGACACGGCCTTCGCACCGAGCCGCTGTTCGAGATCGGCGCGCCGGTCTCGCACCCAGCGGGCGAGCAGGCTGGCCTCGGCTTCGCAGCTGGCGACGACGGCGAGATGCAGGCCGTCGCGGGCTTCGGACTCGAGCAGCGCATCGTCCGAGCCGAGCAGGTTCGTCAACGGGGGCACGCCCAGCGGCCGGCGCTCGCCGGCGGCTTCGCGAAAGTCCTGCAGCCGCAGCGCCTGCGTCCAGTCCACATCCACGGTCGCCACGGGCAGCGCAACGTCGGCCACCCGGCGCGAGCTTTGCGTTCGCCAGTAAACGGAGGCGCCATCGGTGGCGAAGGGCAGGGGCAAGTACCCGCTGACGACCTCGAAGTCGCCCGTCGGCGCGTCGGGAACCTGCATGCGCCGCAAGGCTTCGTAGACGAAAGGCAGGTCGTTGGGGTCGGTCACCGCCAGGCCGAGCCGCTCGATGCAGCGGCTCTCGGTCTGGCACGCCAGGACCTCGGTGTCGAGCAGCGCCCGCCACACGAAGTGCACCGCGTCTTCCATCAGGCGCTCGTTGTAGCCCTGGGCCTTGCCGCTGCGGTTGGTGGACAGCCGCGACCCCGCGAGCTGGAACTGCGGCGCCCCCGTGAGCCGGCGCACGCCCGCCGCCGTGACCGCCTCCAGCACGCACCAGCCGCGCCCGAGGTAGTCGTCGACCTCGTCGAGCAGGATGGCCGTCGCGCCGATCAGCTGCACGTGGTTCAGGTGGGCCAGGCCGGCGCGAAACAGCGGCTCGTCGGCGGCATCGCGCGGCGCCTGGGGCAGGCAGGTGTAGTCCACCCAGAGAAGCACGCGATCGCGCAGGCCGCGCACGATGGGCATGGCCTTGATCCGCTGGCGCAGGATCTCCAGGCCGTGGTCCTGCTCGGCGATCGCCGAGCCGCGGTCCTCCAGGTCAGGGCGGCATGCGGCGACTTCGCTCATCGCAGCCGCCAGCTGGTCCTCGTGCAGGGTCGGCTGCAGCAGGTTGACGAGCAGGCTCTCGGCGAGCTCGCTGCCGAACCGGCCGACCGGCCTGTGGAGGAGGGCGCTGGCACGCCGTGCCTCGTGCAGGCCGCGGTCGCAGGCCAGCTCGATGGCCTCGCAAAGGCCGGCAAAGAGTTGCCACGCGAGGAAGCGTGCCTGGATGCCCTCGGGGTCCGGCTCGGATCTGGCGAGCCAGCGGTGCGAGATGAAGAGACACGCGCTGCCGGGCTCGGTGGAGGGCTGCAATTGCTCGCGCGCTTGCTGAAAGCGCGGGAACACGCCGCGCTCGATGACGACCGCCAGCGGCAGCCAGAACACGCCGGGGATGGCGACGCGTCCGCGCTGCGTCGCCATCGGCGGCGCGGGGGCGTCGAAGGTATCGCGCATGAGCACGCCGGGCGGGTGGGACAGCGCGAACGTCCACGGGACCTCGACGCCGTCCGCACCGCTCACTAACAGCGTGACGTGCTCCTCGCCGACCTCGAACCGCAGCGACGCGTCGGGTGGCAGCGGCAGGTCCAGCGCCCGGTGACGCAGGGGCACGATCTGGTCGATCAGCGCGTCGATGTCGGCGTCGTGCCGGTGAGCGGCATCCTCCTCGCGCTCGCGGCGCGCCTGGGCGCGCGTCTGCACGAAGACGGCAGGCTGGCCGGGCAGCGCGGCGCGCGTGCGGTCGGCGATCTCTTCGTAGGCGAGGTCGCCACGTCCGCGACCGTAGCGCAGGGCGCGGTCAGCCGCGGGATGGCGGGGATCGAGCCAGTCGGGCGCAGCGGCTCGCAGCGCGTCGGCGGCGATGTCGAGCGAGGGGCCGAGGTCGAGGGCGGCCAGATGAGGCGGCAGAAAGAGCGACGCAGCCATGGGGGCGGTCCTCCAGAGCGCTTTGCATTGTGCGCCCGGCGCTCGCGTAGGACATTGCCGCGGGCACGGATCGAAGCGGTCCGACTGCGCCGGCGCGGCGGCATGGCCACACTGGAACTCGGCCGAGATTCAAGGAGCCCATCATGATCCGCAAGCTCGCCACCGGTGAATACCGCCTGTACTCGCGCAAGAAGGACCCGAAGACGAACAAGCGTCGCAACCTCGGCACCTTCGACACGCTGGAGCAGGCGCAGCAGCACGAGCGGGAGGTTCAGTACTTCAAGCGGCATTAGGCCGGCGGATCGGCTTGGCGTTGGCCAAGGGTGTGCACGCCGTGAGTCCAATTTGAACCACGGAGAACGCAGAGGACACAGAGGAATTCAATTGAATTTCATCTCTGTGTTCTCTGCGTTCTCTGTGGTTGAAATGGGCCTGCACTCACAGGAGCCGCCGCAAGTCAGGGCCACTCCCACTGGGAACCGCACCGTCTTGGCAGCGACCCTTGAACGGCATGCAATGAGCCCAGCGGCGCGATGTTCGTGCCGCGCCACTTCTTCACGGAGCTCATCATGTTCAACCCCGCCATCACTGCCGCCGCGCCGCGCTTCAACGCCGAGGCGCTGTTCGGTCCTGCGACCGAAGCGCCGGCCGCCGGCGCCGGCCACACCGGCACCGCCTCGATCGACGACGACTGGTGCGGCACCAAGCCGAGGCCGTTCCCCTGGCCGCACCCGCATCACATGTTGGCCGCGCTGATCGGCAATCCGGCCGATGCGGTGTCGCTCAACCCGCAGCCGCTGCCTCCCAAGGAAGCCGGCCTGCGCTAGGTCGCGAACGACCACTCCCCGAACGACGCATGCCGCGGCCTGCGCGAACGCGCGTAACGCTGCCGCATGCCGTCGACCCAGCGCGCCGCCAGCGGCAAGGGCCCGAAGCCGGACTCGACGTTGATGTGCCCGGCATCGCCCAGGTTCACGACATGGCTGCCCCAGCGGGCGGCCCAGCGGCGGGCCTCGGCGGCGCGCATCCAAGGATCGGTGTCGCTGGTGACGACGGTGGTCGATCGCTCGAGCCGGCGTGCGCCGAGTCGCTCGGCGATGCCGAAGCGCGCCGGATCGGCCGGCGCGACCAGCAGCGCGGCGACGATGGGCGAGTCGGGCCGTTGCGCGAGGTGATGCGCCAGCGCCAGGCAGCCGAAGCTGTGGGCCGCCGCGACGAACGGTCCCTCGCCGGCGTGTGCGAGCGTCGTGTCGATGCGCGCCGACCAGCGGTCCAGGTCCGGGTCGGACCAGTCCCGCTGCCGCACGCGGCAGGCATCGCGATGCAGCCCCTGCAGCCAGCTTTGCCAATGCGCCGGCCCGCTGTCGTGCAGGCCCGGCACGATCAACAGGCGCGGCGTGTCAGAGCGCCGCAATCGACACCTCGGTGGACTTGACCAGCGCGATGACCTCCTTGCCGACCGCGAGCTTGAGCTCCTTGACCGAGCGCGTCGTGATGACGGAGGTGACGATCAGCCCGGCCGGCGTCTCGACGTCGATCTCGGAGACGACCGGACCTTCGACGATCTCCTTGACCTTGCCGCGGAACTGGTTGCGGACGTTGATGGCGGTGATGCTCATGAATCGAATCTCCTGGGGTGGTGGATCAAAGCGCGAAGCGCCAGTGGGCGAAGGCCGTCTCGGCCGGAACTTGGTGCGCTTGCGCGGAATCGTCGACCGGCTGCTGCAGCACGCGCTGCAGCACCCGCTCCTCGATCGCCGCGAAGCCGGCATGGCCGCGCGAACGCGGGCGGGCCAAGGCGACGCGCTCGTCGAGCGCGATGCGGTGGTCCTCGATGAGCAGCACGCGGTCGGCCAGCGCCACCGCCTCCGACACGTCGTGCGTCACCAGCAGGGCGGTGAAGCCGTGCTCCTTCCACAGCCGCTCGATCAGCAGCTGCATCTCGATGCGCGTGAGCGCGTCCAGCGCGCCCAGCGGCTCGTCGAGCAGCAGCAGGCGCGGCCGGTGCACCAGCGCGCGCGCCAGGGCGACACGCTGGCGCTGGCCGCCCGAGAGCAGCGCCGGCCAGTCGTCGGCCCGATCGGCCAGGCCGACCTGGGCCAGCGCTTCCAGTGCGCGCTCGCGGGCCTTGCGCGGCGGCAGGCCGAGGGCGATGTTGTCGACGACCCGCTTCCAGGGCAGCAGCCGCGCGTCCTGGAACATGATGCGAATGTCCTCGCCGTGCGCCGACTGCGCGCGGCCGTCCAGGGCCAGCACGCCCGATTGCGCCGGCTCGAGCGCCGCCAGGAGCCGCAGCAGCGTGCTCTTGCCGCAGCCGCTGCGTCCGACGATGGCGACGAACTCGCCCGGCGCGATCTGCAGGTCGACCGCGTCGAGCACGCGCCGCTCGCCGTACGACTTGCTCACGCCGCGCACCGACACTGCCAGTCCGGTTCCGCGCGCGATGCGCGCCACCGACGCGCTTTCCAGCTCGCTCACGAACATCACGCCTCCTTCGCCTGGTAGCCGGGATGCCAGCGCAGCCACCACTGCTCCAGGGACTTGGCCAGCACGTCGGCCAGCTTGCCCAGCAGCGCATACAGGAGGATGCCCACCAGCACCACGTCGGTCTGCAGGAACTCGCGCGCGTTCATCGTCAGGTAGCCGATTCCCGAGCGCGCCGAGATGGTCTCGGCCACGATCAGCAGCACCCACATCAGCCCGAGCGAGAAGCGCAGGCCCACCAACACCGAGGGCAGCGCGCCCGGCAGGATGACGTGGCGGTACAGCCCCCAGCCGGACAGGCCGTAGCTGCGCGCCATCTCGATGAGGCCGGCGTCGACCGAGCGGATGCCGTGGAAGGTGTTGAGGTAGATCGGGAAGAACACGCCCACCGCGACCAGGAACAGCTTGGCGCTCTCGTCGATGCCGAACCACAGGATCACGAGCGGGATGAGGGCCAGTGCCGGGATGTTGCGCACCATCTGCAAGCTGGTGTCCAGCAAGGTCTCGGCGATGCGGAAGGTGCCCGTGAGCAGGCCCAGCAGCAGCCCGAGGCCGCCGCCGACCGCCAGTCCCGCCAGGGCGCGCCCGGTGCTCACGGCAACGTGCTCCCACAGCTCGCCCGAGCTCGCCAGCGCCCAGGCGGCCGTGACCACCGACCACGGCTCGGGCAGCACCCGCGTCGACAGCCAGCCGCCGCGTGACGCGAGCTCCCAGGCCGCGACGATCAAGAGCGGCAGCAGCCACGGCAGCAGGCGCTGCGGCGCGAGAGTGTTGCGCAGCAAGGTCGTCATGGCGATCAGCTGCGCACCAGCTGCGGCACGAACTGGTTGGCGACGATCTCGCCGAAGGGGCCGCTGAGCGTGCCGCCCTTCAGCCGTTCGCGCAGCGCCAGCGGCAGGAGCGGGAACACCAGCTCGGCGAAGCGGTGCGCTTCCTCGAGGTGCGGATAGCCGGAGAAGATGAAGTACTCCAGACCGAGCTGTGCGTACTCGAGGATGCGCTGCGCCACCTGCTGCGGGTTGCCCACCAGCGCGGTGCCGGCGCCGCCGCGCACCAGGCCCACGCCGGCCCACAGGTTGGGCGCGATCTCCAGGCCGTCGCGCACATTGGCCTTGTCGAAGCGGCCGCGGTGCAGCTCGGCCATGCGCCGCTGGCCCACCGAGTCCATCTGCGAGAACCGGGCCTGCGCGGCGGCGACGGTCTGCTCGTCGAGCTCCGACACCAGCTCGGCGGCCGCGCGCCAGGCCTCGTCCTCGGTCTCGCGCACGATCACGTGCAGGCGGATGCCGTAGCGCAGCGTGCGACCGCGCCGCGCGGCGCGCTCGCGCACGTCGGCCAGCTTGGCGGCCACCGCCGCCGGCGGCTCGCCCCAGGTGAGGTAGGTGTCGACCTGGTCGGCCGCGAGTTCGTGGGCGGCGTCGGACGAGCCGCCGAAGAACACCGGCGGGTGCGGCCTGGACTGCGGCGGGTACAGCAGCTTGGCGCCGCGCACCTGCAGGTGCCGGCCCTCGTAGTCGAACGACGTGCCGTCGTGGCTGCGCGCCAGGATCTCGCGCCAGATGCGGATGAACTCGGCCGACTGCTCGTAGCGCTCGGCATGGCCGAGGAACAGGCCGTCGCCGGCGAGCTCGTCGGCGTCGCCGCCGGTCACCAGGTTGACCAGCAATCGACCGCCTGACAGGCGATCGAAGGTGGCGGCCACGCGCGCCGACAGCGAGGGCTGCATCAGGCCCGGTCGCAGGGCGACGAGGAACTTGAGCTGCCGCGTCGCGTCGATCAGGCTGGCCGCGAGCACCCACGAATCCTCGCAGGAGCGTCCGGTGGGAATGAGCACGCCTTCGTAGCCCAGGCTGTCGGCGGCGATCGCGATCTGCTTGAAGTAATCGAAGCTCGCGGCGCGCGCGCCCTTGCTGGTGCCGAGATAGCGCGAGTCGCCGTGAGTGGGGATGAACCAGAGGATCTTCATGCGGATGTCTTTCGGTGCTTCAGCGTGACTGCGCGACGGCCTGCCCGGGCGGCCACACGATGTCGGCCACGCGGATGGGCTTGGGGATGAGGCCCAGCGCCGCGAAGGCGTCGGCCACCTGCTGCTGCTCGGCCACCAGGGCCGGCGTCAAGGGCGCGACGGGCGAGGGCTGGCGGCGCTCGAGGAAGCGCAGCACGGTGGCCAGCCCGAGGCCGGAGAACTCGGCGTAGCGCTGGGCGGTTTCCTTGCGATTCGCCTGCACCCAGGCATCGGTCTCGGTGAGAGACGCGAACAGCGCGCGCAGCGCGCCTTCGTCGCGGGCCAGCGTGCGCGAGGCGAGGTAGAAGGTGTTGTTGCCCGTCAGGCCGCGGCTGGTCGCCAGCACGCGCACGGCGCCATCGATCTCGGCGGCGGCGTAGTACGGGTCCCAGATCGCCCAGGCGTCGACCGCGCCGCGCTCGAAGGCGGCGCGGGCGTCGGCCGGTGCGAGGTAGACCGGCTGGATGTCGGTCCATCGCAGGCCGGCGCGGCGCACCGCCTGCACCAGCAGGAAGTGCGCGCTGGATCCCTTTTGCGCCGCGATGCGCCGGCCCTTCAGGTCGCCCAGCGACTTCAAGGGCGAGTCCGGCTTGACCAGGATGGCCGAGGCGTCGGGCTTGGGCGGCTCGGCACCGACGTAGAGCAGGTCCTTGCCGGCGGCCTGCGCGAAGACCGGCGGCGAGTCGCCGGTCGCGCCGAAGTCGACGCTGCCCACGGCCAGGGCCTCGAGCAGCTGCGGGCCGGCGGGGAACTCCACCCAGCTCACGGTGCGGCCCGGCAGCCGCTTGTCCAGCAGGCCCAGGCTCTTGAGCAGCGCGAGGTTGAGAGTGCCCTTCTGGAAGCCGATGCGCAGCGGCGCCGGCGATGCGGCCCGTGCGGCGGGCCACCAGCTCGCGGCGGTCACGCCCAGCACGGCCAGCACGGCGCGGCGGGTGGTCGGCGGAAACGATGGACGCATCGCGCGGCTCCTTCAGCGCGCCTGCGCCGTGGTCGACACCGGCCGCGGCAGGGCATCGGTGATGCGCACCGGCTTCGGGATCAGCTTGAGCTCATGGAAGGCGTCGGCGATCTTCTGCTGTTCCGCGGCGACCTGCGGCGTGATGGGCCGGATGCCATACGCGAAGCGGCTCGCGGCACGCTCGGTGATGTCCGCGGCCAGCCCGATCTGCGGCGCGAGCAGGGCGGCCACGGCCTTGGGATCGGCGGCGGCCCAGCGGTCGAGCGTGGCGAGCTCGTCGACAATGGCCTGGATCACCTGCGGATGCTTCTCAGCGTACGCGCGTGCGGCCAGGTAGAACTGGTGGTTGGCGACCAGGCCCTGTCCATCAGCGAGCTGGCGTGCGCCGACCTGGCGCTCGACCGCTGCGAGGAAGGGATCCCAGATCACCCAGGCGTCGACCGAGCCGCGCTCGAAGGCGGCGCGCGCGTCGGCCGGCGGCAGGAAGACGGTCTGCACATCGGTGTAGCGCAGGCCGGCCTTCTCGAGTGCCTTCACGAGCAAGTAGTGGACGTTCGAGCCCTTGTTGAGCACGACCTTCTTGCCCTTGAGATCGGCCACCGACTTGAGCGGCGAGTCCTTGGGCACGACGATGGCCTCGCCGGCCGGCGCGGGCGGCTGGTTGGCCACATAGACCAGGTCGGCGCCGGCCGCTTGCGCAAAGATGGGCGGCGCTTCGCCCACGGTGCCGAAGTCGATCGAGCCGACGTTGAGGCCTTCGAGCAATTGCGGGCCGGCCGGGAACTCGGTCCACTGGACGGCGATGCCCAGCGGCGCAAGCCGCTTTTCGAGGTCGCCGCGCGCCTTGAGCAAGGTCAGGGTGCCGTATTTCTGGAAGCCGATGCGCAGCGACTTGGGCGGGCTGCTCTGTGCATGCGCGCCGAGGCCGGCGGCGAGCAAGGTGAAGGCCGCGACGGTGCGGCGCAGCCAGAGGCGTCGGGGGAGTCCGTGGTGGGTCATCGTGGGTTCTCGAAGAATGGAGGGGTGGGACCGGGGGACGGGCCACTCAACATCGCGCGTCCAGCTCGGCGGTGGCACGCGGGGCCGCGGCCGGTGAAGACCATGGCCGCAGCGCGCGCTCCAGGCGCTCGACCAGCGCCTCGTCCGGCGCATAGCCGCCGGACGCATGTGCGGGCAGCTGCGCGTCGGTGGCGAACACGCCGTCGAGGATGTGACGCGCACCGAGCGCCGACAGCACCGGCTTGAGCGCGTAGTCCACCGCGAGCAGGTGCCCCAGGCTGCCGCCGGTGGCGATGGGCAGCACCGCCTTGTCGCGCAGCGCGTCCTGCGGCAGCAGGTCGAGGAAGATCTTGAGCAGGCCGCTGTAGGCCGCCTTGTAGATGGGTGTGGCGATGACGAGCAGCTGTGCGTCGACGGTGCGGGCGATGGCGCTGCGCAGCGAGGCGTCGCGCGCGTCGGCCGTTACCAGGGCGTGCGCCGGCAGGTCGCGCACGACGATCGTGTGGTGGGTGTGTTCGCTGGCCTCGAGCCGGGCCTGCGCCAGCTGGAGCAGCCACGCCGATCGCGATCGGGGCGAGGGGCTGCCGGAGATGCAGACGATGTTCATGGGCTGCACGATAAGCAGCAGCGCCGCGCCGACGAACGAACGAAATCGAGGATCGATAGTCGTAGCCCGGGTGCAACCCGGGTTGCACCCGGGCTACGGATGCATGGAGCGACCGGCGAGAATGCCATGCGCGTTCCGCCTTCTCATGAAGCCGCCCCTCCACCGCAGCCTCGTCCTCGCCACCCCCTGGCCGGGCATCTTCTGCACCCAGCTCGACAGCGCCCGCCACTACCCGCGCCACTCCCACACCACCCACGGATTCGGCCTGATCGAGCAGGGCGCCCAGCGCTCGGCCAGCGGGCGCGGACAGGTCGATGCGCATGCCGGCGACCTCATCACCACCAACCCCGGCGAAGTGCACGACGGCCGTCCGCTCGATGGACCGACGCGCCGCTGGCGCATGGTCTACCTGGACCCGGGCGTCATGCGGGCCATGACCGACATCGACGAAGGCGACGTCGAGTTCACCCGGCCGGCCTTCGACGACCCGCACCTGCGCCGCGTGGTGCAGGCGCTGTTCGACCGCCTGCACGCCTGGCACGACGGCGCGACCGATGCCCTGGCCTGCGAGGAAGCGCTGGTCCACGCCTGCGGCCTGCTGCTCGAGCGCCATGCCACGCGAACCGCGCCCGCGCAGGTCGATGCCGACGTGAGCCGCGCGCGCGATCGCCTCGCCGCCGACCTGCTGCAGCCGCCCAGCCTGGGCGAGCTGGCGGCGCTGACCGGGCTCGGCAAGTACCAGCTTCTGCGCCGCTTCGCGAAGGCCTGCGGCGTGCCTCCCCATGCCTGGCTGGTGCAGCAGCGCGCCGAACATGCGCGCCAGCTCATTCGCCAAGGCGCTGGCCTGGCCGCGGCCGCAGCCGCGAGCGGATTCGCCGACCAGAGCCACATGACACGCACCTTCGTCCGCCAGTTCGGGTTCACCCCCGGCGTCTGGCGCAGCGCCGTGCGGCTGCAACAACGTTCAAGACCCGCGGTCCCCGCCCGCGCAGAGTGCGGGAATGAACACCCCGCCTTACGTCCACGGCTACGACCCGAGTGAGAACCAGCGCCTGCAGGACCAGGCGGGGACGCTGGTCGAGCTGCTGCACGCCGACACCCGCTATCCGGCCGGCAGCCGCGTGCTCGAAGCCGGCTGCGGCGTCGGCGCGCAGACGCTCACGCTGGCCTCGCGCAGCCCCGATGCGCACTTCACGTCCATCGACATCGCGGCCGAGTCGCTGGCCGAAGCGCAGCGCCGGGCTGCATCGGCCGGGCTCGCCAACGTCGAGTTCCGGCAGGCCGACATCTTCGGCCTGCCCTTCGAGCCTGGGTCCTTCGACCATGTGTTCGTCTGCTTCGTGCTGGAGCACCTGGCGCGGCCGGCGGACGCGCTGGCGGGCCTGCGCGGCCTGCTGCGCCCCGGCGGCAGCCTCACGGTGATCGAAGGCGACCATGGCTCCACGTACTTCCACCCCGACAGCCGCGCCGCGCACGAGGCCATCGCCTGCCTGGTCGAGTTGCAGCGGCTCGCCGGCGGCAACGCGCTGATCGGGCGGCAGCTGCATCCGCTGCTGTGCGGCGCGGGCTTCGCCGACGTGCGCGTCTCGCCGCGCATGGTCTACGTGGATGCGAGCCGGCCCGAGTGGGTCGAGGGCTTCACCCGCAAGACCTTCACCGCGATGATCGAAGGCGTGCGCGCGAATGCGCTGGCGGCGGGGCTCATTGGTGCCGAGCGCTTCGATGAAGGCGTGCGCGACCTGCATCGCACGACCGCGGCGGACGGCGTGTTCTGCTACACCTTCTTCAAGGCAGTGGGCATCCGTAGCCCGGGTGCAACCCGGGAGCGATGACCTGCGGCGGGAGCGTCCCGGGTTGCACCCGGGCTACGACGTCGGCAGCGTTCCGCTGCGCTTGGCGGCATCCAGCACCACCTGCGTCGCGAAGCTCCTCACATTCCCGTCGTGCAGCAGGCAGGCTTCGCAGAACGCGTCGTAGGCGGCGAGATCGGCCACGATCACCACGAGCACGTAGTCGTAGGCGCCGGTCACGCCGTAGCACTGCTGCACGTCGGCACGGGCGCAGACCTTGTCGCGGAAGGCCCGCGCGGCGCTGGCCGATTCGTCGACCAGGTCGACCTGCACGATGGCGGTCACGTCGAGTCCGAGCGCGCGGCAGTCGAGCGCGGCCGTCTCCGCCACGATCACGCCGCGCTCGCGCAGGCGCTTGAGCCGCCGCTGCACCGCCGCGGCCGACAGGCCCACCTGCGCGCCGATGCGTTCGCTGGGCAGGCGCGTGTCGCGCTGGTAGAGGGCGAGGATCTGTCGGTCGAGCGCGTCCAGGGTCATGCGTGAGGGGCCGCGTTTGCGGCATGGGGAATGCGGCTTCGCCGCACGGGCGCAGTCCGAAACGCGGCCCGACGCACGAGGGCGGGCGCGACACTTCGATGCGCGGCCGATTATCGACGGCCGCCGAGGAGAAGCGCTTGATCGACCATGTCTCGCTGGGCACCGCCCGCTATGCCGATGCGGTGGCCTTCTACCGCCGCGTGCTCGCGCCCCTGGGCCTTTCGCTGCAGCGCGACACCGGCGCCGAGGCGGCCTTCGGCACGCCGGATCGCTGGACCTTCTTCCTGTACCCGGTGCCGGCGGGCGACAAGCCCACGGCGCCCGGCACCCACCTGGCCTTCGCCGCACCCACGCGAGCCGCGGTGGCGGCCGCGCACGACGCGGCGCTGACGTCCACCGGCACCGACCTGTTCACGCCGCGCGAGCGGCCCGACATCAGCCCGAGCTACTTCGGCGCGATGTTCCTCGACCTCGACGGCCACCGCATCGAGGTGCTGACGAACGCGGCCTGATCAGGCCGCGACCTGCGGGCGCTTGCCCGGCGCGAAGCGCTGGGCGAAGGCGAGCGCGGTCTCGGCGACCTCGCGCCAGCCGCTGTCCACCGTCAGCGCATGACCGCGGTTGGGCATCTCGATGATCTCGGTGACGTTCGCGTTGCGCTGCTGCAGCTTGAACGACGCGTTGGCGATGGACCAGGGCACGGTGTGGTCCTTCTCGCCGGAGACGATCAGCAGGGGCCCGCGCTCGCGGTTCTCGGTGTCGACCTTGGCCTCGGTCCAGGGATTGAGGTTGGCGGTCGCGGCCTGGAACAGCGGTGCGCCCGCCGCCGGCACCGCGAAGGTGTCGTACAGCTCGCGCGCTTCCTCTTCGCTCACCGCGTTGGCGAAGGCGTAGCGGAACTGCTCGAAGGTGAGCGGAATGGCGCGGTTGCGGTTGGCGGGGTTGCCCAGCACCGGCCAGGCCGACTTGAGCGCCGAGAACGGCAGGGGCAGCACGCCGCGGAACGGCGCCGGGTCGATCGCCACCGTCGCGGCCGACAGCGAGCGGCCGGCCAGGATCTGGGCCAGCAGCCCGCCGAAGGAATGGCCGACGACGACCGGCCGCGTGGCCAGCCCGCGGATGACCGCTTCGAAGTGGTCGGCCACCTGGCCGACCGTCTTGTGCGCGAAGACCTCCGGATGCGCCTTGGCCTGGTCGACCGTCTCGGGGTCGTCGGGCCATCCGGGGGTGAGCGCGGTGTAGCCGGCTTCCTCGAACACCGCGGCCCAGCGATCCCAGCTGCTGGGCAGCAGCCACAGGCCGTGGACGAAGACCACCGGCTGCAGGCCGGTTGCATTGGAGCGCGCCACCTGCTGCGCTTCGTGCTCGGTGATGGTCGCGGGATGGGTGGTCATGGTCGCGCTCCGGCAAGGGGGGTGGCGTTACCTATAGTCGTCGCCGCGACGGAAAGCAACCTACGGCTCCTTGCGCAGCAGCAGGTGGATCCAGGCCGGCCGCGGACGATCGAACACCTCGGTGACGCCGCGCGCCCAGAAGGCCGCCCGGGTCAGCGCCTTCTGCGCCAGGCTGCGCGAGGGTGCCTGCATGATGGACGCGCCGCAGAAGACGCAGGGCTCGTCCTGACCATAGGTGCCGTACGGATTGCCCGCCAGGTCCATTAGCACCCGCGACAGCGCGTTGGTCGAGTCGCGGCTCTCGCCGACGAAGGACATCGCCTCGATGCGCATGCCGGCGAAGAGGCTGCGCAGGCGCGTTTCGTCGAACTGGTTGACGTGGCCCCACGGCGGATTGGCTTGGCCGCAGACCCCGCAGGTGGTGCGCCCGACCCGCGTGTCCTGCTCGAACGGCACGCCCACCAGCAGGTGCGTGCGGGTGACACGCGCGAGCTCGGCGCAGGCGCGCGCGAGCAGCGGCGGCGGGATGTGCTCCAGCACCTCGGCGCACAGCACCAGGTCGAAGCCGGCATCGGCGAAGGGCATCGCGGTCGCGTCGCCGGCGATGCAACTTACGCGCGGATGCGCGATGCTCGGCTTCACCAGGTCGAGCGCGACGACGTGCTGGTAGCGCTCGGCCAGCAGCCGCGAGAAATAGCCGTCGCGGGCGCCCACGTCGAGGGCCGATGCGGCCCCGCCCGCCGCCAGGCGCATGAGGTCGTCGCTGCGCTGGCGCTCGGTGGCGCTCTGGCGGTAGGCGCGCAGGTCGATGAAAGACGGCAGCGCGCCGCCCGCGGTCACGGTCGTGGTGTCCATGCCCCGATGAGAACCCAGCCCGGTGTCGGCGGGATTGCGCCACTGTGTCGAAGGCGACACAAAAGGTGCGCGGGACAGCCAGGGGACAGCCTCGCTGCCCCTGGCTGTCCGGCCTTCGGCCTTCAGTCGAAGGCCCGCCTATTCGCACAGCTCCCCGAGCCCCGCCGTGAGGGGGCTCCCGGCCGCAAGGCCGGCCGTCATTCACGCTGGAGCCTCCCTCGCGGAGGGAGGCTGGAGGGAGCTGTCGAACAAGCTGGAGCCCCCGCTCGGAGGGGGCTCGGGGGAGCTGTGTGAATAGTCGCCGGCGGAGGCGGTCTTCGGCTTTCAACCGAAGACAGCCTCCGCCCGGCGCACGCAGCGCTTGCCGCTTTGCTTGCCTGCGTACATGGCTGCGTCGGCGCGCTTGAGCAGCCGCGCGGGATCGTCGCCGTCGAGCGGCATCAGCGCGTAGCCGATCGTCAGGCCGATGTGGCAGCTGCGCTGCTGCGACAGCTCGAACGGCAGGTTGAACGCCTCGAGCAGGTGCGAGCCGATCTCCTGGGCCTGGCGGTCGTCGTGCAGGCCGTTGACGGTGACGACGAACTCGTCGCCGCCCAGGCGCGCGACCACGTCGCTGGCACGCAGGCTGGACTGCAGGCGCCGCGCCGCCGCCACGAGCAGCTCGTCGCCGGCGTCGTGGCCGAAGCGGTCGTTGACCTCCTTGAAGCCGTCGAGGTCGATCATGTACAGCGCCAGCAGCTTCTGCGGCGTGGTGTGCGGCAGCTCTCGGGCCAGGGTGGCATCGAGGCCGCGGCGGTTCGGCAGGCCGGTCAGCGCGTCGGTGTGGGCCAGCGACATCAGGGTGTCGCGCTCGCGCGTGGCGTGCTGGGCGGCGGCGTGCACGGCCTTCATGCGCAGGCCGATCACCCGCATGAACAGCAGCATGTCCAGCGTGGCGCCGAACTGGAAGGAGTGCAGGGTCCAGAAGTTCACGCCGACATGGCCCTTGATCAGGCCCACCATGACCGAGGTGGCGATGAAGTAGCCGACCCAGGCGGCGAGGAAGTACCAGCCGACCGGATCGCCGCGGCGCGCGCGCGAGACCGCGCCCGGCATGCCCAGCACCGCCGGCGCGAGGCCCAGCGTGCCCACCACGGCGCTCACCTGGTGCACGTGCACCAGGTCAAGGGCGTAGGCCAGGCCGGTGGCGAACAGCAGCAGCGCGCCCAGCCGCATCACGCGCGGGAACCAGCGCGGCTGCGGCGGTCCGCGCAGCGCATGCTCGACGAACAGGAAGGTCGCGCCCGACGCGAGCAGCGCCGCCAAGCCGCCGGCGTGCAGCTCGATCCAGGTGTTGTCGGTCCAGACGTACTGCGCGCCGATGCCGAACTGGTAGATCGAGAACAGCAGGCTGCCGCTGGTCAGCAGCAGGTACTTGAGGTACAGGCGCTCGCGCAGGGTGATCCACTGCATGAGGCTGTACAGCAGCAGGCACAAGCCCAGGCCGGTGAGCAGCCCCTGCAGCATCTGCTCGTTCATCGAGTGGGCGAGGAAGGCCGAGGGCTTGTTCAGCGTGATGGGCAGGGCCAGCGCGCCCAGCGTGTCGACGCGCAGGAAGAGCTCGACCGGCGCACCGCGCGGCAGCTCCAGCGCGACCGCATGCGAGCGGCTGGCCAGCGGCCGTTGCGAGAACGGCTGCAGGTTGCCCAGCACGGCATGCTGGAGGGCTTCTCCGTTCACCACGACGTGCACGTCGACGCGATTGAGCACCGCGTAGTCGATGTCGAGCACCCAGTGGCCGTCGGAGTCGGCGGCGACCTGCAGCGGCACGCGCAGCCACATCGCTTCCTGGCGCAGGCCCAGCGTGGCCCAGGCCTGGCGCGGCGGTGCGAAGCGGCCGGCGGCGGCGCGCGCATCGGCCAGCGTCATCCGGCGGCCCGGGTCGGCGAGCACGGTGACCACCGGCCAGGCCTCGATGCGCTGGGCGCGGTCGGACAGCGTCAACGGCGCCTGCGCCGCGGCATCGTGCAGCGGCCACAGGACGACGAGAACGAGAGCGAGGAAGCGCAGGAACGGAAGCAGGGCGATCGGCATTGTCTCGGCGGCGACGGCAGGTCGGTCGCCGGCGAGGGGCTATTGTCGTGCAGGCGGTCGTGCCCCTGCGGCCGTCAGCCAGCGCGCCATCACCGTGTGGGCGCGGGCGCTGACGTGCTCGGGCAGCTTGAGCGGCCGCGTCTGGTCCATCAGCATGCCGGCCATCACCTGGCGGCCCAGCATGCGCGTGACCAGGCGCGCGAGCGAGAAGTCGCGCACGAAGCAGCGCACGACGAGGTCAATGCCGCGCACCAGGCTCATCAGCACCATGAACAGCGCCTTCGACAGCCACGAGACGTGGCCGTCGATGCCGATGTTGCGCGAGGTCTCGACCCCGCACAGGTGACGCGTCAGCAGCGTCGGGATGGGCCGGGCCAGGCGCAGCGGGATCAGCTTCTCCATCGAGCGCATGAGGGCCTGGCCGAGCTGCGGGCGCGGGTCGGGCGTGAACGGATCGGCCCGGCCGCGGGCCTGCATCTGTGCGAACAGCGCCTGGGCATCGTCCATGGTGTGCGCCATCAGGTCGTCGCGCACGCCCAGCACATGGCCCATCACGTTCCAGGCGTGCAGGTAGGCCTCCTCGTCCGGGCGCGGCAGGCCGATGCCCAGTGTGCGCAGGCCGCGCAGCACGACGTAGTGGAAGGTCAGCAGCGTGTAGGCCAGTTCCTCCTGGTTGCAGGGCAGGCCGTCCTTGCCGACGTTCCAGCCGTGGGCGAAGAGCGCGTGGTGCATGGCCTTCGCCTCGGGGCGGGCCGCTAGGGGCGGCAGCACGTGCACGTCGGGCTGCTTGCGCTGCTCGCCGACCACCGCGGCCGCGTCTTCGGGGCGGCCGCGCAGGATGAGGTGCCGGATGGTGGCGTGGATCAGCCGCACCTTCAGCACCTGCGCGATGCCGCCGCCGTCGGGACGGGTGAGTCCGCCGTCCATCATCACCGGGAAGATCATGGCCGCGGTGGCGCGGATGCGGTACTCGGTGTGCTGCTCGAGCTGGCCGGTGACGAACAGCGCCTGCGAGAGGTCGGGGATCACGTAGCACTCCGGCAGGCTGGAGCAGAACAGCAGCAGGCACGAGAGCACGCCCTGGTCCATGAAGAGGGCCTCGGCGCGGGCGATCTTGACCGGGTCGGCCCAGGCAGGCAGGCCGGGGGCCTGGCGCAGGTAGTCGGCGACGGCGGCGGCCACCTCGGGCGGCGTGCCGGGGCGCGGGGTCCAGTGGCTGAGGCTCGCGTTGTCCTTCCAGTCGTCGAAGACGCGGTTGATCGCGCCGAGCTGGGTCCACTGGCGCGCGTGCGCCGACAGCATCTCGGCGTGGGTGGTGCCGGCGTGCACGTCCTGCCAGGGGCCGAGGATGGCGGCGACGGTGTTGTCGGCCAGCGGGTCGGCCTCGAACTGCATGCGATCGAGGAAATCAGCGGGGCGGGCGAGGTCTTGTGGGGGCATGCGGTCTTCCTCCGAGGGTGCGCGGATTGTCGGGGCAGCCTGGAGGCCCACCAGCGTGCATTCAGCACGCCGGTTCGTGTCCTGCGTAGCCCGGGTGCAACCCGGGTCCCGGGTTGCACCCGGGCTACTTGTCAAGGAATGAAATTCAATCCCTCGGGCAACGGCCCCACGATCGGCACCTCGAAGAACGGCCCCGCCCCATCCGGATCCACCACCGTCCCCCCGTCGCTCGCAAAGAACACCCCGATCTGCGTCTGCGCCTGGATCGCGAACAGCGCCCCCGCCGGCACGCCGATGTTGGTCAGGAAGGTGTGCGGGTTCTTCGGCACCGCCGGATTCGCCGCGAAGGCGAGGTCGTTGCGGAAGTACACCGTGCGGTCGGCGAGGTCGCCGGCGCGGATGATGGCCGTGGTGGTCGGATTGGGCACCGTCTTGTCGCCCTTGGCGAACTGGATCAGCACCGGCTTGGCGTCGTTGCCCGGCAGCGGATGCTTGCGGATGTGCGGCGCGTAGCTCACCGGGTTGCCCGCCTGCTGCGCCCACTCGAAGCGGTCGAGCACCTGCGCGATCGCCATCGCGCCCGGCGTGGTGTTGATCAGCGGCGGCAGGTCGCGCAGCGCAATCGCCTCGATGAAGCTGGTCGGCACCTGCGGATTGCCGTTGAACAGCGGCGGCACGCGCGTGAGCAGGGCCAGCCCGCTCAGGACGCGAAAGCCGCCCAGGCGCGCGACCTCGGTGATGGAGCCGCCCGGCACGTTGGGCACGCCGGCGCGCAGGTGCGGCTCCACGCCCAGCAGGATGGTCCCGTAGATGCCGCCGAAGGACTGGCCGGTGTAGTAGATGCGCTGCGTGCTCAGGTCGACGCTGCCGTCGCCGTCGACGTCGACGCCGCCTTGCACCATGCGCAGCAGCTGCATGATGTCGATCACCGTCTGGCGCAGGCCGTCGCGGTTGCCGATGATGGTGCGGGGGGGCGCCGCGGACGAGCCCTCGGTGGAGTCGATGTCGGTGTTGCCGTCCTGGTCGATCCCGCGGCCGCCCGCATCGACGATCACCGGCGTCCCGCTGCCCGGAATGACGGCCAGGGTGCCCAGCGGCCCGCCGCCGTGGCCGACGACGTTGATCGCCAGCGTGGCCAGGCCTTTCGAGGCGAGTACCGCCGCCACTGCCCAGGGGGAGCTGTGCATGCTGTCGCCGAAGCCGTGGCCGAAGATCGCCACCGGCCAGCCGCCGGCCGGCTTGGTCCCGGCGGGCAGGAACAGCTCGAACAGCAGCTCGTTGTGGCCCTGGACCGGCGGATGGCCGATCAGGGTGCCGGTGGGCGGGATGAACCGGTCCGCGGTTTCATAGTCGGCTGAACGGAAGCGGCCGTAGGCGATCTGCCCCACTGGCGAGGGCGGCGAGCCCAGCGCCGGCAGGGGCAGGAAAGAGGGGGCCAGCGGCTTGGTCGTGCTCACCTGCCGGTCGAAGCGGATCGCGGCGAGCCCGGCGACCGGAAAGAGCGCCCGCGTGCTGCCGCCGTTGCCGATCATGAAGTTGGCCGCCGGCGGCGGCGCCTGCTTGATCTGCCGCACGATCTTCTGCAGGTCGGCGGTGATGCTCTGGGTGGTGAACAGCGTGGCCGCGGCGATGCGGTGGGGGCTGCCGTGGCGCAGGCGCAGCGCATCGCGCAGGTCGCGGCCGTAGTCGGCGCCGTTCCAGGCGGCGCTGGCGAAGCCGTCGTCGTCGGCGCCATGCTGCACGGGCCTGATGCGCTGGCCCGAGGGGTCGCGCACGCCGTCGGTGACGACCAGCAGGTAGCGCGAGTGCTGGGCCAGCAGCTCGTCCGATTCGAAGGCCAGCGTCTTGGTGGCCGGGTCCCAGACGACCTGGTTGATGCCCACCCGGTGGCCGAAGCCGGCCAGCGTGAGCGTGTCGCCCAGGTTCAGCAGGAAGACCGTGCTGCTGTCGACGCTGGCGGGGTCGATGTCGCCGGTGAAGGGCACGGTGATGCGCGGCTGGGTCGAGAAGCCGTCCAGCGTGTTGAGCACCTCGATGTCGGCGCAGTCGCTCACCTGCACCGTGCAGTCGGGCTTGGGCAGCCGCACGCGACGGAAGGTGTTCTGCGTCCAGTCGCGCACCGTGAAGCGGTCGCTGGGGAAGGGCGTGGTCGACGGGTCGGAGGGATCGACGCGCACGCTGACGGCGTGAACGGCGAGCGGGAAGATCGCAATGGCGAGTGCGGCGACCAGCGGCCGCGCGAACGGGCGTGAAAGCATGGCGTGTCTCCTGGCTGTTGTGTTCTGTCGCCCGCGAGTTATAGGCCTCCCCGCGCCGATTTGCCATGACTTTGCGAGCCACCCTGCGCTGTGATCGCAGGCTCGTCTTTTGTGCTACACCCCACGCACGTCCGTCGCTCCACAAGAGAGAGGTCCGTTCATGTCCTATTGCGAAACGCGCCGCCACGAGCTGCGCAAGAGCCGCCTGCTGATGGTCGACGGCAACCTGGTTTCCAACACCCGCAGCGTCGAGGCCGGCGCCAGCGCCCGCATCTACGAAGGCGGCTACTGGGGCTTCGCCGCCTCGCCGGCCACCGACGCCGAGGGCCTGTCCCGCGTCACCGACAAGGCGCGCCGCAATGCCGCCGCCATGGCGCGCTTCGGCCCCCGCGCCGCGCTCCCGCTGCCGGGCGGCCGCTACCGCGGCGAGCACGAATTCCGCGGTCGCGCGCCGCTGTCGCCCAAGGACTGCGTCGAGCGCATGGCCGAGCTGCACGCCTGGTGCGTCGACCGCTACCCGGGGCTGAAGTCGACCCGGGTGCTGGTCGGCGACGAGCACCACCGCAAGCAGCTCGCCACCAGCGAGGGCAGCGAGGTGCTCAACAGCATCCAGCGCGCGCTGTGCTACCTCACCCTGATCGCCGAGGACGCGCATGGCGCGCCGGTCGAGGTGAGCGAGCAGCTGTCGAGCAAGGGGCACCTGGGCGACCTCGACTGGTCGGTCGAGGCGCTGGCCCCGGCGCTGGACCGCCTGCACGAGCACCTGCAGGCCAAGCGCGTCGCCGTCGCGCCGCGCGGCGGGCTGCACAACGTGGTGATGGCCGCCCCGCTCGCCGGCATGCTGGCGCACGAGGCGATGGGGCATCCCTGCGAGGCCGACCTGGTGCTCGGCGGCGCGGTGACCGGCGACCTGCTCGGGCAGCGCGTGGCGAGCGACCTCGTCTCCATGGTCGATTTCGCGCACAGCTTCGAGGGCCGCGAGGTGATGATCCCGGTGTACGCCGACGACGAGGGCACGCCGGCGCGCGACGCGGTGCTCATCCGCAACGGCATGCTGACCGAGTTCATGAGCAGCCGCGAGACGGCGGCGCGCCTCGGTGTCGCCGCCACCGGCAGCGCCCGCGCCTACGCTCCCGGCGACGAGCCGCTGGTCCGAATGCGCAACACCGCCATCCTGCCCGGGCGCGACAAGCTCGACGACATGGTCGCCGGCATGGGCGACGGCTACCTGCTGCTCAAGACCGTCAACGGCCAGGCCGACTCCACCACCGAGTTCATGTTCGGCATCAGCCTCGCCTACGAGGTGCGCGACGGCCGCGTCGGCCGGGCGATCCGCGACACCACCATCTCCGGCTCGGCGATCAAGGTGCTGCAAAGCGTCGACGCGGTGTCCGACGCCATGCACTGGAGTTGCTCGGGCTACTGCGGCAAGAAGCAGCTCATGGTCGTCTCCATGGGCGGGCCGGCGCTGCGCGCGCAAGTGCACGTGGGAGGCGAGTGATGAACGGCAACGAGCTGCAAGACACCGCCGAGCGCGTGCTGGCGCTGATGCGCGCGCAAGGCTTCGACCAGGCGCAGGTGAGCGTCGAGCTGGCGCGCCAGGACGAGCTGAACATCGCCCACAACGAGGCCAGCCTGCTGCGCAGCACCGAGTCGCAGCGCATCGCGCTGGCGGGGCTGGTCGATGCACGCAAGGCGGTCGCCGAGCTCAACGACCTGAGCGAGGACGCACTGCGCGAGGCGGTGGCCACGCTGTTCGCCGCGGCCACGACGGCGCCGCAGGACGACGCCAACGCGGTGTCGTCGGGCCAGCGCGCGCGCATCGTGCAAGGGCCGCTGGAGGGCGACGTCGGCCTGCTGGCCGACACCGTGCGCGAGCTGCTCGCCTTCCGGGCGCGCGAGACGCCGAAGATGATGGTCGACGAAGGCCTGGCCGCGCACGGCGTGGTGCAGTCGCACGTTCTCACCAGCGGCGGCAGCGACCTGGCGGCGAGCATCGGCTGCTACAGCGTGAGCGTGTTCGGCACGGCCCGCGAGGGCAGGCAGTCCAGCTCCTTCAACTACACCGGCGGCAGCTGCCACGACCTGGCGGCGGGGCCGGTGAGCGAGCTGTTCGGCATCGCCGAGATGCTGCGCGACACCGAGCAGCAGATCCACACCCGTCCGATCGGCGGCAAGTTCGTCGGCGAGGTGGTGCTCACGCCCACCGCCGTGGCCGACCTGCTCACCTGGCTGCAGGGCCAGATCGGTGACGTGCAGCTCATCGCCGGCAGCTCGCTGTACCGCGATCGGGTCGGCAGTGCGGTCGCCTCGCCCTTGCTCGGCCTGCGCAGCCGCTTCGACGCACCCGGCGTGGCGGCCCTGTCGGGCGATGCCTTCGTTGCGGCGCCGGTGGAGGTCTTGCGCGACGGGGTGCTGATGACGCTCACGCCGAGTCTTTACGGCAGCCGCAAGACCGGGCTGCCGCACGTGCCGACCGCGGCCGCGGGATGGGAGCTGCTGGCCGGCGATCAGCCGCGCGCACAGCTGCTCGCGGCGGTCTCGCGCGGCGCGGTGGTCGGCCGCTTGTCGATGGGCATGCCGGCGCCGAACGGCGAATTTTCAGGCGTGATCAAGAACAGCTTCGCGATTGCCGACGGCGTCGTCGGGCCGGCGCTGTCGGAGACGATGATCAGCGGCAACATCGCGCAGATGCTGCGCGATGTGGTGGCGGTGAGCCGCGAGCGCATCGACACGGGGGCGTGGCTGCTCCCGTGGCTGCGCATTCAAGGGCTGCACTTCTCGTAGCCCGGGTGGAACCCGGGTTGCACCCGGCTCAGCGCTGACCTTCGGTCAACGCATCGAGCTGGAACTGCCCGCTCTTGTCCACCAGCCAGGTCTCCATGAACCTGGCCCCGCCCAAGCGCGATGGCGCCGGCATCGGCGCGGCGCGGCGGATCATCTCCTGCACCGCAGCGGTCACGTCGGGCGCGTGCGTCGGCACGCGGATGAGGTGGATGTCGCGCAGCTGGCCGTTCGCATCGAGCTCCATCTCGACGACGACGATGGCGTGCACCAGCGGCGGAAGCTTGCCGCGATAGATCTTGTCCTTGTAGACCGCGTAGATGTGGCGCGCCGCATCCATGCGGTAGGCCTTGGCCGTCTCGGCGCTCGAGACGCTCGCCACCGCCGCGGTCTGTGCTCGCGCGGGTGAAGGAACGGCGAGGAACAAGGCGGCCAGCATCGTGCTGGCCAGGATCACGGAGCGGTACATCATGGCGACCTCGACTGAAGAATGAGGGTGATCTCACTCTGCCAGCGAAGGCCTCACCACGTCGGTGAAAAAGTCACGTGAAGGACCAGCACTTTCCCGGACCGGAGTACTCCCGACGCTTGTTCGTGGGGGATCGCAGGAACTGAAGCGTGACGCGTGACTCTTGTGCTCAGCGACCGCGCCGCACGCGCAGCAGCTCGTCGAGAATCAACAGCGCGGCGCCGGCTGTGATGGCGCTGTCGGCCACGTTGAAAGACGGAAAGTAGGCGCCCGCGTAGTGCACCTGCACGAAGTCGACCACGTAGCCGTGCATCAGCCGGTCGATCACGTTGCCCAGTGCGCCGCCGAGGATGAGCGCCAGCGCCGCGCTGAACAGTCGCTGTCCGCCGTGGCGCAGCAGCAGCCACACGATGAAGCCAGTGGCGACGATGCCCAGGCCGATGAAGAACCAGCGCTGCCAGCCCGAGGCGTCGGAGAGGAAGGAGAAGGCCGCGCCCGGGTTGTGCGCTCGCACCACGTTGAAGAACGAGGTGACGGTGCGGGTCTCGCCGAGCTGGAAGTTGCCGACGATCAGCGTCTTGGTGAACTGGTCGGCGAGGATCACGATGAAGGCGATGCCCAGCCAGGGCAGCAGGCTTGCGCCCGCTTCGTTGCGCGATGCCATTCAGGCGGCCTTTCTCGGTTCGCCGGCGCCGAACAGGTTGCTGGTGCAACGCGCGCAGATGGCGGGATGGGCGGGGTCGTGGCCGACGTCGGCGCGCCAGTGCCAGCAGCGCTCGCACTTGGTCGCAGCCGAGGGCTTCACCGTGACGCTCAATGCGTCGGCCAGCGCCGCCACCGCCTGCGAGGTGATCGTGACGAAGCGCAGGTCATCACCCAGCGACGCCAGGAGGGCGTGGTCGGCGCGCTCGGCGCCGATGGCCACCTCGGCCTGCAGCGAGGAGCCGACCTTGCCTTCGGTGCGCACCGCCTCGATCTCCTTGTTCACTGCGTCGCGGATCTCGCGGATGCGCGTCCACTTGGCGAGCAGCGCATCGTCTTGCCACGCGCCGGTGTCGCTGTAGGTCTCGGTGAAGATCGACACCGAGCGCCCGGGCGCGAAGACCTTCCACGCCTCCTCGGCGGTGAAGCTGAGGAAGGGCGCCATCCAGCGCAGCATGGCGTGGACGAGGTGCCACAGCGCGGTCTGCGCCGAGCGGCGCGCGTGCGACTTCGGCGCGGTGGTGTAGAGGCGGTCCTTCAGCACGTCGAGGTAGAAGGCGCCCAGGTCCTCGCTGCAGTAGACCTGCAGCTTGGCCACCACCGGGTGGAACTCGTAGACCTCGTAGTGGGCCAGCACCTCGGCCTGGAACTGCGCCGCGCGCGCGAGCGCGTAGCGGTCGATCTCGAGCAGCTCGCCCAGCGGCACGGCATCTTGCGCGGGGTCGAAGTCGGAGGTGTTGGCGAGCAGGAAGCGCAGCGTGTTGCGGATGCGCCGGTAGGCGTCGACCACGCGGGCGAGGATCTTGTCGTCGCCGGCGATGTCGCCCGAGTAGTCGCTCGCGGCCACCCACAGCCGGATGATCTCGGCCCCCAACTTGTGGCTGACCTCCTGCGGCTCGATGCCGTTCTTCAGGCTCTTGCTCATCTTGCGGCCCTGGCTGTCGACGGTGAAGCCGTGGGTGAGCAGGCCGCGGTAGGGCGCGCGGCCTTCGAGTGCGCAGGCGATCAGCAGCGAGGAATGGAACCAGCCGCGGTGCTGGTCGTGGCCTTCGAGGTACAGGTCGGCCTCGGGGCCGCTGGCGTGGCCCTGGCCGGCGTGCGAGCCCTTCAGCACATGGAAGAAGGTGGAGCCCGAGTCGAACCAGACGTCGAGGATGTCGTTGCTCTTGGCGTAGTGCTCGGCGTCGGCGCCCAGCCAGTCGCGTGCATCGAGCTTGGCCCAGGCCTCGACGCCGCCTTGCGCGACCAGGTCGGCGGCGCGCTCGACGAAGGACAGCGTGTCGGGATGCAGCTCGCCCGTGTCCTTGTGCAGGAAGAAGGGCAGCGGCACGCCCCAGTTGCGCTGGCGGCTGATGCACCAGTCGGGCCGGTTGGCGATCATGTCGCGCAGCCGGGCGCGGCCGTTCTCCGGGTAGAAGCTGGTCGCGTCGATGGCCTCCAGCGCGGTCTGGCGCAGGGTCCGGGTGGCCTTGTCGACGGTGAACACGCCCTCGCCCTCGTCCATGCGGATGAACCACTGCGCCGCGGCGCGGTAGATCACCGGCGTCTTGTGGCGCCAGCAGTGCGGGTAGCTGTGCACCAGCTTGTCGGTGGCGAGCAGGCGGCCGGCGTTCTTCAGCGCCTCGATGATGACCGGCACCGCCTTCCAGATGTTCATCCCGCCGAACAGCGGCAGCGCGCCGTCGTACTGGCCGTTGCCTTGCACCGGGTTGAGGATGTCCTCGACCGCCATGCCGTGGGCGCGGCAGGAGTTGAAGTCGTCCACGCCGTAGGCCGGCGAGGAGTGGACGATGCCGGTGCCGTCTTCGGCGGTGGCGTAGTCGGCCAGGTAGACCGGGCTCATGCGGTCGTAGCCGGGATGCACGTGCGCCAGCGGGTGACGGAAGTTGATGCCGGCGAGCTGCTCGCCCTTCGTCGTGGCCAGCACGCTGCCTTGCAGGCCGTAGCGCGCCAGGCACTTCTCGACCAGCGCATCGGCCAGCAGCAGCAGGCCGCGCTCGGTGTCGACCAGCGAGTAGTCGAGCTGCGGATTGAGGTTGAGCGCCTGGTTGGCGGGCAGCGTCCAGGCGGTGGTGGTCCAGATGACCATGAAGGCCTCCTTGGGCAGCGCCTTCAGGCCGAAGGCGGCGGCCAGCATCTCCGGCTGGGCGCAGGGGAAGCCGACGTCCAGCGCCTGCGACATCTTGTCGGCGTATTCGATCTCGAACTCGGCCAGCGAGGAGCCGCAATCGAAGCACCAGTACACCGGCTTCAGGCCGCGGTACACGAAGCCGCGCTCCATGACGCGCTTGAGCGCGCGGATCTCGCCGGCCTCGTTGCCGAAGTCCATGGTGCGGTAGGGCGTGTCCCAGGCGCCCAGCACGCCCAGGCGCTTGAAGTCGGTGCGTTGCTGCTCGATCTGCTCGGTGGCGTAGGCGCGGCTCTTCGCCTGCACCTCGTCGCGCGGCAGGCCGCGGCCGAAGGTCTTCTCGATCTGGTTCTCGATCGGCAGGCCGTGGCAGTCCCAGCCGGGCACGTACAGCGCGTCCATGCCCTTGAGCTGGCGCGCCTTGACGATCATGTCCTTCAGGATCTTGTTGACGGCGTGGCCCATGTGGAGCTGGCCGTTGGCATAGGGCGGGCCGTCGTGCAGGATGAAGCGCGGGGCGCCGTGGCGCGCGTCGCGCAGCTTCTGGTAGACGCCCTTCTCGTCCCACTCCTTGACCCAGCCGGGTTCGCGCCTGGGCAGGTCGCCGCGCATCGGGAACGGGGTGTCGGGCAGGTTCAGCGTGGCCCGGTAGTCGGTGGGGACGGTGGTGTCGGTGGACATGCTCGTTCTCGGGTGATCTTTCCCGCCAGGGAAACCGGCGTCGGTGTCCGGTGGAGCAACAAGCCCCGCGTTCGCAGGCGGGGTGCGGCGTGCGCAGGCCTGTTCTGCGCCGGGCCGCGTCAAATTCGGTCGCGCGTGGTCTGACGGCGCGTGGCGGTGTGCCAGGGCGGCGCGGCAGGGCGGACGGTGGACAATGGCATCCCCCGATTCTACCGGCGCCACCCATGCGCACCTGCCGACGGGTTACCTGCTGCGCGCTCGCCATGCTGGCCGCTGCGCCCGCAGTCGCCGCCGACGCGCCGCCGGACGAGCCGCCCAAGCCGGTCGACTGGAAGTGGGAAGGCGCGCTCGGACCGGTGGTCTCCCTGGCGCCGCAATACTCCGGCTCGTCCAGCCGCCGCACCAGCGTGAGCCCCGGCTACTACCTGCGCTACGGCCGCATCAGCCTCAGCAACGCGAGCGGCTTCGTCACCCGGCGCAACAAGGACGACGTGTTCCGCGGGCTGGGCCTGGACCTGAAGCAGGACGACCGCCTGCGCCTGAACGTGGCGCTGCGCATCGACAACGGCCGGCGTTCCTCCGATTCGAGCGGCCTGGTGGGCGTGGAGGACGTGAAGCGCACCGTCCGCGCCCGCAGCTCGGCCACCTTCCAGGTCGCGCCCACGTCGAAGGTGGCCCTGGGCTGGAGCACCGACCTGCTCGGGCGCGGCGGCGGCAACATCGTGGACCTCGGCGCCAGCCACGATCGCGGCTGGAGCGCCTTCACCACCTGGAGCGTGGGCGCCAGCATCAGCGCGGCCGATGCCCGCAACATGCGCAGCTACTACGGCGTGACGCCGGCGGCCTCGGCGATCAATGGCCTGCCGGTCTACGAGCCCGGGGCCGGGCTGCGAGACGTGACGCTCGGCACGGGGTGGCGCACGGAGGTCGACGACAAGTGGATCGTGCTGTGGGGCGGCTCGGTGTCGCGGCTGGTGGGGCCGGCGGCGCGCAGCCCGTTGACGACGGCGCCGCGGCAGTGGGGCGTGAGCGCGGCGATCGCGCGGCGGTTCTAGTTGGACAGACGATTCCCGGGTTGCACCCGGGCTACTACCCGCGGTCGTTCATCTGGCTACGGATGCACCTTCAACCACCCCCGTGCCTGGGCCTCGTCGAGGGCAATGCCCTCCCGCAGCGCCGCCATCGACTCGAATCGCTGCTCATCGCGCAGCTTGTGCAGCAGCTCCACCCGCACGCAAGCCCCGTAGCCCGCATCCAGCCCCAGCGGCCAGTCCAGGCAGTGCACCTCCAGCAGCACCCGGCCGCTGTCGTCGACCGTGGGCCGCACGCCCAGGCTGGCGACGCCGTCCAGCGGCCCCGGCGCCAGGCCCCACACCCGGACCACGAAGATGCCCGCGGCGGCCGGCTTGGGATGGCCGAAGCGCAGGTTGAGGGTGCGAAAGCCCAGCTCGCGGCCCAGCTTGCGGCCGTGGACCACGTGCCCGCTGATGCTGTAGGGCCGGCCCAGCAGCGTGGCGACGTTGGCCATGTCGCCGGCGGCCAGCGCCTCGCGCACGGCCGAGCTCGACACGCGCAGGCCGTGCACCTCGTAGCTCATCATGCGCGCCACGTCGAAGCCCGCGGCCTGGCCGGCGGCGTCGAGCATGGCGTAGTCGCCGGCGCGGCGCGCGCCGAAGCGGAAGTCGTCGCCGACCAGCACGTAGCGCGCGCCCAGGCCGCGCACCAGCACGTCGTCGATGAAGGCCTGGGGCGACAGCGACGCGAAGCGGGTGTCGAAGCGCAGCACCACCGCCTGGTCGACGCCGCAGCGCTCCAGCTCGCTCAGCTTGTCGCGCAGCGTGGCGATGCGCGCCGGCGCCAGCTCGGGCTTGCCGGCCAGCCGCGCGAAGTGGTCGCGCGGGTGCGGCTCGAAGGTCATCACGCAGGAGGGCAGCTTGCGGTGCTGCGCCTCGTTGTGCAGCAGCGCCAGCATGGCCTGGTGGCCGCGGTGCACGCCGTCGAAGTTGCCGATGGTGAGGGCGCAGGCTGGGGCGATGCCGGGGTGGTGAAAGCCGCGGAAGACTCGCATCGCCGGATTATCAGCGTGCTCCCGCCAGGTTGCGGGCGACGATGTGGGCCAGCTCCTCCATCTGGAAGGGCTTGGCGAGGTAGTCGTCCATGCCGGCTTGCAGGCAGCGCTCGCGATCGCCGACCACCGCGTTGGCAGTGAGCGCGACGATGGGCAGGCGCGCGCCGCGCTCCTCCAGCCGCCAGCGTCGCGTCGCCTCCCAGCCGTCCATCACCGGCAGCTGGCAGTCCATCAGGACCAGGTCGTGGCGACCCTCGCGCATGAGGGCAAGCGCCTTCTCGCCGTCGTCGGCAAGCTCGGTGTGCAGGCCCATGCGCTCCAGCATCGCCTGGGCCACCATCGCGTTGACCGGATGGTCGTCGACGACCAGCACCCGGCCGCGCAGGGCCGGCGTGCCCGTGGTCTCGGCGGTCGCGGTGGGAAGGGCCGGGGCGGCAGGGCGCAGCGGCAGGGTGAACACGAAACATGCGCCGATGCCGCTGGTGGTCTCGCACTCGACATCCCCGCCCATGGCGCGCGCGATCTGGCGCGAGATGGTCAGGCCCAGGCCGGTGCCCGAGCGGGTGCAGACCGTCGCGGCGGGGCCCTGCTCGAAGGCGTCGAAGATGCGCGCCAGCACCTCGGGCGCCACCCCCTGGCCGCTGTCGCGCACCTCGAAGCACAACCGGCCCTCGCGCTGCTCGACCCGCAGGCCGACCAGTCCGCGTGGCGTGAACTTGATGGCGTTGCCGATCAGGTTGTGCAGCACCTGGCGGATGCGCGCGGCGTCGCCCAGCACGTGCATCGGCAGCCCCGGCTCGAAGCCGACCCGGAAGGCCAGTCCCTTGTCCTGCGCCACCGCGTGCAGCAGGTCCGTCACCTCGTGCACGGTCTCCTCCAGCGCCAGGGGCCGCTCGTCCAGCGCCAGCTTGCCGAACTCGATGCGCGACAGATCGAGCAGGTCGCCGATCACGGTCTGCAGGTGCTGCGAGGAGCCGCGGATGGTCTCGAGCTGCGCCATCTGCTCGCGGCTCACGCCCGAGCGCTGCAGCAGCTGGGTCATGCCGAGGATGCCGTTCAGCGGCGTGCGCATCTCGTGGCTCACGGTCGCGAGGAATCGGCTCTTGGCGGCGCTGGAGTGCTGGGCCAGCAGGAGCGCCCGACGGCGCTCCTCGGCGATCAGCCCGTTCTCGAAGCGCAGGCGCAGCATCTCGCAGATGCGCTGCTCGCCGCGATGGGCCTCCAGCCACATCAGCCCCAGGTAGACCAGCGTCCCGAGCCCGGCGAACAAGCCGGCGTCGGAGCCGCGCAGCAGCTGGTAGACCACCGTGGGCAGCAGGAGCATCCACAGGAACATCACGCAGCCGCGGGCGTCGCTGATGAAGCTGAAGACGCCGGCACCGGCGATGCCGATGAGCGAGGCCAGGATCACCGCCTGCACGCCCGGCGCCTGTTCCGGCATGAACAGCACGCCCATCGCGCCCCAGCAGATGCCGTCGAGCACCAGCATGGAGACGGCGCGACGGCGCCACAGCGGCGTCTCGGCATGCCCGGCGTGGGAATGCGTGAAGCGGATCACGTCGCGCAGGCGCAGCGCGCCGATGACGAACTTGGCGACGAGCCAGGACGCCACCATCGCGCCCGGCCGGTAGGGCCAGAGGATGACTGCCACCAGCACGGCGAAGGCGAGGCCGGCGATCAGCGGCGTGGGGGTGAGGGCGTAGAGCGTCGCGACCCGCTCGTCGTCGACCTGCCGGTCGACCTCGGCGCGGCGCTCGGCCGCGGCGAAGTCAGCCGTCGCGGCATCCGGCGGTACGTCGTGCGGCGCCATGGACCCTGTGCCTCTTGGACGGTGCGAAAACCTGCGCTCGCTTGGCCGTCGGTATTTCCCTGCCTCCGACAGTACGGCGAGCGGCTTGCGCGCTGCTGACCGCAGCGTGCCGCCGGCGTGTCGCAGTTCACGCCGCCGGCGAAATCGCGGCAGCGTCGTCCAGCCAGCGCCACTGGCCGGGGCCCAGCTCGTCCGGCAGCACCAGCGCGCCGAAGGCACTGCGGTGCAGTCGCTCGACCCGGTTGCCGGCGGCGGCGACCATGCGCTTGACCTGGTGGTACTTGCCCTCGGTGAGGGTCAGGCGCAGCCCGTGCAGGCCGTCGGCGCCCTCCCCGGTGGCGACGGCGGCGGCCGCCCGCACCGGCACGGGATCGTCGAGCAGCGTGACGCCGGCCAGCAGCCGCTGCACCTGCTCGTCGCCCACCGGGTGCCGGCAGGCCGCTTCGTACACCTTGGGCACGTGGCGCTTGGGCGAGGTGAGGCGATGGATGAGCGCACCGTCGTCGGTGAACAGCAGCAGGCCGGTGGTGTCCTCGTCGAGGCGCCCGATGGTCTGCACGTCGCGCCGGCGCAGCGGCGGCGGCAGCAGGCCGTACACGCTGGGGTGGTGGCGCGGCTTCTGCGAGCACTCGTGGCCGGCCGGCTTGTTCATCAGGATGAGCGCCCTGGCGTGATAGGGCCAGCGCTCGCCGCGAACGCCGAAGACCAGGCCGTCGGTGTCGACATCGACGTACGGGTCGTCGATCACCCGGCCGGCGAGCGTGACGTGGCCCGAGGCGATCAGCCCCTCGCACTCGCGGCGGGTGCCGAAGCCTTGGGAGAAGAGGACCTGGGCGAGCTTCAATACGTCAGCTCGAGGAACACGACGTGGTTGTCCGCCGCCGGCCAGGCGCGACCCACGATGCGCTCGCCGTTGAACTCGCCCGACACCGCGCGGTTGGGCGCATCGAGCAGCTTCAGCTTGGCCGCCGACACGCCCGCCACGCCGGGCGGGATGCCCCCCGGCGGACTGCGCTCGTCGAGCTCGACCTGGTCGCGCGGCACGCCGAAGTAGCCGCGCGGCCGCGTCAGCGTGACGATGGAGCGTGCGTCGCGATCGACGTCGGCGATGCGCTCCAGGCGCAGGTGGACGATGGCCGACGAGCGCGGGAACGGCGAGCGGTAGATGTGGGTCGTTGCGTAGCCGGGCGCGCTGACGACGATCTCGTAGAAGGTCCGCGGGCTCGCGTTGAACGGGCCCCAGCGCCCGTCGGCGCCCACGGTCTTGCGGTGCACCGCCGGCCCGTTGCGCTCGCCCGACTCGAGCCGGCAGGCATAGACCTCCACCGTCGCGCCGGCCAGCGGCAGGTTGGTCGGGAAGCTGCCCTTGCCGGGCTCGTTGTTCAGGCCCTGGCCGGAGACCTTGCCGTCGAGTACCACGCTCGTTTCCGGCGTGATCGCGGTGCTGCTCGCGTCGCGTCCGGTGACGAAGCGGAACATGCCGGCGAAGGCCTTGGGCCCGAAGGCGAGCTCGCGGTGGTCGGCGCCGACGATCACCATGTTCTGCGCGCCCTTGAGCGCCGGGCCGTCGTAGAAGACGTTGGTGGGCGTGCCCTTGGCGCCGATCCACGCGCCGTCGGGCTGGGCGTACTTGTCGTTGTTGTCGGAGCGGATGGTCATCCAGCGCACGCCGGGCGTGACCTCCTCGCCGTTCGGTCCCTTGGGCGCGTTGAGGCCGGTGAGGAAGGGGCCTGCGCCGTTGAACTCGTTGTCGGGCCGGTTGCGCACGTCGGCCCACACGCCGTGGTTGGGCGTGCCTGCCAGCACCACGTGCGACACCTTGGCCGCGCCGCCGCCGTTGGCGACGTAGTTGCGGACCGCGTAGCCGCCGCGCGAGTTGGCGATCAGCACCACCTTGCTCGCGCCCGTGGCCTTGAGCACCTTGTCGACCTCGGCGGCGAGGAACTGCATGGCCTCGCTGGTCGAGTTGCGTCCGTCCTGCGGCTTGGTGTCGTCGTCGCGCGCCAGCGGGTAGGGCATGTCGATCGCATGCAGCTTGGCGCGCGGCCAGCCGTTGCTCTCGAAGCGCCAGAGCGTGGTCATCCACAGCGCCGCCGTTTCGCCGTTGCCGTGCACGAAGACGATGGGCTGGAACGGGTCGGCGGCGGGAGGCGCCGGCGGTGCCGACGGCGACGGCGGGGCGCTGCGGCACGCGGCGAGCGCGGCGAGGAGCAGGAGGACGAGGCGGCGTGAAAGGCGTGGCGTCATCGTTCGAGTGTCAGCTGGAAGTGAAGTCGCGCGCCGCGGGCAGCGTGGGCAGGCTCTCGGCGGCCTGGACCGCGCGCAGCACCGCCACCGCGACCACCTCCGCCGCCATCGTGCCGAGCACCGTCAGGTCGATGCTGGTGTCGCTGGCGCCGGTGGCCAGCGCGAACAAGGTGTCGCCGTCGGCGCTGGTGTGGACCGGGCTGATGGTGCGCGCGAGGCCGTCGTGGCCCATCTGCGCCAGCTTGTTGGCCTGCGATTTGGTGAGGCGCGCGTCGGTGGCGATCACGCCCAGCGTGGTCGCGGCGCCGGGCGGCACGGCGGCCAGCGGCTCGCCGCGCAGGATGACCTGGGTGGTGTTGACGAGAGCCCGCCCGTTGGCGCTGCGCGCGCCGGCGATCACGCGGCCGTTGGCCGGATCGATCACGTCGCCCATGGCGTTCACGGCGACCAGCGCACCCACCGTCACATCGCCCACCGTGAGCGAGGCGCTGCCGACGCCGCCCTTCATGGCGCGCACATAGCCGAACAGCTTGCCGACCGCGGCGCCCGCGCCGGCGCCGAGGTTGCCCTCGGCGGGCGGCGCGTCGCTCGCCGCCTCGCAGGCCGCGTAGCCGGCGGCGGCGTCGGGACGGATGGTGGAATCGCCGGCGAGCAGGTCGAACAGGATGGCCGCCGGCACGATGGGCACCTTGAGCGCGCCGACCTGAGCGCCGATGCCGCGCTCGTCGAGCCAACGCATGACACCGCCGGCGGCATCGAGCCCGAAGGCGCTGCCGCCGGCCAGCAGCACCGCGTGCACCTGCTCGACGGTGTTCAGCGGCGACAGCAGCTCGGTCTCGCGCGTGCCTGGCGCGGCACCGCGCACGTCGACGCCGCCGACCGCGCCGTCGACGGCGAGGACCACGGTGCAGCCGGTGGGCCGGCGCGTGTCGGTGAAGTGGCCGCAGCGGATGCCGCGGACGCGGGTAAGGCCGCTGGGGGTCATTGGGGGATTATGGGCGGCGGCGCCGTCTGAGAGGCCCACGCCGTCCTTCGGACGGCATGCTCTATTGCA